>DASRXW010000013.1:0-125433 GCA_035654055.1 Conexibacter sp.
GCCACGCCTGCCGTCGCTGCGTGCTGCTAGAACGCTCCCTCGAGGTGCTCCAGTGCGACGAGGCGGCCGTACGCGTCGATCGTGACGCCGATCGCGTCGAAGCGCAGCTCGGACGTGCGCGGGCGGTCGCCCTGCTCCTGGAGCCAGGCGGCCGCCATCCGCCGCAGGCGGCGGCACTGCGCCTCGCGCAGGCCGTCAAACGGGCCGGCGGCACCGGCCCGCCGCGTCTTCACCTCGCAGAAGACGATCCGCCGCTCGTCGGCGGCGATCAGGTCGATCTCGCCCCAGCGGGTGCGGTGGTTGCGCGTCACGATCGCGAAGCCGCGCCGCTCGAGGTGCTCGGCTGCGAGCTGCTCGCCGACACGGCCGAGACGATGGCGCAGGTCGTTGGACACGACCGGAACCGTACGCGGACGTCCGTGCGAGGAAGCACGCGTTTTGTCACGATTTGCAGGCAAATCGGCGAAGATCGGGCCGAGTGAGAATCGTTGCGAAGCGCGCGTGTGCTGTGACGGCACACGTCCTAGCGTCCTGGTCGTGCTCGCTCGCGTCATCACGTTCGCCATCGACGGCATCGACCCGCGACCCGTCTGGGTCGAGGTCGACATCCGCGCCGGCCTGCCCACCTTCCGTGTCGTCGGGCTGGCCGACGCGGCGGTGCGCGAGGCGCGCGAGCGTGTTCGCGCGGCGATCCTCAACTCCGGCTTCGAATTCCCGGCGCGGCGCATCACCGCGAACCTCGCCCCGGCGCACCTGCGCAAGGTCGGGCCGGGATTCGACGCAGCGCTCGCCGTCGGCCTGCTCGCCGCGAGCGGCCAGTGCTCGGCTGACGCGCTCGACCGCTGGGCGGTCTTCGGCGAGCTGTCGCTGGCGGGCACGGTACGTCCTTGCCGCGGTGTGCTCGCGGTGGCAGAGGGGGCGCGCCGGGCCGGGGTCGCGGGGCTGATCGTCGCGCGTGAGCGGTCGGGGGAGGCGGCGCTCGTCGACGGGGTCGCGGTCGCGGCGGTCGATGACCTGTGTGGCATTGCCAAGCTGCTCGACGGCGGTGACGTCCCACCGCCGCCGGCGCCGACGCCCGTTCCCGCGGTCGAAGCACCTGCGCCCGAGGAGTCGGATCTCGCCGACGTGCGCGGACACGAACTGCCGCTGCGCGCGCTCGAGATCGCCGCCGCCGGCGGCCACAACCTGTTGCTCGAGGGCCCGCCGGGCAGCGGCAAGACGATGCTGGCACGGCGCCTTCCCGCGCTGCTGCCGCCGCTCACGCGCGCCGAGGCGGTCGAGGTCACGCGCATCCACAGCGTTGCGGGCATCAGCCACCGCGGCGGCCTGGCGGCGACACGGCCGTTCCGCGCGCCGCATCACACGATCTCGCCGGCCGGTCTCGTGGGCGGCGGGCGGCCACCCGCCCCGGGCGAGGCGAGCCTCGCGCACCACGGCGTCCTCTTCCTCGACGAGCTGTCCGAGTTCTCGCGGCCCAGCCTGGAGGCGCTGCGTCAACCGATCGAGGACGGCGAGATCGTGATCGTGCGCGGACAGCAGGCGCTTCGCTTCCCGACCCGCTTCACGCTCGTCGCAGCGACCAACCCGTGCCCGTGCGGGTTCGCGGGCAGCGACCGGGCGTGCCGCTGCGGCGAGCTTGAGCTGGCGCGCCACCGCCGCCGGCTGAGCGGACCGCTGCTCGACCGCATCGACCTGCTCGTGACCGTCGCCAGGCCGAGCGCCGCGGCGCTCGGTGGCCCGCCGCGGACCACCTCCGGGGATGTCCGGGAACGTGTCCTGGCGGCACGTGAGCGCCAGCACGTGCGCCTCGCGGACACGCCCGCTCACACCAACGCGCAGCTCGACACGCGCCTGCTGCGCGCGCACGTGCATGCGGAGGAAACGGCGCGGCGCGCGCTCGCACAGGCGTACGACCGCGGTGGCCTGAGCGCGCGCGGCCACGATCGCGTGCTGCGCGTCGCCCGCACGATCGCGGATCTCGCGGGTCGCGACGTGGTCGAGCTGGACGACGTGCTGCACGCGCTCGCGTTGCGCGCGCGAGAGAGCGCGGAGGAGGCGATCGCAGCATGACCGCTGCTCGTACGAGCACGCTCGGCAGTGGGGCCTGCACCACCTGCTTGCGGCGCTCGTGGCTCGTGGCACGGCTCGCTGGGCACATCGAGATCGCGTGGAGCGCTCGGCGCGGCAGCTCCGGCTTGCTGGCGCTCGAGGACGAGGCGCTGATCGCGGCGCTGGCCGGCGATCGGCGCACGGCGATCGCCGTCGAGTACGAGCAGTTCGTCACAGCCGCAGCGCTGCGACGTTGTGTCGCGAGCGCGGTCACAGCGGTGTGTCGCTGCAACGCGCGCTACCCGGCGTCGCTGCACGACTTGCCCGACGCGCCGGCCGTGCTCTACGTCCGCGGCGCGCTCGACCGCTTCGAGCGCGCCGCGGCGGCGGACCGCGTCGCGATCGTCGGCGCTCGCCGCGCGACCCCGTACGGGCTCGAGCAGGCGCGCGGGCTCGGGCGCGGGCTCGCCGCGGCCGGACTGACCGTCGTGAGCGGGATGGCGCTCGGTGTCGACGCCGCCGCGCACATGGGCGCGCTCGAAGCCGAGGGAACGACCCTGGCGGTCCTGGCGTGCGGTCCCGAGCAGGCCTATCCGGCGAGCAAGCGACGCCTGCATGCACGGATCGTCGCCACCGGCGCGGTCGTCGCCGAGCTGCCGCCGGGTACGCCGGCACGCCGCTGGTGCTTTCCCGCCCGCAATCGCATGATCGCGGCGCTTGCGCAGGCGACCGTCGTCGTGGAGGCGGGGGAGCGGTCCGGCTCACTCATCACCGCGGGGCAGGCGGCCGATCTCGGCCGCGAGGTCGCCGCCGTGCCCGGACTCGTGACCGCGCCGCTCGCAGCCGGGACGAATGCCTTGATCGCCGATGGGGCGCAGCTTGTGCGCGGCCCGCGTGACGTGCTCGAGCTGCTGTTCGGCGCGTCTGCGGCGACCCTGGGTCCATCGCGGCAGGGACAGGAGATCGCGTCGCTTGAGCCCGACCTGCGCGCGCTGCTCGACCGGGTCGGCGGCGGCTGCGACACCGTTGCGGCGCTCGCGGACGGCGGGGCGGCCGTCGACGCGGTGCTCGCCGGCCTCGCGCAGCTCGAGCTGCGGCGTCTCGTGCGACGAGGTCCCGGTGGACGCTACACGGCGACGGCCTGAGATTGCCGTACGCAGCGCTCGCGTCGTGCGATCGCATGAGACGATCGTACCCAGCGGCCATCGCGTGCGTCCGCGCCGCCGCGAGGCGCGGCGCGGACGGCACGCCGCTGCGGGCGGGCGGCACGGCCGGCCACGCTCTAACCTGCGCGCCGTGACGACGCCCGATCCCCGCCTGCCGGCCGTGCTCTCGATCGCGGGCTCCGACTCGGGCGGGGGCGCCGGCATCCAGGCCGATCTGAAGGCGTTCGCGGCCTGCGGCGTGCATGGGATGACCGCGATCACGGCGATCACGGCGCAGAGCACCGTCGCCGTCGACGCCGTCGGCGTCGTCGATCCGGAGCTGATCGTCGCGCAGGTGCACGCCGTGCAGCGCGACATCGGCGTCGATGCGGTCAAGATCGGCATGTTGGGCACGGTCGCGACGATCGTCGCCGTCGAGCGCGCGCTCGACGAGCTCGACCCCGATACGCCGATCGTGCTCGACCCCGTGATGGTGTCGGAGTCGGGCGCAGAGTTGCTCGCGCTGGAGGCTCGCGCGGCGCTCGTGGAGCGCCTGCTTCCGCGCGTGACCGTGACGACGCCGAACCTGCCGGAGGCACGCGCGATCGTCGCGGAGAGGGGTGGGTCGCAGCTGGACGCGCCGGCGCTCGCGAAGGCGATCCACGCGCTCGGGCCGCGCTGCGTCGTCGTTACGGGTGGCCATCGCGCCGAGGCGGTCGACGTCTTCTATGACGGCGAGGCGCTCGTCGAGCTCCCGGGCGAGCGCTTCGCGGATGGTGCCGCGCATGGGTCGGGCTGCACGCACTCGTCCGTGCTGGCGGCGCACCTCGCGCACGGCTGGACGCCGCTCGAGGCGGCGCGCGCCGCGAAGGCGCGCGCCGCGCGCGCCGTGCGCGACGGGCTGCGCGAGATCGGGCAGGGCCCGGGACCCGTCGACGTGCTCGGAATCCGCGCGCGGCGGCCGCACCCTCGCGGCGGCACATAATCCTCTGCCATAATCGGCACATGAGGTTCCTGCGCATGAAGCCGGGACACGGCGAGGTGCTGATCGCCGAGGGGGACGTGGACGTGCGCGAGGACGAGGAGCGGCTGGTCGATGAGTTCCGTCGCCAGCTCGACGCCGGCATGTGGGCCGCCGTGCCGCTCAGCGGGCAGGGCCGCCGCACCGCGCAGCTCGCGCGCAGCTTCGCCGACGTGCCGCGCGACGCCGAGCGCGTCATCTTCTTCCCACGGGCTGCGGGCGGGCGCTGATGCGCGGGCGGGGCACGATGCGTGTTCCCCGACCTGAGGCCACGTCGAGCTTGGCGCCCGTGTCGAGCGGTCAGCCGGTCGGGTAAGGGCCTGCCGTGCTGCTCGCGCTCGCTGCCACCGCGCTCGTCGTGCTCGCCCTGCTGTGGGAGGTCGTCGCGCCGCGGCTCGGCGAGGCGCTGTCGCGCCACAAGGCGCGTCGGCAGATCGTGCCGATGCCGAGCTACGACCCGGGCCGCGAGCGGCGCGCCGAGGCGCGGGCCCGCCAACTGCTGAAGTCGTGCGTCAACGACGAGGAGTGGGCGATGTACCGCGACCTCGGCTTCATCCGCGTGTGGGGGATGCAGGCCGAGCGGCCCGGCGGGCACGAGGCGACGGCGGGCACGCCGTACGCGTACCTGATCTACCCGCACAAGCCGATCCTCGCCTACCTGCCGCAGACCGGGCGGCTGCTGAACGAGTACTGCGTCGCCTTCCCCGACGAGACGCGGCCGTACGGCAGCGCACGCCTGCCGGACTCCGACGACGCGCTCGCGAAGTGGATGGCGCTCACCGGCGACGAGCGGCGTCTGATCGAGACGGCCAATCTCCATCTGCCGGGGCGTCAGCTCGACCCGCGGCAGGTCAAGCGGGACCTGTGGCGGCTGCGTCAGTGGGAGCGGGAGCGCGCCAGGGCGGCGGGCGCGGGAACAGCGCAGGGCGGACAGACGCGGGGCGGTACAGTCCCCGCCCCATGAGCGCACCCGTCGCCTTCGACATCAAGCACCGCAGCCGCGCTCTCACCGAGGGCCCCGCACGCGCCGCCGCACGCGCCTACCTGCACGGAATCGGCTACTCGGCCGAGGACCTCGCGAAGCCGATCGTCGGCGTCGCGCACTCGTGGATCGAGACGATGCCGTGCAACTTCAACAACCGCGTGCTCGCGGCGAGAGTGAAGGAGGGCATTCGTGCGGCCGGGGGAACGCCGATGGAGCTCAACACGATCGCGATCTCGGACGGGATCACGATGGGCACGTCGGGGATGCGCGCATCGCTCGTCTCGCGCGAGCTGATCGCCGACTCGATCGAGCTGGTCGCGAGCGCCCACCACTTCGACGCGCTCGTGGTCATCAGCGGGTGCGACAAGACGATCCCCGGCACCGTGATGGCGCTCGCGCGCCTCGACATCCCGGGGCTGATGCTCTACGGCGGCTCGATCCGGCCCGGCCGCCACAAGGGCGCCGAGGTGACGATCCAGCAGGTGTTCGAGGCCGTCGGCGCGTTTGCCGCGGGCACGATCACCGAGGAGGAGCTGCACGCGCTGGAGGAGGTCGCCTCGCCCGGTGCCGGCGCCTGCGGCGGGCAGTTCACGGCGAACACGATGGCGATGGCGTTCGAGGTGCTCGGCATCTCGCCGGCCGGCTCCTCGATGGTGCCCGCCGAGGACGGCCGCAAGCTCGCGGTCGCGCATGCGTGCGGCGAGCTGGTGATGGACGTGCTGCGGCGCGGGCAGCGCCCGAGCGACGTGATCACGAAGCCGGCGCTCGAGAACGCGATCGCGGCGGTCGCGATGAGCGGCGGCTCGACGAACGGCGTGCTGCACCTGCTGGCGGTCGCGAAGGAGATGGGCGTGCCGCTGACGATCGACGAATTCGACGCGATCAGCGAGCGCACGCCGCTGTTGTGCGACCTGCAGCCGGGGGGCAGATACGCTGCCACCGACCTCTACGAGGCCGGCGGCGTCCCGGTCGTGCTCGGGCGCCTTGCCGAGGTGGGCGTGCTGCACCGCGAGGTGGTCACGGTCACCGGGCGCACGATCGGCGAGCACGCCGACGAGGCCGAGGAGACGCCGGGCCAGGACGTCGTGCGTCCGCTCGCCGATCCGCTGAAGGCCACGGGCGGCTTCGCGATCCTGCGCGGCAACGTCTCGCCGGATGGTTGCGTCGTCAAGCTCGCCGGCCACGAGCGGCGCCACCACGTCGGTCCGGCGAGGGTCTTCGACGGCGAGGAGGCGGCGATGGCCGCCGTGCTCGCGCACGAGATCGGCGAGGGCGACGTCGTCGTGATCCGCAACGAGGGCCCGGCCGGCGGCCCCGGGATGCGCGAGATGCTCGCGGTCACCGCCGCGATCCAGGGCGAGGGGCTGGGGGAGAGCGTCGCGCTGATCACCGACGGCCGCTTCTCCGGCGCGACGCATGGCTTCATGGCCGCGCATGTCGCCCCCGAGGCGGTCCGCGGCGGCCCGATCGGTGCGCTGCGCGACGGCGACGAGATCACGATCGACGTCGACGGCCGTCGTATCGACGTCGCGCTCGACGACGCGCAGCTCGCCGAGCGGCTCGCGACCTACCGACCCGCGCCGCGCGCCGACGAGCACGTCGACATCGCAATCCAGAAGTACGCGAAGCTGGTCGGCAGCGCCGCCGAGGGCGCCGTCACGCGCTGAGCGCGTCCGCGGCGTTCGGCGCCGAAGGCGCGGCCGGCGGCTGCTCGGCCAGGAAGCCCTCGAGCAGCGCGTTGAAGCGCTCAGGCCGCTCGAGCATCGCCACGTGCCCGGTGTCGGGCAGGATGACGACGCGCGCATCGGGGATCAGTGCTCCGAAGCGCTCGGCGTCGCGCACCGGGATCACGCGATCCTGCTCGCCCCACACGACGAGCGTCGGACAGGCGATCTGCGGCAGCCGCTCGCTGATGCGGTGCTCCATGATCGCCTCCATCGCCGGCAGGAAGCCCGGCTTGCCGGACCCCTCCATCAGCTCGTGCGCCAGCGGCGCCGAGAGGCGATCGGGATGGTGCACGGGAAAGCTCAGCGCGATGCGGCGCAGGCCGGGCCGTCGCGCCAAGCGCTCGTGACGCGACACGGCCCGGGTCGTCACGGCGGCGACGACGCGGGCGCCCGCCATCACGCCGTCGCGGTGGAGGTGCTCAGCCGTGATCCCGGCGGGGGAGACGAGCATGAGCCGCTCGACCCGCTGCGGTGAGGAGATCGCCAGCTCGGCGGCGACGTACCCACCCATCGAGTTCCCGACGACGGCGGCCGCATCGAGCGCGAGCGCCTCGCACAGCGTGTCGAGGAAGCGCGCGTAGCCGGGGATCGAGATGCGCTCGGGGGCCATCGGCGAGGCGCCGAAGCCGGGCAGGTCGACGGCGATCACGCGGTGCGCCGCCGCGAAGCGGGGCATGTTCTCGAGCCAGTTCTGCCAGCAGCCGGCGAGACCGTGCACGAACAGCAGCGGCGGGCCGGAGCCGATCTCGATCACGTTCGCGGGCGTGCCGTCCACCTCGACCCAGTGCTGGTGCGCCGGCCAGTCGATGTCCAGCCAGGCGGACCTTCCGTTGGCGCCGTAGCCGTCGTGGAGGGGTGGGACGTCCGGCGCCACGCGGCCGTCTACCCTGTGGCGCACATGCGCATAGCGATCGACATCGACTCGACATTGCACCACTACTGGGACCTGTTCGCGCTGCTTGCGCGCCGGCGCTTCGGCGTGACGCTCGCCTACGACGAGCAGGTCACGTGGGACGTCGTGCAGCTGCGCCGCGAGCAGGTCGCGGCGCTGGTGGCGGAGAGCCATCGGCGCGAGCACGTGCTCGCCGCCGCACCGTACGCCGGCGCGGTCGAGGCGGTCGTCGCCTGGCACGAAGCCGGGCACTTCATTCACATCACGAGCCACCGCTCGACCGATGCGCACGAGGTGACGGCCGCATGGCTCGAGCAGATCGGCCTGCCGTACGACGACCTCCACTGCTCGTGGGACAAGATCGTGCGCTGCACGGAGATCGACATCGACGTGCTGATCGACGACAGCCCGCAGAACATCATGCGCGCTCAGGATGCGGGCATCGTCCCGGCCACGATCGCGCATCCGTGGAACCGCGAGCTGTGCCGCGAGGAGGGCGTCGTCTGTGCGCCCGACTGGGACGAGCTCGCGCAGCGGCTCGCTCCGCTGCTGGCCGGACCGCCGGTTGCCCGCCGGTGACCTGGGACCGGCTCGCCTCGTCCAAACGTCCAGGCGCTCGTGCCAGATCCCTTGCAGCGCTTCTTTGAACGTCCCCGTCGTGCGTAGAATCGCCGGGGAGGCGCTGTGCGCAGTCGTCGAATCGTCATCGGGGTGGCAATCGCAGCCGTGCTCGTCGGTGCGGTCGGTGCGTGGGCATATGACCACGGCAAGCGCGACACGATCGCCAAGGGCGTGCGCATCAGCGGCGTCGACGTCGGTGGGATGCGCGTCGAGCAGGCACGCGCACGGCTCGAGCACCAGCTCCTGAGCAGGCTGCGCCGGCCGGTCGTCGTAACCTACGGCGACAGACGCGTCGTGCTGTCCGCGCGCCGCGCGGGCGTCGCCGTGAACGTCGACGCCGCGCTCGATGCTGCGCTCGCGCGCAGCCGTGACGGCTCCTTCTTCAGTCGCATCGGACGCGAGGCCACGGGCGGAAGCGTCGACGCCGACGTGCAGCCGCGGATCGTCTACTCGTCCGTCGCCATCGAGCACTTCCTGGCCGAGACGGGCGGCCGCTTCGACCGCGCGCCGCGCGACGCGAGCATCGACTTCACGCCGACGTCGCTCTCGCCGGTGGCGGCGCAGGACGGCATCGCGGTCGACCGCCGTCTCCTGCGGCGCGCCGTCGTGCATGCGCTCACGACCGCCGACGCGCCGCACAGCGTCGCCGTGCACGTGCGGAGCGTGAAGCCGAACGTCACGACCGCCCAGCTGGCGGCGAAGTACCCGGTCGTGATCACGGTCGATCGCTCGAATTTCAGGCTGCGCCTGTGGAAGGACCTCAAGCTGGAGAAGACCTACACGATCGCGGTCGGGCGGGCGGGCCTCGAGACGCCTGCCGGCGTCTACGCGATCAACGACAAGCAGGTGAACCCGTCGTGGCACGTGCCGAACAGCGCGTGGGCCGGCCCCCTCGCCGGCAAGGTGATCCCGCCCGGTCCGGCCGACCCGATCAAGGCGCGCTGGATGGGGATCTACGCCGGCGCGGGGATCCACGGCACCGAGGAGGTCAACTCACTCGGCAGCGCCGCGTCGCACGGCTGCATCCGCATGGCGATCCCGGACGTGATCGACCTCTACGACCGCACGCCGCTCGGCACGACGGTCTACATCGCCTGAGCGTCGCCGGTGGCCGGGCGGGCGGGACCGGGTCCGCGGCGCAGCTCGTCGAGCGGAATCTCGTCCCACCCGCCTTGCAGCAAAGAGGCATGGTGCTCGCCGTGGCGAATAGCGAGAGCGCCGATGAAGATGCCCCGCTCCCGCTTGCGCAGCACCGCATACCACATGGTCGTCGCGTCGTCGCTGCCCTGGATGCGCAGCCACGGGCGCGCGGGCGTCTCGGATTCGGCCACCATCCCGGCCTCGATCAGCTGCCGTCGCGTGGCGACCTGACCGGTGTCGGTGTCGATGAAGAAGACGGCCACAGCGGGGCAGGGTAGCGGCGGGCAGCCGGGCGACGACGGCTGGCGCCGCGCGCTCGTGCTGCTGGAGCAGGATCTGCGCCGCCGCGGCGCCGCCGAGAAGACGCGCCACGCGTATGCCGTCGACTCAGGTCAGTTCGTGCGCTGGGCGATCGCGCAGCGGCTGCTGCCGGCCGCCGTGACGCCGCGCACGCTGCGCCGCTACGCCGCCGGCCTCACCGAGGCCGGGCAGGCGCCGAGCACCGTCGCGCGCAAGCTCGCCTCCATGCGAGCGCTGTTCCGCACGCTCGTCGAGCACGGGCTGCTGGAGCAGAACCCCGCCGACCTGCTGTCTGCGCCACGTCGCGGCCAGCGGCTGCCGCGCGTGCTGAAGGCGGCCGAGGTGGCCACGCTGCTCGACCGCATCCCCGCCGACAGCGCGCTGGCGCTGCGCGACCGCGCGCTGTTCGAGCTGGCGTATGCGTCGGGCCTGCGCGCCGAGGAGCTCGTGAACCTCGACCTCGACGCGATCGACTTCGACGGCGAGCGCGTGCGGGTCGAGGGGAAGGGCGGCAAGACGCGCTTCGTGCCGACCGGCGAGCCTGCCCTGCAGGCGATCAACCGCTATCTGACGCGCGGCCGACCGGCGCTGCTGACCGCCGACGCGACGCGTGCGCTGTTCGTGTCGAAGTCGGGCAGGCGCCTGTCGACGTCAGACGTCCGGCGCCGTCTGCGCGTGTGGGCGCGTCAGGCCGTGGGCGTCGCCGGAGCCTCGCCGCACGCGCTGCGCCACTCCTTCGCGACCCACCTGCTGGACGGCGGCGCGGACCTGCGCTCGATCCAGGAACTGCTCGGCCACGCCTCCATCTCTACGACGCAGGTCTACACTCGGGTAGAGTCCGCCCGGCTGAGAACGGCCTACGCCCGTAGCCATCCTCGAGCCTAAGCGCGGGAGGCGGCGCTGGAAACCAACGTCAAAGCGATCGAGCTCAAGGACCTCTGGCGCCGCTACAAGGCGAGCGGCGACGGACGTGCCCGTGAGCGGCTGGTCGTCGCTTATTCCCCCCTTGTGAAGTACGTCGCTGGGCGCATGGCGTCCGGCTTGCCAGCGCACGTCGAGGAAGCGGACCTGATCTCCTACGGGCTGATCGGGTTGATCTCGGCGATCGAGCGCTTCGACCTCGGCCGCGAGATCAAGTTCGAGACGTACGCGATCCCGCGCATCCGCGGCGCGATCATCGACGAGCTGCGCTCGCTCGACTGGGTTCCGCGCTCGGTGCGCGCCCGCGCACGCGAGATCGAGCGCGCGAACGCGAAGCTCGAACACAAGCTGCAGCGCGCGCCGACCGACGAGGAGATGTCGAACGAGCTCGGCATGTCGATGGACGAGTTCCAGGACGCGCTGATCCAGATCTCGAACTCGACGATCGCCGCGCTCGACGAGCTGTGGACGGTGTCCGACTCGAGCGGCGACCAGATCTCGCTGCTCGACACGATCCAGGACCACGACGCGCCAGACCCGGAGAAGCTCGTCGACGCGAGCGAGCTGAAGGACCGCGTCGCCGAGGCGATCGCGCGCCTGCCTGAACGCGAGAAGCTCGTGATCGCCCTCTACTACTACGAGAACCTGACGCTGCGCGAGATCGGCGAAGTGCTCGGCGTCACCGAGTCGCGCATCTCGCAGTTGCACACGAAGGCCGTGCTGCGCCTGCGCTCGCGCCTCTCGACCGACAACGGCGACGTCCTGTAGCGCCGCGCGGCCGTTCGGGCGCGGCCGGACAACCGAACCACTGGCCGCGGCGCGCGGGCGCCCATACCTGGCATGCCCGGCGGCCCCTTCCGGGGACCGGCGGGGCCAGGTATGGTCGGATCTCCCAGCTCACGAGAGGAGACCGGCATGCACACGTCCGCCGACCGGATTCGCAACGTCGCCCTCGTCGGACACCGCGGCAGCGGCAAGACCTCGCTGCACGAGGCGCTGCTGTACACGGCCGGAGCGGTCACCCGCCTCGGTCGCGTGACGGAGGGGACGACGGTGTCCGACGCCGACGCGGACGAGAAGGCGCGCCAGATGTCGATCTCCGCTGCGCTCACGTCGTTCGAGTGGTCCGAGCGCAAGGTCAACCTGCTCGACACGCCCGGGGAGCCGAGCTTCGTCGCCGACGCGCTCGGCGCGCTGCGCGTGTGCGAGTCGGCCGTCTTCGTCGTCAACGCGGTGATGGGCGTCGAGGTCTCGACGACGCGCCTGTGGCAGCGAGCCGCCGAGCTTGACCTCGCGCGGCTGCTGTTCGTGAACATGCTCGACCGCGAGCGGGCCGATTTCTTCCGCACGCTCGACGGCCTCAAGGCGGCCTTCGGGCCGCACGTCGTCGCGACCGAGATCCCGATCGGCTCCGAGCAGGACGTCACCGGCGTGATCGATCTCGTCGACATGAAGGCGTACGCCTACGACGGCGACGGGCGCGACAACTGCCGGGAGATCCCGATCCCAGACGCGCTGATCGAGCAGGCGCAGGAGCACCGCGAGAAGCTGATGGACGAGGTCGCCGAGAACTCCGATGCGCTGATGGAGCGCTACCTCGAGGGTGAGGAGATCTCGCACGCGGAGATCGTCGACGCGCTCAAGGAGGGCACGAACCACGGCGCGCTGTTCCCGGTCACCTGCGGCGTCGCCACGCGCAACCTTGCGACGAATCGGCTGCTCGACGCGATCGTCGAGGACCTGCCCTCGCCGGTGAAGCACGGTGGGCTCGAGGTGGCGCACATGACGCTCGAGCCGACCGAGGACGGCGACCTCTACGCCTACGTGTTCAAGACGCGCGCCGACGCGTTCGCGGGGCGCATCAACCTGTTTCGGGTCTACCAGGGCGTCATGCGACATGACAGCCACGTGCTCAACACGCGCGCTCACGCGAAGGAGCGGATCGGCCAGCTGCTCGGGTTCCGTGGCCGCGAGACCCAGCACGTCGACGAGTTCGGCCCCGGCGACATCGGCGCCGTCGCGAAGCTGAAGGAGACGCGTGCGGGGGATTGGCTCGCGGCGCGCGACGAGCCGATCGCGATGCCCGCGATCGACCTGCCGGCCCCGGTCATGGCGTTCGCGATCGAGCCGAAGACGAAGGGCGACGAGGACAAGGTCTTCACGGCGCTGCGCCGTCTCCAGGAGGAGGACCCGACGATCGACCTGCACCGCGACGAGCAGACCGGGGAGCAGATCGTCGCCGGCCTCTCGCAGGTCCACGTCGAGGTCGTGATAGCGCGGCTGCGTGAGCGCTTCGGCGCCGAGGTCGAGCTGCACCCGCCGCGCGTGCCCTACCAGGAGACGATCCGTGCGAGCGCGAGAGCGCACGGGCGCCACAAGAAGCAGAGCGGCGGCCGCGGCCAGTTCGGCGACTGCCAGATCGAGGTCGAGCCGCTCGAGGCCGGCAAGGGCTTCGAGTTCGTCAACGCGATCAGAGGCGGCTCGATCCCGGGGAGCTTCATCCCGGCGGTCGAGAAGGGGGTGGTGGAGGCGATGCAGCGCGGCGCGGTGGCCGGCTACCCGGTCAAGGACGTGCGCGTACGCCTCTACGACGGCTCCTACCACTCCGTCGACTCGTCTGAGATGGCCTTCAAGACGGCCGGGGCGCTTGCGATGCGCCAGGCGCTCGAGGCCGCGAGCCCGGTGCTGCTGGAGCCGATCATGCACGTGACGATCTCCGTCCCCGAGGATGCGGTCGGCGATGTGATCGGCGACCTCAACAGCCGTCGCGGCCGCCCGCTCGGCATGGAACCGGTCGGCGGGATGACCGAGGTGCGGGCCGAGGTGCCGATGGCGGAGATGCTCGGCTACGCCCCCGACCTGCGTTCGATCACAGGCGGCCAAGGGGAGTTCACGATGGATCTGGCGCGCTACGAGGAGGTCCCCGCCCACCTCGTCGAGAAGGCGGTCGCGCACGCCCACGGCGCGGCCGAGGCGGTCCGCGGGTAGCCGCCTGCCCGAGCTTGGTTGCTAGGCTCGACGGCCGATGACGACGAAGGACATTCGCACCGCCCACGTACAGGTCACGTGCGACGTCTGCGGTCGCACGCTGCTGCGCGGCGAGCGCGCCGAGACGTATCTCGCCGGCGGCAACCGCCGTCAGGTCTGCGAGCTGTGCACCGTGCGGGCGGTCAACGAGGGGTGGGTGCGCGAGGGCGTCGCGCTCGAACGCGCCACGCGCAGCTTCGGCGGCGAGCGGCGCCGTTCGCTGCTCGACCGGCTGCGACGCGCCGGCGGGTCGCGCCGCGAGGGCGAGCGCGGGCCGGTGCCTGCGGCGCCTCGCTCCAATGGCAACGGCCGGCACGACCTGAACGAGCACGAGCGCCTGCCGGCGTCCCTGCCGGTGCCGCGACAGGTGCGCGCGGTTCCGACGAGCCTTGAGCAGCGCACGATCAGCGCGATCGAGCGCTTCAACGCGAGTGAGCACCCGCGCACGGTGGCGGGCGTCGCACGCTCGCTCGGCGCGCCGGTCGTCGTCGTGCGGCCCGCGGAGGAGCAGGGCTCGCTCGTCGTGATCGTCGTGTCGTGGGAGCTGTGCTGGTACCGCTACGAGGTCGACCTGTCCGACGACGGCGCTGCCGTACGACTTGCCGGCCAGGGCTACGAGCTGGCCGAGATCCCCATCGAGGACCGCGTCGAGGCGAACGCCGCCACCGACGAGTACGGGACGCTGGCGCCGGCCTGATGGCGACGTCGTCGCGGGCGCCGGCGGCGACGCGGCATCCAGCGCATCCACTACGATCCTGCTCGATGAGCAAGGCTGCGAGCGGGGTGCGAGCGTGATCTATTGCGTGGTGCCGGCGGCGCTTGCCGAGCAGCTGTATGACAAGCTCGCCGCCTATTACGCGGACGATCCGAACGTGACGGTCATCGTCGACCGCCGCCAGGGCGAGCGCCGCATGCGCGGTGCCGACGGTGGCGGCATGCGCCAACTGCGCGACCGGCGCCAGCGCCCCGCGGTCGATCGCGTGCCGCACGCCGGCAGCACATGAGCGGCACGGCGCGATGAAGGTCGTCGTCCACGTCGACGGCGGGGCGCGCGGAAATCCCGGCCCCGCGGCGATCGGCATCGTCGTCTCGGCCACCGACGGCGCGCTGCTCGACGAGGTCGGGGAACCGATCGGCGAGACGACGAACAACGTCGCCGAGTACCGCGCGCTGCTGCGCGGGCTCGAGCGTGCGCGGGCGCTCGGTGCCAGCGAGGTCGAGGTCATCGGCGACTCGGAGCTCGTCGCCAAGCAGATCAACGGGCAGTACAAGGTCAAGCACGCCGGGCTCAAGCCGCTGCACGCGCAGGCGCTGCAAGCGCTTGCCGGCTTCGAGCGTTGGCGCGTGCGCACGGTCCCGCGCGCGCAGAACGCAGCCGCCGACGCGCTCGTCAACGCGGCGCTCGACGCCGCCGCCTGACGCCGCTCCGCTCCCTCCGAGGGTTCGCGTGATGACGCAAGGCCGGCTATGGCCGCACGCGCGGGTTCGCGCTCCCCACTGCAATGGGTATCCCCCTCTCGCGCTCGAGGAAAGGGGTGGCCGATGTCAGAGCAGCGCGCGGTGGCGCAGGCCAGTCACCAGACGATTCGTCTCAGCAAGGGCAAGCACGCCTCCCCGGGGGAGGGAGCCTGCGTCATGGAGCTCGCCTCGATGCTCGGCGGCGAGCCGTTCAGCGACCGGCCGGCATCGGTCTGTCCGGTGATCGCAGGCTTCATGCGCGCCTACAACGATCGCATCGACGACGAGCGGCGCCAGGATCTCTACCGCTACGCGGCCGAGGTCGTGAACACGCGCTCGACGTCCGAGGTCGAGCACGCACGCGAGCGCCGCTGCCTCGAGTGGGCGGAAGCGACGCGCCGCCAGCGACGGCGGCCGCTGCGCTGGATGGGGCGCGGTGGGCCGGGATCCGTCGATCGCCGCCTCGGGCTCGACGCTGCCGGCACGTTCGCGGCACGTTCGATCCGCCGCCACGGCGACCGCACACATGTCGCGGCGCTCGCGCTCGTCGACGAGCTGATCGCGATGGGCCGCGTGGTGGTCGTCGAGGCTCCGCTGCCGATTGCGCCGGCGGACGCGCGGCGCCCGCCGCTGCCTACCGGGTAGAGGCTCGAACGCCGGCTGTGCCGACGAGATCGTCCCGTTCGAGGGCGACCTCGTCGGGGTGGCTGGTGCCGGTCGTGATCGCCAAGAGCCAGTTGCCCCGCTCGTCGCGGCGCAGCAGCTCGCGTTCGGCGAGCGTTCCGAGCGCCGAGGTGACCGACGGCCGCTGCGCACCCACGAGCAGCGCGAGCTGGCGGTGCGTGAGCCCGAGCGGGATCAGGACGCCGTCCGCGGTGACCTTGCCGAAGCGGTCGGCGAGGTGCCAGAAGAACGCCAGCAGGCGCGTGTCGACGCGCTTGAGGCTGTGGATGCTGACCATCACGCTGAGGTTGTGGGCGCGCTCCAGCGCGCGCGCCACGAGCGCGGTCACGAGTGACGGCCAGTGCGTGGCGACGCGCAGGAAGCGGCGGTCGAGCACCGCCAGCCGAGCCGGCTCCACGACGCGCCAGCCGATCTCGTGGCGCATCGGCGCGTCGCTGTCGCGGTCGTCTTGGGGTCGCAGCAGCGTCCCGGGACCGACGAGCTCGCCGCAGCGGGCGTCTGCGACGGTCACGTCGCGGATCAGCAGACCCTCCAGCACGAGCAGGCCGAGCTCGGCGCCGAGGCCGTGGTCGGCGCTCGGCTCCCAGTCGCCCGCCGGAAGCTCGACGACCGCTGCGACCGCGTGCTGGCGTGCGCGGGCGCGCTCCGGCTCGGGCAGGACGCTGCGCAGCCCGGCGTCGTGATCGAGCACGTAGACGAAGTGCTCGGTCGATCGGATGGGCTCGCTGGCGGACACGCTGGGAAGTCACGTACCCGTTCCGCGCGAGTTGCGCGCACACATTTTTGCGACGTCGCTCGCGCGCGGGCGTCGCCGGCACTGCGGGAGGCCGGCGACGCCCCGCGATGGCGGGTGCGACGGGATCGCTACGGCTTGATGAAAGGCTTGATGAAGGCCATCTGCTCTCACCTCCTCTCGCGTCGCGCGGTGGGCATCAGCCCGCGTGGCTGGCGACGTAGACGAGCTTGGTGTGGACGTCCTCGTCGGCGTCGTCATGGAGGACGGCGCCGGTGGACTGCCCGAGCACCGCTCGGCAGGCGAGCCCGGCTGAAGTCAAGGCATGGCGGATCGTGTGCGGCGGATGGTGGCGCTGGACGTGACGGCTCACGCGCCGCCGCCCGCTGCGACCGGTGATCTCGATCGCGGCAACGCAGAGGGCGCCGGGGTCGATCGCGCCCTGCGTCTCGCCGCGGCAGACCGCTGCTGCGAGCGGTCGCTCGAACGATGCCCGCGCGGCGAAGCCAGCGCGGTAGGTGGCGAGGCTGTTGACGTCGAAGACGTAGACACCCTGTGGGGCGAGCGCGCGTGCGACGCTCGCGAAGGCCGCTGCGAGGTCGGCGGGGGAGAGCAGGTAGTTGACGGCGTCGTCGAGGCACGTGACGAGGTCGAACGCGCCAAGTTCGGGCAGCTCGCGCATGTCGGCGACGAGCACCCGCTCCGGGTCCATCCCCGCGCGACCGGCTCGCATACGTGCGCGGGCGACCATCGCGGGCGAGATGTCGCATGCCCATACCTCGTAACCGCCGTCCAGCAGCGGCGCGAAGCTCTTGCCGGTCCCGCATCCGAGGTCCAGCACGCGCGAGCCTCGCAAGCCGTGCGCGCGCGCCAGGCGGAGCAGTCCGTCGACCCAACCAGCGTGGTCGTAGTCGGCGGTGAAGCGGTCGTAGACGGGGGCGAGTCGCTCGTATGCGAGCAGCGCCGGCGTCGCGGTCAGGGTCGTCATGACTACTCAGACCCGCCAAACGCTCACGATCGTTTCACATACTTCGTGAACTTCTACGCAACCTAGGCGATGCTGCGCATGTGGCTGGAGCTGGCTTGGGGGGTTGCCCGCGTCCGCTGGGCGACGAGTGGAACTGGAGCCTCATGCGCGCGGCGGCGACCCGCGAGGCGCGGCGGTTCTTCATGACCGCGCATGACGTCGACGAAGTCGTGCAGGAGGCGCTCGTGCGCGCGTGGCGTCGTCGGACGAGCTGTCGCGGGGCCGATCAGATGCCGTGGATGCGCCAGATTGCGCGCAACGAGGCGCTCCGCCTGCTCGACCGCAGTCAGCGCCGCTCGGAGCACGAGCTGCTCGATGACGACACGCTGCTCGGCGTCTTGCCGGACGACGAGGCGGGCGAGCTGGAGGACGAGCTGCTGCTCCGGATGGAGGTCGAGCAGCTCGTCGGCGGGCTCAGCGTTGCTGATCGACAGCTGCTTGCACTACGCTATGAGCACGACCTCAGCCAGCCGGAGGTCGCACGAATGCTGGGCATCCCGGAGGGAACCGTGAAGATCCGACTGCATCGTCTCCGCGGGAGACTGCGCAAGGCACTGGACGCCAGCCGATGAGGCCCTACAGCGACATCAACGATCCACGCCTGATCAAGGCGCTTGCGCACCCGCTTCGCGTGCGCATCCTCTCCGTCCTCGAGACGCGCGAACTGGCGAGCCCGAACGAGCTCTCCGACGAGCTCGAAGTCTCGCTGGGCGTCGTCAGCTACCACGTGCGGCGCCTGCACGCGCTCGGTTTCCTCGAGCTCGTGAGACGGACCCCGCGTCGCGGCGCGATAGAGCACCACTACCGCGCGAAGGCGCGTCCGCGCGTGTCGGACGACGTGTGGGCCGAGACGCCGGGGATCGTCAAGCGCGCGATGATCGGCGCGACGCTGCAGCAGATCACCGGCTACACGAACGCCGCAGCCGTCGGCGGCGGCTTCGACCGCACCGAGGCGCACCTCAGTCGAACCGTGCTGATGCTCGACGACGAAGGCTGGAAGCAGCTCGCGACCGAGATGGTGAGATGGGTCGAGGTCGTCGAGCGGATCGAGGCCGAAAGCCAGGCGCGCATCGAGCGCTCGCCGGGCGGCGAGGCCGAGAGCACGGCCAAGCGCAGCGCCGCGGTGATGATGCTGTTCGAGAGCGCCGGCGTGCCCGACGACGGTCCCGACGCCGGCCAGCCCGGGAACGGCCATCTCGGCCGTCGCTCCAGCCGCCGGCCGCGTTCGCTGCGCACCGGCAGCGGCGACTGACATCCTGCGCGGCGGAGCTCCGCGACGCGTCAGGCCCGTGGTCCGACGAGCTATACTCGCGGCCCTCTGCGGATGTAGCTCAGTTGGCTAGAGCGTCTGCTTGCCATGCAGAAGGTCGAGGGTTCGAGTCCCTTCATCCGCTTCGAGGAAAGCCCTGGTAATCCCAGGGCTTTTTCTTTGGGCGAAGCGGCGGCTGCGGAACTTTGTCCCCAGAACCTTGTCCCGAGGAGCGGCGTGCGGCTGACGGCAGCGTGGCCGGGAGCGACCCTGGAAGCGGTTGGAACGGGCGTATAGGACCGTCTGAGGGCGTTCGCGGCCCGACAGGGCGCCCCTCTGGCAGGCATCTCGCTGTCTCAGGGCGCAGGAATGCGCGAAAACTCGGGGGAGATGTTGGCCTCGTGCGCTTGGGCCTACCGTGCGGGCATCTCACGAAGCACGCGGAGTGGGGCAAGGCGACGTGTTCGGTGTTGGCTGGGGAACCCCAGCGCAGGTGGCGGCGCTCCGTTGGTTATCGCAAATGTGGTGCAACAGTAGTCCGGATCGTTGACTTGAGAGGCTCGATCTGTTCTGCTTCGCCGCGCCAGCGGCGTGGCGGACGCCGCAGCCGGGTGTGGCGCCGCCGGAGTGGAGGCGTGAATGTCTTCTGCTGCTTCTCACTACGACGCTGTTGTGATTGGGTCGAGGTTCGGTGGGACGATGACGGCGTTGTTGCTGATGTTGGAGCGGGGGACGTGGTGGACGACGCCGGTCGGCACGTTCCTCGGGGAGGACAAGGGCCAGCCGGTGCAGTTCTGGTCCTCGGCCGAGCACTTCCGCGGGTTCTTGGACATCTTCGCGCGTTGTGTGCGTCGTCCGCGCAATCCGGGTGGCCTGTATGAGCTGACGAACTTCGGTCAGCGCGTCATTGACGAGCTGCCGTGACGTCCGGGTCGGGCATGGCGCGGGGCCGTGGGCGCGTGCGTCGGCTGATCGAGCGCATCCTGGAGCTGGGCGCGGCTGGTCTGGTCGCGTTCGTGGTCGGGCTTGTCGTCGGTGGGCTGGTCGTCTTCGGCCTGCACCAGCAGCACTGGCTGCCGGGCAGCGCGGTGCGGCAGGTCAAAGCGTTCTCGGAGGTTGCCGAGCCGCGCGCGGGCCAGCTCGCTGAGCGCTTCCGTCCGCTGCTCGAGTTCGACAGCCACGAGCCATGGCGGCCGCTGAACGTCTCCCTGTTGCTGGACGAGGGCGGGCATGGATTCTGTACCCGGCTCCCGCACGGCGTGCGCTGCACGCCGATCGCCGACGCGAGCGCGTTCGACGCCCTCACAGGGAGAGCGCAGGCGCTGGGTCCCGCGACCTACCTCGATCTGGGCGGCGGCAGCGTGCGGGACTATCACGGGCCGGGCCATTGCGCGCCGCTCCTTGACTGCGGCGTCGGGGCCGCCTCGGCGATCTACTACCACGTGACGCAGTCGAATGACCGCTTCTACATCGACTACTGGTGGTTTCTGCGCTTCAACCACTTCCCGCGCTCGCTGCCCGGGTTGAGCTGTCAGAACCCGCTCACGCGCGAGAACGACGTCTGCGACGAGCACGAGGGCGACTGGGAGGGCGTGACGGTCGTGACGCCGCCGGACGACGACCGCCGCATCGACTACGTCGTCTACGCGGCTCACAGGGGCACTTTCCGCTACACGGCGTCGGAGCTGAGACCGCAGGGCGGGACGCGGCCGGTCGTGTACCTCTCCCTGGGAAGCCATGCCGCGTATCCCGCCGCGTGCGCGGGCGACTGCTCCCAGCCGAGCGGGCTGGCGGCGGACGGGCTGGTGAACCTGCCGGAGGGGAGCTTCGACGGAAGGGCCAGCTGGGCGCGCAACGGCGAGACGTGCACGCCGAACGCTGCGGGCAGTTGCCTGCTGTCGCTCGACGCGCAGGCGTGGACGACCTGGCCGGGACAATGGGGCGCGGGGTGCGGCCAGGCGTGCGGAGGGGCGCTGGACGCGAACTCGCCGCGCTCGCCCGGCCTCCAGGCGCGCTTCCAGACGCCCTGGTGCTCGACGCAGACCGGTGTCTTCACGTGCGACAGCCGCGCGCTGCGTTGCAGCGACTGGCTGGGCCCGCTCGTCGTCGCCGTCGCGTGCGATCCCTCATTGCTGGCGAAGGGCCTGCGCGCCAACAACGCGATCGAGCCGGGCGGGCTGGCGCTCATCCTGCACGGGCAGGAGCGCTCGCGCGCGACGACCCCCGGGGTGGTGCAGGCGCTCGGCGACCCACTGCGTCCCGGCGACGGCTTCACGGTCGTCGCCGACGGTCCCGCGACCCAGGTGCTGGTGCGGGCCGAGCAGGGGAACGTCGTCGCGGAGGACCGCTTCGCCGGGCTCAGGGCGAAGCCGGGGCAGACGCTCGCGATCACGGTCGTCCGGGGCTCCGACGGACCCGTCGTGCTCGCCGACGGACACCGACCGGTCGAACGCCGGATCTTGGAGGGGACATCCTGACGTCTGCGCGCTGGGCACCAGAGTGGCGGCCTGGGATCGGCGCGGCGAGGTGGGGTGATGAGCAGCGCCGGGCGCTCCAGCGGGTCCAGCCAGCCACTCCTGACGCTCGTCCGGCGGCCAGCGCACTGGTATCGGTACGATCGGCGCTCAGCCGGGTGGGATGGGGGGCGCCCGTCGAGTAGGGGGGACTCGGGAATGAGCGCGACAGCTGCGGCGTCGAGCCGCACGATCTTCATCATCCGTCACGGAGAGAAGCCGGAAACGCCGCCGCCGTGGGGCGTCGAACCGCTGGGCGCCATAGACAGACACTCGTTGCTGGTGCGCGGCTGGCAGCGCGCTGGTGCGCTCGCCACGCTGTTCGCGCCGTATCGCGAAGCGCTGCGGCCTGGGCTGCTGCGGCCCGACCAGCTGCTCTCGCCCACCTACGGCGAACCGACGACGACCGCCGAGCACCGCACGTTCCAGACGATCCTGCCGCTCAGCCAGCTGACCGGCGTCGGCATCATGTCGCCGTTCGCCGAGGGTGAAGAGGCCATGCTCGGGACGTGGCTTGGCGAGACGACGAGCGGCGTGACGCTCGTCTGCTGGGAGCACACGAGGATCCACACGATCGGCGAAGCGATCCCCACCCAGCCCGGCACGAAGATCCCAGGCACCTGGCCCGAAGAACGCTTCGACATCGTCTGGTCGTTCGTGCGCGAACCGGCGAGCGGACGCTACACGTTCGAACAGATTCCGCAGATGCTGCTCGCCGAGGACCGCGAAGCGCCGATCCCGCCAGCTCCCCAACCCGCCTGAGGCGCGCGGGACCGCCGCGTGGCGCAGCCGTTTGGTGCCCGGGCGAGGTCGAAGCCGTCGCGCAGCTGTGGTGCTTCAGTTGGGTGGTGGCGTGCTGGGCCGTTGGCCCGATGCGATGAGGACCGAGCCGTCGAGCGTGACGCCGTCGCCGGCTGTGTGGGCGCGTGCGGCGCCAGAGGCCAGGGCGCGGCGGCGGATCGCGTCGCGGACGTCGGGCTCCATGTCCTCGAGCGCTGCGGCCAGCGGCCCGGCGAGTTGCGGGACGCGTTCCCACCAGGCGTCCAGAGAGCCGGCCGACATCGGCGTCGCGAGCGTCCGTACCTTGACGTCGGTCAGTCCGCCTTGGCGGAGCACGGCGGCGAGGCGGTCGGCGTCGTCGAGCGAGAAGGGACCGGCGATCCCCGGCGGTGGAAACGTCATGCCGAACTGCTCACCGACGGCATCGAGGATCAGGCCGAGCCACGGGTTGGCGTCACGGCGATCCCAGGTCATCACGGCATAGCGGCCGCCCGGACGCAGGACGCGGGCGCTCTCGCGCACGGCGGCGATCGGATCGGCGGCGAACATCAGGCCGTGGCGGCTGATGACGACGTCGAAGCTCTCGTCGTCGGCGACGATCGCGCACTGGTCACAAACGACCGTGCTCACATGCGAACGATCGGCGACGCGCCGGGCGGCCACCGCGACCATCTCGTCGGCGCTATCGGCGAGCATCACCCTCCCCGACGATCCGACACGATCCGCCGCCGCCAGGCCCGCACCACCTGGGCCCGCGGCCAGGTCCAACACGACATCGCCTTCTCCGACCTCTGCGGTGTCCAGCAGCATCTGCGTCGCGGTGGCCAGATGCTCGTCGACGAACGCGGCATTGCGTTCCCACGACGGCGCAACGCTGTTCCACATCTCCGACATCGTCTCGAGACTGTCACACCCATCGCCGACGGACGCCAGTCCGACGGCGAGGACATCGACGATTGACTCGCGAGAGCGCAGCGAGCGAGGCGCTATTCGCTTACGGGCGCGCTGGAGCGGCTGGTCCGAGGGGCGTAGGCGTATGGCGATCGGACGGGTTGGTGATCGCGCCCGCGCTGGCCGGCTCGGGCGGGCTGCTCTCGCGCTGTTGGAGCCGTCATGCGGGCGTCAAGACCGGGTTGACGCGGTGGCGAGCGCAGCGACGATCCATTCCGGACGCGGAACATGCGCGCTGTCGCCAATCGGGTTCGGGTAGAGGCGGCACTTGAGTCCGTAGTCGGTGCGCTGCTCGGCGCCGGGCTCGATGTCGCGGCCGTCGACGCGCAGCGTGGGCGAGCCAAGGAACCGGGCGGCATCGGCCTGCTCGGGCGTCTCGATCGCGTGCAGCTCCAGGCTCGCGCGCGCGGTCTCCGCCAGCGCACGCAGATCGGGAAGCAACCGCGCGGTGCCGGGGCAGCCGTCGAAGTAGAGCAGCTCGATCCGCGGTGCCGTTGGTGGGTGACGTGGGGTGCTCATGGGCGTCGCATTCTCTGTATGCCCGGCTGACGCTGACATGCTGGCACCGCCGACTCGGCGCTGGCCGCCGGCACTGCCTGCGCGGAGTGCTTGGGTTCTCTGTGGCCTGAACCTGCGCGCTTGGGCGGCGGCGCCCGCGCGCCGCCTCGCTGCTACCTGCCGACGCCCATGCGTATCTCTGAGACGGAGCAGCATCGTCATGCACCCGGCGGGCCGCGCCGATAGCGCCGTGCCGCGAAGGGCACCGCTCATCACCTGCACGATGGCGTCGCGACGTGGCTCGGGGTTTCGTTTTTCGGCGACGATCCGGGCTGGTCGGCGTACGCTATGCGTATGGCGAGGCGACGGGCGCAGAGCCTGACGGGCAAGCCGAGCGATGTCGCGTTCTTCGATGAGCTGATCAGCGGACATCGGGCGCGTGCGTTCATGCGCGTGATGCGTCGGCTGCCCTCCGAGCCGCGCTGCCGGCTCTGTCGAGCTCCCTACGGTGGGGTCGGCGGGCGCATCATGCGGCGCTTCGGCTTCGGCCCGTCGCGCAAGAACCCGCACCTCTGCAACACGTGCTTCGAGAGGGCTCCGATTGGGGGAGTGGAGATGGAGATCGGTGTCCTGTTCGCCGATGTCCGCGGCTTTACGTCACTTGCGGAGCGGATGGCGCCCGATGGCGTAGCGCAGCTGCTGAACCGCTTCTACGCCGCAGCTTCTGCGGTTCTCACGAGATCGGCGATCATCGACAAGCTCGTCGGCGACGAGGTCATGGCCCTGTACCTGCCGCAGCTGCTGAGCACGCACTGGGAGAACGAGCTCGTCCGCGACGCCACCGACCTCCTGTCGGCCGCCGGCTACGGGACGTCGGACGAGCCGTGGCTGCCGCTCGGTGTCGGACTCGACGTCGGCCGTGCCTACGTCGGTAACGTCGGCGCGGGCGAGGTCAAGGACTTCACAGCACTCGGTGACGTCGTCAACACCGCTGCGCGTCTGCAGTCCTGCGCCGCCGCGGGACAGATCGTCATGTCGGCGCGGGTGTTCGACCGGCAGGCCATCCGCCCGCCCAACGCGACAGCGGTCAACCTGTCGCTGAAGGGGAAGCGCGACGCCGAGCCGGCACACGTGATCGACCTGGGCGCCGGCAGCGCCGGCTGAGTCCTCTGAGCGCTTGGGCTGCAGGAGGCGGTGCTCGCGCATCAGCCGCTGGCCCGCTTGCGACTTGGCGGGGAGGCACGCGTCGCCGATGCGCTCGGGCGCTCGGGTCCTTGGCGACGATTGCTGCGCCTGATCGCCGCTAGCGGGCGTACATGATCGTCGCGACGCCGATCAGGCAGATGGCGGCGCCGATCATGTCGGAGCGGTCGGGGGTGGAAGCCGTCGAAGGCGACGCCCCACAGCAGCGATCCGATGATGAAGACGCCGCCGTAGGCGGCGAGGACGCGGCCGAACTCGTGGCTTGGCTGGAAGGTCGCGACGACGCCGTAGAGCGCGAGCGCGACCATTCCGAGGACGACGACGAGCGCGCCTTTGTGCTCGCGCAGTCCGATCCAGACAAGGTAGGCACCGCTGATCTCCGCGAGGGCGGCGGCGATGAAGAGGGCGATCGAGCGGGCGGTCACGCCGGGATGGTGCCAGCGCTCCCGGCCGGCTCGGCCGGTCGTCCTCGCGCAAGCAGGACGGCCCCGGCGGCGCCGCCCGCGTGCAGCGCGGCGACGAGCGCGACGAGCAGCGCGAGGCCGATGCGGTTGTCGTCGAGCCGGTAGACGATTCCGGCGACCGCACCGATCACGGCCGGGCCGACCGCGGAGCGCAGCACCACGAACAGGCCGACGCCGAGCACGGCGCGGAAGCCGGCGCGGGGCCGGGCGGGCTCGGCGCTCATGCGCTCACCAGCTCGAACGAGGTCAACAGCTCCTCGAGGACCGGGACGGCCTCTGCCGGCGCCTCGATCGTGAGCGTGATCGCGTCGGGATCATCGACGGCGAGCGTCATCCTCAGGAACGCGCAGCACGTCGCCTCGGCCGCGACGATCGCGGCCAGCCGGTCGCGGATGCCGGGGGTGGGGTCGAAGCGCATGACGGCGCGCGGACCATCCCGGTGCTTGGAGCGCAGCGCGTCGTGGCTGACGACGCGGATCTCGTCGAGACGAGCGGGCAGCTCCTCGGCCGTGAGGGTGCAGGCGATGGGCAGGGGAGCAGTCAGGGCGACTACTCTGCACCTTGAACCCAACTTGAAGTCAAGGGGAGGCAGCCCGAGATGCCACAGGCAATCCTGACCATCGGCGAAGTCGCCCGCGAGGTCGGGATCAACACCAGCGCGATCCGCTACTACGAGTCGATCGGCGTCCTCCCCGCACCCGAGCGCCACGGCGGCCAGCGCCGCTACCCGCCCGAGATCGTGCGGCGCCTCGGCGTCATCGACGTTGCCAAGCAGGCCGGGTTCTCCCTCGATGAGACGCGCGCGCTGCTCGCCGCCGACGCCGACAGCAGCGCGCACGCGGAGCTGCGCAACCTGGCCGCGCGCAAGCTGCCCGAGATCGAAGCGCTCATCGCCCGCGCACAGACGATGCGTGACTGGCTGCGCACCGCCAGCGGCTGCACCTGCGACACCCTCGACGTGTGCGGCCTGTTCGAGCTTGACGGCTTGCCAGCCGCGGCTGGCGATGCGCTGCCGATGCTGCACGACCGCGACTGCGCGGCCGTACCTTCACCTGCCGACCGGACCCGCTGAGCTGATCTCGCCTGACTGATCCCGCGCCTGTGGCCGGCCCGCGCGATGATCTGTCGAACGTGCCGTAGCAGACGTGGAGCTTCGTCTCGCCAGTCTCCGTCTCAGCTTTACGGGACGGAATGCCTATTGCAGTGATGGACGTCGATGGAATTCGGTAGCGTTGCATTCGTGTCCGTCGATATAGCGATCACCCCGAAGCAGAAGCGCGCACCCGGCGAGCGCTGTTGCGAGCCGGTCGTGCTGCCCGAGGTCGACGTGGCCGGCGCCGGGCGGATCGCCGCCGTGGCGAAGGCGCTGTCTGATCCGGTCCGCGTGCAGCTCGTCGACGTGCTGCGCGGTCATGCCGGTGAGGTGTGCGTCTGCGAGTTGGAGCCACTGTTCGCGATCTCGCAGCCGACGCTCTCCCATCACCTGCGCAAGCTGCGCGAGGCCGGGATCGTGGGCGTCGAGCGGCGTGGCCTGTGGGCTTACTACTACGTCCATCCCGAGGCGATCGAGGAGCTGCGCACATGGCTGTCCTGAACGCCCGCGCCGTTGCGGTGCTCGCGCTCGGCGTCGGCGTCGGCATCGGCGTCGCGCTCGCGCGCCGCCTCGCGCCGGTCGAGTCGTGCTGTGAGAAGCCGGCCGCCGGCGCGAGCTGCTGCTGAGCTGATGGAGCGACCCGACCTCGCTCGCCGCGCGCTCGCCGAAGCGTTCGCGGCGTTCGCGCTTGTCTTCGCCGGCTGCGGCGCGATCATCGCGAACGCTGTCCACGCCGGTGCGCTCGGCGGCATCGGCGTCTCGGCGACGTTCGGGCTGGTCATCATGGCGATGATCTACGCGACCGGGCACCTGTCGGGCGCGCACATCAACCCGGCCGTCACCGTCGCGTTCACGCTGACGCGCCACTTCCCGCTGCGCGACGCGCTTGCCTACGTCGCCGCGCAGCTCGCCGGCGCCACGGCGGGCGCGTTTGTGCTGCTCGCCGCCTGGGCCGACAAGCCCGCGCACCTGGGCGCCACCGTCCCGAGCGTCGGCGCCGGGACGGCGCTGCTCTACGAGGCGATCCTGTCGGCGTTCCTGATGTTCGTCATCATCGCCGTGGCGACCGACACCCGCGCCGTGGGCGCGGCGGCGGCGCTCGCGATCGGCGGGACGGTCGGGCTCGACGCGCTGTTCGGCGGCCCGATCAGCGGAGCGTCGATGAACCCTGCCCGCTCGTTCGGGCCGGCGCTCGCCTCCGGCACCTGGACCGACTTCTGGATCTACCTCGTCGGCCCGATCGTCGGCGCCTGCATCGGCGCTCTCGCCTATCAGCTCGTGCGCGGCGAGCACCCGCGCTCGGCCACGGTCGCGGAGGGGGGCTAGATGGCAACGGCGCTGTTCGTCTGCCTCCACAACGCCGGCCGCTCGCAGATGAGCGCAGCCCTGTTCGAGCAAGCGGCCGCTGGCCGCCACCACGCGCTCAGCGCCGGCACGACGCCGGCCGAGTGCGTCCACCCCGAGGTCGTCGAGGTCATGCGCGAGCTGGGGATCGACCTCGCCCACCGCACGCCGCAGCTCTTGACGCGCGAGCTGGCCGAGCAGGCCGACGTGGTCATCACGATGGGATGCGGCGGTGCGTGCCCGTTCATCCCCGGCAGGCGCTACGTCGACTGGCAGCTCCCCGACCCCAAGGGCCAGCCGATCGAGACGGTCCGCGCCACGCGCGACGACATCGCCGAGCGCGTCCGCGCGCTCGTCGGCGAGCTGGATGGCGATGGTCAGATTCGTCGCTGCGTGACGTGACGCAGGCGCCGGAGCAGCGCTCCAGCGAGGCGGTCGGGCACGGTGGGCTACTGGACGTGCCCGTGGTGGTGGTGTCCGTTGTCGCGGACGGTCTGCCAGGAGTGCCAGGTGATCCGCAGGATGACGAGCGTGATCGCCAGGCCGATCAGCGGGTCGGCGATGGGGACGCCGATCGCGACGACGACGGCGCTCGCGATGACCGCGAGCGAGACGTAGGCGTCCGCGCGCGCGTGCGCGCCGTCCGCGATCAGCGCAGCGCTGTCGAGGCGTCGGCCGGCGCGGCTGCGGATGAGCGCGGCGAGCCAGTTGCCCGCGAACCCGATCGCTCCGGCGGCGGCGAGCGCGGCCAGGTGGTGAACGCCCTGCGGGTTGATGAGCCGGTCGATCGCCTCGAACGCGGCGACACACGCGGAGGCGAAGATCGCCGCGACGACCGCGAGCCCAGCCCACCGCTCCGCGCGGCGGCTGCGCAGCAGGAACGCGATGCCGAGCGGGATCGCCGTCGCCGCGTCTCCGGCGTTGTGGATCAGGTCGGCGAGCAGCGCCACCGAACCCGAGGCGATGTAGACGACGAGCTGCATGGCGGCGGCGAGGCCGAGCACGAGCAATGCGAGCAGCACCGCGCGCACGCCCTCCCGCGAGCGCTGGATCGACGGGTCGATCAGGCCGTGACCATGGTCGTTCGCGCTGTGCGTGTGGCCGTGGGTGTGCGGCCCGTGATGCGGATGCTCGTGCTCGACGCGGCCGTGACGATGGCGCTCACCGCACAGCGGCTCATATGTCGCCGCGCGTGCCATGCCGGCAAGCGTAGCGGCGCGACAGGAGCGTCGCTGTCGCGCACGTGTGACCACGCGGCGGCGATGTGCTGTCAGCCGCGGCGCGGTGCCCGTCCGACCGACGGATCGAGCAGCATCGCGTCGCTAGTAGGATGGCGGCGGTGCGTCTGCGGCGTTTGGTCCTGTGGCTGGTGGCGATGGGGGCGGCGCTGGGGACGGTCGCCGTGTCATCCGCGCATGCGTCAGCGCCCGCGGCGGCGCGTGTGCTGTTGGTGTTCGTGCCGGCGCATCAGCCGCCGGCATATACGGTCCAGCCGCCGTTGCAGCCGGGTCAGCGCACGTCGGCGCAGCGTCTTTTTGACGAGATCGCGGGGCGCGGTGAGCTCTCGCTTGGATTGGTCAGTGCGTCGCAGGGCGCCTATACGACCCAGCAAGCGGTGCTGGACATCTCGCAGGGCACGCGCGTCTCGCAATCGACCTATTCGCCGAGCGGGGTGCCCGACGTGTTCCTGCGTCATGCCGGTTCGGTTGGTGAGATCGCCGGCTGGCGTGGTGTGCTGGCGCGTGCTGCGACCGCGCCGCAGACGATCGATCCGGGGCTGTTGGCGGGGTCGATCCCTGGCGGCGCGGGCTACGTGGGCGTGGCGGGCCTCTCGCATCTGGACGCGGTGATCGCTGCGGATCGGCGGGGCCGGGTGGCAGAGGTCTCGCTCGGAACTGCGGGCAGCATCGCCGCGCGCACTGTGACCGCACTCCGCACGCGGCTGCTGGTGGTGGCCGATCTGCCGCCTGACGCGCTCGGCGCGCGGGCGCTGGATACGCTGCTCGCCGCCCGGGCCGCCGGTGTGCTCGTGCTGGTGATGCAGACGCCGCCCGATGCCGGCGGCCACCAGTTGCTCCCGCTCGGGATGACGGGCGCGGTTCCGGCGAAGGGGCTGACCTCGCAGACGACGACGCTCCCCGGCCTGGTCGCGGGGATCGATCTCGCTCCGACCGTGCTCGCGCACCTCGGGATCGCGATCCCCTCCCACATGCGCGGTCAGGCGATCAAGGCCAGCGGAGCGCGGAACCCTTCCGGCTTGCAGGCGTTCAGCCGGCGCTTGGACGCGCTCGGCGCGCGTCGCACGCCGGCGCTCGAGGTGCTGCTGCTGGTCTGCTTCACCTTGCTCATGGTCCTCGGCGCGGTGGAGGGTTGGGAGCACGGTCGGCGACGGGCGTTGCGGATCAGCGGGCTCGCGTTCTTCTGGCTCCCGCTCACGGTGCTGCTCGGTCCGATCGTCGACCCCTCCAGTGCGATCGTCGAGATCTTCATGGTCGTCGCGGCGTCGTTGGGGCTCGCCGCACTGACCGATCGCGCCCTGCCGTGGCCTCGCGGTCCGATGCTGGCCGCGTTCGTCGTGATCGCGGCGCTCGCGATCGACGCGGCTGCCGGCACGCACCTGCTGATCCGCTCGATTCTCGGCCCGAACCCCAGCTACGGCTCGCGCTTCTACGGGATCGGCAACGAGCTGAAGTCCGGATTGACGTGCCTGCTGTTGATCGGTCTCGCCGCGGCGTTCGGGTCGCACACGCGATCGCGGCGGCTGGCGGGGATCGTCGCGCTCGCGGGCATCGGCCTGGGCGTGATCATCGGCTCGGCGCGCCTCGGCGCCGGCGTCGGCGGCGTGATCGTCGTCGCCGCCGGATTCGCCACCGCCACCCTCCTGATGCTCCCCGGACGTCCGTCCCGGCGAGCGTATGCGCTCGCGCTCGCGAGCCCCCTCCTCGCGCTCCTCGCGCTCGCGCTGCTCGACCTCGCGACCGCTGGCGGACACGGGCACCTCACCCACAACGTCCTGCACGCCCACAACGGCCAGAGCCTGCTCGACATCGTCAAGCGACGCACCACCCTCGCAGCCCAAGCCCTGTGGTTTGGCGCGATGCCGCTGCTCGTGCTCGCCACGCTCAGCGCCGTCTGGTTCGCACGAGCCAACCCCTGGCTCTACCGGCCACTGCCCGATCCGATGTGGCGCGCCGCGCTCCTCGGCGGCCTCGCCGCCGGCATCGTCGGCGCGTTCGCCGAGGACTCCGGCCCACTCCTGCTGATCGTCGCCATCTACACCCTCGCAGCAGCCACCGCCTACATCCAAGGGCGACCGCCCATGCGATCCCCGACGCGACCACTCCCGACGGATCAAGCACCAACGAACGTGCCGCCGGTGAGGGCCAGCCTGCCGTCATAGGTGCCCGACGCGTGGGAGCGTTGCCGTCGGTGGAGCGGTGAGCGCCGCTCGTCGCGGGTGCGCCGCCCGGTCAGTCGTGCTCGGCCGAGCCCGCCATCGGGGTCGTCTCCAATGCTGCGCTTGGCTGCGTCTCGTCGTGGGCTCCGTGGCCGGAGATCGACTCCTTGAAGTTGCGCAGGCCGCTGCCGAGCGAGCGACCGACCTCGGGCAGACGCTTCGGGCCGAGGAAGATCAGCGCGATCACGGCGATGAACAGCAGATGGGTGGGGTTCTCGAGGCCGGTGAACAAGTGATGGTCCTTTCGCGGCGGTTGCGGCGTCGCCCCAGCGTACCGCCGTTGTTGCGGTGTGCACAGTGAAGCTGGTGGCCGGCGATGATCTCACTCCGCGTCTTTCTGAGCGCCCGCGGTCTGTCATCGAGCGTTCATGCGGCCTGCCTAGCGTCCGTCGGCACGCACCCTCCAACCGAAGGAGAACCCGATGAGAACGCGTGTCATGCAGTTGCTCCTCGCCGTCGGCATCGCCGCCCTCGCCACCGGCGGGGTGGCGATCGCGAACGCGGGGTGGAGCGCGACGACCCAGGCGGCCGTGCAGCAGACGGCGCCCAGCGCGCAGTCGCCGTCCGACCGCACCGACCAGGAGGCCAGCACGGAGGCGAAGGACACCGACTCGGTCCAGTCCGGCGACCAGACGGCGCCTGACGCTGCGGCCGAGCAGGCCGGCAGTGAGACGGCAGGCAACGACGGGCCCGGCGGCCATGCCGACGAGCCCGGCAACCAGAACGCCGACCACCAGTTCCAAGGACAGGAGTAGCGGCGCGCGCCACGGTGCGTCACAGCGGACGCGGGCCCTCGCCAACGCGGGGCCCGTGCTCGCGCGCTCAGAAAGTCGTCAGGCCCCGTCTGGAAGGCTAGGTCGCCAGTGCGGGTGCTGATCGTCGAGGACCAAGCGAAGCTCGCCGGCATTCTGGCTCGCGGCATGCGTCAGGAAGGCATCGCCGTCGACCTCGCCGACCGCGGTGAGGACGCGGTTTGGATGGCCGGCGCGACCGCCTATGACGCGATCGTGCTCGACGTGATGCTCCCCGGCATCGACGGCATCGAGGCGTGCCGACGCCTGCGCGCCGGCGCTGTCTGGGCGCCGGTCCTGATGCTGACGGCCCGCGACGCGGTCATCGATCGCGTCGCTGGGCTCGAGAGCGGCGCCGACGACTACCTCACCAAGCCGTTCGCGTTCGCCGAGCTGGTCGCGCGCGTCCGGGCGATCGCCCGCCGGGGGCACGTTCCGCGTCCTACCGTGCTCATGGTCGGAGCGCTGCGCCTCGACCCCGCCGCCCGGCGCGCCTGGCGTCACGACGTCGAGCTGCAGCTCTCCGCGAAGGAGTTCTCGATGCTCGAGACGTTCATGCGCCGCCCGGGCGACGTGCTCTCGCGCCTGTGGCTGCTCGAGCACGCGTGGGACGCCGGGTACGAGAACCGCTCCAACGTCGTCGACGCCTACGTCCGTCGCCTGCGCCGCAAGCTCGGCGAAGATGGGCGGGACGCGACGATCGAGACCGTCCGCGGCGCCGGCTACCGCCTGCGAGCAGCCGCAGATCCATGATCGCTCGCTTGCCGATCCGTCTCAAGGTGACGCTCGCGTTCGCCGCCGCGATGGCGGTCGTGCTCGCCGCAACCGGCCTATTCCTCATGCTGCGGTTCGCGAGCGAGCTCGACGCGACCGTCGACCAGGGGCTGCGTGCGCACGCCGAAGACGTGCGCACGCTCGTGCGCCAGGCCGACAACGGTCTCGCCGAGGCCGGGCGCGGCACGTTGACCCAGCGGGGAGAGTCCTTTGCCGAGATCCTCACACCGACCGGCCACGTGCTCGACGCCACGCCGGCGCTCAACGGCCGCCGGCTGCTCTCCGCAGCCGAAGCGCGCCGCGCCGTTCGGACACCGGTGCGCGTCGAGCGACGTGCGGCTCCGCCGCTCGCCGGCCAGGCACGCCTGCTCGCGGTGCCGGTCAGTGCCCAGGGGCAGCGCCTGGTCGTGGTGGTGGGCGCGTCGCTGCACGAGCGCGACCGCGCGCTCGCCGACCTGCGCCGGCTGCTGCTGCTCGGCGGACCCGCGGCGCTTCTGCTGGCCTCGCTCGCCGGCTACCTCGTCACCGGACTCGCGCTGCGCGTCGTGGAGGCGATGCGCGCCCGCGCCGAACGGCTCTCGCTCACCGCGCCCGGCGGTCGTCTGCCCGTCTCGCCCGCCGACGACGAGATCGCCCGCCTCGGCACGACGCTCAACGCGATGCTCGCACGCAACGAAGCCGCGTTCGCCCGGGAGCGCGCACTCATCTCCGACGCCAGCCATGAGCTGCGAACGCCGCTCGCGGTGCTCAAGGCCGAGATCGAGGTCGCGCTGGGCGACAACAACCCGCGCGCCGACCTGCGCACGACGCTCGGATCCGTCGCCGAGGAGGTCGACCGGCTCGTCGCGCTCGCCGAGGCGCTGCTCCTGATCGCCCGGGCCGACGACGGTCGCCTGAACCTCAACCCGCAACCCATCGAGCTCGCCGCGGTCTGCGCCGGCGTTGCGGCGCGCTTCCGCGAAACGGCCCGCAGAGCCGGTCGAGCAATCGTCGTCGACGTCCCGGCCGACCTCGGCGCGCTCGCGGACCGTCCGCGTGTCGAGCAGGCGCTCGCGAACCTCGTCGAGAACGCGCTGCGTCACGGCGCTGGGACCGTGCGGATCCACGCGGTCTCGCGCGACGCGGCAGTCGAGCTGCACGTCGCGGACGAGGGTGCCGGCTTCCCGCCTGGCTTCCTGCCACGCGCCTTCGAGCGCTTCAGCCAACCGGAGAACGCTCGCGGAGCTGACGGCAGCGGGCTCGGCCTTGCGATCGTCAAGGAGATCGCCCACGCCCATGGCGGCGACGCCGCCGCCCGCACCGACGCCGAGCGCGGCGCCGACGTCTGGCTGACGCTTCCACGAGCGCCCGTCTCGCATGCGCCTGGAAGGCTCCGGAGCGGGGCGTCCTCGCCTACAGACCCGCCGGCATGAGGCCAGGCAGTCGCAGCACGAAGTGGCCTCCGGTGGCCGAGGCGTCGGCGGTGACGTCGCCCCCGCACGCGCGTGCCACGCGGCGTGCGAGCGGGAGCCCCAGTCCTGCGCTTCCGACACTGCTGTGGCCAGGATCGAAGAGGTGCTCGGCCTTGCGGTCGTCGAGCCCGGCTCCGTCGTCGTGCACGCTGACGCCGACGTGGCCGTGCTCGCGCGCGATCGTCACGCTGACCGCGCTGGATGCGTGCCGGATGGCGTTCTCGATCAGCGGTTGCAGTGCCTGCGCGACGGCGTCCTCCTCCGCCGCCACGCGCAGCGGCGCAGGAGGTCTGGTGAATGCGAGCGTCACGCCGGCGCGCTCGGCGACGGGCGCCAGCGCGTCGAGTGCGCGCGCCGTGCCGGCGCGCGCATCGGAGGAGCCGCGGCTGGGCTCGGCGTCGCTTCGTGCGACGGTGAGCAGCGTCTCGATCACGCGTGCCATGCGCTCCGTTCCGCGCAAGATCTGGTGGAGCGCGTCGCGCACGTCGGCCGGGGTCTCGGGCGTCCGGAGCGCGAGCTCCGCCTCGCCGCGGACGCCGCTGAGGGGCGTGCGCAGCTCGTGGGCCATCTCGGCCGAGAAGCGCTGCTCGTGGCGGAGGCTTGCGCCGATCCGCGCGAGCAGCTGGTCGAGCGTCGCGGAGAGCGCCGTCAGCTCGTCGCGCGGGGGTCCGCGGTCGAAGCGGCGGTCGAGGTCGTGCTCGCTCCACTCCGCGGCATCACGGGTCATCTCGGCGACCGGCTCCAGCGCCTTGCCGACCGCGCGCCGAGCGAGCAGCACGCCGGCGCCGAGGACGAAGACGTCGAGCAGCAGCGTGCCGAGCAGGGCGATCCGTTCGGTGTGCTCGTATGGGACGAGCGAGGCGCCGACGACGACGGTCCCGATCTGCCGCCGGTGGCCGGCCGCGTATGCGGGCTCGGCTCGCAGCCGGACGCGCCCGCCGATCGAGCGCTCGCTCGCGCCGGTGACCCTCGCGAGCGCGTCCGCGGCAGGCTGCAGCCCCCGCGCAGCCGGTGGGCGACGCACGACGCGCCCGTTCGCGAACACCCATGCCTGCTCGTCGAGCGCGCCGTCGTCCGCCCCGTCGCGCACCACGACGCGGCCGTGCGCCAAGCTCACGAGCGCAAGCTGTGCGTCGGCACGCTCGCGCAGCCGGGCGGAGAGATCCTGGTCGAGCTGGCGCGAGAGCAGCACGGACACGCCCAGCGTCAGCGCGCCCAAGCCCAGCGCGAGCACGAGCGCGGTCGCGAGGGTCACGCGGTCGCGCAGGTCGAGGCGGCTCATCGCAGGGCGTAGCCGACGCCGCGAACCGTCTCTATCCCACCCACGCCGCCGACCTCGTCGAGCTTGCGCCGGAGGCGGCCGATGTACGTGTCGAGCGTGTTCGCGTGCACGATCGCCCCGTCCGGCCAGGCCGCGGCGGTGAGCTCGCCCCGCCGTACGACATGACCTGGGCGCGCCGCGAGCGCGGCGAGGATGCGGAACTCGGTCGGCGTCAACGACGCGGACCGTTCGCCGGCGCGCAGGGCATGCATCGCGGGGTCGAGCCGCAGGCCGTCGGCCAACTGCGACGGTGCGTCCGCTGCCCCGGTGCGGCGCAGCAGCGCCCGCACGCGCACGACCAGCTCCGCGAGCGCGAACGGCTTCGTGAGGTAGTCGTCTCCGCCGGCGTGGAAGCCGGAGAGCCGGTCCGACAGCGCATCCCGCGCCGTCAGGAACACCACCGGGGCGGCGACGCCGTGCGAGCGCAGCGCCTGGCAGACGTCGCGACCGTCGGCGTCGGGGAGGCCGATGTCGAGCACCAGCAGATCCGGCGGCGCGGCGGAGAACGCATCGACCGCCTCGTGACCGGTCATCGTGGCGCGCACGTCGAAGCCTTCGGCCCGCAGCGCGCGCGTCAGCACCGAGCGCAGGTCGGCGTCGTCCTCACACAGCCCGATGCGCGGCATCCCGGGATGATGGCGACTGCGACGACCGCACGTCGCCGATCTGTCGGCTCGTTCATGCTGCGTACAGGTTGACGATGGAATCGTGGTGACTGTGACTCATGGGCCTCGACGGATCGCAGCATGGTGCTGCGCGGCAGGCCTCCTCGCGCCGTCGCTCGCCGGCTGCGGCGCCGGCGGCGGCCATCAGAGCACCGCAGCCGCCCGCACGAGCGACCGGCCGCACGTCGTTCGCACACGGCCCGTCGCGCTGCGTCTCGCCGCGCGCACCACGCTGCCGGTGCCCGTCCAGCTCCCCGGCCTCGCGGTCGCCGGCGGGCGGCTGCTCGCGGCCGGCGGCCTGAGCGCCGCGGATACCTCGGTGACAGACGTCGTCGCGGTCGCCGGCGACGGGATCGCCGCGCCGCGACCGTTCGCGACGCTGCCGCAGGCGGTCCACGACGTTGGCGCCGCGGAGCTCGGCGGGCGCCTGCTCGTGTTCGGCGGAGGGACCGCGAGCGGCGCGACCGCCGCTGTCGAGGCGATCGACGCCGGCGCCCGGGTGAGCGCGGTAGGGCAGCTGCCCTCGCCGAGCTCGGACCTCGAGGCGGCGCGCATCGGCTCGACGGTGTACATCGTCGGCGGCTTCACCGGCAGCGTCCCGTTGCGCTCCGTGCTGGCGTTCGCTCCTGGCCAGGCGATTCGCGTCGCAGGGACGCTCCCGCACCCGCTGCGCTACGCCGCCGTCGCGGCGGTCGGCGGGCAGCTGCTGATCGCAGGCGGGACCGATGGCGTGCACGCGCGGGCCGAGATCCTCTCGTTCGATCCCGCCGGCGGGCGCGTGCGCACGATCGGGTCGCTGCCGGCGCCGCTCGCGCATGCTGCGGCCGCGTCGCTCGGCGGGACCTTCTACGTCCTGGGCGGCCGGGGCGACGGGCTCTCCAGCCAACGGCGGGCGATCCTCGCGGTCGACCCCGCGAGCGGGCGCGTGCAGCCCGCGGGGCGCCTGCCGGTCGCGCTGTCGGACCTGAGCGCGGCGACGCTCGGCGGACGCATCTGGGTCGTCGGCGGCCGTGACGCGGCGGGCACGGTCCACGACGAGGCGTGGGCGCTGCGGCGATGAGCGGCATGCACCGTCGGATGCCCGCCCGTGCCGGCAGCGGCGTGCTCGCCGTGGCGTTGGCCGCGCTGGCGCTGAGCGCCTGCGGGAGCTCGCCCGGGCCGAGCGCCGCGACGCATGCGACGACGAGCGGCGCGACGCCCGCTCAGCCCGTGGCCGGGGCCGACGTGACGCCGCGTCCGGGGCGGATCCCGCCACTGCTCTCGCCCACGAACGTCTATGCCGCGGAGCGGCCCGGGCCGCTCGCCGCCGCCGCGCGGAACGCCCGCGCACTCGTCTACGTGCCCAACTCGGACTCCGACACGGTCGACGTGATCTCGCAGGCCAGCGGCCGCATCGTCGACCACTTCGCCGTCGGCAGACAGCCGCAGCACGTCACCCCGTCGTGGGACCTGAAGACGCTGTGGGTCACGAACGACCTCGGCAACAGCCTCACCCCGATCGATCCGCAGACGGGCAAGCCCGGCAGACCGGTCCCGGTGCTCGACCCGTACAACCTGTACTTCACGGCGGACGGCATGCGCGCGATCGTCGTCGCCGAGGCCCGCCGCGAGCTCGACTTCCGCGACGCGCACAGCATGCAGCTGCGCCATGCGCTGCACGTGCCGCAGTGCCGCGGCGTCGACCACATGGACTACACGGCCGACGGGCGCACGGCGCTCGTCTCGTGCGAGTTCGGCGGGAACATGATCGTGCTCGACCTCGTCCACGAGCGCGTCCTGCGCTCGATCCCGCTGCGGCCGAGCGCGATGCCGCAGGACGTCAAGCTCTCGCCTGACGGCCGCACCTTCTACGTCGCCGACATGATGTCGAACGGCGTCTGGCTGATCGACGCCGGCACGTGGCGGGTGATCCGCCTGCAGCCGACCGGGCGTGGCGCGCACGGCCTGTATCCCAGCCGCGACGCCCGCACGCTCTACGTCTCCAACCGCGGCGAGGGAACGATCTCGCTGATCTCGTTCCGGACGCAACGGCCCTACCGCAAGTGGACGATTCCCCACGGCAGCCCCGACATGGGAGGACTGTCCGCCAGTGGGCGCATGCTGTGGCTCAGTGGCCGGTATAACGCCGAGGTCTACGCGATCGACACGCGCAGCGGGCGCGTCGTCCGCCGCATCCAGGTGGGCAAGGGGCCGCACGGGCTCGCCGTGTGGCCCCAGCCGGGCCGCTACTCGATCGGTCACACCGGCATCCTGCGCTGATGCACACGAACCAGAGGAGCACATGACCAAGCACCGCAAGCTCATCCCGTTGGCGATCGGCGTCGGCGTCCTGCTGCTGGCGGTGGCAGTCGTCTACTTCGTGGACACGGCCGACGCGCTGCCGTCGTTCTTCCCCGGCCATCAGGCCGGGTCCTCGCACCATCACGTCAAGCATGGCATCGCCGCGCTCGTGCTCGGGCTCGGCTGCTTCGTGCTCGCTTGGTTCCAGACCGGGCCCTCGCGCCCGGCCGACGCGTAGGCTGCGCGCGTGCACGATCCGATCAGCTACTTCCAGGCACTCGTGCTCGGCCTCGTCCAGGGCGTGGCCGAGCCGTTCCCGATCTCGAGCCTCGGCCACGGCGTGATCCTGCCGCGGCTGCTCGGCTGGAACATCCACCAGAACGACAAGTTCTTCCTCACGTTCCTCATCGCGACCCATCTCGCGACGGCGATCGTGCTGTTCTTCTTCTTCCTCAGAGACTGGATGCGCATCCTGCGCGGGCTCGGCCGCTCGCTGCGCGACCGCGAGATCGGCCGCGACGATCTCGACGCACGCCTCGGCTGGCTGCTGATCGTCGGCACGGTCCCGGCCGGGCTGCTCGGCGTGCTGTTCCAGGACTCGCTGCGCACGCTGTTCGCCTCTGCCGCGTCGGCGGCGGCGTTCCTGATCCTCAACGGGATCCTGCTGCTGTTGTTCGAGCGCTGGCGCAAGCGCGCGCCGACGCCGGGCGACGGGCTGGGCGATCACGACGCGCACATGGCGCAGACGCTGAGCTGGCGTCAGGCGGTCGCGGTCGGCACCGCCCAGGCGGCGGCGCTGATCCCAGGCATCTCGCGCTCGGGGATCACGATGGGCGGCGGACTGCTCGTCGGGCTCTCGAACGAGGACGCCGCTCGCTACGGCTTCCTGCTCGCGACGCCGATCATCGGCGCGGCTGCGCTGCTGAAGCTGCCCGACCTGCTCGGCGCCGACGCCGCGAACGTGCGCGGGCCGGCGCTGGTGGGCGCGCTCGGTGCGGCGTTCACGACCGTGTTCGCGGTGAAGTTCCTGCTGCGCTACTTCGAGACGAACCGCCTCACCCCGTTCGGCATCTACTGCATCGCCGCCGGGACGATCTGCACGCTGATCTTCGCGCTGTGAGCGGCGGCGAACGCGGTCGCCGCGCTCGCCTACCCTGTACGCGATGTCGCGTCCCTCCGTCCTCGTGGTCGACGACGACGCTCCAGTCCGGCGCATGCTCGGGCGGACGCTGGGTGCGGAGGGCTACGACGTCAACGCAGTGCCCGACGGCGGCGCCGCGCTCGCGGCCGTCGAGCACTCGGTTCCGGACCTCGTCGTGCTCGACGTGGCGATGGCAGGGCTCGACGGGCTCGCGGTCGCGCGGCGCCTGCGCGCCAAGCGGCTCGCCGTGCCGATCCTCCTGCTGACCGCGCGCGACGGCATCGCCGACCGGGTCGCCGGCCTGGACGCCGGGGCGGACGACTACCTGGTCAAGCCGTTCGCACCCGAGGAGCTGCTCGCACGCGTGCGAGCGCTGCTGCGGCGAGGTCGTGCCGTGGCCGAGACGCTGGCGTTCGGCGACGTGACGCTCGACGTCGCCGCCGGACGCGGCGCGCGTGGCGGCCGGGACCTCGAGCTGACGCCGCGCGAGGCGGAGCTGCTCGCGCTGCTGCTGCGCGAGGCGCGCACCGTCATCTCGCGCGAACGTGCGCTGGAGGAGGTGTGGGGCGGGGAGCTGGAGGCGCTGCCGAACGTCGTCGACCGCTACGTCGCCGACCTGCGCCGCAAGCTCGGCGACCCGCCGCTGATCCGCACCGTGCGCGGCGTCGGCTTCGTGCTCGACCGATGACGCGCCCGCTCACGCTGCGCGTGCGCGTCGCGCTTGCCGCGGCCGTCACGCTCGTGCTCGCCGTCGTGCTGCTCGGGGCGGTGACGCTCGCGCTCGTCGACCGTCAGCTCCATCGGTCGCTCGACAGCGGCTTGCGCGACCGCGCGGCCGAGGTCGCTCGGCTGGCCGCGACCACGCCCCAGCTCATCACCGCCGCCGGCGTGCTGGAGGGCCGTGTCGGCACGAGCGCCGCGTTCGTCCAGGTCGTCGACCGGCGCGGACGGATCGTGGCGCGCTCGGCTGCGCTCGGCGGCCGCGTGCTGCCCGACTCCCTCACGCTGCGGCGCGCGCTGCGCCTGCGCCGTGCCGGCTACGGTGAAACCCGGCTCGGCGACGAGTCGCTCCGCCTCTACGCCGCGCCGCTCGGCCAGCTCGGCGGCGGATCGGCGTCCGGCGGAGCGGTCGCCGTCGCCGGTTCGACGAGCGGGATCGCGGACACGCTGCGGCCGCTGCGCAAGCTCGTCGTGTTCGCCGCGCTCGCGACCGCGCTGCTCGCCGCTGCGCTCGCGGTCCTGCTGACCCGCCGCGCGCTGCGGCCGCTGACGCGCCTCACCGCGGGCGCGGAGGCGATCGCGCGCACGGGCGACCCGGGCAGGCGGCTGCCGGGCGGTGGACGCGACGAGGTCGGTCGCCTGGCGGCGACGCTCAATGCGATGCTCGCTGCGCTGGAGCGCGCGGGCGAGCGCGAGCGGCGCTTCGTCGGCGACGCCTCGCACGAGCTGCGCACGCCGCTGACCGCACTGCGCGGCAACGCCGCGTACATCGCGCGCCACGGCGCAGATCCGGCCGCGCTCGCGGACATCGAGGCCGACGCCGAGCGGCTCGCCGAGCTGCTCGACGACCTGCTCGCGCTCGCCCGCGAGGACGTCGCCGAGCCACCAGCCGACGCCACGCTCGTCGACCTGGTCGAGCTCGCGCACGCAGTCGCGGCCGAGCATTCGGCAGCGACCGTGGACGCACCCGGTGGTGCCGTGCACGTGCTCGGCGACCGCGCGGCGCTGGAGCGCGCGCTGCGCAATCTCGTCGAGAACGCCGAGCGCCACGGCCCGGCGGGCGGACGGATCGTCGTCGAGGTCGCACGGCTGGACGGACGCGCGCGGCTCGCCGTCACCGACGAGGGGGCCGGGCTGAGCGGCGAGGAGGCCGAGCACGCGTTCGCACGCTTCTGGCGCGGGCCGCACGCGTCGGCCGGCGGCACCGGACTCGGCCTCGCGATCGTGCGCGCGACGGCCGAGCGGCACGGCGGCCGCGCCTCCGTCGAGGCGGCGACGTTCGCCATGGAGCTGCCGATCGCGCCTTCCTCACAGTTCCCTCAAGGTCCCGGGGTAGAACACACCGTGTCACCCGACGTGAAGGGAACGCGATGAAGCGCCTGAGGACCCTCTCCACCCGCAACCTGATCGGCCTCGCCGTAGCGCTCGTCGTGCTCGGCACCGGCGTCGGCATCGCGCAGGGCGCGCTCGGCGGCAGCCCGAAGCCGGCGCCCAAGCCGCTCGACGTCGCCGTCCACGACGCGCTGAGCGCGCCGAAGGTCGAAGGTGTCACCGCGCGCGTCCACTTCACGAACCACCTCATTCCGGCCGGCGCGCTGCCGGACGGCTCCGTCTCGCCGCTGATGGCGGGCGCCTCCGGCCGCCTGTGGGTGACGGGCGACGGGCGCTTCCGCGTCGAGCTGCAGTCGCAGGCGGGCGACGCGCAGATCGTCTCCGACGGCAAGGTCGTGACGGCGTACGACGCCTCCACGAACACCGCCTACCGCTTCGCACTGCCGCAGGGCAAGGCAGACGCCGCGAAGCCGGACGCGCACACGCCACCGACGCTCGCGAAGATCGACCAGGCGATCGCCGACGTCGGCAAGCACTGGACGTTGTCCGGCGCGACGCCGACCTCGACGGCCGGCGAGCCGACCTACACCGTGCGGATCGCCCCGAACGGCGATGGTGGCCTGCTCGGCGCCGCCGAGCTTGCCTGGGACGCGACGAACGGCGTGCCGCTGCGGGCCGCCGTGTACGCCTCCGGCCAGCGCGACCCGGTGCTCGAACTGCGCGCGACGCACGTGACCTTCGGTCCGATCGCGGCGAGCGACATCGACGTGGCGCCTCCGGCTGGCGCCAAGATCGTCGACCTCTCCCCGTCGTCGGGCTCCAAGGCTGACGGTGTCGGGTCCGCGGATCACGCCGGCTCCGGCAAGCCCGTCACCGGGGTCGGCGCCGTCCAGGCGGCGCTGCCGTTCAAGCTCTCGGCCCCCGACCAGCTCGCCGGCCTTCCGCGCCAGGACGTCTGGCTCGCCGGCCACGGCAGCGAGCCGACCGCGGTCGTCGTCTACGGCAAGGGCCTCGGTGCGATCGCCGTGGTCGAGCGTCAGGCGAAGCCGGGCGAGCAGCCGCTCGGCGGCCCCGGGTCCGGCGGAGGAGGCGATCGCCACAGCCTCCAGCTCCCCGCGATCAACGTCGACGGTGCGACCGGCCACGAGCTGGCGACTGCACTCGGCACGGTGCTGACGTTCCAGCGCGGCGGGGTCGACTTCGTCGTCGCGGGCTCCGTCCCGCCGCAAGCCGCCGAGACCGCCGCGCGCCAGCTCGGATGAGCGAGGCCGACGGGCACCCGATCGAGGCCCGGGGCCTCGTCAAGCGCTACGGTCACGTGACGGCGGTCGATCGCGTCGACCTGACCGTCGAGGCGGGCTGCGTCTACGGGTACCTCGGACCCAACGGCGCCGGCAAGACGACGTCGCTGCGGATGCTGCTCGGACTGATCCGCCCGGACGAGGGCGTCGCGCGGCTGTTCGGGCGCGACCCGCTGGAGCAGGGCGCGGCGGCACTCGACGGCGTCGCGGGCTTCGTCGAGGCGCCGCGCTTCTACCCGTACCTGTCAGGCCGGCGCAACCTCGAGCTGATGGCTGCGCTCGACGGTGGCGACGCCGGCGACCGGATCGACGGCGCGCTCGAGACGGTCGACCTCACCGACCGCCAGGGCGACAAGGTCAAGGGCTACTCGCACGGGATGAAGCAGCGGCTCGGGATCGCCGCGGCGCTGCTGCGTGCGCCTCGCCTGCTGCTGCTGGACGAGCCGACGACGGGCCTCGACCCGGCCGGCATGCGCGACATGCGCGTGCTCGTGCGGCGGCTGGCCGACGAAGGCATGACCGTGCTGCTGTCCTCGCATCTGATGGGCGAGGTCGAGGAGCTGTGCGACCGCGTCGCGATCGTGCGCTCCGGCCGCGTCATCTACGAAGGAGCCCTGGACGCGCTGCTGCGCTCGACCGGCCAGCGCTACCGCCTGCGCACGACCGACGACGAGCGCGCCCTGGCCGTCTGCCGCGCGCAGGCAGGCGTGACCGAGGCGTTGGGCGCGGGGGAGGGCATCACGTTCGCGGCCGAGCAGGAGCGCACCGTGGCGGACCTGTCCGTCGCGCTCGTCGAGGCCGGCGCCGCGATCACCGCGCTCGTTCCGGCCGCCGCCTCGCTCGAGGAGCTGTTCTTCCGCCTGACCGAGGGCGATGGGCTGGTCGACGCGGCGAGCGGCGGCAACGGCGTCGTCCCCGAGAAGGCGATCCGATGAGCGCCGTCGCCGAACCTGCGCCGAGCGCGACGCCCGCTGCGACCCGCCGGCGTCCCGGCATCGCCGCGATCTACGGCTGGGAGCTGCGCAAGCTGCGCGCGCAGAAACGCACCTACCTCGGCTTCGGCATGGCCGCGCTCGTGCCGATCCTGTTCGTCGTCGCGCTCGCGCTGCGCGGCGGCGGCCCGAACGACGTCCCGTTCGGCCGCTACGTTCGCGAGACCGGTCTGGCGATCCCTCCCGTCCTGCTGATCTTCGGCTCGATCTGGCTGTTCCCCCTGATCGTGGCGCTCGTCGCGGGGGACATCGTCGCCAACGAGGACGGCAACGGCACGCTCAAGACGATCCTCACGCGCTCCGTCGACCGCCACCAGGTGTTTCTGGCGAAGGCGCTCGCGGCGCTCACCTACGCGGTCGCCGCGCTGGTGCTGTTCGCCGGCGTCGGGCTGCTGCTCGGCGGCCTGCGCTACGGGCTGAACCCGCTGACGTCGCTGTCGGGCACGAAGATCCCCGTCGGCCGCGCGCTCGGGCTGATGGCGGCCGCGCTCGGCGCCTACCTGCTGCCGGTGATCGCGGTCGCCTCGATCGCGCTGCTGCTGTCCACCGTGACCCGCAACTCGGCGGCGGCGATCGTCGGCACGCTGATGATCTCGCTGCTGCTGCAGCTGATCGGCGTCATCTCCGGCCTCGAGGCGATCAAGCCCTACCTGCTCTCGACGCAGTTCGACGCCTGGCAGGGGCTGCTGCGCGAACCGGCGGACTGGGCGCCGATCGCGCGCGCCACCTGGGTTTGCGCGCTGTACGCGCTGCCTGCGCTGGCAGCCGGGTTGACGGTCTTCGTGCGGCGCGACGTCGCCGGCGGCTGAACGCGCCGCGCGGCGGCGACGTGGCCGCACGCCACGGCGCGCTGAGGCTCCCTGTTCAGGTATTCGCAAGGTTCGTCCCTGCACACTTCCGGCATGAGCGCGACCGTTGAGGCACGCCGAGCCAGTCGCTCGGGCGCGTCGCTCTCGAAGGTGCCGGAGGTGACCGCCTATTTCTGGGTCGTCAAGGGCCTGACGACCGGGATGGGCGAGTCGACATCCGACTTCCTCGTGCATCGACTCGTTCCCGAGGTCGCCGTCGTCCTCGGCGGGATCGGCCTGGCGGTCGCGCTGATCTTGCAGTTCGGCGCTCGCGAATACGTCGCTTGGAGGTATTGGCTCGCTGTCGCGATGGTGGGCATCTTCGGGACGATGGCCGCCGACGCCCTGCACGTCGGGCTGGGCGTTCCCTACGTTGCCTCGACCGTGTTCTACGCGGTGTCGCTGGCAGTGGTCTTCGGCTCCTGGCACCTGAGCGAGCGGACGCTGTCGATCCACAGCATCGTCACGCCGCGCCGCGAGGTCTTCTACTGGGCGGCGGTGCTTGCGACGTTCGCACTCGGCACGGCTGCGGGGGATCTCACGGCCGTCACGTTCGGCTTGGGCTATTTCGCGTCCGGCCTGCTGTTCGCCGCTGCGATCGCGGTTCCGGCGATCGGCTACTGGCGATTCAACTTGAACTCGATCTTGGCGTTCTGGTCTGCCTACGTCCTCACCCGCCCGCTGGGCGCGTCGTTCGCCGACTGGCTCGGCGTCACTCACAGCCGCGGAGGACTCGACCTCGGCGCCGGTTGGGTGAGCCTTGCGTTGGCGGCCGTCATCGCCGGGTTCGTCGCGTATTTGGGCGTGACCCGCAAGGATGCGCCGCAGCCTGCTGGTCAGGAAACTGTCAGGTTCGATCCCGCACACTCCGCTTCATGAGCGTAATTACCGAGGCGTCGCCGAGCCAGTCACTTGGGCGTCGGATGCTGAACAAGGTCCCCGAGGTCACCCTCTGCTTCTGGATCATCAAGATCCTCTGCACGACGGTCGGCGAGACGGCCGCGGACTATCTCAACACGACGCTCGGGTTCGGTCTGACCAACATGACCTACGCGACCGGCGCGCTGCTGGTCGTCTTGCTGGGAGTGCAATTCCGGCTGCGACGCTACGTGCCGGTGGTGTACTGGTCGGTGGTGGTCGTGGTCAGCGTCTTCGGAACGCTGATCACGGACAACATGACCGACAACTACAACGTGTCGCTCACCACGAGCACGGCGCTGTTCGCAACGATCCTCGCGACCGTGTTCGCGGTCTGGTACGCGTTCGAGCGCACCCTCTCGATCCACTCGATCGTCACGAGCCGTCGCGAGGCGTTCTACTGGCTGGCGATTCTCTTCACGTTCGCCCTGGGGACGGCGGCCGGCGATCTGGTGGCTGAGAAAGCTGACCTTGGCTATGCAGTTTCGATTGCCATCTTCGGTGGCGCGATCGCGGTGATCGCCTTTAGTCACTATGCACTGAAGCTCAATGCGGTTCTGAGCTTTTGGCTCGCCTACATCTTGACGCGGCCGCTTGGTGCGTCGATTGGTGATTTCATGTCCCAGCATGACCACAAGTACGGTGGGCTTGGGCTGGGTACGACCAAGACGAGTTACATGTTCCTTGCCGCCATCCTCGCACTTGTGGCGTACTTGTCGTTCACCAAGCGCGATCAGACGCCGCTGGAGGTCGTCATCGCCGAGACGACCCAGCACCCGCCCCACCAGCACGTTCACCATGCCCACCGTCATGGCCACCACGCGTCGCATCAGCACGCGCCGCGACTGGAGCCCGCAGCACAAGAGGAGGGCTGAGCCCACGCAGCCGAGCCGTTGTGTCGATCGTGGCGGGCACGTATGCTCGCCACGATCCCGATCGAGAGAGAGGCGAGACGATGGCGACCGCGCAGACGAGATGGGGCGAGGGCGTCAACGCCGAGGCGATCCAAGCGTGGGACGGCCCGTTGTACGACCGCTTCGTGCGCTTCCGGCACATCGTGACGACCGGCCTCGGCGTCCACGGCGAGGCGGCGCTGCGGTTCGCCCCGCCGCAGCCGGGGCAGCGGGTGCTCGACATCGGCTGCGGCTTCGGCGACACGACGCAGGACATCGCCCGGATGGTCGGATCGGACGGCGAGGTGGTCGGCGTCGACGCGGCAGCGCGCTTCATCGACACGGCACGACATGAGGCGGAGGACGCTGGTGTCGCGAATGCGCGCTTCCTGGCCGCCGACGTCGAGGTGACGCCGTTCACCGAGCGCTTCGACTACGCCTTCTCGCGCTTCGGGACGATGTTCTTCGCCAACCCCGTCGCTGCACTGCGCAACGTACGCGAGGCGCTGGTCCCGGGCGGCCGGCTCGTGATGGTGGTTTGGCGGCGCCGGCTCGACAACGACTGGCTCTACCGCGCCCAGACGATCGTCGAGCAGATCGTTCCGCGTCCCGACGAGTACGACGAGCCGACGTGCGGCCCGGGGCCGTTCTCGATGGCGGACGCGGACACGACGAGCGAGATCCTCCTGCGGGCGGGTTTCGTCGACGTGTCGCTGCGGCGCTGCGACCTCCCGATCCTGATCGGCGACGACGTCGACGAGGCGATCGAGCTCGCGATGAGCCTCGGACCCGCGGGCGAGATCCTGCGGCTCGCGGGCGAGCGGGCGGAGCATCTGCACGGGGCGGTCCATGCCGCGCTGCGCGAGGGCCTGGCGGCGTTCGACGGGCCGGACGGCGTGCGCGCGCCGGCCTCGACCTGGATCGTCACTGCGACGGCGCCCGCTTCCAGCGCCTGACGCCACGCCGTTGTGCCCAGGGTTGGGGGCCTGACGGGTCCGGCAGTCGCAGCCGGCGACGGGAGGGAGAGGCGACGACCGGAATCGAACCGGTGTACACGGCTTTGCAGGCCGCTGCGTAGCCACTCCGCCACGTCGCCCAGGACGGCATAGCGTAGTCGACCGCGGGCTCCCGCAACCCGTCACCGCCGCGTCGCCACCGGCGCCCGCGCGTTGCTAGGCTTCCGTCTCCCAGGGCGATTAGCTCAGCTGGGAGAGCGCCGCCTCGACAAGGCGGAGGTCACTGGTTCGAGCCCAGTATCGCCCACTGAACTGGTCGTCGCGCAAACCACGGGCGCGACGATCCGGTAGGTGGGAAGGATCTCGGCGCGGGAGTTGACGCGCAGCTCGGCGATGAGGATGCGCAGGAGCGCTTTGGTGTGTTCGGGTTTCCTGCGCGGATGGCGTCTTCGAGGGCGTTGGCGGTGGCGTGCAGCTCGGCGGTGTCGGGCGCGTGCGGGGCTTCTGCGGCCAGTTCGTGGGCGAGCTGCTGGTCTTGGTCCTTGAGGCCGTCCAGCTTGGCCTCCAGCGCTGCCATGCGTCCCTGGAAACGTTTCGCGTCGAGGTCGCCGTTCTCGAAGGCGTCGAGGTAGCGGTCGATCGCGCGCTCGGCGCGCTTGATCTCAGCGGCGATCGAGGCGCGCCGGTCTTCGAGCACGTCGCGCTCGTCGTGCTCGCCTTCTGCGGCTTGCTCGATCGCTTGGCGGATGAGGTGGCCGTCGCGGTAGATGCCGGCGAGCTGTTCGATGACGGCGTCCTCGAGCTTTTCGCGTGGGATGCGGTCGCCGTCGCAGGCTTTGGGTCCGCGTTTCTGGCGGCCGGAGCAGGCGTAGTAGTGGTAGAGGCCGCCGTTGCCTCTGGCGCTCATGCCGACGTAGGCGCGCCGGCAGCGCCCGCACCGAAGCAGGCCCGAGAGCAGGAAGTCGCTGCGCTGTCCGACGCGCTGGGCGCAGTCCTCGCCGCGCTCCTTGAGCAGCTTCTGCGCGCGCTCGAACGTCGCCTCGTCCACGAGTCCCGCGTGCTTGCCGTCGAAGACCTGCCCGCGCCAATGGACGCGACCGACGTATGCCTCGTTGCGCAGGATCAGCAGCACGACCGCCGGCTGCCACCCCTGCCCGCTGCGTGCAGGCGCGTGCTCGGCGTCGAGCAGCCGAGCGATCGAGACGGCGCCATGTCGGCCGGCGGTGTAGAGGTCGAAGATGCGTCGCACGATCGGCGCCTCGCGCTCCTCCTCGACCAGCTCTTTCGCGTCGTTGCGGCGGTAGCCGTACGGCACGCGGCCGTTGGGCCAGTAGCCCTGCTTCGCACGGCGCTCGATCCCGGCGGTGACGCGATCCACAATCGTCGCGTGCTCGAACTCGGCGAACACCCCGAGCATCTGCAACATCATCCGCCCGGCAGCCGAACCGGTATCGAACGGCTCCGTCGCGGACCGCAGCACGACGTTGAGGCGGTCCAGCTCCTCAGCGAGCTGCGCAAGCTGGCGCACCTTGCGGGAGAGGCGGTCGACGCGGTAGACGAGCAGCAGGTCCGCACCACCACGCCGCGCGAGGTCGAGCGCGGCTTGGGTGGCCCGGCCGGTCGAGCTTCGTGCCCGTGGCGCGGTCCTCGTGGTGGGCGACGATCCGCCAGTCCTCCTGCGAGGAGCAGAATGCTTCGAGCCGGTCCTTCTGTGAGTGAAGCGAGGTTGGCTGGTTCTCCTCATCCGTGGAGATGCGGGTGTACAGGCAGACGCGAGTCATGACCATCCCTCCTCGTTGTCGGGTGCGGGTGAGCCGAGCGGCGAGAGCGCATGCCAGAACCCCGGCCGGTCCTTGCGCCAACGGCGGCCGAGCGCGCCGGCCGGATCGAGCGGTTCGAGATCGGAGACGGGCAGCGCCTCCAGCCGCAGCGGTGCGCGCTGGTTGTCGAGTGGCTGCCAGATCGGGCCGAGCGGCCCGAACTCGCGCAGCTCCGGCACGGTCGCGACGAACACCGGCCACACCTCGTGATGCACCTGTCTTGCAGCCGCTCGTCCCGCCGCCTGCGCCAGCGTGGCGGCGCGGCGGGCGCCCGGGACGACGAACAGCACCCGGCGCCGGTCGCGGCTGCGTCCGGCGGCCTTGCGATACATGCGCAGCTTGTGCTCCAGCACCGAACCGGTCTCGGTGCCGCGATCCCACTCCAGTACGCAGTCGATGACGCCGGCCGGCGTGGCGAGCAGGAGCCCGGCGTCGGGCACGAGCCCGACACTGTCCTGCATCTGATCCCGCGCGCTCACGGAGCCACGCCACTCGACCACGCCGAGCGCGGGATGCGGAAGCGTGGCGGCGATCAGGTCGATGACGAACGTGTTGGCCTCGAGGTGGTGCGCGAGCTGCGGATGCGTGCCCCAGTTCTCGCGGGGTCTCCATGCGAGTGCTCTGCGGTCGAGGCCGAGGCACGCGGCGGCGATGTGCGCGCCGGCCTCATCGAGCAGCCAGTGCGCCTGCGGCTTGCCGTACGCGAACGGACGCGGCGGATAGAAACGATCCAGCACCCGCGCGCGGTAGAGGAACAGCAGCCGATCCATCGCCCGACGACGACCCGAGAAGAACAGCAGCGTCAACTGGCTCGACGTGAGGATCCGGTGCTCATAGAGCGTCAGCGCGATCTCCCGATCACGGTCGGTCAGATGATTCGCCAGCTCCACCAGCCGATCGGCCGTCACCCGGCCCTGCCGCGCACGAGAAGTAGACGAACTCATGCATGACCACCTATGTCGGCTTTCACCGACCGCCGCGATCTCCCGCCACGACGGCCATCCCGCCGCCGCGGGGCGGCGGGTCGTGACGGGCAAACCGCCACCCAAACGGACGGGCAAAGCGCCCGACGAACGGCGCCGGCGATTCGGAACGTTCTTGCGGGCGAGGACGAGCGCGAGCAGGCGCGCCGCTTCGCGCTCCTGCCCCTCGCTCATCACCACCACCTGCGGGCATCCAAGCCCAAGCGATTCCTTCTCCATATGCGTGACGACCGGCGCAAGAGTCGTAACAGCAAAGGAATGCGGATCCGACCCCCTCCGCGGTACACCGACCCCGCGCGATCTGACCGCGTGGCAGCACCGTGTCAGTCATGTGGCAGTGTCTCGTCGCGCGCCTGCGCGCGCATCTCCTTGGCGTGTCGCTCGGTCACGCTCACGATCTCTGAGAGCGGCAGGTGCAGCCCGTGCGCGAGCGCGATCAAGATCCGGAAGGTCGGGTTGATCTCGCCGCGCTCGATCGCCCCCACATAGTTGCGATGCAGCCCGGAACGGAAGCCCAGGCCCTCCTGACTGAAGCCCCGCCGTGCGCGCAGCTCACGAACCGCACGACCGAGCGCGACATACGCGCGCGAGCGTTTCTTGGGCGGTGCTGGCCTCTCCGGCATGACGGCGCTCACCGCGACCACCTGGCCCAGCGGACCAGCCGCGCCCGCTCCCGACACCAACGCTCGACAGCCGCAACCGGCGGCCGCCGCACAACACGGATACGGTATTCCCGCATCGAAGGTCCTCCTTCGGTGCCAGGCCCCGGGACGTTCACGCGTCGCCGGGGCCACCTTTTCTATGGTCGACGGGCGACGAGACCAGACTCGCGCGCGGATCTCAAGTCCAAGGTCAACGAGGCGACGGACTCCGCCGCGAGACATGCGGCCGCACAGCGGACGGGGCACGGTGGACCGGAAAGCCTATAATCGCCCGCGATGAACACCACGCTTTCCGACACAAGATCGCTCTACGAGGTGCTCGCTGGGCCGGGCGTTGCCGCAAGCGTACGCGGCGAGACGATTCGGACCATGGCAAAGGAGACGGTGGACAACGACGAAGAGGCCCTCGCCCTTCAGGAGATCGCGTTCAATGCCGACCGCTGATGATGCTGAGCGGCACCGAAGCCTGTACGACGTACTGGACTCGGTGCCGCCCGACGGTGTCGCAAGGGCTGAAACCAGCCTTACGGCGACCAAGGAGACCCTCGACAATGACCAAGAGGATCTCAGCGACGACGACGTGATCCATCTGCGCAGCTGATACCTCCAGCCATCATCATTGGCAGCACGAACGACGAGCACGTACAGGCGGTGCTCGGGGCGATCACCGAGCGCGACTCGCCCCTCGTTGTCGATGTGCAGAGCCTTGAAGACGCTCCATATGAGCTCGTCGGCGAGATGCTGCGAGCCGCCGACCGCGAAGTTGGGCTCTCAGCGGGCGGTCGCGGTTGGATTCGCCGAATCGCCCCTCCTGGCTGGCGCCGAGGGCTCATATCCGGTTCACGCGAGGCTGTAGAGCGCAGTGCATGGACATCGCTGATCGTTGGAATTGCCGGCAGTCCCGGCGTCGAGTGGCTCACACCGCTCGACCGACTGGTCTTCTGCGAGAACAAGCTCATCCAGGGTCGCGTCGCACAGGGCCTCGGTGTCTCTATCCCTCGCACCGCCGTCGTTTCCCTGCCGGAGGCGATCCCGGCCGAGTTCGGCGAGAACGTGGTCGTCAAGCCCCTGGGATCGAGCCACTTCGCGGAAGCTGATCAACAGGAGCGCGTAGTTTGGGCCGAGTCCATGTCGCGAAGAGACGAGCGACTGAAGCTCCTCGACGGCGCGCCTTTCCTCGTGCAGGAGCATCTCGTTGCCGAATACCATCTTCGTGTCGTCACCGTCGCCGGCCAGGCTTGGTCCTGCGCGTTGGATGCGACGAATCTGCCGGTGGACTGGAGGCGACACGAGGCCGCTCACCACTCGTTCGTCCCGTTTGACAGCCCCGACGTCTGCGATCGAGCACTGATGGTCGCCGCCGCGATGTCGTTGGGGTACTCCAGCCAAGATTGGCTGTTGACAGGTGACGATGCGGTGCTCCTTGATGTCAACCCGGCGGGACAGTGGCTGTTCCTGGAAGAGCACACAGCATCTGAAGTGACGGCCAGCATCGCCCAGTGGCTGGGAGGGCACCTGCGATGACGCCCGCCGTTCGCTGGACAAGATCGGTCAGGAGCGTGGGCCGAGGGCAGCGCATCTATTTTTGGCATGTAGCTGCGCTATTGAGTCCAGGAAGCCGCATACCCGTGTATCCGGCACATCAAGTCTCCCCCTCAGCTCTTGACGGATGGCTTCCCGAGGACCTGCAGTGCATGATCGATGAGGGCCGGCGTCAATCCGACCGACAGTTCGGAGATCTGGAGCGCATCCGAGGCCGCGCGCAATGGCTCTTTACCGTCGCATCCGCAGTTCTAGCCAGCCTTGGTGCCGCGTTCGTGCATGCTCGACCTGGCTGGCCGCTAGACGTCGCGTGGCTCGTTGCCTTGCTGCTGCTCGTCTACGGGATCGGTGGTGCTGCCGGAATCCTCGCCGGCAGGGCGGAGTTCACAATGATCGACACCGCTGTCCTTAGCTCGAACGAACCTCCGATTCAGCGGGCACTCGCCCAGTCTTACACTCGTATGCTTGCCGTCGGCGAGAATACTGTTGCCACGCGCCTGACGGTGTTTCGGCAAGCTGTCTTGTTCAGCCTCACGGGCGGCTATATGGGGCTCTTGGCCTGGTTGCTTTGAGGACAGCCTGGGAACCATGATCCGGGTGGCGCGCACCTCGTCGCGCGCCTCGCTCCGCTCCGTGCAGCCGCCGAAAAGAGACGCGACCGAGATGAGCGAGCGCTGAGATAGCTCCGCAGCTCGATAATGGGTCCATGGAGCAGTCGTCCATTCCGAGCGTGTCGCGCATCCTGGGCTCTGGTGTTCCGCCAGAAGCACTTGCCTGCTACGGGCGGTGGTGGCAGCTCGAGACGTGGCTACGAGAGGTCGTGTACGTCGAGCTCCGGGCCAAGCATGGAGCGAGCTGGATCGAACACCTGAAGGGTCGTGCGCCTCAGCGTGCAGCCGGTGACGGAGCAAACGCCTACATGGCATCGGCTGACGCAGGCGAACTGCTGTCCTACGCCGACGTATCCGACCTCTTCCGTCTGATCGAGCATCAGTGGGATCTCTTCGCACCCCTGTTGCCGCCTCAGCGTCGCTGGCAGGGAACCGCCGACGAGCTACAGGAGCTACGCAACCGCAGCGCACACTGCCGCCGGCATCACCGCGACGACCTGCAACGCATCGAGCAGGTACTTCGCAATCTCGAACGCGGCGCGCAGCGGTTCTACGCGTCTTATCTCGATACACGCCCGGTATACGAGGGTCGCGATCCACTGGTTCGCGCCTGGATCGCGGGCAAGCATCCGGTGGCGGACCGGCTTCTGGAACACGCAGACCGGCAGTACGACGTTCGCTTTCGCCTGTCCTACAGCGCTCGACCCTGGGCAGCGATGACTGACGAAAACGTCCTCTCCGGGACGGAGGGGGTGCTGTGGCACGCAGCATGGACCGTTGGTGGGCGCGATCTCAACGTCGCCGATCTTTGGAAGGAAATCGCCCGCGGGCCGTCAACGGAGTACCTCGTCCACCTGCTCGTCGTTCCAGGGCGCGTCACGGCGACCTTTGCTGCGGTCGATAGCTCGTCCGGCATTGCTGATGCCATCGGCGTCATCTTCGACGAGATCTTGTCGATAAGCCGGGAAAGTCACGCAGTCTCGGTCGATGACTGGGCAGAGCGATGGACCCGCGGAGCGGACCGCCTCCCGCGCCGCGTGCAAGTGATGTCCCCACTAACGCTCGTTGATCCGTATCACCCAGACGCATTCTCGATCTTCGCCGCTGGGTGATCAGTGCCCCGCGGAGTTAGGTGGAACGAGAGCAGGCGCGTCGCAAGCCTCCGTCGTCTAAGCGACCTCGATGGCCAGCAGATCGCCGACTCCTCGAAGCGTTGCGGCCAGCTCATCGGGCGGGAGCTGACCAACGTACGCTGCAAGCGCGCGCTTAGGCACGCTGAAGATGAGGTCGCAGTTCACGGACCAGTCGACGTCGGCCGCCAGCGTCAGATGCCGGCCCGGCGCGAGTTCGACCTCGCCGAGAACAACCTTCCCGGTTTCGTCGACGGGCCAATCACGGCTGCGCACGGCCAACACCGCGACGAACGGCAGCCGAACGGTAAGCAGGTCACGCGTCACGACTACCACCGGCAGGTCACATCCGCCGACCGTTGCCTCCCACACGCTTCCTTGTCGCAGGCGCGGATCAGTGGCCAGCCCGCTGGAAGATGCCCGCTGAAAGATGTCGCCAGCGAGCGGCGCGGTGGCGTCGGAGATGTCGGAGAGTGCAGCCGGCCCACGTATCTCGTGCGCCTCTGCTTCAGCCTCGTCCAAGAGGCTCCGCAGCGCAGCCCGCACGATGCTAGCCCGATCGGCGTAGCGCGTCCCTCGCCAGCACAGCCGGTCGATCCGTTCGAGCAACTCCTCAGGTAGGCGCACCGCGATCTGGCGACTCATACACCGAAGGCTCCGCACGAGTCCGGACGGAACCCAGGGTGGTATGCACCCCCGACTATGTTTCCGCCGGGGCTGTCCCGGACCCTGTCCGCATGCTGTCGCACGCTCACCGCTCGACACCGGCGCTCGCCGTGCTCCTCGCGCTGGCCGTCGCGGTCACTGTCGTTGGCCTGGCGTGTGGCGCGGTTGGGCTTGTGGCGATAGGGCTCGTCGTAGCGACCGTGGCGGCGCTCGGAGAACGCTCGACCGAGTTGCGGATCGCGTTGCCTGGCGGCGCCATGCTGGTCCTGCGACGCGCACTGCCAGAACTGCCCAGCGTGACCGCCGGGGACATATCGCCATGTCCGTGACTTACGTCGCCACGGTGCCTGCCGTGATGACAGCGCGGTTTGTACGACGCCAAGTTCTCTCCATTCGCGGGGACATCGACCGCGCTAATCGAACCACCACACAGCGGCCCGCTGCTGGCCGCAACGGGGCCTCGCGACTCGCGAGCCGCCATTGGATTCTTGAGGATCGCAGCAGTATCGGCGGTTCTGCGCTCGCTGGGAGGACGGGCGCACACCACCACACCTGCTTATGGCGTGAAGCCTCCCGAGCGTTTGGTACGTTTCCTGACCCTCATCGAGGGAGTCGAGACAATGGCAAGACGACGCTCTCGTAGACACACGGCTGCAAGCAGGCGGCAAAAGCCGCGAACACGGCGGCGACTTGCCGTCACGGGTGCACAACTGTGGGGAATCGCCGGCGCCATCGCGGCCTCTGTAACGGCCGGCCTGCTGTTGCATCTGATCCTTGCGCGCCATATCACGGGTCCACCCGTGAAGGTCGATGCGGTACTCGAGCAACGCCATTCTGGCTTGCAGGGGTTTACATGGATCTTTCCCCGGCCGCTTCACCTCAGTGACGCCGCCCTCTCGCATCTGAATGCGCTTTACGCCGATATCAACCAGGACCAGGGGGGCGCATACGGCAGCCTTACGCGGTATGACAGATGGGCTGTCAGCCAGGGTGGGGTTGCGCCGGACCTCTCGATAGCGCGCATCGTTCTCGAGGGAAACAGCTCACATACTGTCCAGCTTATTGGAGCGTCGGCCCAAACTCAATGCAGCGCTCCGCTCCGGGGCGCAATCTTGGCCTCCCCACCAGCGGCCGAGGAAACGACCGCAGCGATGGGGTTCGACTTGGACTACCCACATCCGCAAGCGCAAGACGTTCGCGGCTCGGTATTTTCGCACACAAACTACTTCGAGAATAAGGCGATTGCGCTCAAGCTCGGCGAACAGCAAGTGGTGGATGTCTTCGCATTCACGCATCATCACTACTGCAAGTACACCTTGCGGTTTACGCTTCTGGGCGGTTCCAGGAAATCGGCCTTAATAGTCAGCGACAACGGTAGACCGTTTTCTGTCACCGCTCAGTTGCCGGGTCCGCTGTCCGAACCGCTCATGAATTACCACTCGGCCTACGTGGCGGGGGTCATGTCTCCCGACGACAAGGTTCGGCCAGTGCCATCTACATATGACCCCATGGCGGGCTTGCGGTGACAACTCGATCCTTCATGGGTAGCAGCCTGCTTGCGGGCTGGTGGACGCGAACTACAGCCCAGCGAGGCAGTAGCGCCCGCGGGCAACCCGTACGAACCGGCCACCCGGCTGCGCATTCGAGGCCAAGTAGTCCTTGACCGACGACCACGCCACCGGCGCGCCACGGAGCGCTTCCACCTCGGCATGTACCGCCCGCGCCCGCATCAGCCCTTCGACATCACGCAAAACCTGGGTCACAGCGGACAGCACCGGAGCACACTCCGGCTGAGGCTCCGGTCGCCGCGGCGCCGTCGACGTCTCGGTACCCGCCACTCGCTCGAGCTTGTCCAGCAGCCGCCTCAGCCGCTCCTGGGTGTCCGGGTTCGACAGTGTCCCGACGAAGCCCATGGCGGTGAGGTTGGAGACCGCTACTCCAACCCGATGTGCTGCTGCGCCTGGACGAAGGCCGTCGCGTCCCTAGTGATCAGCGCGCCGCGAGCGGCGGGCCCTCCTGTCGCTCGCGCTTCCGTACCAAACGATGGAGGCGGATGTCCACGTGCAACAGGATTCGTCGATAGGCTCCGGCGTCTACCAGAAATCTAGGAGGAACTCGTGGCGACAAGTCAGAGGGCGGATGGGCCGGGATGATGACTCGCGCGGTGGTCGCTCTCGTCGCCGTGGTGGGCACCATGGGGCTTCTCAGCGAACCAGCGTTCGCAGCTCAGCATCCGAGCGTTTCGTGGGCAATCCCGACTCCTCGCATCGATGCCGGCAGCAGGCCCTTCGCCACGTTCATCGTCCGGATGCCGCGACATGATCACGCGGTCTTGCAAAAGCGGGTCGGAACCGGACACGTGTGGAGATCGGTTGCCGTGTTGCATCCACGGCATGGTGGAAACGGCAACGCGTCCGCGCCTTCCGTTGCGCAGGGCGCACACTTCTACCGCATCGTCGTCGTCGGCAAGAAGCATCGAGTCGTAGCTCGCTCGCGCACGATCGAGGTCTTCGCATACGCCAACGTAGCGCTCGCAACGATCACCGGCAAAGGTACGCAGATCGTCAACGTCAACGGACAGCCCTTTACCTATGACGTCGGCGTATTCGCAACGGAGACGAACGGAGGCGTTGCGGACACGCCGGCCTACAACAGGCTCGTTGCCATGCCCCGCGCGACGTGCCGCTCCATCACCCTCACGCTCGCCGCGCCGACTCCTAACGCCGGAGAGAGCGGCGGTACGGTCGCAGTCAGCGTTGTACAGGAGAACAGCGATCCCGCAACGATCCAGCTCACCGGGAACCAGATCGCTCCCTTCACAGCCACGCTGACCGGCGCTGCCTGGGAGCTGCACGCCTCCAGCCTGGTGCCGGACAGCGGACCCTACGGACCCCACGAACTCGACATCGCAGCCAATGGGACCCTCTCGTGCTACACGCCGTCAGGCACTTGAGAGCCGCGTCCCGCTTGCCCTGCGATGGCCGGCGGCACGATCCGGTACCGCCCTCGTGCAACCCGGATGAAGCGCCCGGCGGGACCGACATTTGACGCCAAGCAGTCCTTGACCGAGGACCACGGCACCGGCTCGCCGCGCAAGACCTCAACGGCAGCGTGGATCTCCTGCGCCCGCATCGGCGCCTCGACTTCGGTCAGGATCTGCGTCACGGCTTCCAAGATCGGCGCTCGCTCGCGTTCCGCATACGCCGTGGCAACGGTGCGGATTCTCCGGTAGCCGCCAGCTTCTCGAGCTTCGGGAGCAATCGCCGTACCCGATCCATAGCCTCGACGTTGGAGTAGGTCCCAACGAAGCCCACTCGCAAACCGCTCTCTCAGCCCTCAGAAAGGTTGCCTGAGGATGGCGCGCACAGCTCAGTCTGGATCAGGGTTCTCCGGCTGACTGCTGCTGCGGACGCTCCTCGAGCAGCATCTCCACACGCGAGACGCTTCGGATCCACGTGGAGGCGGCCGGGTCGATCAGGCCGGCCAAGGTGAGCATCTTCTCGTAGTGGCTGGAGATTGGCCGGCGCATGATCGTTTCGTGGTGCGCGAGGCGGTTGCGGAAGGGAACGAGGCTCGACATCAGCGTCGCGATCTCCGCGCGGTCGCCGGTCCCTGCTGGGAATGCTCTGTGCAGGTACGAAACCCACAGCCGGCTGTTCTTCTTGTCGAACAGCGCTCGCCAGAACCCGAACGACAGGCCGGCGACGACGCGACCGCGCGTCGGTGTCTTCTGCTCGCGCGCGATCCGGCCGATCGTCTCGCGTACCCGCTTGCGCGACGCTTCGTTGAGGATCGCCGCGTCTTCCAGCCACGTATCACGCGGCGGAGCCGCCGGGTCCACCGGCGCGAACTGGGCATCGACTGCATTGCGCAGCAGTACCTCGACGTGATGCAACGTCTCGAAGACCGCCGAGATCCGCGCGTTCCAGACGTACAGCGCGACCGCCGCCTCGTGATCGCTGTCCGCCACAGCCAGGTAGGGCGCGAAGCGTGCAAGCGTGATCCATGTGGCGACCTGGGAGGAGTGCATTCGATCCCTCGAAAAGACGAGCGCGACGGCGCTAGACTAGCTGGCGTATGCCCCAGGGAAGGCTCTCCCGCTTCGGCGGTGATCCCCCTGGGGCTCCGTCTTTCTCGGAGCAGTTTGGCCCGTCGTACTCACGCCAACACGAGCGATGACGCCGACATCGCGTGGTTTGCGCGACGCCAAGTTCTCTCCATCATTTCGGTTCTGATACCGCGAAGCTCAGCCCACCCCCACCCCCTCTTGTCTTCACCGTCTTCCCGTCCTGGGCGACGCCCAGCGTCGCCCTGAGCTTTCGGAACCGTCTCAGCAGTCTTCTGCCCAGGCGGTTCAGTCCGATCCTGAGCGTCTTGCGCTGACCGGCCGCCAAGTCGGTCGACGCTCTGCCGACCACTCCGACCTTGGTTCTGAGGCGATGCTTCCTGGCAGCAATGCCCACCACGCTGCCACCACGCACACGCTCCACCACGCTCAAGGTCGCGATGATCGAACACCCACTGCCACCGGAGCAGGCCAGCGGCACCAGCACTACGCCGTCTCTGACCCGCGTTCTGCCCACGCTCGCCACGCTGGCCTGCGGCGTCGATCCGCTTGGCGTTCTCCCTGCAGGCGCGAACGGAGCCGGAGGCGACGCGGCGACCGGCGTGCCTCCCGGAGTGGGTGGCGGCGGAGGCGGAGGCGTCGGGCACGGTCCACCGCCGGCCCCTTGATCCACCTCGTAGCTCGACTCCGACGCGACCGCGCGACCGCTCCACGACGTCGCCAGCGCGAGCGTCGTGAAGATCCCGCACGCGTCCGGCAACGCCATCCACGCATGCCGCCCACCGGAGAACTGCAGACGCAGGTCCGAGAGCGGCAGCTGCGGGATGTCGTCGGACATCACCGTCAACTGGCCGGTCCCCGGGTCCTCCTGTACTTCCCACGGCAGCTTGACGATCAGCCCCGGCCCCTCCGCGGCCAAATAGATCGCGAGCGCCGAGCCGAACGGGTTGTCGTTCGGCGTCGCGAGATAGACCGATCCCGTCAGCGGCTGCGAGAGCAGCGGCGTCGTGATCGTCGCCGACCCGACCTTCGAGGCGTCGGGGCACGTCGGCTCGGCCGTCGTTTGCAGCCCGATCTGGGCGGGCGAGCAACCGCCGAGCCCGTTCGTCCCGACCGGCGAGACGCGCACGCCCTCCGGCAACGTCATGACCGCCCGCCTCAGATCCGCCTCTCCGAGCACGTCGGGGTCATCGCTTTGCGGCAGGTGCACGTCGAACGCGAACGCGACCGGTTGTCCCGCCTGCGCGGTCGACGCCGGCGCCGCCGTCAACGATGGATCGAACGGCACCGTTCTGCATCCCGTCAGCCCCACCTGCGCGCCCCACTCGCTCGGCGGCGACGGATACGCCGGCGGGAGATGACTGAGGAACGTCGCGCTCTGGAACACGCCGGGGTGCGTCCACGAATCGACGTTCAGCGTGGTCGGCAGGCTGCCGCCAGCGCAGGACGTCGGGTTGCGCAGGAACGCCGTCCGCGGTGCGCCGCTCGCGCATGACCCACCGCCACGCCAGGGGTTGAGCTGCCCTGGACACGCGCGCTCGGCATCGTGGCTCGGGTCCGACGGCACCCCCCAGAACGTCAGGCTCATGCCAGCCACGGCAAGCGACTGGGGCACGTCCTCGGCGTCCAGGTTCAGCCCGTAGTCCGACCCGCTGCGAAGCTGCGCGCCCAGCGTCACGACGGTCCCCGCGACGTTAAAGCCGAATTGCGCCGGCTCGTCGGGCGCCGGCACCATGTTGAACACCGGCACCGGGCCCAGCACGACCGGCCCCGGGAGATCGTTCAGGCGCACGAGCGTCGTTCCGACCTGCGACGACGGCGGACACAGCGGCTCGGGCTCTGCGCCCTGAGCGTTCGCCAGGTCGGCCGCCGTGCATTGGGTCATGTCGACCGGATTGGCGATGAAGCCAGCCGGCAGGTCGACGAGCACGTCCTTCGTCGGCTCCACCGGCCAGAGGGGACCGAACGGCGGGTTCGGGTTCGTGACCGTGTTGAGGTCGATCGCCGTCGAGGCGGCGAACGGATGCCCGGCGGCCTGGGTGAAGAGATCCCCAGCGGGATCCGTGACCTGACCGTCGAGCGCGTCGACGCCGAAGCCCGGCGGCGTGGCCGTGATCGTCGTCGGATCGACCGTGCTCGCCGACGTCGTACCGCCGCCGCCCGAAACCTGAAACGAGCTGGTCACCGACCCCACGGCGCTCGGATCGACCGCGACCGTGAGCCGAATCGTGCGAAAGTCGTGCGCGGGCACGACGTCCGTCTCCGTGCACGTCACCACCGACGCCCCGGCGACGGCGGAGCCGCCCGGTCCGGTGCACGAGAAGCTCGCGTCGGCGCTCGCGTTCGCCGTCGAGAGGGCCCTGACGCCGTCCGGCAGCGTCGCGACGAGATCGAGATGACCGCCGTCGCTGTCCACACCGCTGACGTTCGTCACCTGCACGAGGTAGTCCAGCGTCCCGCCCGGTGCCGCCGTCGTGTTCGACAGCGCGTCGATCCGCCACGCCGGCGACGCAGCCGCTGCCATCGTCGAGCACAGCAGGCCACCCAACGCGATCCCGACCGTCACGACGATTCCCTGCAGCCGCCGTACTCCCATCATCTGGAGTTTCGCACGCGGGGGGACGCCGCGCGTCAGCGCGTGATACATCCCCGGAGCAGAGCTGATCAAGCCCTCACCCTGCTGCGACGCGCAGACCCGGCGCGACGATCACGTGGTTTGCGCGACGCCAAGCTCTCTCCACCTCACGGAAGCCCCGGTCCGCCGGGGCTTCTGGCGTTGTAGGGGACCGCGATCGCCGGTGTGGCGGGGAATCGCTTGGCTCCCGTTGTTCCTGATCGCTCCGGCGCGGCGTCGGGCTGGGGAGTGTCGGGGAGCGGATCGCCGCGATCAGGTGTGTCCGATTCGTGTCTCACGCCTGGACGAGCGGAACAGAACCGATGTACACGGCTCTGCGGGCCGCTTGTGCTCATCGGTTGAGATCACAGGCATGTGCGGTGGCGCTTTCGCGCTCCGATCGGGATGCTGCTCTCGTGCACTTCAGCCGGCACGCGAAGAACGAGATGCGCCTGTACGGGATCACGCCTGCCGATGTGGCGGCGGTGATTGCGGCACCCGCGGTGGCCGGTGCGGACACGCGCGGGAATCCGCGGCTGACTGGACCGGACGCCAGCGGCCGTGCGATCATCGTCGTTGTCGCCGACGACGATCCCGATTTCGTCGTCACGACTTTTCCGGACGACTGACATGCGCGCCGACTACGACAGCAAGGCGAACGCCATTTCGATCACGCTCGTGCCGGTCGAGCACGCCGAGCGTGCGGACCAGGTCCACGAGCGCGCGATCGTCGCGTTGCACGACGGCTATCCGGTCGAGCTGCAAGTGCTCTACCCAGACCTCGGCGTCGAGGAGCCGATCGCGGCCGTGGTCGGCCGCTATGACCTCGACAGGGGCGCGCTCGAAGCTGCCGCTCGGTCCGCGCTCGCTGTGCCGGATCGCGTCGTCGTGCTCGACGTGCTCGCGCCTGCGGCCTGAGGGCCCGGTTCGCATGAGAACGATCGGCCGCCCGCTGTACCCTGCTGCCGTGGATCCGGCAAGACGACCAGTCCCGGCGGATCGCGCGTCGGATGCTGATGGCGTCCGTGACCCGCTCGCGAATCCGGCGGCGGTGCTCGCCGCGCGGCAGCGCCCGATGGCTGAGCGGTTGGCGTTGGCGTTGAGCTGGAACAGACTCGCGTCGCAGCTTCGCTCCGGGCTTGCTGAGGCGATGAGACGCCCGACGGCGCGTCAGTGACCGAGCCGGCGGACTTCGACGCGTTGGAGCTGTTCCGGGCGCTCGGTCGTCACGAGGTCGAGTACGTCACCGTGGGCGGCGTCGCGATCCAGGCGTACGGGGGCCAGCGGATGACGCAGGATCTCGACGTGGCCATCGCGGCGTCGAGGGAGAACATGGACCGGCTCGCGGCGGCGCTCGTGGACCTCGACGGGCGCATCCTCGGCCCGGACGGGCAGCGCTCGAAGTCGGTCCCGTCGGCGTTGCTGCTCGCGTCGGGTGACCAGTGGCACCTCATCACCGCGTACGGGCTGCTCGACGTGCTCACGCTGCCCGCGCACCTCGGCTCGTTCGCCGACGTGCGCGCTCGCGCTCATGCCGTGCAACTCGGCGACCTCTCCATCCCGATCGCTCACCGCGACGACCTGCTCACGATGAAGCGCACCGCCGGACGGCCGCAGGATCTCGCCGACGTGCGTCTGCTCGAATCGCTCGGCGACGAACCCTGACCGACGACTCCGATCTCGCGATCGGCAACGCCGATCCCACATAGCCGGGGTAGCGCGTTCGAGGGCGGGCAGGGATGCTGCGTCGATGTGCGAGGACGCCGAGTACGCGCGCCTGCGGGGCCGCTACGTCGAGCGCAACCCGGCGATTATGGGCGGCGAGCCGGTGATCCGCGGCACGCGCGTTCCGGTCCGCACGGTTGCTGGGCTGATCGAGAAGGGCGAGTCACGCGAGATCATGCGCGAGGACTATCCGCAGGTGCCGGAGGAGGCGTACGCCGTCGCGGTTCGCTGGGCGCGCGCGAACCCGCGCCGCGCTCGCTCAGCTCGGTACTAGCGCCGTCTGATGCCGCGCCATCGTTTGCTGACGCGGCGTCGCAAGCGCTCCAGCGGAGTCGTCACGGGCGGCTTGCCCTTTCCGATTGCATCCGCTGCCGCGACGCTGAATCTGCGGAGAGCTTCGGTCACCCCGAGGTGTGCGTGCACCGCTGCCTGGGGATTTGGCGACGGAGGCATCAGCGCTGACCCCACCTTGGCGAGTCCGTGCACCACGTCGTTTGCGCGCAGCGAGGCAGCCCGCCCCGGCCCGAAAAGAAGATCCACCCGTGCGCTGTGATGGAGCACATCGTCGCGGCACTCCCAGGCGAGGGTGGTCCCGACGCCAAGGGCGTCCACATCGTGGATGACATCGCGGCCGGCACAGGAGGTCGAAGCTCCCATGCGCCACCAGCGTACCCGTCAGTCGAGAAAGTCGGCTAACCATGATGCCCTCGGTCGAGCAGTCTTTGAGGCCAGGGCACGCCGCGGTCTTTCCCAGGAAGAGCTGGGCTTTCGCGCGAAGCTGCACCGCAACTACGTGGGTGCGGTCGAGCGCGGTGAGATCAATCCGACGTTCAAGACGCTGCTCGCGCTCACGCGCGGGCTGGCCCTGCCGCTCTCGGAGCTGGTCAGGGTCTACGAGCGCAACATCGCGGAGGTAGAGCGATGAGCGTGGATCGCATCACCCGCCGCTCGGGAAGCCGCGCCTTCCGCGTGCGGTGGCGCGAGCACGGCCGGCAGCGGACGCGCACAATCGACCACAAGCCCTTCCGTTGGCGTAGGAACGACCGTGTCTACCCGTCGCAGGAGCGGATCGCCAGCATGACCGGGCTCAGCCGGCGCACCGTTCAGCGGACGCTCGACCGACTGGCCGCCGACGGCCTGATCATCTTCTGGAGCGAGCGTCACGGCAGCTTCCTTCGCAACGTCTACGAGATCCGCCCGATCTTCGACGCACTCGCGGTCGGCGCGAAGCGGCCACTTCCGATGCTGTAGGCGTCATGGCGACGCCTGCTGTGCGTCATGGTGACGCTCAGCGGGCGTCACGGTGGCGCACGAAGTAGAAGCAGTAAGAGGTTCCTTCAACGAGAACCCCTACGGGGCGCGTCGCGGGCGAACGCGGGCGGTCGGGGAGCTGGCGAGATCCACCAGATGGCGTGCAAGCCTTGGCTGGCGGGGGATCGGGGCGGTACCGTGTACGCCATGACGACGAAGGAGCGCCTGCATAAGGTGGTGGACGCGCTGAGCGAGGAGGAGGCGGCCGACGCGCTCGACTACCTCGTGTCGCGCGGCCGCGATCCGCTCGCCCGACGCCTCGACTCCGCGCCGCTCGATGACGAGCCGCTGACGGACGAGGAGCGCGAATCGCTGCGCGAGGCCCGCGAGGACTTCGCCGCCGGTCGCGTCGTCTCGATGGACGACCTCCGTCGGGAACTCCTGGGTTGACGCGCAGACCGTGGCGCGTCGACTTCGCTCGACGCGCCGAACGCGACATGCGGCGGCTCGACCCGCCGGTGCAGCGCCGCGTGTTCGCAGCGCTCGACCGGCTGGCCGCCGACGACCCCTCCCTGGACGTGCTCAAGCTCACGGGCCAGGACACCTGGCGGCTGCGCGTCGGCGACTGGCGCGTCATCTTCGAGCGTGACGAGGCGATCCGGGTTATCGGCGTTGTTCGGGTGCTGCCGCGCGGGCGCGCCTACGACCGATAGCGCACCCTCGCGAGTTAGATGAACTGGGCCATGGCCGCCACAAAATGCCGGTCTCGAAGAGCGCTAGAAACGGCGAGCAGATCCCATGGCCGGCCTTGGCGCATAAGGTGGCGAGAGCGTTCGGCTTCGGTGTGATGCGCCGGACCCAGTGCTCCGGTTCGCGGGATCTCGTCTGGGTACGTGGGGTTGAGTTCCCACCGGTTGCCCTCGCCAGTGATCTTGTACTGGTCGGCCGAGTCAGGACAGCGTAGGACGCGCGGCACGACATCTACGGCGAGAAGGTCGTTTCGGATATCGCCGTACAGTCTCCGAAAGCGACACAGGGCAGCGAGATCCAGCGCGATACTCGCTAGATGGGAGATCTTCTGGGGCCTCAACTTGACGTGTTCGAACGCAGATCCGAAAACTCGCGCGATCTCCTCCTCGGGCACTGCGCCAGTGTCTCCGAGTCCGAGGTTGCCGTTGTCGTTTCGGTCACAGAGCCATACGGCTGTTTGCGTTAGCAGCATCCGTGCCACTCCTGGTCTGCGTCTGCTTAGGAGTAGCACTGGCGGAATGAATGAGACGGCGAAGCGTTCGCCCATCGGGTGAGTGGTCCCAGGCTGCCGGCTGATGAACTGGCTGAGCCAGTCCGCGACCTCGTCTGCAAAGGGATCGTCCTCTTGCTGTGCACGCAGTGCGAGAAGCCCGAGCAGCTCCGCTATCCGAAGGCATCGGATCGGGTACGTCGCCCATGCCGCGTAATCGCTGACGGCAACCAGACCGCGTCTTCGAAGCAGGCGCTCGCCGCAATCTGTCCAGAGATCACGAGCATAGGCCTCGAAGAGTGCTCCGCCAGCATCAGCCGCGACCCGCGCCGAAGGAGCATCGTGTGTGCCTGCCCACGCCGCTCGCACAAGGCTGAGCGCGGCGTGGCAGGCGAGGTCCAGGCGCTCACGCTGTTTCAGGCGTTCGCAAACGAGCGCGGCCTCGATGATTCCGAGGCCAAGAAGGTAGTCCGTAGGAAACGCGTCCCATCGACGTGCGAACAGTTCGACTGCATCCATAGACGCGTCGTCGCGTTCGACAGCACCGAGAATCGAGAGAAGCGCGCCGTCGATCGAACCACGCAGGACAGCGTTCGCGTGCCCGCTCAGCCTCGCGAGGAGTTCATCTTTGCCCCAGACATCAAGTCCGGGTTCTCCTCGCTCTTGCGCGCGCTTCTTGTACTCCGTCGCGAGCAGCGGCGCATTGCCGGTCAGTCGCCCGGTGGTTACGAGGACGGGTTGGCGAGGTAGCGATGGGTCGAACCCGGGCCCGGCGTAGTTGCTCAGACGCAACTCGTCGAGCTGACCGGTGATCTCTCGCCACGCGCTTTGTCCGATGTTGCCTGCCTTGGACTGAAACGCCCACTGCTCGCCGCCTTTCTGCGCCACGATGTCTTTGCCGAACTCTGTCGGGCCGTGGGTTGGCTGCACCTGTTCGAAGCCCTGCGCGCGGAGTAGAGCCAGCAGTGGCTCGTCCAACGCGCGCTCCGAAACGGTCTCAAGAAAGGCGGCGACGGCGTCGTCTAGCAAGGAGATCATTTCTCTTGCGTTCGTGAAGGGCCAAGAGTCTCGCGTGCTGCTCAGGGGTCAACTCGGGAAGACTCGCCGCGACCTCCGGGGCCACTACTAGCGTCGGCAACGAGAGTTCGCCGTCCGCATTCAAGGACCATCTCAGTCGGTCGAGGGCGCAATAGAGCGCTTCGAACGTGAGAGGCCCCTTAGTTTCTGCCACATTGCCGGTGGCATCCGTGACCGTCCTCATCGTCGCGATGAGCGCCTTGTGGTACCCCTCGGCAAGTTGCGCAGACCCGGCATCAAGCTGAATGACCAAGGCGTCGAGATCGCCGTCACGGACCGCGTCGAGCGACATTGTGAAGTCGCTCGTGATCATTTGGGGAGCAAGGTCCACATCCCTGCCGTCTTGATCCTGAATGACTGATCCGAGCGCGCCCTTGGTCGGTATGACCTCGATATCGCTGAGCAGCGGGTCCCCGGCAAAGGCCAGCGCGCGTAGGGCTTCCTCCGCGAACAGGCCAAAGGCGCGGTCGTACTCGCTCAGATTGAATGGCATTCAAATGACGGTATTTCTGGTCTCGGACGGCACCGGGGCAGTGGGGGCCGATCGGTGTTCCGTGTCTCATTTGTGTCCTACGCCTGCTCAACCGGTGCGCGGGCCGGCAAACCGCTGAAGCGGAATAGCCCGCCACATGGGCGATCCCGGCCCCGTCGCCCACGAAATCCCGCCTGCCCGTCCTCCGCCTCGACAAGGCGGAGGACACTGGTTCGAGCCCAGTATCGCCCATCGCATGAAGCCCTGCTGATGCGGGGGCTTCTGCGTTTCAGGGCTGGATCCGTATCGGCCGCTGTCAGGCTTGCGATCCCTGGTTCTGGCTCGCGGCGTGCCGCTGAGCCGGTGTCAGCCGGGCCCTGCGACGGCTGGCACCTCCTGGGCCTGCTCGCCCAGTGCGGCGGGCAGCTGCTGGCGCGACCGGATGCCGAGCTTGTCGTAGGTGGCGGCCAGGTGCGTCTCGATCGTCTTGACGGTCAGGAACAGCGTCTGCGCGATCTGGCGGTTCGTCATGCCGCTCGCCGCCAGCTCAGCCACGCGTCGCTGGCTCGGGGTGAGCGACTCGACGCCGATCGGGGTGTAGTGGCGGACGCGCTCGCCGGTGGCCGCCAGCTCGTCGTAGGCGCGCTTGGCGAGGCCGGCGGCGCCGCAGCGGCGCGCCAGCGAGAGCGCCTCACGCAGCGGTGGGCGCGCATCGACGCGGCGCCGGGCGCGCCGCAGCGCGGCGCCGAGGTCGGCGAGCGCCTCTGCTCGCACGAGCCGCGCGGGCGAGCCGTCGAGCACGACGACCGCCTCCTCGAGCGCCGCGAGCCGATCGGCGCCGTCGACCGCCATCGCCAGCGCGCACAGCGCGCGCGAGACGAGGGTGGGGGCGCCCCAGTGCCGCGCGTGGGCGAGCGCCGTCTCCGCCATCGCCCGCCCACGCTCGCGATCGCCGAGTGCGACGACGGCACGGGCCGCGCAGATGCGCGCCGGGGGCGCGGGCATCCCGATCACCCCCCAGCGGGTTGAGAGGCGCTCCAGCTGGAGAAAGTCGGCGGCGGCGTGCTCGAAGCGTCCCTGCTCGAAGCGCAGCTGCCCGCGCGCGAACAGCGAGAGCGCGAACCAGACGACGTCCGGGATCTCCCCGGTCATGCCGCTCGCTTCGATCTCGACCTCGGCGGCGTCGAGCTCCCCGCGCGCGACGAGCAGGCTCGCGAGCACCGCTCGCAGCGGCAGCTCGGCGAAGCGCAGCTTGCCGAGGCGAGCGACCTCGAGCGCCTGACGAACGTCCGCCTCGGCCGCAGCGAGGTCGCCGCAGGCCCACGCGACCCCGCCGTTCAGCCACCAGGCGGCGACGAGCTCGGGGGTCGCGCTGCGCCGCCGCGCGTACGCGAGCGCCTGCTCGGCGCCGCGCCGCGCCGCGTCCAGCTCGTCCGCGAGGATCAGCGCGAGCACCGCCCGGCCGGGCGCGAAGAGCTCCGGCTGCTCGACGAAGATGCGGCCGTCGCGCATGAGCGCGCGACGGGCCACCTCGACGGCGTCGGCCGCGGTGCCGTCGAACGCGTGCCACTCCGCTGCGTGCGCGGCCGCGAGACGCCCGCTCGCGCTGTCGGGCTCGATCCGGTCGAGGTACGGCGTCAGCCGTGCGCGTGCGGCGGGAAGCGGTCGCTGCGCGAGCAGGCTCAGCTGCGCCTCCAGCCGGAAGATGCTCTCGACGTCCCCCTGCTCGCCGGCGGCCTCGATCGCACGCTCCAGCAGCGGGAGCGCGTCGTCGGCGCGACCGTTGAAGGTCATCCACGTGCTGACCTTCATGCCCCAGCGGACGGGCAGGCGGGGGTCGCGCTCCTGCTCCTCCAGCAGCGTGGGCAGGACCGCCGCGAACAGCGCCCGGTCGGGCGCGCGGATTCCGGCGGTGACGAGACGGTCGAGGATCCCTGCGCGCAGGTCGTCCGGCGCCGGCTCGCGCAACGCCCGCGTCAGGTAGGCGCTCGCCGAGCGCGGCGCGCCGCTCGCGAGCGCTGCTCCGCCCGCCTCCAGCAGCGTCTCGACTGTCGCGCGCTCGCCGCGAGCCTCGGTCAGGACCAGATGCGTCGCAAGCCGCTGCGCGCTCGCGCCGCCTGCGCGCAGCAACTCCACCGCGCGCGCATGCGCCGCCGCGCGCTCGCCGGCCGGCAGCTCGGCGTCGAGCGCCGTGCGCACGAGCGGATGGATGAAGCGCAGCGTCGCGTCCGGGTCGAGGATCGCGGCGGCGCGCAGCTCGTCGGCGGCGCGCGCCACGGCCGCCTCGTCGAGCCCGACCAGCTCGGCTGCGAGTCGACCGTCGGCGTCGTCGCCGAGCACGACGACGGCCCGCGCGACCGCCTGCGCCTCGGGCGAGAGCCGTGCGAGGCGCAGCTGCACCGTGCGCGTCACCCGCTCCGGCGTCAGCGCGCGCACGCGCGGCGCCTGCTCGGCGACGGGGTGGATCTCCTCGACCGCGAGCGTGCGCGCCAGCTCGCAGAGCAGAAAGGGATTGCCGCCGCTGACCTCGTGGCAGGTCGCGGTGAACGCCTCCTCCGGCTCGTGCTCCAGCTCGTCGGCGAGCAGCGCGGCGGTCCCCCTGAGGCTGAGCGCGCGCGGCGTGAGCCGCCGCGCCAGCGCGTCGGTCGCGATCCGCGCGAGGCTGCTCCTGACCCCGGTCTCGTCCGGCCGGCACGCGAGCACGAGCAGCAGGGGCAGCTCCTCCAGCCGCGGCACGAGGAAGCCGAGGAAATCGAGCGAGGCCGCGTCGGACCAGTGCGCGTCGTCGACCGCGAGCAACAGCGGCTGCTGCTCGGCCAGCGCGGCGGTCAGCCAGTAGAGGCCGTGCAGGACGGCGAACGCGTCGGCGAACTCCTCCTCGGCTGCGCCGTCCTCAGGCATCCCGAGCGCGCCGCGCGCCGCGCCAGCCGCGCCCTGGAACAGCGCCTCGCGCGCCGGCTCGTCGAGCGCCGCAAGCGCCGGCTCGAACAGCTGACGCGCGAGCGCGAACGGGAAGTCGCGCTCCAGCTCCGTCGCGCGCGCAGCCAGCACCCGCATGCCGACTCCGCGGCCGCCCTCACGCGCGACTTGCAGCAGCCGCGTCTTGCCGAGCCCGGCGGCCGCCTCGATCACCGCGAGGCGCCCTGCGCCGGCGCACGCCTCCGTGACGAGCGCGTCGAGCTCGGCCAGCTCCCGCTCGCGCTCCAGCAGCTCGCTCATGCGATCTCAGGGCCTATCTCAGGGTGCTCGCCCCGTAGCGACCGGCGCCAGCGGACTCGAGACTCCTGCCACACGAAAGGAGCGTGCCATGAAGCGGTCCGCTGAAGCGCTGGTCATGAAGGAGATGGTCGCCATAATCGTCGCGATGGCGATCGCCGGCCCGTGCGGGGTGCCGCGGGCGGAGCCTGTGCAGGAGTTCGGCCTGTCGGTGCCGACGCCGCCCCGGCGACGTCGGGGTGCGCTGGCATGTTGAATGCTCGCCTCGGCCGCACGGTCCCCGTCACCGCCGTCGCAGCGCTCATGCTTGCTGCGGCAACGCCTGTGGCACACGCCGTCTCACCCGTCGTGAAGCTCACGGGCAGAGCGTCGCTGACGCGGTTCTCGACGGCGGGCGGCAGCGTCTCGACCGCGGCCAAGTTCCATGTCGCGACGATTTTCTCGACGGACACCCCCGGGACGCCGCTGTTCACCATCCAGAAGGCCGTCACCTTCTTCCCGGACCACTCCGGCTCGAACGGACGACTGTTCAAGTCCTGCAGCGCGGCGCAGATCGAGCGCTTCCACGGCAACATCGGCCGCTGCCCGAAGGGCTCGATCATCGGCAGCGGGACCGTCGAGGCGAGCGCCCTTCAACTGGGCATCACCGCGACCGGCCGCGTGACCATGTTCAACAGCCACCGCGGCAAGAGCATCACGTTCAACATCCAGACGACCCTCCCCGCGTACATCAACGAGTCGCTCGACGCCCCGCTCACGCAGCTGCACGGTACGTACGGCGAGAAGCTCACGCTCGTCGTCCCCCATTCGCTCCAGGAGATCATCTCCGGCGTGTTCGTCGGCGTCCAGAAGTTCGACGTCACAATCGGCGGCGCCGTCCTCGTGCACGGCGTCGAGTTCAGCTTCCTCAAGGCGCGCACCTGCCCCAAGCTGGCGATGCGCGGCGTCTTCGACTTCGAGAACTGGGCAACCGGACAGACCGCCACCGCCACGACCGACGCCAAGGTCCACTGCACGAACGGCTGAACCGGCGAGCTCGCGTGGGCGTGCGTTCTCCCGGCGCGACCCACATCTCGGCACCGCGCTCATCAGCCCCGACTGATGCTCGACAGGGCAACGCGGCCCGAGCGACGCGTGGGTCATCAGCAGCCATGGCACCTCAGCACCGTTCATGGGCGGCTCGACGTGTCGGCTGTCGTCGGCAGCTTGCCGTCTGCGGCGGTTGGGCGGCCGGGGGGACGTATCGGCCTCAGCCCGGGCGGTCCGGCTTTCGCAATGGAGCGCCGGCCGCAGCCACGAGGTCACACATGAGCCGGATTGCCTGCGCATCGTCGAGCCCCTCGGCCCGGACGAGCGAGGACCAACTCGCAAAAGCGAGCGCATGGCCAAGGGCGGCGCGGACGTCGCGGCGAGCGCGGCCCGCTCGTGACGACCGTGCAGGAGCGCCTCGCGCATCGCATCGAGATGCGCCCGCAACCCGCCCATGCCGCCGCGCGCCCTGGCCGCACCGATGCACCGGCACAGCTGGGAGGACGAGTACAGCTTGACCGGCAAGGTGATCGGGTCCCTGCACGCCCGCCACCGCGCGATCGAGTTCAAGAAAGTTCCTCCAGACGCTCGATCGCGAGGTCCCCTCCCAGCTCGACGTGCACCTGATCCTCGACAACGCCTCAACGCACAAGACGCCGACGATCAAGCGCTGGCTGCTCGCCCATCCCCGTTTCGTGTTGCACTTCACGCCGACCAGCTCGTCGTGGCTGAACCTCGTCGAGCGCTGGTTCGGCGACCTGACGAACAAGAAAATCAAGCGCGGCGCGCACCGCTGCGTCCGTCACCTCAACGCCGACATCCGCGCCTGGATCGAGACCTGGAACGAGAACCCCCGCCCCTACGTCTGGACCAAGACCGCCGAAGAGATCCTCGACTCGATCAGCCGCTACTGCACACGAATCAATGCATCAGGACACTAGCGCGCGGACCCCGTCCGTCTCGCTTGCCGCCGCTGTCGCCAGCGACCGCCTGCGAAGAACAGCAGCACGAGCACGACGAGCAGCACCACGCTGACGAGCCCCACGTCGGCCACGACGTCCGCGATCGGGGGTCCCACGACGTAGGCCCCGAGCCCGACGACCAGCGTCCAGATCGCTGCCGAGAACGCGTTCGCGGGCAGGAAGCGCGCGGCGCTCACGCCGTTGATCCCCGCGACCCACGACGGCGCCAGGTAGATCGCGAAAAGGCCATAGCGCTCGAAGAAGCGCTCACCTCGCGTCAGCGTGGTGATGCGCGTCCGCTGGAGCGGCCCGGGCGCAGTCCACAGCGCGCGGCCGCCCTTGCGCCCCAGCAGCCAGCCGGCCACGCCGCCCGTCGTGGCGGCGAGCCAGGCGACGACGAGCAGCTCGGCGAGGTCGAGCTTGCCCTTCGCAGCGTAGATCCCGCCGGCGATCAGGACCGGCTCGCCCGGCCCTGGCACGCCGATCCAGCTCGCCGCGGCCGCGAGGGCGACGCCGACGAAGTCGACGGGTGACCCGTGGAGGTGAGGGGACGACGCACCGATCGGCAGCGCGAGCGGGAGGCGAGACGCGACCACATTGCCACTGAGCAGGCCAGTCCCCGCCGAGAGGAATCCTCCGAGCGGGAACCTGCTGATCCACGGGGCGACCTGGAACAAGGGCATGGCGTCGCCGAAGGACGATAGCTTCGCGCCGCTCGCGCCGAGGCCGCGTGGCGCCGGTGCCGCTACAATCGAACCTGACGTTCACGTAAGGATTCGATTCACCCCGACCCGCCGCCTGTGAGCTCGACCGACACCGCCAGCACGACCCGCCGCCGCCGCAGCTGGCAGCCTGGCGTCCACGCCGAGCACGAACACTACAAGTGGTGGGCGCTGTCGTGCACGAGCCTCGGGATGCTGCTCGCGACGACGAACTCGGGCACGCTGATCATCGCCCTGCCCGACCTCGAGCGCTCGCTGGGCACCAGCCTGCTCGCGCTCGTGTGGGTGATCCTCGCCTACATGATCGCCTCGACCGTGCTCGTGCTCGCGTGCGGGCGGCTGTCGGACCTGTTCGGCCGCAAGCGCGCCTACGTCGCCGGCTTCGTCGTCTTCGCGGCCGCCTCGCTCGGCGCCGGCTTCGCGGCCGACGGCACGCAGCTGATCCTGTGGCGGATCTTCCAGGGCGTCGGCGCGGCGTTCCTGTTCGCGAACGCCTCGGCGCTCGTCACCGACGCGTTCCCGCGTGAGCAGCTCGGCGTCGCGATGGGCACGAACGTGATGGTGGCGGCGGTCGGGCTCGTGATCGGCCCCGTCCTCGGCGGCGTGCTCGTGGCGATCTCGTGGCAGTGGGTCTTCTGGTTCAACGTCCCGCTCGCGCTCGCCGGATCGCTGTGGGGCGGGCTGATCCTGCACGAGCTGGCGAAGCCCGACACGGTGCGTGGCTTCGACCCGCTCGGCACGCTCACGTTCGTCGCCGGCCTCACCGGGCTCGTGCTCGGCATCTCGCGCGGCGGGCTGTCCGGCTGGGACGACCCGGTCGTGCTCGTCAGCCTCGCCGCCTCCGCCGTGCTGCTGCCGCTGTTCGTGCTGATCGAGCACCGCGGCCGTGCGCCGATGCTCGACCTGACGATCTTCCAGAACCGCCTGTTCGCGGCGGCGACGGCGGCCGCGTTCATCAACGGCCTGTCGCGCTTCGCGCTGATGTTCGTGTTCGTCTTCTACTTCCAGGGCGCCCAGGGCGACGACCCGATCACCGCCGGGATCAAGCTCGCGCCGCTCGCGGTCGGGATGCTGATCAGCTCGCCGCTCGCGGGCGCCTGGGCGGACCGTCGCGGCTCGCGCATGCTCGCCGCGGGCGGGATGGTCGTCACGGCCGTCGGGCTCGCTGGCATGACGCTGCTGCAGGCCGACTCCGCCTACTGGCTGTCGAGCCTGTGGCTGTTCGTCGTGGGGATCGGATCGGGCATGTTCAACTCGCCGAACACGGCCGCGATGATGGGGACCGTCCCGCCGCAGCGCCGCGGGATCGCCGCCGGCGCGCGCATGATGCTGCAGAACACCGGCGCGATCCTGTCGATCGCCTTCGTGCTCGCCGTCATCACCGCCGCGGTGCCGAGAGACGTCCTCTTCAAGATCTTCTCGGGACTCGCCTCGGGCCTCACCGCGCAGCAGCTGGCGCCGTTCATCTCGAACATGCACACGGCGCTGTGGGCGCTGGCCGCCGTCTCGCTGCTGGGAGCGTGCGTCTCGCTGATGCGCCCGCGCCAGGGGGCGACCGCGTGAGCGCGACCCCGAAGACGGCTGGAGGCCGTCCCCGCGAGTCAGAACGCGGGGCCGGACGCCCCGCGGAGGTGACCCTCGTGCGGATCGGCGACCTCGCGAGACTCGTCGGCACGACCCCGCGCACGATCCGCTACTACGAGGAGAAGGGGCTGCTTCCGCCGGCACCGGACCGCGCTGCCGGGCAGCACCGCGTCTACGACGAGCAGGACGTCGCGCGGCTGCGCGAGCTGCTGCGGATGCGCAACCTGCTCGGCGTGCCGCTGGAGGAGCTGCGCGAGCTGGTCGCGGTCGATGACGAGCGCGCCGTGCTGCGCAGCGAGCTGCGCAGCACCGACGCGCCCGGCGAGCGCACGCGCATCCTCCACCGCCTCGACGCGCTCGCCGAGCGTCAGCTCGCGGCCGTCGACCGCCGCGCGCAGGAGCTGAAGGCCCTGCGCGAGGAGATCGAGACGCGCCGCGCCCGCATCGCCGAGCTGCTCGGCGAGCTTGGGCGCGGCGCGCCGGATCGTTAGGAGCGCACGGGCACCGCGGCGGATGCCGGCGGACGCTGCGCGAGCTCGCCTGCCGACTCGTGGCCGCGGCGCGGCAGCCACTCCAGCCAGCGCGGCAGGTACCAGTTCCGCTCGCCGAGCAGCGTCATCGCCGCCGGCAGCAGCACCGCGCGCACGATCGTCGCGTCGATCAGGATCGCCGCCGCCAGGCCGACGCCGAGCTGCTTGAACTCGATCGCCGACAGCGTCGCGAAGACGCCGAAGACGGCGACCATGATGATCGCGGCGCTCGTGACGGTGCCGGCGGTCGCCTTCAGCCCGTGGCGGATCGCGTCGTTCGTCGCCATGCCGCGGTCGTGCGCCTCGCGCACGCGGCTGAGGATGAACACGTGGTAGTCCATCGAGAGGCCGAACAGCACGACGAACAGGAACAGCGGCAGCCACGAGGTGATCGCGCCGGTCGATCTGAAGCTGAGCAGGCTCGCGCCCCAGCCGTGCTGGAAGACGAGCACCAGCAGGCCGTAGGCGGCGCCGACCGACAGCAGGTTGAGGACGATCGCCTTCGCCGCGATCACGACCGAGCGGAACGTCACGAGCAGCAGCAGGAACGCGAGCGTCAGCACGAACGCGAAGACCCAGCCGATGCGGCTGCTCATCAGCGCGTTGAAGTCGGCCGTCCCTGCCGTCATCCCGGTCACCGCGACCGTCGCTCCGGGCGGAAGGTCGGCGCGCAGCGCCGGCGTCAGCTCGCCGCGGATCACCGCCAGCGCGTGGCGCGAGGTCGCGTCGGCGCCGTCGCCGTCGATCGGCAGGTCGACGGCCGCCACGCGGCCGTTCTTCGCGACGTCGACGGTGATCGGCTCGTTGACGACGCCGCTGGCGAGGGCGCGTCTGCGCAGTTCGGCGATCGCGGCACGACCGGCCGGCGTGGAGACGGCGTCGCTCTCGATCGCCACCGTCGCGGCGATCTCCTTGCCGGGGAAGGCTGCCTGGATGCGGTCGTAGGTCTGCATCACGGGCAGGCTGCGCGGCAGCGAGTCGGTGCCGGGCTGAGCGGTGCGCATGCCGAGCACCGGGAGGCAGAGGGCGAGCAGCAGCCCGCCGGCGATGAGCAGGGAGGCGAGCGGACGATGCAGGACGGCGTCAACGACTGCTCCCCACATCCGCGGCTCGCGCGCACCGGTATCGGCTTTCGCCCTCCGGCGATCGCGAGCGATCCGCCTGCGGACCATGTCGCCACGCGGCACCCGCCCGCGCTCGACGCGGTCGCCGAGCTTCGACAGCAGCGCCGGCAGCACCGTCAGCGACGCGACGAGCGAGACGCCGACGACGAGGATCGCGCCCATCGCCATCCCGGAGAACGTCGTATCGCCGGCGATGAACATCCCCGCCATCGCGATCATCACCGTCAGGCCGGAGACGAGCACGGCACGGCCCGAGGTCGCCGCGGCCGCCTCCAGCGCGGCCTGCGGGGAGCGGCCGGCGGCGCGCTCCTCGCGCTCGCGGCGCAGGTAGAAGAGGGAGTAGTCCACGCCGACGGCGAGCCCGATCAGCAGCACGACCGAGCCGACGCTGTCCTCGATCGGGATCAGGTGCGAACCGAGTGCGACGAGCCCGAGCGTCGCCATCACGCTCGAGAGCGCGAGCAGCAGCGGGATCCCCGCCGCTACGAGCGCGCCGAACGCGACGACGAGGATCGCGAGCGTGATCGGGATCGACAGCAGCTCGGCCTGCTTGAAGTCGTCGGCGAACATCGTCGAGATCGCCTGGTCGGCGCTCGCGTCGCCGAACTGCTCGATCCGCAGATCCGGGTGGGTGCGCTGTGCGGCGGCTGTCGCGGCGAGCACGCGCTTCACGTCGGCGGCGTCCTGCGCGTCGCCGCGCAGCTCCATCGTCACGACCGCGGCGTGGCGGCTCGGCGCGATCTGGCCGGCCTTGCCCGGTGCGTACGGGGAGTCGACTCTGAGCACCTCCGGCCGTCGCTGCATCCGTTGGACGACGTCCTCGACGGCGCTGCGGAAGGCTGGATCGCTCGTGCGCGCCGTGGGCGACGAGACGAGCACCGTCTCCTGTGCGTGGTGCTGGAAGGCCTTGTCGAGGATGCGGCCGGCGCGGCCCGACTCGCCGGGGCCATTTCTGTTGGACGACGAGTTGGCGCCCACGACGACGTTGCCGAGCGCGAACGCCGCGATCACGAAGGCGACCCATCCGAGTACGGCCGCCTTGCGGTGCCGTGCGCTCCAGCGGCCCGCTCGGGCGGCGAAGTTGTTCGGCGTCATGGTGGGTGTCCTCCCGTGGTCGTTGGCCTCTCGCAGGCTCGCAACGGGGCGGCGCGGCTCCCATGCGGGCGCCCCGCGGGCGAGGGTGCAGCGAGGCACCGGCTGGGGGTGGGGACAGCCCCCGGGTCCGGCGCGGCCGGGTGCGCGCGGAGGGCGCGGCGCAGGTCCCCTAGATGGTCGATTCCACGATCTCGCGGCGCGAGGGGCACGCTGGGCGGCGCTGGGCGCCACGCGGCGTCTTGCCGATGCCACCGGCACCGCCTTCGACACCGCGCGTCGCCCAGCATCCGCCCATCGCACCCCTCGCATCCACGAATCTCGTGGAATCAACCATCTAGGATGCGCTTCCGATGCGGATCCTCCTGCCCGACGAGACGCAGCTCCAGCTCGACGACGACGCCACCGGCGCCGACGCGGCGGCCGCGATCGGCGCCGGCCTGGCGCGCGCGGCGCTCGCCGTCAAGGTCGACGGCGAGCTGCGTGATCTCGCCGCCCCGCTGCACGACGGCGCTCGGCTTGAGATCGTGACGCCATCGAGCCGGGAGGCGCTGGAGCTGCTGCGCCACGACACCGCGCACGTGCTCGCGGCGGCCGTGATGGAGCTGCATCCCGGCGTGAAGATCTCGATCGGCCCGCCGATCGACGGCGGCTTCTACTACGACTTCGAGTTCCCCCACGGGGTTGCGATCTCCGACGCCGACTTCGAGCGCATCGAGGCGACGATGCGCGAGCACGTGAAGGCCGACGAGCGCTTCGCGCGCGAGGACGTGACGGTGGGGGAGGCGCTCGAGCGCTTCGTCCGAGACGACCAGCCGTACAAGGTCGAGCTGATCGAGGATCTCGTCAGAAACGCGGACCCCGCCGACCCGGTCGAGACGGTCTCGCTCTACACGAACGGGCCCTTCACCGACCTCTGCCGCGGTCCGCACGGCCCGGGGACGAAGCGCATCAAGGCGTTCAAGCTGCAGTCGGTCGCCGGTGCCTACTGGCGCGGGGATGCGAGCCGCACGATGCTCACGCGCATCTACGGCACCGCCTTCTTCTCGAAGGAGGAGCTGGCCGAGCACCTCGAGCGGCTCGAGCAGGCGAAGGCGCGCGATCACCGCAAGCTCGGCGCCGAGCTGGACCTCTTCCGCTTCTCGCCGGTCGCACCCGGCGCCGCCTTCTGGCTGCCGAACGGCACGCGCGTGTTCAACGAGCTGGTGGCGCTCAGCCGCGAGATGGGCGAGCGTCACGGGTACACAGAGGTCAAGACGCCGCAGATCTTCGACAGCTCGCTGTGGGAGACGTCCGGGCACTGGGGCAAGTACCGCGAGAACATGTTCCTCACGAGCGCCGAGGAGCGCCCGATGGCGATCAAGCCGATGAACTGCCCCGGGCACGCGCACCTCTTCTCGACCGCGCGCCACTCCTACAGAGAGCTTCCCATCCGTTACTCAGAGCCTGGGCTGCTGCACCGCAACGAGCCGTCGGGCACGCTGCACGGCCTGCTGCGCGTGCGGCACTTCGCGCAGGACGACGCCCACATCTTCTGCACCGAGGAGCAGGTGCAGGACGAGGTGATCGGCTGCCTCGACTTCGCCTTCGCGACGCTCGGGCTGTTCGACTTCGAGGTGCAGCTGGAGCTGTCGACGCGGCCCGAGCAGCGCATCGGCAGCGACGAGATGTGGGACCGCGCGGAGGCGAAGTTGCGCCAGGCGCTCGAGGCCAAGGGGCTCGACTATGAGCTGAACGAGGGCGACGGTGCCTTCTACGGCCCGAAGATCGACTACCACGTGAAGGACTCGCTCGGCCGCTCGTGGCAGCTCGGCACCGTCCAGCTCGACTACTCGATGCCCGAGCGCTTCGGCCTCGTCTACACGGGCGCCGACGACGCCGAGCACCGCCCGGTGATGATCCACCGCGCCGCGTTCGGCTCCTACGAGCGCTTCATCGGGATCCTGATCGAGCACCTCGCCGGCCGCCTCCCCGTCTGGCTCGCGCCGGTGCAGGCGCTCGTGCTGCCGATCGCCGACCGCCACGCCGCCTACGCGGCGGAGGTGACGGAGGCGCTGCGAGCCGCCGGCGTGCGCGTCGAGCTCGACGATCGCAGCGAGTCGGTCGGGCGCAAGATCCGCGACGCCGAGCTGCGCAAGGTCCCCTGCATGCTGGTCGTCGGCGACCGTGAGGCGGAGACGGGCAGCGTCTCGGTGCGTGAGCACGGGGCGGAGGAGGCGAGCGACGTGCCGGTGGCCGAGTTCGCGCAGCGGATCGCCGAGCTGAGCGCCGCGCGTGCGCGATGATGTGGGCGCGTCGCGGTTGCGTCGTACGCCGCTATACTCGCCCGACGTTGATGACCCATCCGTCCACCAGCCCGCGCAACCCCGCTTGACGCGCCACCACGCCGCCAGCTAAGTGCCGGTCCCGCGACGATTCGACCGGCGCCCGCCTGAGCGGGACACGACGCGCATCAACGAACGCATCCGCGTTCCCGAGGTGCGGCTCATCGACGACGAGGGTCAGCAGGTCGGGATCCTCAAGACGCCTGACGCCTTGCGCTACGCGCAGGAGCGTGATCTCGACCTCGTCGAGGTCGCTCCCGAGGCGCGCCCGCCCGTCTGCCGCGTGCTCGACTACTCGAAGTACAAGTACGAGCTCGCGCAGAAGCAGAAGGCCGCGCGCAAGCACCAGCAGCAGATCACGATCCGCGAGATCAAGTTCCGCCCGAAGATCGCGCAGCACGACTACGACACGAAGAAGGGGCACGTCACCCGCTTCCTCAAGCACAAGGACAAGGTCAAGATCACGATCATGTTCCGCGGGCGCGAGGTGACGCATCCGGAGCGCGGCGTGATGCTGCTGGAGAGACTTGCCGAGGAGCTGGCCGAGCTGGCCGTCGTCGAGCAGCGTCCGATCCAGGACGGGCGCAACATGACGATGATGCTCGGGCCTTCGAAGTCGGTGCTCGCCGAGGGCGAGAAGAAGCCCGAGGACGAGAGGGTCGCTGCCGAGGGCGAGCCGGCTGTCGCCGTGGAGGTGGAGCCCGCTGCTGTGGCCGAGGCGAAGCCGGCCCCGGTCGCGGACGCGAGAGCTGCTGCCGACGAGCCGACGGCCGCGGACGCCAGAGCCGAGGAGCCGGTCGCGGACGCGAGAGCTGCTGCCGAGGAGGCGCCAGCCGACGCTTCGAATGGCGACGCCGCGGCGTCTGGCGACGGCGCTGCGCCGGCCGCAAGAAGACCGGCCGCAAAGCGCGCCGCCGCCCGCTAGTGTCGTGAGTCCTTAGTTCGGTGGCGGTTTCTCGAGTGGATCGCGCGCTCGCATTGCGCGACCGCCTGCGCTGAGGCGCGTGCGGTTCGTTGCGAACCTGGGGCGCGCGGCGCTCAGAGGGCGTTCTCTGCTTTACTTCTCGACTCCGATGCCGAAGATGAAGAGCCATTCCGGCGCCAAGAAGCGCTTCAAGCTGACCGCCAAGGGCAAGGTCCGTGGCCGTCACGCGTTCACCAGCCACATCCTCGAGAAGAAGTCGCCGAAGCGCAAGCGGCAGCTCGGCCGGCCGGCCGAGATATCCGCGCATGACGCTCCGCGCGTGAAGAAGCTGCTGGGGGCGGGCAAATGACCCGCGTCAAGCGCTCCGTCGCCGCCCGCAAGAAGCGGCGCGAGGTCCTCGAGCAGACGAGAGGCTTCCGCGGCCAGGCGAACCACAATTACAGACGCGCGAAGGAGGCCTTGCTCAAGGCCGACCAGTACCGCTACCGCGATCGGCGCAACCGCAAGCGCGACTTCCGTCGCCTGTGGATCACGCGCATCAACGCGGCGGCGCGTCAGAACGACCTCTCCTACTCGCAGTTCATGCACGGCCTGCAGCTCGCCGGGGTCGAGGTCGACCGCAAGATCCTCGCGGACATCGCCGTCCGCGATGCAGAGGCGTTCCGCCGATTTGCCGACCACGCCCGCGAGGCGCTGGCTGCGGCTGCATAGCCGATCCGCCGACGCAACTCCATCGGGCGCCGCTCCTTCAAGGACGGCGCCCTTTTTCGTTAAATGACCATCAGCTCCCCACACAACGACCGCCTGAAGGAGATCCGCAAGCTCGCGCGGCGGCGCTCGCGCGAGCAGACGGGGCGCTTCGTCGCCGAGGGCGAGGACCTGCTGCTCGCCGCGGACGAGGCCGGCTGGTCGGCTGTGGAGCGCTACTGCGCAGCCGGCAGCGGCCTCGACGGCGTGGAGGTCGAGGCGGAGCTGCTGGCCGCCGTGTCGCAGCTCGGCTCGGGCACGCGCGCGCTCGGCGTCTACGAGCAGCGCTGGGCGGACGCGCCCGCGGGCCCGCGCTGCGTCGCGCTGCACGGCATCTCCGATCCGGGGAACGTGGGGACGATCCTGCGGTCGGCGCTCGCGTTCGGCGCCTCGAGCGTCGCGCTCGGCCCGGGGTGCGCCGACCCGTACGGTCCGAAAGCCGTGCGCGCGTCGATGGGGGCGGTCTTCGGAGTGCCGCTCGCGCGCTTCGCGGGCGTCGAGCAGCTGCCCGGCACGAAGCTCGCGCTCGACGCGCACGCTCGCGCGTCCCTGCGCGGCGGCGAGCGGGAGCCGCTGACGCTGCTCGTCGGCGCCGAGCGGGCGGGGCTGCCGGACGACGTGCTCGCCGCGTGCGATCGAGTCGTGCGGATTCCGATCGGATCGGAGTCGCTCAACGCCGCGATGGCCGCGACCGTGGCGCTCTACGAGGTCACGCGCGACGCCGTCGCCGCTGACCATAGGATGCGCCCCGCATGATCGAGCGGATCGGACAGCTCCAGCAGGAGGCCGAGCAGGCGATCGCCGCGGCGGCGACGAGCGACGCGCTCGAGCAGGCGCGCGTGCACTACCTCGGCCGCAGAGCGGAGCTGCCGCAGCTGCTGCGCGGCGTCGCGCAGCTGCCGCCGCAGGAGCGCGGCGCCGTCGGCAAGGCGGCGAACGTGGTGCGCAAGGCGCTGGAGGAGCTGATCGAGGCGCGTGGGGCGCAGCTCGGCGCGGCCGAGCTCGACGCGCGGCTCGCGTCCGACCGGATCGATGTGACGCTGCCCGGCGCGCCGCTGCCGCCGGCCGGGGGACTGCATCTGTTGACGCAGACGCGGCGCGAGATCGAGGACGTGTTCGTCGGGCTCGGCTTCAGCGTCGCCGAGGGCCCCGAGGTCGAGACGGTGTACTACAACTTCGACGCGCTCAACCACGCTCCGGCGCACCCGGCGCGGCTGCGCAGCGACACGTTCTACGTCGCGGACGACGTCGTGCTGCGCACGCACACGTCGCCGATGCAGATCCGTGCGATGGAGCAGCAGCAGCCGCCGCTCTTCCTGATCGTGCCCGGCCGCGTCTACCGGCGCGACAGCGACGCGACGCACACGCCGCAGTTCCACCAGATCGAGGGGCTCGCGGTCGACGAGGGCATCACGCTCGCGGACCTCAAGGGAACCCTGCTCGCGTTCGCGCGGGCGATCTTCGGCGACGAGCGCCAGGTGCGGCTGCGGCCGCACTTCTTCCCCTTCACGGAGCCGAGCGTCGAGGTCGACGTCTCCTGCTTCAACTGCAGCGGCGGCCTCATGCGCGACGGCTCGCGCTGTCCGCTGTGCAAGGGCACCGGCTGGATCGAGATCCTGGGCGCGGGGATGGTCGACCCGAACGTCTTCGGCTACGTGCGCGAGCAGGGCTACGACCCCGAGCGGATCCAGGGCTTCGCGTTCGGGATGGGGATCGAGCGGATCGCCTTCCTCAAGCACGGCGTCTCCGACCTGCGGCTGTTCTACGACAACGACCTGCGCTTCCTGCGGCAGTTCTCGGGGGCTTCCTCATGAAGGTCCCGCTGAGCTGGCTGCACGAGTACGTGCGCCCCGACCTCGACGCCGCCGCGCTCGCCGAGCGGCTCGCGCTGACGGGCACCGAGGTCGAGCGGGTGCTGCACCACGGCGTGCCGACCACCGGCTCCGCCGGCGGTGCCCCCGGCTCCGCCGGCGGTGCCACCGACGGGTTCGCGATCGGCAAGGTGCTGAGCGTCGAGCCGCACCCGGACGCCGATCGGCTGCGCGTCTGCCGGGTGGATCTGGGCGGGGAGGAGCCGGCGCAGATCGTCTGCGGCGCGCCGAACGTGGCCGCCGGGCAGACGGTCGCCGTTGCGCAGCCGGGCGCGGTGATGCCGGATGGGACGAGGCTGCGCAAGGCGAAGCTGCGCGGCGTCGAGTCGGCCGGGATGATCCTCAGCGAGCCGGAGCTGCAGATCGGCGTCGAGAGAGCGGGGATCATGGTGCTGGCCGACGACTCGCTCGCGCCTGGAACGCCGCTCGCCGACGTGCTGCCGATCGCGACCGACGTGCTCGAGCTTGAGATCACGCCGAACCGGCCCGACTGCCTGGGCATCTACGGCGTCGCGCGCGAGGTCCACGCCGCGACCGGGGCGCCGCTCGCGCCGGCGCCGTGGAGCGGCGATCTCGGCACGTTCGAGACGCTCGCCGGCGTCGAGGTCGTCGTCGAGACCGAGCGCTGCACGCGCTTCACCGCGCGCGTGTTCGCGGACGTCGAGATCGGGCCGTCGCCGGCGTGGCTGAAGGCGCGGCTGATGGCCGCGGGCCAGCGGCCGATCTCGAACGTCGTCGACGTCACGAACTACGCGATGCTGCTGACGGGCCAGCCGCTGCACGCGTTCGACCTCGACCACGTCGCGGGCGGGCGGCTCGTCGTGCGCGACGGACGCGAGGGCGACGAGCTCGTGACGCTCGACGGCGAGACGCGCCAGCTCGACTCCGACATGGTCGTGATCTGCGACGACGACGGGCCGACGTCGCTCGCGGGCGTGATGGGCGGCGCGCGCTCCGAGGTCCACGCGGGGACGACGCGCGTGCTGCTCGAGTCGGCGACGTGGGACGGCCCGAGCATCCAGCGCACCTCGACGCGGCTCGCGCTGCGCAGCGAGGCGTCGGGGCGCTTCGAGAAGGGCCTCGCGCCCGAGCAGGCGATCGACGCGCTCGCGGTCGCGACGCAGCTGATGGTCGAGCTGTGCGGCGTGCGCCTCGCGGTGGGGACGCTCGACGTCGACGGCCCGGCCGGCCGCGATCGCTCGCACGCCGTGATCCGCCTGCGCGACGCGCGCGTGAGCGGGCTGCTCGGCGCCCCGATCGCGCGCGAGCGCTCCGCCGAGATCCTGACCGCGCTCGGTTTCGGCGTCGCCGACGCCGACGACGGCCTCGACGTGACCGTGCCGGGCTTCCGGCGCAACGACGTCACGCGCGAGGCCGACCTGATCGAGGAGGTGGCGCGGATCGACGGCGTCGACAAGCTGCCGGCGACGCTGCCCGCCACCGGTCATGCCGTCGGTCGGCTCACGCCCGCGCAGCGGCTGCGGCGGCGCGCCGCCGACACGCTCGCCGGCGCCGGGCTGCACGAGGTCGTCGGCTGGTCGTGGAGCGCGCCGGAGCTGGCTGACCGGCTGCGGCTGCCGCGCGACGACCCGCGGCGGCGCGCGCTCGCCGTCGAGAACCCGATGTCGGCCGAGCACGGGCTGATGCGCACGATGCTGCTCGGCTCGCTGCTCGACGTCGCGCGGCGCAACGTCGCGCACGGCATGCCGGACGTAGCGATCTTCGAGTCGGGCGCGGTCTACCGCCCGATCGACGGCCGGCCGCTGCCGGCCGAGCCGCACACCGTCGGCGTGCTGCTGACGGGCGCAGTGCGCGTGCCGAGCTGGCGCGAGCCCGGGCCCCCGGTTGCTGACTTCTTCGCTGCGAAGGGGGTGCTGGCTGCGCTCCTCGATGCGTTGCGGGTCGACTGGACGGTGGAGACGGCCCGCCCGCCCGAGCCGTTCCTGCATCCCGGCCGGGCCGCTTCGGTGGTGGTCGGCGGCGCCTCGATCGGCTGGCTCGGCGAGCTGCATCCGTCGATCGCGGCCGAGTGGGAGCTGAGCGGTGCCGTCGCCGGCTTCGAGCTGGATCTCGACGCCGCGATCGCCGCTGTCCCCGGACCGGTGCGCTATGCCGACTACACCTCGTTCCCCGAGGTGCGGCTCGACCTCGCCGTCGTCGTGGCGGACACCGTCGCGGCGGCCGACGTCGTGCAGGCTGTTCGCGAGGCAGGCGGGCCGCTGCTCGCGGCCGTCGAGGTCTTCGACGTCTACCGCGGCGAGCAGGTCGGCGCCGGCGAGCTGTCGCTCGCTTTGCGGCTCGCGTTCCGCTCGCCCGAGCGGACGCTGACCGACGAGGACGTCGCCGAGCGGCGCGCCGCGATCGAGGCGGCGTTGGCCGAGCGGGTCGGAGGGCGGATCCGTGCCTAGCGTCGCCGTCTTCGGTGCATCCGGCTACGCGGGCGCGCTGGCGGCGTCGCTGCTGTGGCGCCATCCCGAGTTCGACCTCGTAGCGCTCACCTCGCGCTCCGATGCGGGGCGGCGGCTCGACGACCTCTATCCGCGGCACCGCGTGCCGCTCGTGATGGAGGAGCCGGACCTCGACCGCCATGCGGACGGGCTCGACGCGGCCGTCGTCGCGTATCCGCACCACGCGGCGGCGCCGGTCGTCGCGGGGCTGCGCGAGCGGGGCGTGCGCGTGGTGGACCTGAGCGCCGACTTCCGCCTGCGCACGCTCGCGACGTACGAGCAGTGGTACGGAGCGCACCCCGTCCCCGCGCTCCTCGAGGATGCCGTCTACGGCCTGCCTGAGCTCGGCTACCGCGACGCAATCCGCGACGCCCAGATCGTCGCCAACCCCGGCTGCTTCCCGACCGCTGCGCTGCTCGCGCTCGCCCCGCTCGCCCGCGCGGGCCTCCTCGGCGACGTCGTGATCGACGCGAAGACGGGCGTCTCCGGCTCCGGTCGCGGGGCGACCGACGCGACGCACTTCGTGACCGTGGACGAGAACGTCGCGGCGTACAAGGTCGCCGGCCACCGCCATGCGCCGGAGATCGACCAGGAGCTGGCCGTGCTCGGTGCCGAGGTCGATCCGGTCGTGTTCGTGCCGCATCTCGTGCCCGTCGACCAGGGCGAGCTGATCACCGCCTACGTGAAGCCGACGCGTGAGGCCGGGGAGGCCGAGCTGCGGGCGCTGTATGACGAGGCGTACGCCGGCGAGGCGTTCGTCGAGCTGGCGACTGCTCCGCCGGGCACGCGCGACGTGACCGCCACGAACATCTGCCGCATCTCCGTCCACGCTGACCGCCACGACGGTCGCGTCGTCGTCTTCGCGGCGATCGACAACCTCTGGAAGGGGACCTCGTCGCAGGCGGTGCAGAACCTCAACCTGATGTTCGGCCTCGACGAGGGCACGGGGATCGGCCTGTGACGCCGCCGTTCTTCACGTCCCGTTGGGTGGAGCGGCCCGAGCACGTGCACGAGCTGGACGGCGGCCTGCCGGCCGGCTTCCGTGCCGCGGCGGCCGCTGCCGGGCTCAAGCGCGACGGCGCGCTCGACGTCGGCCTGCTCGTCTCCGACGACGAGCGGACCACGAGTGCTGCGCGCTTCACGCGCTCGGGGATCGTCGCCGCGCCCGTGCAGCTGTGCCGCGAGCGCTGCGACCTCGCGCACCTGCGCGCGGTCGCCGTCAACGCCGGCAACGCGAACGCCGCGACGGGCGTGCCGGGCTTCGAGAGCGCGGGCGCGACGCAGATCGCCGCCTCGCGGCTGACCGGCCTCGATCCTGCCGGCGTCGCGGTCGGCTCGACCGGCGTGATCGGCGTGCAGCTGCCGGTCGATCTCGTGCTGAGCGGGCTCGAGGCGGCGCGCGAGCAGCTGCGGCCGGACGGCGACGCCGACTTCGCGGCCGCGATCCAGACGACCGACGCGTTCGAGAAGCGCGCTGCGCTGCGCGTCACACTGCCGTCCGGCGAGGTGCGCCTGAGCGCGCAGGCGAAGGGGGCGGGGATGATCCAGCCGAGCTTCGCGACGATGCTGTGCTTCGTGCAGACCGATGCCGCGCTCGACCCCGAGACGGCCGACCTGCTGCTCGGCGTGACGGTCAAGCGCTCGTTCGACCGCATCTCGGTCGACGGCCAGCTGTCGACGAATGACACCGCGATCCTGATGGCGAGCGGCGCGAGCGGGGTGGAGGTGGTGCCGGAGTCGCCCGACGAGCTGGCGCTCGGGGAGGCGCTCGACGCGCTGCTGCGCCAGCTCGCGCTGCTGATCGTGCGCGACGGCGAGGGCTCTCGGCGCGTCGGCCGCGTGGTCGTGCGCGGCGCTGACGCCGAGCCGGTCGAGCGCGCGGCGAGGGCGGTGGCGAACTCTCCGCTCGTGAAGGCCGCGCTGCACGGCGGCGACCCCAACTGGGGACGGATCGCGCAGGCGGTCGGGGGCGTGCTGCGGGACGCGCCCGTCGACCTCGACATCGCGATCGAGGGTGTGCCGGTGTGCGAGGGCGGCGCGGCGCGGCCGTTCGACGAGCCGACGCTGGCGCAAGCCGTCGCGGGCGACGAGGTGGAGTACGCGATCGGACTCAACGACGGCGAGGTCCGCGCGGAGACGGAGGTCTTCTTCTCCGACCTCTCGCACGAGTACGTGACGATCAATGCGGACTACACGACATGACGAACGGACCTGAGATGCGCGATGTCGCAACGCTCCTCGAGGCGCTCCCGTACATCCGCGAGTTCCACGGCAAGACCGTCGTCATCAAGTACGGCGGCGCGGCGATGACCGACCCCGAGCTGCGCGAGGAGTTCGCGCGCGACGTCGTGCTGCTCAAGTACGTCGGCATCAACCCGATCGTCGTGCACGGCGGCGGCCCCGACATCACCGCGTACATGGAGCGGCTCGGGATGCCGGTCGAGTTCGTCGGCGGGCTGCGCGTGTCCGACGCCGAGACCGTCGAGATCGCGAAGATGGTGCTCGTCGGCAAGGTCAACAAGGACATCGTCCTGCGCCTCGGCCGCCACGGGCAGCCGGCGATCGGGCTGTGCGGCGACGACGGGCTGCTCTTCCGCGCCGCGCGCCAGACGGCGCCGGGCGGCGAGGACATCGGCTTCGTGGGGCGGATCGAGCGCGTCGAGACGGGCGTGATCCACCACGTCGCGCAGGACTACATCCCGGTGGTGGCGTCCGTCGGCGCCGACCGCGACGGCCACTCGTACAACATCAACGCCGACGAGGCGGCCGGAAAGCTCGCACGCGAGCTGGGGGCGTACAAGGTGATGTTCCTGACCGACGTGCGCGGCTGGCTGCGCGATCCGACCGACCCGGAGAGCGTCATCTCCGAGGTCGGGGCGGACGAGGTCGAGGCGGCGCTCGAGACGGTCGAGGGCGGCATGCGGCCGAAGCTCGCCGCGTGCCTGGACGCGATCCACGGCGGCGTCAGCCACGCGCACATCGTCGACGGTCGCATCCCGCACTCGCTGCTGCTGGAGCTGTTCACGCACGCCGGCATCGGCACGAAGGTCAGGCCGGCCTCGTGAGCCTCGCCGAGCTGCAGGCGATCGAGGCCGCACACGTGATCCCCTCCTACGCGCGCTACCCGGTCGAGATCGTGCGCGGTGCGGGCACGCGGATGTGGGATGCCGACGGCCGCGAGTACCTCGACTTCCTGTCCGGCATCTCGGTGCTGAACGTCGGCCATTGCCATCCGGCGGTGGTGGAGGCGGTGCGCGAGCAGGTGGGGCGGCTCACGCACGCGACGAACCTCTTCTACACCGAGCCGGCGATGCGGCTCGCCGCGCGGCTGGCGGACAGCTCGCTCGGCGGCAAGGTCTTCTTCTGCAACTCCGGGGCGGAGGCGAACGAGGCGGCGCTGAAGCTCGTGCGCAAGGCGCGGCCCGGCGGCGGGATCGTCGTCGTGCACGGTGCCTTCCATGGGCGCACGTACGGCGCGCTCTCCGCCACGCCGCAGGAGTCCAAGCAGGCGCCGTTTGCGCCGCTCGTGCCGGGCTTCGCCGTCGTGCCGCCGGAGCCGGCGGCGTTGGAGGCGGCGGTCGACGAGCGCACCGCGGCCGTGCTGCTGGAGGTCGTGCAGGGCGAGACGGGCGTGCATCCGCTCCCCGACGAGCTGCTGCAGGCCGCGCGCGTCGCCTGCGACCGCGTCGGCGCGGCGCTCGTGTTCGACGAGATCCAGACGGGCATGGGGCGGACCGGCACGCTGTGGGCGTACGAGCAGACGGGCGTCGTGCCCGACGCCCTGACGAGCGCGAAGGCGCTCGGCGGCGGCCTGCCGATCGGCGCGCTCGTGACGGGCGAGCGGCTGGCCGACGTGTTCGCGCCCGGCGACCACGGCTCGACGTTCGCCGGCGGCCCGCTCGTCGCCGCGGCGGCAAACGCCGCCTTCGACGTGCTCGCGGACCCCGCGCTGCTGGCGCGCGTGCGCGAGCTGGGGGAGCGGCTGCGCGATGGGCTCGCCGCGCTGCCCGGCACGGCGGACGTGCGCGGCCGCGGCCTGATGGTCGCGTTCGAGACGGCTGACGCGCCAGGGCTCGTGCGCCGCGCGCTGCTGGAGGAGCGGCTTGTGCTCAACGCCACCGGGCCGAGCACCGTACGGCTGCTGCCGCCGCTCATCGTCACGCAGGACGAGGTCGACGAGGCGCTCGCGCGCGTCGGCCGGCTGCTCGCCGCGAGCGTCGCGTAACGTTCCCGCCCGCCATGACCGTGACCGATCACACCGAGGTCCACCGGATCGCCGCCGCGCCCGCGCGCACGGCGTCCTACGAGGCCGACCCGAACGAGGTCCGCCGCGTCCTGCTGCTCTACTCGGGCGGGCTCGACACGAGCGTGATGCTGAAGTGGATCCAGGACGAGTACGGGGCGGAAGTCGTCTGCCTCACCGTCAACCTCGGCCAGCCGGGCGAGGACTACGAGGTCGTCAAGGGCAAGGCGCTGATGCTCGGCGCGATCGAGTGCCACGTCGTCGACGCGCGCGAGCGGTTCGCGCAGGACTTTCTCGTCCCGGCGATCAAGGCCAACGCGCTCTACGGCGGCGGCTATCCGCTCTTCACCGCGCTCGGCCGCCCGCTGATCGCACAGCTCGCGGTCGACTACGCGCGCCAGAGCGGTTGCGACACGATCGCCCACGGCTGCACCGGCAAGGGCAACGACCAGGTCCGCATCGAGACGACGATCGCGACGCTCGCGCCCGAGCTGAAGGTGATCGCGCCGGTGCGCTCGTGGCAGATGGGCCGCGAGGAGGAGATCGCCTACGCGCGCGAGCACGGGATCCCGGTCAAGGGCGGCACCGAGACCGCGCCGTACTCGATCGACGACAACCTGTGGGGCCGCTCGTCGGAGGGCCGCTGGATCGAGGACCTCGCGCATGCGCCCGAGGACGACGTGTTCCAGCTCGTGACGCGGCCCGAGGAGGCGCCCGACGAGGCCGACGTCGTGACCGTGACGTTCGAGGCCGGCGTCCCGGTCGCGCTGAACGGCGAGCGGCTCGGACTCGTCGAGCTGCTGGAGCGCGCTGCGGAGATCGGCTGCAGGCACGGCGTCGGGATCGTCGACCACATCGAGGACCGCATCGTCGGCCTCAAGGTGCGCGACATCTACGAGGTGCCGGCGGCGGCGATCGTGCTGACCGCGCATCAGGAGCTGGAGCATCTCGTCGGCACGATCCATCAGAACCAGTTCAAGACTGGGCTCGACCAGAAGTGGGGCTATCTCGTCTACGCGGGCCTGTGGTGGGAGCCGCTGCGCACGGATCTCGACGCCTACATGGACGCCGTCAACGCGCAGGTGACCGGGACGATCGGCCTGAAGCTCTACAAGGGCTCGGTTCGGGTCGTCACGCGCGAGTCGCCGAACGCCGTCTACGACGCCTCGCTCGCCTCGTTCGCCGAGTCTGGCGGCCTGTTCTCGCAGACCGCCTCGCCGGGCTTCATCGAGCTGTGGTCGCTGCAGTCGCGGCTGGCGTACCGGCTGCGCAACCGCGCGTGAGCGGCGCGGGCCGGCACGAGCGGTTTCGGCCGCCGGTCGCGGGGTAGACGGAGGCCCATGTCCGACAACGGCTACAAGGCGCTCGGCTTCGCCGTCTGGAAGGGCGGCTTGTGGTACCTGCGGCGGCGCTACGGGACCGCCAGGCGCGTCGGTGTCGGCGCGCTCGCGGCCGGCGCCGTCGTGGTCGCGGGCGCCGTCGTGCTGGCGCAGCGGCGCAACGGCCGCACGCGCTGATCGCGCGCGCGGCCGCGGCCGCCGAGGGTCGGTCCCCGGCGTCCGCCGCGAGAGGTAGCCTGCTCACGGAGCGTCGGTGTGATGCCGGCGTCCCGGCCACTACCTCGATGCACCTCTCCATGCCGCCCGAAACCCCTCCGCCCGACGACGCGCGGAGGCCCTCGCCCACGGAGGCGAACGTCGTCGATCCCGAGGTGCTCGCGGAGCGCCGCGCCCAGCGCGCCGAGCAGGCCGAGCAGTCGGCCGCACGCCGCGCGGCCGACGCGCAGGTGCTCGCGGCGCAGCTCGCGCGCGAGCGCGCTCGGCTCGAGGCCGAACGCGACGCCTCGCGCGCAGAGGCGGCTGCGGCGCGCGAGGGCGCCGACGCGGCGATCGCGGAAGCGCGGCACCTGAAGGGCGAGCGCGACGAGCTGCGGGCGGCACTCGACCAGGCCCGCGAGGAGCGCGACGCGCTGGCGGCCGCGCGCGAACAGCGCCGCGCCAGTGCGCCGGCCGCGGTTCGGTCTGCCGACGGTCCGCCAAAGCCAGCTGCGACGAACGGGAACGGAACGGGCGTCGCCGGACTGCCCGCAGCGTGGCCGACCGCGCTGCGGCGCGAGCTGCTCGTCGCGCGCGGTGCCGCGGGCATTCAGCTGCCCGCGGCGGCTGGGCGGCCAGCCGCACCGGTCCCGGGCCTCGCGCGCGAGCGTCGGCTCGTTGCGCTGCGCGTCGAGGCGGGCCCCGCCTTCCGCGCGGCGCCGCCGGCCTCCCAGCGCCGGGGCGATCGGGCGGCGCCGATCACCGCGCTTGCACTCGAGCGCGAGCGCTCGAGCCGTCTGCAGGCCCAGCTCGACGGCAGCCTCGCCGTGCAGCGCGAGCTGCACACGCACATCGCTGCGCTGCAGCGCTCGGTGCACCAGCGGGTCGAAGCGGAGCGCCGCATCGAAGTCGCGCTGCGCCGCGTCCGTGAGGAGCTGACGGCGGCGAACCTGCTGGCCGTCCGGCGCGCTGAGCCGCCTGCCGCCAGCCCCGACGCCGATTCCGCGCCTGAGGCGCTCGCGGCCGACACGGCCAGCGGTCCGCCGCGCGCCGCCGCCGGGACGGCCGCGCCGGCGGTGGTGCCGACACCGGCCGCCGACGCACCTCCCGCGACCCTCGGTGCGGCTGACCTGCCGGCTGCTCCGGCGACCGTTCCGGCCGACGTGGAGGTCGCAGCGGTCGTTGCTCCTGCGGCCGCCGGCGCGGCGCCAGAGGCACCCGGCAGCCTCGACCCGCTGCGCCTGCATGCGGCGCGTGAGCGGCTGCGTGCCACTGCCCCGCCGCTCGCCGCGCTGCCCACCGGCACGCCGGCGCCGTGGCTGACGGCCGCCCTCCGGCGGCTGCTGACCAGCGAGCCCGAGACGGCCGGGCGGATCGCGGTCGGCCTGCTCCCGGCGCAGGGGCTGGCGGCGCAGCAGCGGCTGCGCTACGACCTGCTGTTGGCCGGCCGCGGCTGCTTCGCGGTCGACGTCGTTCCCGGCACCGCGACGGTCACCCCGCGGACCACGCCGCGGCCGCGCAGCGCGCGCGACCTGAGCATCGTGGCCGACGGCGCCGGCTTTGCGCGCCTGCTGCACGGTCGTCGCAGCCTGCGCCGCCCCGCGCGCGTGCGCGGCGGGCGCCGGGCGCTGCGCGAGCTGCGCCGCCTCGCGCGCGCGCCGCTCGGGATGCGCGATCTCGGCAGCGCCGGCGTGACGCTCGACCCGGCGCTCGCGCTGCGGCTCGTCGCGCTCGCGATCGACCCCGAGGCGACGCGCGGCGAGCGCTTCGCGATCGCGCATGCCCCGCTCGCGGGCGGGCCGGTCGACGCATGGCTGCGGATCGCCGACGGCACGCCACCGCTCGTCCTCGACGCTGCACCCGCGGAGCCGCTGCGCCTGACGCTCCGCTGCACGCGCGGCGCGCTGCTGGCGCTGATCGCCGGCGTGGAGCCCCCGCCCGGCGAGGCAGGGACGGCCGACGGTGACGAGCAGGCACTCGCGCTGCTGCGCAGCTGGATCGCCAGCACAGAGCACCCCGCCGCCTGAGCGCGGCGCCTGCAGCAACACCCCGGAAAGAGCGGGAACTGCGGCTGCGACAGGGGGGCGAGGCGTCCGGCTCGGGGCCTACCATGACGGGCCCGTGTCGACGCCGTCCTGCGCCCACCTCCACGTCCACTCCGAGTACTCGCTGCTCGACGGGGCGTGCAAGATCGATGCGCTCGCGGCGCGCGCGGCGGCGTTCGACCAGCCGGCGCTCGGACTGACCGACCACGGCGTGATGAACGGCTCGGTCGAGCTGTTCAAGGCATGCAGGAAGCACGGGATCAAGCCGCTGCTCGGCTGCGAGGTCTACGTCGTCGACGACCGCAGATTCCGCGAGGGGCGCGTCGAGCGCAACCACCTGACGCTGCTGGCCGAGAACCCCGCCGGCTACCGCAATCTCGTCAAGCTCTCCTCGGCCGGCTTCCTCGAGGGCCTGCACCGCGGCAAGCCGGGCGTCGACCTGGAGCTGATGTCGCAGCACTCGGACGGGATCATCGTCCTCACCGGCTGCCTCGCCTCGCGCTTCTGCCAGCGGCTCGTGCACGACCGGCCCGACGAGGCGCGCGCCCACATCGACGACCTGATGGAGGCGTTCGGCCGCGACCAGGTCTACTTCGAGGTGCAGAAGAACGGCATCGCCGACCAGGACAAGGCGAACGAGGGCATCGTGCGGATCGCGCGCGAGGTCGGCCGCCCGCTCGTCGGCACCGGCGACGTGCACTACCTCCGCAAGGAGGACTACCACCACCACACGGCGCTGCTGTGCGTGCAGACGAAGTCGACGCTCGCCGAGCCGAAGATGACGTTCGACACGAACGAGTTCTATCTCAAGTCCAACGACGAGATGGCGGCAGCGTTCGCAGAATGGCCCGATGCGCTCCCCACCACGCTCGAGATCGTCGACCGGTGCGACGTCGAGATCGAGCTCGGCCAGCAGCTGATCCCGCGCTACCCGACGCCGAGTGGCGAGGATGAGGGCAGCTACCTGCGCGCGCTCGTGCTGGAGGGGCTGCACCAGCGCTACGGAAGCCCGCTGCCGGCCGAGGCGGTCGAGCGGATGGAGATGGAGCTCGCGGTCGTCGACAAGATGGGCTTCAACGCCTACTTCCTGATCGTGTGGGACTTCGTCAAGTACGCGAAGGACAACGGCATCGCCGTCGGCCCGGGCCGCGGCTCGGCGGCCGGCTCGATCGTGGCCTACTGCCTGCAGATCACGGACGTCGACCCGCTCCGCTACGACCTGCTGTTCGAGCGCTTCCTCAACCCCGAGCGCGTCTCGATGCCGGACATCGACATCGACTTCTCGGTGCGCGGCCGCGAGCGCGTGATCCGCTACGTGACGGACAAATATGGAAGAGAGTCGGTCGCGCAGATCGTCACGTTCGGCAAGATGTTCCCGCGCGCCGCGACGCGCGACGCCGCGCGCGTGCTCGGCCACGACTACGGCGCCGGCGACCGACTCGCAAAGCTGATCCCGGACCCGATCATGGGTCGCCCGCCGTCGTTCGAGGACTGCCTGCAGCCGGGCGAAGAGCTGCGCAGAGCGGTCGACAGCGACCCGATCGCGAGACAGATCGTCGACGTCGCGCGCGGGCTGGAGGGGATCGTGCGCAACTCCTCGATCCACGCGGCCGCGGTCGTGATCGCCGACCGCCCGCTGACCGACATCGTGCCGCTCCAGCTCGCCGACGCCGGCACCGACGAGTCGGGCGACAAGGTGTACCGCACCGTCACGCAGTTCTCGATGAAGCCGGTCGAGGAGCTCGGCCTGCTGAAGATGGACTTCCTCGGGTTGCGCAACCTGGACGTGATCGAGGACGCGCTCGACATCGTCGAGCGCTCGGCCGGGGGCACCGACGGCAGAGCCGTTGGTCGACCCGACATGACGACGCTGCCGCTCGACGACGCGAAGACCTACGCGATGCTCGCCGCCGGCGACTCGATCGGCGTCTTCCAGTTCGAGTCCGAGGGCATGCGCGAAGCGCTCAAGAAGGTCCGCCCGACCGAGTTCGAGGACCTCGTCGCGCTCGTCGCGCTCTACCGCCCCGGCGCGATGGACCAGATCCCGACGTACGCGCGCGGCAAGCGCGACCCCGACACGGTCACGTACCTCGACGACCGCCTGCGGTCGATCGTCGAGTCGACGAAGGGCGTGATCCTCTACCAGGAGCAGGCGATGCAGATCGCCAAGTCGCTCGCCGGCTTCTCGGGCGCGAAGGCGGACGACCTGCGCAAGGCGATCGGCAAGAAGAACCGCGCCGCGATGGCCGAGCTGAAGCCCGAGTTCGTCGCCGGCTGCCAGGCGTCCGGCACGAGCGCGAGCGTGATCGAATCGCTGTGGCAGACGAACGAGAAGTCGGCCGACTACTCGTTCAACAAGTCGCACGCCGCCTGCTACGCGCTGATCTCCTACCGCACCGCCTGGCTGAAGGCGAACTACCCCGCCGAGTACATGGCCGCGCTGATCTCCTCGGTGATGGACACGAAGGACAAGGTCCCGTTCTTCGTCGCGCAGACGGAGCAGATGGGGATCGACATCCTGCCGCCGGACGTCAACGAGTCCGACCACGAGTTCATGGTCGTCGGCGGGCGCATCCGCTTCGGCCTCGACGCGGTGAAGGGCGTCGGTTACGGCGCCGTGGAGGCGATGAAGGCCGCGCGCGAAGAGGGCGGCCCGTTCGCCTCCATCTGGGACTTCTGCGAGCGCGTGGACGGCCGCACGGTCAACAAGAAGGCGATCGAGGCGCTGATCAAGTGCGGCGCGTTCGGCTCGACCGGCGCCACGCGCAAGGGCATGCTCGCGGTGCTCGAGCAGGCGCAGGCGTCGGGGCAGAAGTCCCAGCAGGACGCGCAGATCGGGCAGGGCTCGATCTTCGATCTGACCCCGCCCGCCGACGCCGCCGGAGCGGGCAACGGCGCTGCCGCGGCGTTCGCGGCGCCGAGCCACCCGCCGATCCCGACCGAGGAGTTCGAGCAGGCGGAGCTGCTCGCGGTCGAGAAGGAGTCGATCGGCCTGTTCGTCTCCGCGCATCCGCTCAAGGCGGTGCGCGAGGCGATGCGCCTGAGAGTCGACTGCTCGCTCACGCAGCTCGCCGACCGTCGCGACGGCGAATGGGTCACGGTCGGCGGGATCATCACGCAGGCGAAGAAGATCCGCACGAAGAGAGGCGACCCGATGATGTTCGCCACGCTCGACGACCTCGAGGGGAACGTCGAGATCCTCGTCTTCGGCAGAGCGTTCGCCGCGCACGAGGAGGCGCTCGGGCTCGACTCGGTCGTGCTCATCCGCGGCAAGGTCGATCACAAGGACGCTGCGAAGACATGCGTGATCGTGCAGGAGGCGACCCGCTTCGAGCCGACCGAGGCCGAGGTCGAGGCCGCCCGCAAGCAGGCGCGCGCGATCCCCGTCGGCCCGCCGCCGGTGCGCCTGCGACTCGACGCGACCGTGCTGGCCGCGGGCGTGATCGAGGACCTCAAGCAGCTGATCGCCCTGCATCCGGGCGAGTCCGACGTCGTGCTCGACCTGCAGACCTCGCGTGGGCTGCGCAAGCTGAAGCTCGGCCCCGAGTATCGCGTCGCGGCGACGAACGCCGCGCTGCGCGCCGAGCTCGACCACCTGCTCGGCGCCGCGATGCTCGACGCCGTCGCCGCCTGAGCACGGGAGCCGCCTACAGGTCGCGCCGCGCGAAGCCCCACGCGGAGACGACGCCCGCCAGCCCGACGTACGCCGCCGTCCACAGCTCGAGCAGCGGCCCCCCGGCATGTGAGGAGCCGAACGGCCCGAGCTGGATCAGGGCGCCGGTGAAGCCCGACTGGTCGGCGGTGAGCGCGTGCAGGCCGGCCTGGTAGAGCGCCTCGAACGGCAGCGCGATCGCCACCACGTGGGCGATCTGGCCGAGCGAGGGGGAGCCGATCGCGTCGGCGATCGACTGCATCAAGCCGGCCACGAGCCCGGCCCCGAACAGCATGAAGATCACGATCCCGTTCGCGGTCGCCGACAGGAAGACGGAGCCGAGCAACGCGAGCGCGACGATCACCACGCTGCCGGCGGCGAGCGCCAATCCCGGTCCTGCCACGGTGTCCGGCCAGCGACCCGACGCCTGGTGGACGATCAGCGTCGTCGCCGCGTAGACCGCGAGCACGTACGCGACGCACACCGCGGCTGCGGCGGCGAAGCGGCCGAGCAGCAGCGACGTCCGCCCCAGCGGCCGCACGACGAGCGGTTGCAGCAGGCCGCGCTCCGCGTCGCCGCGCACCGCGCCGAGCGTCAGGAAGACCGCCAGCACCGTCGCGAGGAAGAGGATCGCGAACATGCCGAGGCCGAGCATCGTCGCGGCGACGAGCCCGGTCGTGTCGAGCGTGCCGATGTTGCGCCCCGTCGTGAACGAGCCGGACCGCTCAAAGACCTTGGCGGTCGCGAACGCGAACAGGCCGAGGAACAGCAGCGTCAGCAGCAGCACGACGACGAACACGCGGCGGCGCACGCTCTCGCGCAGCGCGTAGCCGGCGACGATGACCGCGCCGCTCACGCCGCGCCCTCCTGACGCTCGCCGACTGCGTCGAGGTAGGCCTCCTCGAGCGTGCTCGTCAGCAGCCGCACGCCGTAGATCCGCTCGCCGTCGCGCACGAGCGCGGCGACCAGCTCCGGCACCTGCTCGCGCGTCGCCTGCGCGAAGCGGCGCACGCCGCCGGCCGTCTCGACCTCGACGCCGCCGGCATGCACGAGATCGCCGGGACGGCCCGCGGCCACGACCTGCCCGTCGGCGAGGATCGCGACGCGGTCGCAGACCAGCTCGACCTCGCTCAGCAGGTGGGAGTTCAGCAGCACCGCGACGCCGCGCTCGCGCAGCCGCTCGAGCAGCTCGCGCACCATCCGCCGGCCGACCGGGTCGAGCGCGCTCGTCGGCTCGTCGAGCAGCAGCAGGCGCGGGTCGCCGACGAGCGCCTGCGCGATCCCGAGCCGCTGCTGCATGCCCTTCGACATCGCCTCGACGCGCCGCTCGCGCGCGTGCAGCAGGTCGACCTGCTCCAGCAGTGCGGTGCGCTCGGCGGCGCCGCCGTCCGAGCCGGCGAGGCGCTGGTGCAGGAAGAGGACCTCCTCGGCGCGCGCCCAGCCTGGGAAACGGAACAGCTCCGCGAGGTAGCCGAGCGCGCGGCGTGCATCGCGCGAGCCGGCCGGTGCGCCGCACACCTCCGCGCGGCCTCCGCTCGCGCGCACGAGCCCGCAGGCGATCTTCACGAGCGTCGACTTGCCGGCGCCGTTGGGGCCGAGCAGCCCGACCAGCTCGCCCGCCTCGACCTCCAGGTCGACGCCGCCGAGCGCGGGCGTGCGGCCGTAGTCCTTGCGCAGCGCCGTGACGGAGAGTGCGGGTGGCACGCGGCCGGAGTCTACGAGCCGCCGTTCTTCTCGCGCCAGCGCCGCGCGAACGGCAGGCGCCAGCTGTGCGGTGCGATCAGCGCCTGCATCGCCTCGGGTCCCCACGTCGAGGGCGCGTAGGTGTGCAGCGGAGACGGGTGGTCGAGCAGCGGCGCAGAGATCTCCCACAGCCGCTCGATCCCGTCGGCCGTCGTGAAGAGCGTGTGGTCGCCGACCATCGCGTCGTGGATCAGGCGCTCGTAGGCCTCGAGCGCGTCGCCGTCGGTGCCGACCTCCTCGAGCGAGAACTGCATGCTCATCTTGTCCAGGCGCATGCCCGGCCCAGGCCGCTTGCCGTAGAAGGACAGCGACAGGCGCGAGGACTCGTCGAGGTCGAACGTGAGGTGGTCCGGCCCGTACTCGCCGACGCCCGACCCGGCCGGGAACATCCCCGCCGGCGGCTCGTGGTAGGAGATCGAGATGATGCGCGAGCTCTCCGCCATCCGCTTGCCGGTGCGCAGGTAGAACGGCACGCCCGACCAGCGCCAGTTGTCGACCTCGCAGCGCAGCGCCACGAACGTCTCCGTGTCCGAGTCGGCGGCGACGCCCTCCTCGGCGCGGTAGCCCTCGTACTGGCCGCGCACCACCCACGCGGGGTCGAGGGGCTTCAGTGAACGAAATACCTTGTTCTTCTCTTCCGTGATCGCACGCGGTTCCAGGGCAGTCGGCGGCTCCATCGCGACGAACGCGAGCACCTGGAAGAGATGCGTGACGACCATGTCACGGTAGGCCCCGGTCTTCTCGTAGAAGCCCGCGCGCGAGCCGATCGAGAGCGTCTCCGGCACGTCGATCTGCACGTGGTCGATGTGCAGGCGGTTCCAGATCGGCTCGAACAGGCCGTTCGCGAAGCGCAGCGCGAGGATGTTCTGCGCGGCCTCCTTGCCGAGGAAGTGGTCGATGCGGAAGACCTGGTGCTCGGCGAAGACCCCGTGCACCTCGGCGTTGAGCGTGCGAGCGCTCTCGAGGTCGATCCCGAACGGCTTCTCCATGATGATGCGGGCGTCGGTCGCGAGGCCGGCGTCTCCGAGCAGTCGCACGGTGGCGCCCGCCGCCGCCGGCGGCACGCTGAGGTAGTGCAGCAGCCGAGCGTGCCCGCCGATCTGCGCGACGGCGTGCTCGACCGCCTGCGCGAGGCCCGCGCCGCCGGCGTCGTGGCCGACGTACGTCAGGCGCCGTGCGAAGTCGGCCCACTGCTCCTCGCTGAAGCCATGGCGCGCGAAGTCGTCGCACGCGCGGCGTGCGATCGCGCGGAACCCGTCGTCGTCCAGCTCGTCGAGCGACGTCCCGACGACGCGGAAGTTCGCCGGCATCAGCCCGGCCTCGGACAGGTGCAGCAGGCCGGGGATGAGCTTGCGGCGCGCAAGGTCGCCGGTCGCTCCGAAGAGGACGATCACATGCGGGTCGGGTGCCGCAAGCGTGACGGTCGCCGCGTCCCGTGGATCGTGCGCCGACGCCAACGGAGACGGGACGTTAGCGGGGCGTCCGGCGGACGGCGAGCGGGCGCGTGCCGGCGCCTGACCTACGCCGCAACCCGCGCGCCGCGCCTCAGATCCCGCGCGCCGCGAGCCCGCGCTCGCGCAGACTGAAGGCGTAGGCGACTTCCCCGGCGCTCGTGCCTCTCTTGTCGGGCCCCGGCGTCTCCATCACGACGGGCAGGCCCTCGAAGCGCGGTTCCGACAGGAACGCCATGCAGCCCTCCTCGCCCAGCTCGCCGTCGCCGAGATTCGCGTGGCGGTCGCGGTTGGAGCCGAGCGGCGTCTGCGAGTCGTTGAGGTGCAGCGACCCGAGGCGTTCGAGGCCGACGACGTCGTCGCAGCGCTCGAGCGTCTCCTCCAACCCCGCCGCGGTGCGGATGTCGTAGCCGGAGGCGAGCAGGTGGCACGAGTCGAGGCAGAGTCCGAGGCGCCCGTCGCCGCCGCCCGCCTCGATCAGCCCCGCGAGTTCCTCGAACGAGCGCCCGAGCGTGCCGCCCGTACCGGCTGTGTTCTCGAGGTGCAGCGGGCACGACTCGCTCTCCGCGAGCGCCTCGCCGAAGACGGCGCCGGCGCGTTCGATCGCCGCGCCGGGGTCGCCTCTGAGCGCCGAGCCGGGGTGCAGCACGACGCCGGCGGCGCCGATCGCGGCGCCGATCCGCAGCGAGTGGGTCAGCGACGTCAGCGACTTCGCGCGGATGTCCGGGTCCTCGCTGCCGCAGTTGAGCAGATAGACGGCGTGGATGACGACCGCCTCGACCGGGCTGTCGGCCATCGCCGCGCGGAAGGCGGCGAAGTCGCCCTCGCCGTAGGCGGTCGGTCTCCACATGCGCGGCGACTGGTTGAAGATCTGGATCGCACGGCAGCCTCTCTCGACGCCGCGCTCGACGGCCTTCGCGAGGCCGCCCGCGGGTGACACGTGGGCGCCGATTAGCATGCTGGCTTCATGCGACTGCGATTCGCTCCTTCGCCGACGGGCGCGCTGCACATCGGCGGCGCCCGCACGGCCCTCTACAACTGGCTCCTGGCACGCGGCTCCGGGGGCGCCCTCGTGCTGCGGATCGAGGATACCGACCGCGAGCGCTCGACTTCCGAGAACGTCGAGCAGATCCTCGACGCGCTGCGCTGGCTCGAGCTCGACTGGGACGAGGGGCCGATCTTCCAGACCGCGAACGCGGCGCGGCACCAGGAGGCGCTCGCGCGACTGCTCGACGGCGGGCACGCCTACCGCTCGACCGCGACCGCCGACGACGTCAGAGCGTTCAAGCACGCGCACGGCCACGACCGCGGCTTCCGTGGCGAGCCCGAGGCGTCCGGTGCGGTGCGCCTGCGCGTGCCGGACGCGGGGGAGACGGTCGTCGACGACGTCATCCGCGGCGAGGCGCGCTTCCAGCACGTGCACATGGACGACCCCGTGATCGCCCGCGCCGACGGCTCGGTCCTCTACAACTTCGCGGTCGCGATCGACGACCTCGACGCCGGCATCACGCACGTCGTGCGCGGCGAGGACCATCTCTCGAACACGCCGAAGCAGCTGCTCGTGTTCGAGGCGCTCGGAGCGGCCCCGCCGCGCTACGCGCACCTGCCGCTGCTGCACGGCCCCGACGGCAAGAAGCTCTCCAAGCGCCACGGCGCCGCGTCCGTGCAGGAGCTGCGCGACGCCGGCTACCTGCCCGAGGCGATCGTCAACTACATCGCGCTGCTGGGCGCCGGCTTCGACGCCGAGGAGGAGTACTTCCCACGCGACGAGCTCGCGAGACGGCTGCGGCTCGAGCGCATCTCGAAGTCGCCAGCGGTCTTCGACGAGCGAAAGCTGCGCCACATGAACGGCCGCTACCTGCGCGACCTGCCGCTCGAGGAGCTGACCGCGCGGATCGAGGCGTTCACGGGGCGCAGCGGCTTGAGCGAGGGCGTCGAGATCAGCCACGAGAAGATCCAGACGCTGGCCGACTTCTGGCCGCTCGCCGGGTTCCTCTACGACGGGCCGGTCGACGATCCGGCCGCGTGGGAGAAGACGATCGGCGCCGAGGGTGGGGCGGACGCGCTCGCCGCCGCGCGCGAGGCGCTCGCCGCGCTCGACGCGTTCACGCAGGATGCCGTCGACGCGGCGCTGCGAGGCGTCGTCGAGGCGCACGGCTGGAAGCCGAAGCAGGTCTTCCAGCCCGTGCGCGTGGCGATCGCGGGCACGACGATCTCGCCAGGGATCTTCGAGAGCGTCGCGCTGCTCGGTCGCGAGGAGGCGCTGCGACGCATCGACGCGGCGCTGGCACGCGCCGCCGGCGCGGCTGCGTAGGGGCGCGCGCGCCGAGCTGACGGCGCGCGACCGCCTGCCGCTGCGGGGTTTCGAGCCCGCTTGGCGCGTCGGCGCCCGGCGCCCGCGCGTCGGCGATTGGGCAGAAGGGCCTAAACCGGTTGGGAGCTGCTGCCGATAGAGGGAGCGGATCGCCGCGCACCCGGCGACGGTCCCTCTCGCACGCCGAGCAGAGGAACTCTACGATCGCATGACCCCACCCGCCTCGACTGCAACCGCCACCGCGCTCACCAGCTTGCCCTCTTCGAGCAGCCCGACTGCCGACCCGCCGATGGTCCGGCACCACAACGAGGGTCACGGCCGCCGCCTGACGGCTGCGTTCGAGGCGCTCGAGGCGTTCCCGGTGCTCGCCGAGTCGCGCAACCGCGTGCTGCGGCTGTTCGCGCAGGAGCGTCCCGCGACCGCGGATCTCGTCACCGCCGTCGAGTCCGACGTGGCGCTCGCGATCGCGACGCTGCGGCTCGCGAACCGCGTCGACGGCCGCTCGCGCGGACGCGTCGACAGCGTCGTGCGCGCCGTCAGCGTGCTGTCGCCGGCCGCCGTGCAGGCGCTCGCGAGCCGGGCCCGCACGTTCGACTTCTTCGAGCGCAGCGGCATCTGGGAGGGCACCCCGGAACGCTTCCGCCTCCACGGCGTCGCCACCCAGCGCGCCGCGGACCGCCTCGCCGCCGAGCTCGGCTACGAAGACCGCGACCGCCTGATGATCACGTCGTTGCTGCACGACGTCGGCAAGCTCGTGCTCGCCCACGCCTATCCCGGCTATCCGCGCCAGGTGCACGGCGACGCGAGAACGCCGGAGGAGCGGATCCACCGCGAGCGGCGCGAGCTGGGCGTCGACCACGCGCTCGTCGGCGGCGTGCTCGCGCGCCGCTGGGGGCTGCCGAAGGCGATCGCCTCGACGATCGAGCGCCACCACGGCGAGGACGCCGACGGCGAGGCCGCGCTCGTGCGGCTCGCCGACATGCTCGCCCACTACGGACAGGGCGACGCCGTCTCGCCGAGCGAGATGCTCTCCTGCGCGCGCATGGTGGGGCTCGGTTCGGCGGAGCTGCGCGCGGTCATGTACGACCTGCCGTACCCGTCGAACGGCCAGCGCCAGCGCCAACTCGACCCGTGCCCGCTGTCGACGCGCGAGATCGAGGTGCTCAGACGCCTCGGCCAGGGCAAGGTCTACAAGCAGATCGCGCACGAACTGGCCCTCTCGACGAGCACCGTGCGCACGCACCTGCACAACATCTACGGCAAGCTCGGCGCCGTCGACCGCGCGCAGGCGGTTTTGATCGCCACCGAGCGCGGCTGGATCTAGTTTCACGGAGCCTCGCCGCCCCTGCGGCCACCCGACGCCTTGCCTGTGCAACCAGCACAGGCTTCGGCATCGTGCGACCGCAGGAACGACGATGCTCTCGTGAAACGGCGGTGCTGGCGCCTGCTGGTCGCATACCATCGCTGACGCGATGCTCTCGATCACGACCAAGTCCCCCTACGCGCTGCAGGCGCTCGCCGAGCTGGGCCGCGTCGGCGCCGCCGGGCCCGTGCCGATCGGCGAGCTCGCGCGGCGACGCGAGATCCCCGTGCAGTTCCTCGAGCAGCTGTTCGCCGTGCTGCGGCGCGCCGGCATCCTCAGATCGCAGCGCGGCGTCAAGGGCGGCTACTCGTTCGCGCGCGACCCGTCCGAGATCACGGTGCTCGAGCTCGTCGAGCTGCTCGACGGCACCTTCGGCGCCGGCTCCGAGGGCGTCTTCGCCGACGCGGCCGCCGCCGCCCGGGCGGTGCTCGAGCGCACCACCGTCGCCGACGTCATCGAGCGCGAGGCGCGCGACGCCGGCTCGGCGATGTACTACATCTGAAGCGCGGGGACGGATGGCCTTTCACGTCGAGGTCCGGCGCTCGCCCCATCGGGCTCGTGCGTTCAACCTCGGGGAGGCGGAGCTTCAGCAGACGGTGCTCGAGCCGTGGGTCACCGGCCGGCCGCTGACGCTCGGCGACCGCGAGTGGGAGCGGCAGCACGCGCAGCTGCGGATCCTCGAGGGGCCGGAGCTCCCGTCGGCCGAGCTCGCCCACGGCCAGGGGTGGGGGAGGGCCGAGCGCACCGCGCGGGACGTGACGGCGGCGCTGCTCCAGGCGTCTGCGCGCGTGCGGGCGGTCGCGGTGCTCGCGCCGAGTCCGGCGGCGCACGAGCGGATCGCACGACTGCTCATGGAGCTCGGGCTCGACGTGCCGGACTGGGCGACGGTGCGCGCGTCCGTCGTCGCGTGGGCAGCCGGCCGCGGCGAGGCGGTCGGGCTCGGGGTGGACGCCGTCGTCCTCGTCTGCATGCGCGAGCCGCCCGCCTGGTGGCTGTTCGACGCGGGGCTCGCGCTGGGGGCGTGCGGACCGCGGGCGCTGCTCGTGCAGTGCGACGACGGGCCGCCGCCGGCGCCGCTGCGCGGCCTCGACGTGCTGCGGCTCGACGGCGGCCCCGACGCGCCGCTCGGCGAGCTCGCCGAGCGGCTGCGACGGCTCGGCCGCGCGTGAAGCCTCGTCGCTACGCGAGCACGTGCCGACCGTCGAACGCGACGGCGCGGCCGCGCGGCAGCGCGACGACGGCGCCCTCGGCCGTCTCGAGCGCGTGCGTCCCGCTGGCGCTGAGCGCCAGCTGACCGGCGCGCGCCTCCGGCCGCGAGCCGATCACGAGCAGGTCGACGGAGCCGTCCGCCGGCACGACCTCCGCGTCGAGCGCTTCGGCGAGGCTGCGCGCGGTCTGGTCTGGCGCCGCGTCGTCCCTCTCCGCGAGGACGCCGATGCGTGTGACCAGCGTCTCGAGGCGCCGGTGCAGCCCGGCTGGCGCGATCGCGACGGCGACCGCGCCGCCGTCGAGCAGTCGTGCGGCCGACGTGCCGGGCTGCACCGCGCCGGGCGGCGTGCGGTAGTCGGAGCCGAACACGACCACGTCGGCGCCCTCGCGCTCGGCGAGCTGGAGCAGCCCCTCGCCGGTCGACGGGTGCGTGACGACGAGCTGGCGCGCGTCCGCTGCGCCGAGCGCGAGCGCGCCGCGCTGGAGCAGCTCGGCCGCCGCGTTCTGCTCGACCTGCTCGCGCGCCGCGTCGGCTTCGTGGGCGTGACGCACGTACACGAGCGTCAGCTCCGCGCCGGTCTCGCCGAGCAGGCGGCCGAGCGCGAGCGCGTCGCGATCATTGGCGGTGTCGTCGTAGGAGACGAATACCTTGGCGCTCATGACGTTTCCTCCGGTTCGGTGTCTGCACCAACGGTCCCACCGTTCTGAAATCAGCACAAGTCAAGTATCTGATCGCTATGATCAGTTCTGCTAATGCTTAGCGTCCCACGTCTGCGCGTGCTCCGCGAGGTCGTCCAGCGCGGCTCCTTCTCCGAGGCCGCCGCCGCGCTGTCCTACACCCAGTCGGCGGTCTCGCAGGCGGTCGCCGCGCTCGAGCGCGAGGCCGGCGCCACGCTGCTCCAGCGCGACCGCCGCGGCGTGCGTCCGACCCCGGTGGGCGCGCTGCTCGTGAGCCACGCCGACGCGATCCTCGGGCGCCTCGAAGCCGCGGAGGCGGACCTCGCGGCCGTCCTCGGCCTGCGCGGCGGCCTGCTGCGCATGGCGTGCTTCCCGTCAGCCGGCGCGGCGCTGATGCCGCCCGCGATCGCCGCCTTCCGCGCGGCCCATCCGGACGTCGAGCTGAGCCTTGCGGAGGACGAGCCCGACGCGATCGTCCCACGGCTGCGCGCGGGCGAGCTCGACCTCGCGCTGCTGTACGAGTTCCACGGCGTCAGCGAGAAGCTCGGCGCCGGCCTGCGGCGCATCGAGCTGTTCGAGGATCCGCTCTACGTCGCGCTTGCCGCGAACCACCCACTGGCCGCCAAGTCGCAGCTCGCACTCGCCGACCTGCACGGCGAGCCCTGGATCCAGACGTCCGCCGCGACGCCGTGCGCGCAGCACGTCGTGCGCTGCTGCCACGCCGCCGGCTTCGAGCCGACGGTTTCGTTCGAGAGCGACGACTACCAGACGGTGCAGGGGCTCGTCGCGGCCGGCGTCGGCGTCGCGCTGATCCCGCAGCTGGCGCTGGCGCCGGCGCGCGAGGACGTCGTCGTGCGCGACCTGCGCCCACACGGTCCGGTGCGGCGCGTCGTCGCGGCCACCGCCCGCAGCGCGGAGGTCGCCCCACCCGCGGCGGCGATGCTCGACGTCCTGCGAACGGTCGCGCAGGGCTGGCCGGCGGTGCGCGCCGGGTGAGTCAGTCGCGCAGGAGCGTGCTCGCGACGTGCAGGCGCAGCAGCCCGCAGTGGTTGCAGTACACCGGCACGACCTCGACGCCGCGTCCGGGCACGAGGCGTCCGTGCGAGTCGAGCGCCTCGACGAGCAGCAGCACGTCGCCGACGCCCCAGGCGCGCGACCCGCACGCCTCGCACGCGTCGAGCGAGCGCTTGCGCGCGAGCGCGTCGCGGTAGACGTCCCGCGACCATCCGCGGTCGTCGGGCATGCCGGGCTCCGGCTCCCACGGTGGCGGTGGCATGCCGGCCACGGCGTGCAGGTGCGCGGTGGCCCGCGGCGGCTCGGCTGTCGCCTCGCCGCCGCGGGTCGGTGCGTTCGTCGCCAGATCCGGCTCCGGCGTGTCAGGTCGTCGCGGCGGGCGCAGGCTCCTCGCGCCTGATGCCGTTGGGAAACCCGAGCGAGGGCACGTCCGACGGGTACACCTCGTGCCCGTGGACGGCGATGTCGCCCTCCTCCATGTCGCGCTCGTCCATCCGCAACGGGACGAACAGCTTGATCACCCGCAGGATCACGAACGTCGCCACCCCGCAGAAGACGATCACCCACAGCGCCGTCAGCGCCTGCCAGCCGAGCAGGTGCGTGCCCCCGCCCGAGATGAGGCCCGGGGTGGCGCCCATCGCCGCGTTGGCGAAGACGCCCGTCAGCAGCCCGCCCAGGAGGCCGGCGACGCCGTGCGTGTAGACGACGCCGAGCGTGTCGTCGACGTTGCGGAACGGCGCCAGGCGGCTCACGTAGTTGAGCGCGAAGTAGACGAGCGTGGCCGCTATCGCGCCGATCGCGATCGCGCCCCAGCCGTTGACGAAGCCCGCCGCCGGGGTGATCGCCACGAGGCCGGTGATCATCCCGTTGACGCTGCCGATCAGGCTCGGCTTGTGGCCGGTGATGTAGTCCCACGCGACCCAGATCAGGAACGCCACCGCACAGCACAGGTTGGTGTTGAGGACCGCGGCGGAGGCGATGTCGTTCGCGAGGTAGGGGTCGCCGCCGTTGAAGCCGTTCCAGCCGAGCCACAGCAGGCCCGCGCCGACTGCGACCATCGCGAGGTTGTTCGGCGCGTCGACCTCGCGGTCGCGCTGGAGGCGCGGCCCGACCACCGCGGCCGCGACGAAGCCCGAGACGCCGGCGGCGAGGTGGATCACGTAGCCGCCGGAGAAGTCGAGCGCGCCGTGCTGGTTGAAGAAGCCGCCGCCCCAGATCAGGAACGCGTTGACCGTGTACACGACGCTGCCCCAGATCACCACGAACGGGATCCACGCCTTGAAGTTGATGCGGCCGAGCACGGAGCCGAGCATCAGGATCGGCGTGATCGCCGCGAAGACGAACTGGAAGTAGGCCAGCGTCGACTGCGGGAAGACAAGTCTCCCGGCCGATCCGAGGTTCGGGATGACGGCCTGCTGGCGCAGCGCCTCGCTGCTGAGGATCGCTCCCGGCTTGCCCCACAGGTTCGCGAAGAAGCCCGAGTCGGCTCCGAAGATGTGCATGGGCTTCCCGAAGCCCATCTTGTATCCGTACAGAACCCAGACGATCAGCACGAGCGCGAAGGCGATGAACGCCATCATCATCGAGTTCACCGACCAGCGCTTCTGCATCACGCCGCCGTACAACACGACCAGCCCGGGCACGCTCATCAAGCCGACGAGCGTTGCCGCGGTCATCTGCCAGGCGTTGTCGCCGGGGCTCAGCCAATGCAGGACCATGTAGTTGCACCAACCCTTTCTCCCCGAGTCTCTGACTCGAGGTGCACGACGACTCTCCTGACCCATTCGGCCATTGGGAACACGAACATTTCATGGGCACGAGCACGTCGTCCTTGTCCACGTGGCTAACAGTCTGCGGCGGAGGTTGTCCCAATGGTCGCCGCGGGGGTGCAACGGCCCGCTACGCTCTTCGTGCCGTGCCACTGGAGGGACATTGGCAGCGCGTCAACACGCCGTTGCGGCGGGTCGCGCGGCGCGAGCGCGTCGTCGCGATCGTCGGCGCCGCGATCGTCGCGGTCGTGCTGCTCGCGCTCGTGCTGGCGACCGTGGGCGACTCGCGTCCGGCCCCGGCCGCGGGATGCATCTACGCGATCGTCCCCGGCGTGATGGGTGCGACGCCGGTCGACGCGTGCGGCGCCGACGCGACCCGCATCTGCGCTGCGCATGCGACGCAGCTCGATCCGGGATCCCGCGCGATCCAGGCGAGCTGCCGCCGCGCTGGGCTGATCGCGCAGGCGGTGCCGCCGCGGCTCCGGCTGTGACGGCGGAACGTCCACTCGCGGGCGACCCGGCGTGGTAGCGTCGCCGGCCGTGGAGCCCGCGCCGCCGTACCCGAAGATCGAGCTGCACGTCCACCTGGAGGGAGCGATCTCGCCGCAGGCGCTGATCGCCGCCGCGCAGCGCAACGGCTTCACGCTGCCGGCCGACTCGGTCGAGGGGCTCGCGGACTACATGCGCTTCCGCGACTTCGAGCACTTCATCGCCGCCTGGATGGCGACGACGCGCGCGCTGCGCACCGAGCAGGACTACCGCGAGCTGGTCGTCGACTACGCGGCTCGCGCGCAGGCGCAGGGCGCCGTCTACCTGGAGGCGATCTTCTCGCCGTCCGACAAGGCGAGCGTCGGCGTCGACCAGCAGGTCGTCTTCGAGGGCTTCTGCGACGGCGCGCAGGAGGCGCGCGAGACGCTCGGGATCGAGGTGCGCCTGACGCCCGACATCACGCGCGGCGTCGACCAGGGCCTTGCGCGCACGACCGCCGAGCTGGCGCTCCGCTACCGCGACCGCGGCGTCGTCGCGCTCGGGCTCGGCGGGCTGGAGGCGCAGTACCCGCCCGAGCAGTATGCGGACGCGTTCGCGATCGCCCGCGCCGGCGGGCTCGCGTCGGTCCCGCACGCCGGCGAGGTCGCCGGCCCGCCGTCGATCCGCGGCGCGCTCGACGTGCTGCACGCCGACCGCATCCGCCACGGCGTGCGCGCCGTCGAGGATGCCGGCCTGCTGCGCGAGCTGGCCGACCGCCAAGTCGTGCTCGACGTCTGCGTGCTGTCGAACGTCTGCCTGTCGGTCGTGCCGTCGGTCGCGGCGCACCAACTGCCGCAGCTCCTGGCCGCCGGCGTGCCGTGCACGGTCAACACCGACGACCCGACGTTCTTCAGCTGCGACCTCGAAGCCGAGCACGCCGCCGCGCGCTCGCTCGGGGCCGATCCGCGCGGGCTGTTCGAGGCCGGCGTCGCCGGCGCGCTGTGCGACGAGGCGACGAAGGACCGGCTGCGCGCCATCGCCGCGGCGCATGACTGGGACGAAACGCCCGCCGTCTCGGCGTAGCTGTCGCTATCGTCCCGGCGGCAATGCCGCGAATCCCGATCAACATTGCGGATCACGTCGGCCGCACGCCGATGGTGCAGCTCACGCGCCTGCTCCCCGACGGACTCGGTCCCCACCCACCCGAGCTGTTCGGCAAGCTGGAGTCGCTCAACCCGGGCGGCAGCGTCAAGGACCGCATCGGCGTCGCGATGATCGAGGCGGCCGAGCGCGAGGGCCGCATCGAGCCGGGCCGCACGACGATCGTCGAGGCGACGAGCGGCAACACCGGCATCGCGCTCGCGTTCGTCTGCGCCGCGAAGGGCTACGAGCTCGTGCTGACGCTGCCGCAGGGGATGAGCCGCGAGCGCGAGGGGCTGCTGCGCCTCTACGGCGCACGCGTCGAGGTGACCGAGTCGCTGGGGGGCATGCACGAGGCGGTCGCGGCCGCGAGAGCGATGGCCGCGCGCGACGACGTCTTCCTGCCCGACCAGTTCTCGAATCCCGCCAATCCCGACGTCCACCGCCGCACGACCGGCCCGGAGATCTGGGACGCGATGGACGGCCGCGTCGACGTGCTCGTCGCCGGCGTCGGCACCGGTGGGACGATCACGGGCGCCGGCGAGCTGTTGAAGGCGCGCAACCCGGATTGTCGCATCGTCGCCGTCGAGCCGGCCGCTTCGGCCGTCCTGTCGGGCCAGCGGCCCGGCCCGCACAAGATCCAGGGGATCGGCGCCGGCTTCGTGCCAGACGTGCTGAACCGCGAGCTGATCGACGAGGTCGTCGACGTCGACGACGAGGACGCGATCGAGACGGCTCGCCTGCTGGCCCGTCGCGAGGGCGTGCTCGCGGGGATCTCGTGCGGCGCCGCGATGTGGGCGGCGCTCACGGTCGCGCAGCGGCCCGAGTCGCGCGGGAAGCGGATCGTCACGATCCTGCCCGACTCCGGCGAGCGCTACGTCTCGACGCCGTTCTTCGCGCCCTAGCCGACGCACGAGCCTGCCTCCGCGCCTCGCCGCCGCGCGCGACGCGCGCTCGACTACCCTTGGGCGCATGCCCGGACTCGGCACGTTCGCCCGCGTCGCGAAGGAGATCCGCCGCGACGTCCACGCTGCGCAGGAGCGCGACCCGGCGGCGCGCGGCGTCGGCTCGAGCGAGATCCTCGCGATCTGGCCCGGCGTGCACGCCGTCCTTGCGCACCGCGTCGCGCACGCGCTGTTCGAGGCGGGCGTCCCGCTCCTCCCACGCCTGATCGCCGGCGTCGCGCGCTTCCTGACGGGCATCGAGATCCATCCCGCCGCGCGCATCGGCCGCGGCCTCTTCATCGACCACGGGATGGGCGTCGTGATCGGCGAGACGGCGCAGATCGGCGACGACGTGACGCTCTACCAGGGCGTCACGCTCGGCGGCACGGGCTTCGCGTGCGGCAAGCGCCATCCGACGGTCGAGGACAACGTGACGATCGGCTCTGGCGCGAAGCTGCTCGGCCCGATCACGGTCGGGCACGGCTCGAAGATCGGCGCGAACACGGTCGTGATCCACGACGTCGCACCGAACTCGACCGTCGTCGGCAACCCGGGCCATCCGGTGCGGATCGACGGCCGGCGCCCCGAGGGCCCGGACGCCGACTGGGCGCACCTGCCCGACCCGATCTCCGACGCGATCAAGGGCCTCGCGAGCCGCATCGCCGTGCTCGAGCGCGCGCTCGCGGAGCGTGGCGTCGACCCGGCGACGATCGCCGTCGCTGCGGCCGACGAGCCCGAGCCGCTGCGCGCCGCGCGCGGGCCCAATCCGGCCGGCGGCTGAAGGCCGCCGCGTCGGCGGGGGTGTGGCGCTCAAGCCCGGGGCCGGATTGCCGCCGGGGGCTGAAGGCGGCTCTACCCGGCGTCGTCGAGGTTGCGGCGCGTGCGCACGACGTAGAGCGGGCGGCCCTTGACCTCGTCGTAGATGCGCCCGACGTACTCGCCGATCAGCCCGATCGCCATCAGCTGGATGCCGCCGAGCAGCAGCACCGCGATCGTGATCGAGCCGAAGCCCGGCAGATAGGAGCCGGCGATCCGCAGCGCCACGACGATCGGGATCAGCACGAACGCGAGCGCAGCGCAGAGGAAGCCGATCAACGTCGCGAGCTGCAGCGGGCGGTGCGAGAACGACGAGATCGCGTCGAGCGAGAAGCTCACCATGCGCCGCAGCGTGTACTTCGTCTCGCCCGCGTATCGCGCGTCGCGCTCGTACGGGACGGCCGTCTGCGTGTAGCCGATCCAGACGGTCATCCCGCGCAGGAAGCGGTTGCGCTCGCGCATCGACAGCAGCGCGTCGAGCGGCGCGCGGTCGAGCAGGCGGAAGTCGCCCGAGTCGGGTTCGAGCGCGACGTCGCCGAGCGCGCTGAAGAGCTTGTAGAACCAGCGTGCGGTCGTGAGCTTGAAGCGCGTCTCGCCCTCGCGCCGCCGCCGCACCGCGTAGACGACGTCGGTGCCGCGGCGCCAGTGCTCGAGCATCTCGGGGATCAGCTCGGGGGGATCCTGGAGGTCCGCGTCGATCATCACGACGGCGTCGCCGCTCGCGTGGTCGAGCCCCGCGGTGATCGCCGTCTGGTGGCCGAAGTTGCGCGACAGCTCGATCACGCGCACGCGCGGGTCGGCCGCGGCGAGCGCCGCGAGCAGCCCCGGCGTGCGGTCGGCGGAGCCGTCGTCGACCAGCACGAGCTCGAACGGGATCCCCTCGAGGGCGGCGCACACGCGAGCGTAGAAGGCGTCGACGAGCGCCTCCTCCTCGAACAGCGGGGCCACCACGCTGAGCAGGCGCAGCGTGCGTTCCATTGCCGGGAGACTACGGGATGGGCGATCGGGGCTCGGCGTGCGAGGTCACATGCCGGGCGATGGCCGCACGCGCACTGCGCCGCAGCCGCGGCACGCGCCACATCGCCTCGAGCGCGATCCGCGCCGACATCTTGCTCGTGCCGGCCTCGCGCTCGCGGAAGGTGATCGGCACCTCGACGACGCGGAAGCCGGCGAGCAGCGCGCGGTACGTCACCTCGATCTGGAACACGTAGCCCTGCGAGCGCACGCTCTCGAGCTCGATCGCCTCCAGCACGCGCCGGTGCAGGACCTTGTAGCCGCCGGTCAGGTCGCGCTGCGGCAGGCCGAGGATCAGCCTCGCGTAGGCGCAGCCGCCGCGGCTCAGCAGCCGCCGCAGCAGGCCCCAGTCGGTGACTCCCCCGCCGGGCACGTAGCGCGAGCCGAGCACGACGTCGGCGCGCTCGGCCGCCGCCAGCAGCGCCGGCAGGTGCCGCGGGTCGTGCGAGAGGTCGGCGTCCATCTCGCACACGAGCTGTGCGCCGGAGGCGAGCGCGTGCGCGAAGCCGGCGAGGTACGCCTGGCCGAGGCCGCCCTTCGCGCTGCGGTGGAGCACCTCCACGACGCCGAGCTCCGCGCCGACGCGCTCGGCGATCGCAGCCGTGCCGTCGGGCGAGCCGTCGTCGACCACCAGGATGCGATGGTCCGCGGGCGCGGCCTCCGCGAGCGCGGCGGCGACGCTGCGCAGCAGGCGCTCGATCGAGGCGGCCTCGTCGTACGTCGGCACGATGATCCAGACGGCTGGCGGCATGCGGCCGGGAAGCCTAGTCGACGGGCCCGCGGCAGCGGCGTGCGTCCGCAGATCGGCGCCGCGACGGCCGGCGCCGCGCCCATCCGGCCGATTCGCGATCATGGCTCGTCGGGATGCGCGTCATCGACCTCATCCGCGGGCCGAGCCGCCCGACGCAGGTCCAGCTTCGCCACCGGCGCCGGCGCGCCGGTGGGCTCGCCGTCGTGGCCGGTGCTGCGCTGCTGCTCGGCATGGTCGTCGGCGCCGGCAGCCGCGGCGGGACCGACGACCTGCGGGGCGCGGCGACGCAGGTCGGCTGGTACGGCCACCTGAGAGCGCTCGCCGGAGCAGGCAGACGCTCGCTCGACTTCGAACAGCGGGCGCGGGAGAGCAGAGCGATCGACCGCACGCTCGCGACGACGCCGTTCGTACGCCTCGCCGGACAGCAGCATCGCCTGCTGGCGCTGACGTTCGACGACGGGCCGAGCGCGTACACCGACCGGTTGATCGACGAGCTGCAGCAGCTGCACGTGCCGGCGACGTTCTTCGTCGTCGGCTACCAGCTGTCGCAGTTCGCGCCGCAGCTCCAGCGTGAGGTCGATCTCGGCCTGACGGTCGGCGATCACACCGTCGACCACCCGAATCTCACGCAGCTGTCGGCGAAGGACCAGCGCAGCCAGATCGTCGACGACGCGACCAAGATCCGCTCCTACGGCGCGCCGTATCCGAGGCTTTTCCGCCCGCCGTATGGGGCCTACGACCGGACGACGCACGCGCTGCTGGCACGCCAGAGAATGCTGTCGGTGCTGTGGTCGATCGACAGTCGGGACTACACGCGGCCCGGCGTCGACGCGATCGTGCAGAACGTCGTCGGCAACGCGCAGCCCGGCCGGATCGTGCTGATGCACGACGGCGGCGGGGACCGCACGCAGACGCTTGCGGCCGTGCCGCGCATCGTGCAGGAGCTGCGCAGACAGGGCTACCGCTTCGTGTCCGTGCCGCGACTGCTGCTCGAGAACCCGCCGCCGCAGCAGCAGGAGCTGCCGAGCGGCTTCAACAGCGCCGGCGCGGGGTAGCCGCCGTGCGCAGGGAGCCGCTCCTCGCCACAGCCGGGCGCAGGCCGTCGGACGACGCGGAGGGCCCGCGGGCGCTCGCGCCTGCGACGCTGCTCGGCATCGCCGCGCTCGCAGGGCTGCTCGCCGCGGGCAGCCTGCTCGCCGTCGCCGCGGCGTCGCGGCGACGCATCTGGTTCGTGCCCTCGAGCGGGCGCGGCGGCTTCCCCGACTGGCTCGGTGGGCCGTTTCGCGGGCTCGACTTCGTGCTGTTGCCGCCGCGGGGCGCGCTGCTGATCGTCGTGATGCTCGTCTGCTACCTCGTCGTGCTGGCCTGTGCGCGCGTCGGCGGCATCCCCGCGCGGCTCGGGGTCGCGGCGATCGTCGCGGTCCACGTCGTCTTCCTGCTGGGGCCCCCGCTGTTCTCGGCCGACGTGTTCGGCTACGTCGACTATGCGCGCCTCAGCGTCCTGCACGGGCTCAACCCCTACCTCCACGGGGCGGCCGACGCCGCGCTCGACCCGGTCGTCCCGTTCGTCCGCTGGCACGACATCCCGACGCCCTACGGGCCGCTCTTCACGGTCGCGAGCGCGCCGCTCGCGTGGCTGAGCGTGCCGGCGGCCCTGTGGGTCTGCAAGGCGCTCGCCGCGCTGCTCAGCCTCGGCTGCGTGGCGCTCGTGTGGCGCATCGCGCAGCGGCGCGAGCTGCCGCCGACGCCGGCCGCGCTGTTCGTCGGGCTCAACCCGCTGCTGCTCGCCTACGGCGTCGGCGGCGCGCACAACGACTTCCTGCTGATGGCGCTGGCGCTCGGCGCGATCTTGCTGGTGCTGGAGGAGCGCGCGGTGGCGGGCGGCGGGCTCGGCATCCTGGCCGTCGGCGTGAAGGCGTCGGCGGGGCTGCTGCTGCCGTTCCTGCTGCTCGGCGCGCGGCGGCGGCGCAGCGCGCTCGCCGGCATGCTCGCGGGCGGGGCGGCGGTGCTTGCGCTCGCCGTCGCGGCGTTCGGCACCGAGGGGTTCGGCTTCGTCGGCCAGATCGGAAGGCAGCAGCGCTTCGTCGCCGCTGACAGCGTGCCGCGCCGGGTCGCCGGGCTGCTTGGCTTCCACGCGCTCCCGAGCGGCCTGCGCCTGTTGTTCGTCGCCGCGTTCGCGACCTCCGTGATCGGCTTGCTGTGGGCGACGTGGCGTGGGCGGATCGACTGGATCGCGGCGGCCGGCTGGGCGACGCTCGCACTGCTGCTGAGCACCGCCTGGCTGGTGCCGTGGTACGTCGTCTGGCTGCTGCCGCTCGCGGCAGTCGCGCGCGACCCGCGTCTGCGGGGCGCGGCGCTGCTGTTCTGCGTCTACGTCGTCGCGACGCGCGTCACGTACCAGCTCGTCTGAGCGACGCGCGTCAGCGCGCGTCGCGGTACTCGACGTAGTCGGCGTCTTCGCGCACGCGCGCGAAGCCGGCTGCTTCGATCGCCTGCTGCTGTTCGGGCGGGAGCTGGCCGAGGAAGGCGAAGACGCGCCTGCCGCCTTCGGCCCGCAGCGCGTCGAGCGCCTCGCTCAGCTGCGCTCTCGCCGGCATCGAGATCAGGCTCACGTAGGGGGCGACGTTCACGAGCCCCAGCTCGTAGGCGATGCGATGGCCCATCGGGATCAGGATCAGCACGCGCTCGCCGGGCGCCGGGGCGGACGCGGCGACGAAGCTGCGCGCGTCGAGGCGCTGGATCGGCGAGTTCGGCGGGCCGCCGGCGGCGATGCGCTGCAGCTGCGACCACGGCGCGGGCGTCTGCGCGAGCGAGCAGACGGCGAGCGCGAACCCCGCCAGCACGACCACCTCCGCGACCGACGGCCAGCCGTCGCGGGATCGCACGGCGCGCACGACGACGACCGTCAGCAGCGCGAGCGCGAGCGCCCAGGCCGAGAAGAGGCTGATCAGCACCTCCGGGTGCGAGCGGCCGGCGAAGTAGCTGCTCGCGCCGAGGCCGAACACGCCGACCCAGACGAGGATGGCCGTGAGCGTGCGCTGCTCGGCGCCCGTCAGCGCGCGCACCGTCGCGACGACGATCGCCGCCGCGAACGTCGCGTAGATCGCGAGGTGGAAGCCGAGCGTCGGCATCGGCAGCATCGTCACCCCGCCGACGCCCCACAGTCTCGGGAACGTGAGAAGGTAGGCGAAGCGGGGCAGCGAGCCGGCGACGACGAGCGTCAGCAGCGCGACGAGCACGGCTGCCCCGAGCAGGCCGAGCGCCGCGTCGCGCGCGAGCGCGGCGGCGCGCGGCCGCCACGGGCGGGGATCGCTCCACAGCAGCGCGGCGAGCGTCGCGGCGAACGCCGGCAGCCCGAAGTCCAGGCCGTTGAGCAGCACGATGCCGGCGGCGAGGAACAGCAGCGCCGCGCGCCGCGGGCGCAGGCGGTCGACGTGGCGCGCGAGCAGCCACGCCAGCACGTACGGCCCGCCGTAGCGCATCGGGAACATGCTGAAGAGGTTCGACGGGCCGTAGCGATTCGCGAGCGGCCCGATCTCCATGAAGAAGCCGGTCGCGACGAACGGCAGGAACAGCGCGACGGCGAGCAGCGAGCGGCCGGCGAGCCGTCGCAGGACGGCGTAGATCGCGAGCAGCGACAGGCCGCTCGCCGTCACCATCACGGCGACGTACGTTTCGTACGACGCGCCCACCAGCGCCATCACGCCGGCGCTGAGGTACGGCCACAGCTGGCTGTACTGCGCATGGAAGTCGACGAGCGGCGCGCGGTGGTCGAGCACCGCGTAGACCTCGTCGAGCCAGAACGACGCGTTCGCGCGCACGCCGAAGTTCGAGCTGTTGAACGACGCTTCGGTGTTGATCGCCGTCAGCAGCCAGACGGCGACGAAGACCACGGCAGCGGTCGCCGCGAGCCAGCGGCGCCCGTTCGTCTCGCGCGTCAGGGCGGCGATCCGCGCGACGAGCGCGCGGCGCCGGAGCACGACCACCCCGGCGGTCGTCAGCAGCGCGGCCGCGACGAGCGTCGCGGGCGTGAAGTACGCGCGGCGGAACGGCCCGGCTCCCGAGTAGATCGCGCCGTAGACGATCCGCCGCTGCGCGATCAGCGCGACGACCGCGAACGCGGAAGCGAGCACCTGGCCGACCTGCACGAGCGCGGCGACGACGGGCGGGCGCAGCGGCAGCGCGCGCCCGCGCAGCCACACGACGAGCGCCGACAGCAGCACGGGCCCCGTCAGCGCGATCAGGAAGCGCGCCTGTTCGGTCGGCTTCGGCCGGATCGCCAGCGTCGGCGTCCCGGTCGGCCAGAAGCCTATGTCCGGCGGCGGGAACAGCAGGCGCCCGAGCGGCGGCCCGAGCAGCACGATCGCCGCGACCACCAGGACGGCGCACGGCGGCGCGAGCAGCCATGCGAGCTCGGCGGGTGCGACCGCGCGTCGAGCCGTCGCGCCCGCACGCATTCCCGCACGCACCCCCAGCGTGCGATCCCCCTTTGACACCGGGGCAGTCTACCTCGCCGTGTGGCTCGCTATCGTCGGATCCGCCGATGGAGCCCGCCGGAACGCCCGATACCGACACCGAGCTCGACCGCCTGCTGGCGGGCCTGAACGAGCCTCAGCGAGACGCGGTGCTGCACGGCGAGGGCCCGCTGCTGATCCTCGCCGGCGCCGGATCCGGCAAGACGCGCGTGCTGACGCACCGCATCGCGTACCTGCTCGCGACGGGTCAGGCGCGCCCCGACGAGATCCTCGCGATCACGTTCACGAACAAGGCGGCGCAGGAGATGCGCGAGCGCGTCGAGCTGCTCGTCGGCGCGCGCACGCGCGCGATGTGGCTGCTGACGTTCCACGCCGCCTGCGCGCGCATGCTGCGCGCGGACGCGCATCGGCTCGGCTACACCCGCCAGTTCACGATCTACGACCGGGCCGACGCGCGCCGGCTCGTCAAGCGCTGCATCGACGAGCTGGACGTCGACCCGAAGCGCTTCACGCCGGGGGCGATCCACCACGAGATCTCCGACGCGAAGAACAAGCTGCGCGACGCGGAGGCCTACGGCGAGATCGTCGGCTCCTACTTCGAGCAGACGGTCGTCGACGTCTACAAGCTCTACGAGTCCGAGCTGCATCGCATGAACGCGATGGACTTCGACGACCTGCTCGTGCGCGCGGTGAACGTGATGGAGCTGTTCCCCGAGGTCCGCGCCCGCTATGCGAGCGCCTTCCGCCACGTGCTCGTCGACGAGTACCAGGACACGAACCACGCCCAGTACCGCTGGTTGCAGCTGATCGTCGGCGAGGGGGAGCCCCGCAATCTCTGCGTGGTCGGCGATGACTCGCAGTCGATCTACGGCTTCCGCGGAGCGGACGTGCGCAACATCCTCGACTTCGAGGACGACTTCCCCGACGCGAAGGTCGTGAAGCTCGAGCAGAACTACCGCTCGACGCAGACGATCCTCGACGCGGCCAACGCGGTGATCGCCAACAACCGCGGCCAGATGCACAAGTCGCTGTGGACGGACGTCGGCAGCGGCGACCCGATCAAGCTGCGCGAGCTGGAGGACGAGCACGCCGAGGCGCGCTTCGTCGCCGGCGAGATCGAGCGGCTCGTCGAGGAGGGCACGTCGCGCAACGAGGTCGCCGTCTTCTACCGCACGAACGCGCAGTCGCGGGTGCTGGAGGACACGCTCGTGCGCGCGCAGATCGGCTACCAGGTGATCGGCGGCACGAAGTTCTACGAGCGCGCCGAGATCAAGGACGCGATCGCCTACCTGACGGTGCTCGTCAACCCGCAGGACGTCGTCTCGTTCGGCCGCATCGTCAACTCGCCGCGCCGCGGGATCGGCGCCACCTCGCTGTCGCGCGTGATCGGCTGGGCGAACACGGCGGGCATCACCGTGTGGGAGGCGGCGGCCGACCCGGAGTCCGTGCCGGGCCTCGGCACCGCTGCGGTGAAGGCGTTCCACCGCTTCATGGGGACGATGCGGGTGCTGCGCGAGCGCGCCGAGGCCGACCCGCCGATCTCGGCGCTGCTGAACGAGCTGCTGCGCGAGACCGGCTACCTCGACGCGCTCGAGGTGGAGCGCACGATCGAGGCGCAGGGCCGCATGGAGAACCTCGAGGAGCTCGTGAACGTGGCGGCCGAGTACGACTCCGTCGAGGCCGACGCGGAGGGCGAGCCGCCCTCGCTGGCAGGCTTCCTGCAGCAGATCGCGCTCGTCGCCGACGCCGACTCCCGTCAGGACGACGAGGGCCTTGTGACGCTGATGACGCTCCACAACGCGAAGGGACTCGAGTACCCGATCGTCTTCATGATCGGCTGCGAGGAAGGCGTCTTCCCGCACTCGCGCGCGATCGACGAGGGCGGCCTGGAGGAGGAGCGCCGGCTCGCGTACGTCGGCATCACGCGCGCGCAGCGCGACCTGTACGTCACGTACGCGCGCACCCGCGCCGTCTTCGGCGCGCGCTCCTACGGCGCCCGCAGCCGCTTCGTCGACGAGATCCCGCTCGCGCTGACCGACCGGGTGGGCGGGGTGGGGTCTCCGACGCTCGGCGTCGGCGGCGTGCGTGAACGGGCCCTGTCGTGGGGCGGGTCGAGCGGCTCCGGCAGCGGCGGGGGCGCCTGGGCGAGTGGCGGGGGAGGAGGCGGCGAGGGCACGGGTCCGTCGTTCCGCCTCGGCGAGGACGTCGCCCATCCCGCCTTCGGCGAGGGCGTCGTGACGGGGGTCGAGCCCGGCGGCATCGTCGTGATCCGCTTCGCCGGCGACGGCTCCGAGCGCAAGCTCGTCGCCGACCTCGCGCCGTTGACGCGGCGCTAGCGCGTAGCATCCGCCGCCGCCATGCCAGCCACGCTCATCGACGGGAGGGCGATCGCCCAGCAGGTCCGCGCGCAGGTCGCGCAGGACGTCGCCGCCTTCACCGCGGAGACGGGCGTCGTGCCCGGGCTGGCAACCGTGCTCGTCGGCGAGGACCCCGCCTCGGCGATCTACGTCGCCAACAAGCGCAGAGCGTGCGCCGAGGCCGGCATCGCCGACCTGCACCGCCAGCTGCCCGCGACGGCGAGCGCCGAGCAGGTCGCAGCGCTGGTCGAGGACCTCAACGCCGACCCGGCGTGCAGCGGGATCCTGCTCCAGCGCCCGTTGCCCGACGGGCTCGACGACGCGGCGCTGAGCGCGCTGATCGCGCCCGACAAGGACGTCGACGGGCTCACGCCGATCTCGGCCGGGCGCCTGCTGCAGGGGACGCCGGGGCTGCGGCCCTGCACGCCGCTCGGCGTCGTCGCACTGCTCGACCGCCACGACGTCGCGCTCGAGGGTGCGGAGGCGGTGATCGTCGGGCGCTCCGATCTCGTCGGCAAGCCGCTCGCGCACCTGCTCCTGCAGCGCAACGCGACGGTGACCGTCTGCCACTCGCGCACGCGCGACCTGCCGGCCGTCTGTGCGCGCGCCGACGTGCTGGTCGCCGCGGTCGGCGTCCCGCGGCTGCTCGGCGCCGACGCCGTCAAGCCGGGAGCGGCGGTCGTCGACATCGGCATGAACCGCCTGCCCGAGGGGCTGTGCGGCGATGTCGACTTCGACGCCGTCCGCGAGGTCGCGGGCCTGCTCACGCCGGTGCCCGGCGGCGTCGGCCCGCTGACGATCGCGATGCTGCTGCGCAACACGCTTTCCGCCGCGAAGCTGCAATTCTCGCGTTAACGGCCGCCCCTGCCGCTACGGTGCGCACACCAGTCCGTGCGGCCCCGGTCGCGCGGGAACGACTGCCCTTCAGAGGAGGTAGGCGTGACGTTCGAGACCTCGAGGCTCCGCCCGGGGGAGATCGTGTCGGCGGTGGGAGCGATCCTGCTGTTCGTCTTCATGTTCTTCTTCAAGTGGTACGGCGTCAGCCTGCCCGGCGGGCAGGATCAGCTCGCGAAGGCGATCGGCTTCGACACCAGCGCGCTCGCCGTCGACGGCTGGCACGGCCACACCGTCCTGCGGTGGCTGATGCTGCTGACGATCATCGCCGCGCTCGCGCTCGCCTTCCTGACCGCCACGCAGCGCACCGTTGCGCTGCCGGTGACGATGGCCGTGATCGTCAGCGCGCTCGCCGCGCTGCTGACGGTCCTGCTCGCCTACCGCGTGATCATCGACCAGCCGGGCCCGAACCAGTACATCGACGTGAAGCTCGGGGCATGGCTCGGGCTGCTCTCCTCTGCGGTGATCGCGTACGGGGGCTACCTGTCGATGCGCGACGAGGGCACCTCGCTCAGCGATGCCAAGGAGCAGGCGCGCGCCGCCGGTCAGCAGGCGCGCGCCGCGTTCGAGGGCGCCGCGCCGCGCAGCCAGGAGAGCGCCTCGACGGCGCCTCCGGGCGCCGCGCCGCCACCGCGTGCGCCGAGCGCGTCACCGACCATGCCGCCCCCGCCACCACCCAGCGAATCGCCGGCGGCTCCTGCGCCACCGCCACCGCCGAGCGAGCCGGCGGCGGCTCCGGCGCCCCCGCCCAGCGAGTCGCCGGCGGCTCCTGCGCCCCCGCCACCGCCGAGCGAGCCGGCCGCGGCTCCTGCGCCCCCGCCACCGCCGAGCGAGCCGCCGGCGGCCGCCGCGCCGTCGGGCCCGCCGAGCGGCGCGCCGGAGTCGCCGCCGAGCACGCCGCCGCCGAGCGAGCCGCCGCCCGCGACGTCGTAGCGCCGCCTCTGCACCGGGCGCTCCTCCAGGAGCGCCCGGTGCCTAAACTTCCGCGCCGATGATCGATCGCGCGCAGGTGCTCCACGTCGCGAAGCTCGCCCGGCTCGCGCTCTCCGAGCAGGAGGTCGGGCAGATGTCGCGCGAGCTGTCGGCCGTGCTCGGGCACATCGAGAAGCTCTCCGAGCTCGACCTCTCCGGCGTCGCGCCCACCTCGCACGTGATCGACGTCGTCAACGCACTGCGGCCCGACGAGCCGCGCCCGTCGCTGCCGCGCGACGTCGCGCTCGCCTCGGCGCCGGAGGCGCTCGAGCAGGGCTTCGGCGTCCCGAGCCCGGGAGCGTCGTGAGCGACCTGACCGAGCTGACGGGCGCCGCGGCGGCACAGGCGATCCGCTCCGGCGACATCGCCGCGCTCGACCTGTTCGAGGCCTACCGCGAGCGCGCTGCGGCCGACGCGGGCGACCTCAACGCGTTCACCTGGGTCGCCGACGGGCCGCCGTCCGACGCGGGGGCGGGCGGGTCGGCGTCCGATGCACCGCTCGCCGGCGTCCCGCTCGCCGTCAAGGACCTCTTCTGCACCGAGGGCGTGCCGAGCCAGTCGGGCTCGAAGATCCTCGAGGGCTACCGGCCGCCGTACACCGCGACCGCCGTCGCGAAGCTCGCGCAGGCCGGCACGACGCTGCTCGCCAAGACGAACCAGGACGAATTCGCGATGGGCTCGTCGAACGAGAACTCCGCGTTCGGCCCTGTCCGCAACCCGTGGGACCGCACGCGCGTCCCGGGCGGCTCGTCAGGCGGCTCGGCCGCGGCCGTCGCGGCCGGCCTCGCCCCGTGGGCGCTCGGCACCGACACCGGCGGCTCGATCCGCCAGCCGGCGGCGCTGTGCGGGATCGTCGGGGTCAAGCCGACGTACGGCGCGATCTCGCGCTACGGGATGATCGCGTTCGCCTCCTCGCTGGACCAGGCCGGCCCGTTCACGCGCGACGCGACCGATGCCGCGCTGCTGCTGCGCCACATGGTCGGCCACGACGAGCGCGACTCGACCTCGCTCGCCTACCCGGGCGAGATCGAGCTGCCGCGCGGCGTCGACCTGAGAGGGCTGCGGCTCGGCGTGCCGGAGGAGCTGACAGGGGAGGGGATCGAGTCGGGCGTCCGCGAGGCGTTCAACGCGACGCTCGCGCTCGCGGAGCAGCTCGGCGCCTCCATCGAGACATGCAGACTGCCGCACGCCCCGCACGCGCTGTCGGCCTACTACCTGATCGCCCCGGCGGAGGCGTCCGCCAATCTGGCCCGCTTCGACGGCGTCCGCTACGGCCTGCGGGTCGACGCCGACGACCTGCTCGGCATGTACACGCAGACGCGCGCGGCCGGCTTCGGCGCCGAGGTCAAGCGCCGCATCATGCTCGGCACCTACGCGCTCTCGAGCGGCTACTACGACGCCTATTACGGCCGCGCGCAGCAGGTGCGCACGAAGGTCGCCGAGGACTTCCGCTCCGCCTTCGAGCGCTTCGACCTGCTGGTGACGCCGACGGCTCCGTCGGTCGCCTTCCGACTCGGCGAGAAGACCGACGACCCGCTCGCGATGTACCTGAGCGACGTCTGCACCGTGCCGATGTCGCTCGCCGGCATCCCCGCGATCTCGATCCCGAACGGCTTGAGCGACGGGCTGCCGGTCGGCTTCCAGCTGTGCGGGCCCGCGTTCAGCGAGAACCGCCTGCTGTCCGCCGCATACGTGCTCGAGCAGGCGCTGGGCTTCGACGGGAGCGTTGCGCGGCGCACCGGCGGCGACGGGGCTGCGGCGTGAGCGCCTCGGCCTACGAGCCCGTGATCGGGCTGGAGATCCACGTCCAGCTGAAGACGCGGACGAAGATGTTCTGCGGCTGCGAGCTCAGCTTCGGCGACCCGCCCAACACGCACACCTGCCCGATCTGCCTCGGGCTGCCCGGCGCGCTGCCGGTCGTCAACGCGAGAGCGATCCACTATGCGCTGCTGATCGGGCTGGCGCTCGGCTGCGAGCTCGCGCCGCGCTCGATCTTCCATCGCAAGAACTACTTCTATCCCGACCTGCCGAAGGGCTACCAGATCAGTCAGTACGACATCCCGATCTGCGTCGGCGGCCGGCTCGGCGAGGTGCGCATCCACCGCGCGCACCTCGAGGAGGACGCGGCGAAGCTCGTGCACGTCGGCGCGAGCGGGCGCATCCACGGCGCCGACGAGTCGGTCGTCGACTTCAACCGCGGCGGGACGCCGCTCGTCGAGATCGTCACCGAGCCCGACGTTCGCAGCGCCGCGCAGGCGCGCGAATGGCTCAACGTGCTGCGCGAGACGCTGCGCCAGCTCGGCGTCTCCGACGTGAACATGGAGGAGGGCTCGCTGCGCTGCGACGCGAACGTCTCGATCCGCCCGGCCGGCAGCGACGTGCTCGGAACGAAGACCGAGCTGAAGAACATGAACTCGTTCCGCTACCTCGAGCGCGGAGTGGAGGCGGAGATCGCGCGCCAGATCGCGGTCGTGGAGTCCGGGGGGGAG
>DASRXW010000014.1:0-10128 GCA_035654055.1 Conexibacter sp.
AGCGGTGCGTGATTGACGAGCGTCGCCAGGACGCCGCCGAAGACCCCGAATAGCAGCGCGTAGATGTCGAACAGGCCGGTCACGATCATCAGCGCGAGGAAGCGCGGCACCACGAGGTTCTTGACCGGGTCGACGCCGAGCACCTGAAGCGCGTCGAGCTCCTCGCGGATCTTGCGCGCACCGAGATCCGCCGTGATCGCGGTGCCGGCGACGCCGGCGACGATGATCGCGCAGAAGATCGGGGCGAACTCGCGGATCACGGCCAGCACGAAGAAGCCGCCGAGGCGGTCGAGCGCGCCGAACAGGATCAGGAAGTTCGCCGCCTGCAGCCCTGGAGCCGCGTACGAGGCGACGACCGTCGTGATCAGCAGCGGCATCCAGCACAGCTTCAGCGCGAACAGGAACTGCGCGACGAACTCGCCGCCGTAGGGATACGGCGGGCGGATCGCCGAGACGATCGTCTTGCCCGTGAGGATGATGATGTCGCCGAGCTCCTCGAGCGTGCTGCGTGCCGGAAGGAAGGCTCGATCGGCGATCTGCTGGATCACGGTGCCAACACTCTATGAGTTAGCTAGCAGAGTGTCAAACCAGGCTTGCAGCGAGTCCGGAGCGCGTTCCGCGTATCATGTGGGAACGCGATGGCGCTCCAGATCGAAGACCTCACCAAGCGCTATCCCACCGGCACCGAGGCCCTCAGAGGCGTCTCGCTCGAGATCCACCCCGGCCAGTTCTTCGGGCTGCTCGGCCCCAACGGCGCCGGCAAGTCGACGCTGATCCACTGCACGACGGGGCTCGCCGCGCCGACCTCCGGCTCGATCCGCGTCTTCGGCCACGACGCGATCGGGGACTACGAGCAGGCGCGCCTCGCCGTCGGGCTCGCACCGCAGGACATCAACCTCGACTGGTTCCTGACCGTCGAGGAGACGCTCGACTACCACGGCGGCTACTTCGGGATGGCGCGCCGCGACCGCCGCGAGCGCTGCGCCGAGCTGCTCGAGGCGTTCTCGCTGACGGGCAAGAAGGACGAGCGCACGCGCACGCTGTCGGGCGGGATGAAGCGGCGGCTGATCCTCGCCCGCGCGCTGATGCACCGGCCGAGACTGCTGATCCTCGACGAGCCGACCGCCGGCGTGGACGTCGAGCTGCGGCTCGAGCTGTGGCAGTACGTGCAGCGCATCAACGCCGAGGGCACGACGATCCTCCTCACGACGCACTACCTCGAGGAGGCGGAGCAGCTCTGCGACCACATCGCCTTCATCAACGGAGGCGAGATCGTCGCGACCGGCACGAGCGGCGAGCTGGCCGCGCGCTTCGGCGTCGCGAGCCTCGAGGACGCATACCTCGAGCTCGTCGGGCGCAAGGAGCTCTCGCGCGCGCATCTCGCCGAGGACGTGGCATGAGCACCGTCACCGAGGCCGAGACGCCGCGGCGCGAGCGCGGGCTGCGCCTCACGTCACGGCAGGTGCGCTTCCTCGCGCTCGTGCGGCGCGAGTGCAATCGCTTCATGAAGATCAAGCGCCAGACGGTCGGCGCGCCGCTGCTGGAGACGTTCCTCTACATCTCCGTCTTCGGCGCGGCACTCGGGTCGCGCATCCACACGCTGCACGGATTCAGATACATCGTCTTCGTGATCCCCGGCCTGATCATGATGGCGTGGGCGATGAACGCCTTCTCGAACAACGCCTCGTCGATCCTGCAGCAGAAGTTCCAGCGCTCGATCGACGACCAGCTCTCCTCCCCCGCCTCGCCGACCGAGCTGCTGATCGCGTTCTCGCTCGGCGGCTTCCTGCGCGGCGGGCTCGTCGCGCTGCTGACGTTCGTCGCCGCGTCGTTCCTCGTCGACCTGCCGGTCGAGCACGTGCTCGTGCTGATCCCCGGGCTGTTCCTGGTCGGCTTCTTCTTCTCGCAGCTCGGGGTGCTGATCGGGGTCCGCGCCGAGCAGTTCGACGACGTCGCGGTCGCGCAGACGTTCGTGCTGACGCCCCTGATCTTCCTCGGCGGCGTCTTCTACTCCGCCTCGCTGCTGCCCGAGCCGTTCGCGACGCTCACGCACCTCAACCCCGTCTACTACATGATCGGGATCGTGCGCTACGGCTTCCTCGGCTATCACGACGGCAACGTGGGACTGGCGCTCGGGGTGCTCGCGGTCGCCGTGGCGGCGCTGTCCGCCGTCAACCACCGCCTGTTCGTCACCGGCTACCGCCTGCGGGCGTAGCCGAGCGCGGGGTCGCGCGGTGGAGCTCGCGGTGCGCGTGATCCCCCGCTCCCGTCGCGACGAGCTGGCCGGCATGCGCGACGGGCGCCTGCTCGTGCGCGTGGCGGCGCCGCCGGTCGATGGCAAGGCGAACGCCGCCGTGTGCGCACTGCTCGCGACCGCGGCCGGCGTACCGAAGGGCGCGGTGAGCGTGGTCCGCGGCGAGGCTTCGCGCGACAAGCGCGTGCGGATCGCGGGCGAGGTGGACGAGCGCGCGCTGCGGGCCGCGCTCAGGATGGGATGAAGCGGACTGGCGGGAAGTCCGGTTTGCGCCGCGTGGACGCTTCCCCGCCGCTGCAGCGGGGGGCTCAGGGGATGAGCACGACCTTCCCGACGTTGCGCCGCTCGGCGATGATGCGGTGCGCGTCGGGGGCCTGTGCGAAGGGGACGGCGTCGGAGACGATCGGTCTGATCGTCCCGTCCTCGATCAGCTCCGTCAGCGGGTCGGTCCACGGCTGGAGCGTGCCGCGGTCGTCCCACAGCGTGAGCATGTTGAGCCCGATCACGGCCTTCGAGTCCGACATCTGTCTGATCAGGTCGAAGCCGCGCAGCATCCGCAGCGCCTGCGGTGCGGCGCGCAGGAGGTTGCGCCGCTCGCCCTGCTGCACGGCGGAGGCGCCGAATGCGACGAGCCGGCCGCCGCTGCGCAGCATCCGGTAGGAGTGCCGGAAGGAGGCGCCGCCGATCGCGTCGAGCACGATGTCGAAGCGGTCCTGGAGGTCGAGGTCCCAGCCGCGCTGCCGGTAGTCGTAGGCGACGTCGACGCCGTTGGCGCGAATCGCGTCGTGCTTGGCAGGCGAGGCGGTGCCGTGGACCGTGGCGCCGTAGCGCTTGGCGATCTGCGTTGCGGCGATCCCGACGCCGCCGGCGGCGGCCTGCACGAGCACGGCCTCGCCGGCGCGCAAGCTGCCGTAGCCGAGCAGCCCGGCCCACGCGGTCGAGTAGTTGACCGGGATCGCCGCACCCTGCTCGAAGCTGAGGCGATCGGCCAGCGGGACGACCGCACCGACCGGCACGACGACCTGGGAGGCGTAGCCGCCGAAGCGCGTGCCCGCCATCACGCGGGCGCCGGACACGACGCCCGCGACGTCGGGCGCGACCTCGGTGACGGTGCCGGCGACTTCGTAGCCGACGACCATCGGCGGCTTCGGTGCGTCCGGGTAGAGCCCGGTGCGCGCCATCGTGTCGGCGAAGTTCACGCCGGCGGCCGCGACCTCGATCCGCACGTGGCCGGCAAGGAGCGGCGGATCCGGGCGCTCCTGCACCTGCAGGACGCTGGGATCGCCGTGCTTCGTGATGACGACGACGCGCATGGGCGGTTGACCCTAGCGCGCTGCGGCTTCGCGGCGAGCCGGTGCGCGTGGCATCAAGGGACCTGCCGTGCGGCCACCGGCGCCCACGCCAGGCCAAGTTCAGCCGGCGGGCGCCAAGATCGCATGAAGATCGGGCTCAGCCGGCGAAGCGATACCCGACGCCGGGATCGGTGCGGATGAAGCGATTGCCGCCCGCCGCCGGCCCGCCGGGTGGCTCGATCTTGCGCCGCAGGTTCGCGATGTGGGTGCGCAGCGTGCGGACGTCATCAGCGTAGGCCTGTCCCCACACCTCGCTCAGCAGCGCGCGATGCGTCATCAGCCGGCCGCGGTTGCGGGCGAGCACGCGCAGCAGGTCGTACTCGATCGGCGTCAGGTGGATCTCCTCGCCGTCGCGCCGCACGATCCGCCGCCCGAGGTCGATCTCGAGACCGTCGACGGCGATCGCCGGCTCGTCGGCGCTGCGACCGGCCCGCCGCAGTGCCGCCCCGAGCCGCGCAACGAGCTCGCGGGCTCCGAACGGCTTCGTCACGTAGTCGTCCGCGCCCGCCTCGAGCGCGCGCACCTTCTGCTCCTCGTCCCCCACGGCGGAGAGCACCAGGATCGGCATCTGGCTCCACGAGCGCAGCTGCTCGCAGACCTCGACGCCGTCGCCGTCGGGCAGCACGAGGTCGACGATCGCCGCGTCCGGCGGACGCGTCGCGGCGACGTCGAGCGCCTCCTCCGCGGTCGCGACCGCGATCGGCTCGAAGCCGGCCTCGCGCAGGATCACCTTCAGCGCGCGCAGGATCTGCAGCTCGTCGTCGACGACGAGCACGCGGCGCGGCGCGTTCACCGCGCGCCGCCTGTCGGTGCGGCGTGGTCGGCCGGAGCGCCCGCGGCGGGCTCATCGTCCGCCAACGGCAGCTCGACCACGAGCGTCGCGCCCTGCCCGGGCAGCGACTCGGCCCACACGCGCCCGCCGTTCGCCTCGACGAACCCGCGCACGACCGCGAGCCCGAGCCCCGAGCCGGTGTGCCCGTCGTTGACGCTGCTGTCACTGCGGTGGAAGGGCTCGAAGATCCGCTCGCGCTCGGGCGCGAGGATGCCCGGGCCGCGGTCGACGACACGCACGAGCAGCCGCGGCCCGACCGCACGCGCGCGCACGGACACCGGGTGGTCGCCGCCGTGACGTGCCGCATTCTCCAGCAGGTTCGCGAACGCCCGCTCGAGCTGCGCGGCGTCGGCGCGGATCAGCGGCATCTGCGGGTCGATCGCGACGCTCCAGCCCGCTGGATGCGGCGTCTCGTCCATCGCCGCGCGCAGCACCTCCTCGACCGAGCACCACTCGGCGCGCGGCTCGGCCGCGCCGCCCTGCAGGCGCGAGAGGTCGAGCAGCTTGTCGACGAGGCGCGACATGCGCGACGCCTCGCCGACCACCGCACCCGCGAGCTCCTCGCGCTCGGTCGTGCTCAGGTGCTCGGACGTGAGCGCCTCCCCGGCGGCCGCGATGCCGGTCAGCGGCGAGCGCAGGTCGTGCGAGACGGCCCGCAGCAGCGCGGTCTTGAGGTCGTCGCTGCGGCGCAGCGCCTTCGTCTCGACGACCTCGCGCTGGAGCGCGTCACGTGCGAGCGCCGCCCCGAGCAGCGCCTCCAGGCTCGGCAGGACTCGCTCGCGCAGCCGCGCCATCGCCGCCTCCGACGGGGGCGCGTCGAGCCGCAGCGTCGCGATCCAACGGTCGCCGACCTGCAGCGGCACGCGCACCGCACCCTCGCCGCCGGCGTCGCCCGGTGCCAGCTCGATCACCGCCGACGGCAGCTCGAGCGCCGCCGCAAGTCGCTCCGCGGCCGGGCTGAGTGCCGCCGCGACGTCGGGCCCGCCGAGCAGCAGCCGCGCGAGCTCGGCTGCGAGGTCCGCCTCGCGGCGCCGCTGCTCCAGCTCACGTGCTCGTGCTCGTGCGAGCTCCGACAGCGTGCTGACGATCACCGCCGCGGCGAGGAACACGCACAGCGCGACGACGTTCTCCGGGTCGGAGATGGTGAGACGCCCAGTCGGCGGCAGGTGGAACCAGTTGAACGCCAGCGCGCTGCCGACGGCGGTCGCAAGCCCCAGCCAGATCCCGGACCAGGTCGAGACGAGCAGCACGGCCAGCAGGTAGACGACGCCGGTCGAGACCGCCGGCATCACCGTCCGCAGCGGATAGATCGCGAGCGTCGTCAGCATGACGGCGAGCGCCGCGACTGCGGCGCCCACCGCCAGCGGGGGGCGTGCGTCGCGCAGCAACAGCGAAGAGGACCGACCCATCGCGGGTGAGCGTACTCCCGCACGGCCAAGGCGACGCCTCCCGGGGATGGGGGCGGGAGACGTCGCCACCGCCGAACGGGCCGAGGCCCTGGCGGGAGTCCGGACAGCGCGCATCTTGGGGGAGCCGGCGCACGTGCCCGTCGGGCACGGCTCGCCCCGTGAATCGGGGGATGGAGCGGCCGTGCGAGGCGCGCGAAGCTACCAGACCCGCTGGTCGTCTCAACCCACAGGCGGTCAGCGCCCCCGCTGTTTCCGAGCTTTTCCGACGGGGTTGTCTTCTGCTCGCGTTCGGAATGTCACCCGGCAGCGTGAGCTACCACGTCCGCCGCCTGCACGCGCTCGGCTACGTGCGGCTCGTCGAGCAGACGCAGCGCCGCGGTGCGATCGAACACCACTACGCGGCCGCCACCGGAGACGAACCCGAGCGCATCGTCGCCGGGCTCGCAGGGCGCTTCCTCAAGGCGCCCGAGACGAAGCTGAGCGCCAGAACGCTCCTCGACGCCACCGCCATCGCGGAGTTGCACGCCAACCTCGAACGCCTCTTCAGACGCGCCCGTGAGCTCGAATCGCAGACCGTCGCCCGCGCCGGCCTCGGCGGCAACCGCACGTTTCCGGTCCACGTGGTGTGCATCGTGGACGCGAGGAACAGCGACACGAGGTGACTGGAGGCGTGGACCGACGTCGGACATACGGACCGCTCGGTCACCGCTGGTAAAATCGGTGTAACACAGCCGCGTCAGCCATCGTGCCCCGCGATGGTTGGGTTCTCAGCAGCGGCGACGCCCGGTTTACGGCAGGGAGATGCGCTGCACGCCAGGGTGGACACGCAACTCGTCTTCGCGCCGTCCGCGGGTCGCGCGGCGGAGCTGGCGCCGTGCTGAGCGGTCGCTGGTGCGTCGGGTCCCTGGCTGTCTGCGCGGCGATGGTCGCGGTATGGACCGGCCCACTCGGACCGGCATTGATCGCCTCACGCTCCGTCGTCGCCGTGTCTCCGCCGACGATCGCGACGGCGACGCTCGGCGCAGCCCCCGCCGACGTACGGATCCCGCGGTCGTTCCTGGGGCTGTCGATGGAGTACGTCGGCTTCGCGCACGACGGCGCCGCAGGCCCACTGCTTGCGCGGCTCGTCGGCGGGCTGGCGAGCGGTGGCGGCCCACCGATGCTGCGGATCGGTGGGCGAACGAGCGACGCATCGTGGTGGAACCCGGCGCACTGGCCGCGACCGGCCGGCATCAGCTTCGACATCACGCCCCAATGGGTCGCGCGGTTGAGCGCGCTCGTGCGCGCGAGCGGGGCCGACGTACTGCTGGCGCTCAACCTCGCCGCGGGCCGGCCGGCCCTCGCGGTTGCGTGGGCCCGCGCCGCCGCGCGCGGGCTGCCGGCAGGGGAGCTGATGGGCTTCGAGATCGGCAATGAGCCCGACCTCTACGGTCACATCGCCTGGTATCGGACCACCAAGCCGGGCGAGCTGCTGGCGAGCCCCGCGCGCGGCCGGCGGTACGCACGCGGGCCGCACTACGACGTCCCGCGGTTCACCGCCGAATTCCTGCGCTACGTCGCCGCGGTCCGGAGCGCCGTCCCATGGGCGAGCTTCACCGGCCCCGGCTTCTCGACGCCGCGCTGGATGCCGAACCTCCGGCGGTTCCTCGACGCCTCGAGCGGGGCGCTCGTCGCCGCCACCTATCACCGCTATCCGCTGCGGACGTGCCACAGGCCACCGCAGACGGCGACGATCCCGCACCTGCTCAACGTGCGCTCCTCGCGCGGTCTCGCACACGAACTCGCGCCGTACGTGGCGCAGGCGCACCGTCGGGATTTCCCGTTCTGGGTGGACGAGTTCAACTCCGTCGCATGCGGCGGCCGGCGCGGCGTCTCGGACACGTTCGCCTCCGCCCTGTGGGGGCTCGACACGCTGTTCGAGCTTGCACTCGCCGGCGTCGACCGGGTGGACGTTCACAGCCGACCCGACACGTCGTACTCCCCCTTCAAGCTCAGTCGCGCGCACGGCCGCTGGGTTGCGCACGTCGCGCCGCTCTACGACGCCCTGCGCCTGTTCGCGCAGCTGACGCCCGCGCCCACACGCCTTGCCCGGATTCGCACCTCGAGCCGCTTCGACGTCACAGCCTGGGCGCTCGCCGGCCCGCGGCGCGGGCTGCGCATCGTCGTGATCGACAAGGACCCCCGAGCGCGAGGCCTGATGCGCGTGCGGATCCCACCGCAAGGCCATGCACAACTCGTGCGCCTCGACGCCCCGGCACTCGGCGCGAGATCTGCCGTGCTCGCCGGTCAGGCATACGGAGCCGACGGCCTCCTCCACGGGGCCCGGAGCGTCGAGTGGCTGCAGCCAGACAGACACGGGTACCTGCTCGCGCTGCGGCGCCCCGGCATCGCCATCATCACCCTGCGCGGGAGTATCGGGGCCACCCCCTGAGCCTGTCGAGTGGCATCGTCGACAATCAGAGGCGGTGTCCGTACAATGTACGGGCCATGCGTGCCCAACGACTCGAGCTCCGCCTCACCGAGGACGAGCGCCATCTGGACGCCGCCGCCGCCTCTGCGGTCGGTGAGACGCTGAGCGACTTCTTCCGCCGCGCTGCCCGTGCCCGCGCCGAGGAGGTCCTCGCGGATCAAAGACGTCTCACACTCGACGAGAACGAGGCCGTTCGCTTCCTCGATGCGCTCGACCGTGTCGACCAAGACTCGGTTTCGCGCCTGCGCGACCTGCGTCACCGGGCGTGAGCCGCGCCGCTGCGCGCATCGAGCGCTTCGATCCGAAACGTCACGGTGTCGCGGGCTTCGCGTGCGGCAACGACATGCTTGATCGCTGGCTCGTGCGCAACGCCGGGCAGAGCGAGCGACGTGACGCGGCCCGAACGTTCGCCGCCGCCGCCGCGGACAGCCGCGTGCTCGGCTATTACACCCTCGTAGCCGGTCACATCGAGTACGACGAGGCGACTTCCCCGGTTCGCAAAGGCCTCTCACGCCACTTCCCCGTCCCGGTCGTGATCCTGGCTCGCCTTGCCGTCGATGGTCGCGGCCAGGGCCACGCTCTCGGTCCACGCTTGCTCGCCAACGCGCTCGAACGCGTCTGTCATGCCGCCGAAGACGTTGCCGTTCGCGCGGTGCTCGTCCACGCGATCGGTGACCATGCAGCGAGCTTCTACGAGCGCTTCGGCTTCCGTGCCAACGCGTCCACACCACGAACCTTGATGGTCACGCTGGCCGAGCTGCGCGCGGCCGGGTACGGCTCATCGCGCATATGAGTGGGCGGGTTGGCGGCCGACGGGCGTCGGATGCCGATGGATGCGGGGCGATGCGTCCCGTTGGGTCCATTCGATCCAGCGATTCGACAGCCGGGTCAGCGACATCTCGGGAGAGGCGAAGCGGCAGAAAGCAGATCGCTTCGACCTCTCCGAAGCGAACAAACGACTTGAGTGGCGGCTTTCGGACTGCCACTCGCATGCCTGGAAGGCGCCACGCTCAGCGGTAGCCGGACTCACTCAAGGCCGCTCACAGCCACCGGCGTGGACCTGTCAGCGGTCGTGCCGTCGCCGAGCTGGCCGTAGCCGTTGTAGCCCCAGCACTCGATGGCGCCGGTGGCCAGCAGCGCGCAGGTGTGGTCGGAGGGGGGTGAGAAGCCCTCCCCGGCCGCGATCGACGTCGCGTTCGCGATCCCGCTGACCGACACCGGCATCGAGACGACCGGGTTCGTGCCGTTCCCGAGCTGGCCGGCGTAGCCTCCGCCCCAGCACGAGACGTCGCCGCCTGCCAGCAGTGCACAGGCGTGCAGCGTTCCGATCGTGACGGCGGTCGCATTCGAGACGCCGACGATGGGCACAGGCACGGCGCTGATGTACTGGATCGAGGTGGTGGCGAGCTCCAGGTAGCCGTTGGATCCCCAGCACTCGACGCTGCCGTCTCTGAGCACGGCGCAGACGTCGTCCTCTCCGGCGGCGATTGCCACTGCGTCCGTGATGCCGCTGACCATTACGGGCACTGCGCTGTCGTTGGTGGTGCCGTTCCCGAGCTGGCCCGAGCCGCCCCAGCCCCAGCATGCGACGTTGCCCCCAGCAAGCAGCGCGCACGTCGTGTCGAGCGCCGCCGCGATCTGGGTCGCTGAATCGATCCCCTGCACGGGGACCGGCATGGCGCTGTCGGTGGTCGTGCCGTCGCCGAGCTGGCCCTTGCTGTTCGAGCCGATGCAGCCGAGCGTCCCGTTGGTGCGAATCCCGCACTCGTGGGAGCCGCCGGCGGTCAGGGTCTTCCAGTTGGTGTCGATGC
>DASRXW010000015.1:0-7675 GCA_035654055.1 Conexibacter sp.
CGTGAGTCGGAAGTTCGTGAGCGGTTTCTCGAGTGGATCGTCGTTCGTGAGGTCGGGCGACGATGCAACCTGTGCCGGTGGCACAGGCAAATCGGCGACTGGCCTCACGGGCGACGAGGCGCCGAGAAACCGCCATCGAACTAACGACTCACGACACTAGCCAAGGGCTCAGCCGAGCAGCGCGCGCACGACGGCGTCGGCCAGCAGGCGGCCGCGGAGCGTGAGGCGCACGCGGCCGGCAGCGAGCGCGGCGGGGTCGGCGAGGCCGTCGTCGGCGGCCTGCGCGGCGGCGGCGCGCCCGGCGGCGTCGAGCACGGCGAGGTCGAGGCCATCGGCGAGCCGCAGCTCGAGCATGACGCGCTCGACGCGGCGCGTGCCGGCGTCCAGCAGCTCGCGGCCTGCGGCCGGCGAGGCTCCATCCGCGAGGCGGGCCGCGTACTCGGACGGGTGCAGCACGTTCCACCAGCGCACGCCGCCGACGTGGCTGTGCGCGCCGGGGCCGATCCCCCACCAGTCGCCGCCGCGCCAGTAGCCGAGGTTGTGGCGGCAGGCGGCGTCCGCACCCGCCGCCCAGTTCGAGATCTCGTACCAGGACAGCCCGCCGGCCGCGAGCGCCGCGTCGGCCAGCTCGTAGCGGTCGGCGAGTGCGTCGTCGTCGGGCGCCGGGAGCGCGCCGCGGCGCACCTGCGCCGCGAGCCGCGTGCCCGGCTCGACGATCAGCGCGTACGCGGAGACGTGGTCGGGCGTGGCCGCGAGCGCGGCGTCGAGCGAGGCGCGCCAGTCGTCGTCCGACTCGCCCGGCGCGCCGTAGATGAGGTCGAGGCTGACGTGCTCGAAGCCGGCGGCGCGCGCCTCCGCGACCGCGGCGGCCGCGCGCCCCGGCGTGTGCGTCCGTTCGAGCGTCGCCAGCACGTGCGCAACGGCGCTCTGCATGCCGAGCGAGATGCGCGTGAAGCCGGCCTCGCGCAGCGCGGCGAGCGAGGCGGGCGTCACGCTCTCCGGGTTGGCCTCGGTCGTGACCTCCGCGCCGGGCGCGAGCCCGAGCGTCTCGTCGATCGCGCGCAGGATCGCCGCCAGCTCTCCGGGCGCCAGCAGCGTCGGCGTGCCGCCGCCGAAGAAGACCGTGTCGACCGGCGGCGCCGCATCGCCGAGTGCGCGACGCGCGAGCGCCAGCTCGGCGAGCGCGGCGGGGACGTAGCGCGTCCGGCCGCCCGCGCCGCCGCCGCGACTCCCGCCCGCCAGCTCCCCCGCCGTGTATGTGTTGAAGTCGCAGTAGCCGCAGCGCGTCGCGCAGAACGGCACGTGCACGTAGACGGCGAACGGGCGCGTGCCGAGCGCGGCGCGCGCCGGCTCGGGGAGCGCACCGTCGGCCGGCGCGGGATCGCCGTCGGGGAGGCGGGCGGGCATGCGTGAAGTGTGCCGTGCGTGGCACTCCGGAAGCGATGCGCGCGCCGCGGCCGGCGTGCCGCGCGGCGTGCCGGGCGCGGTCCGCTCGTCGCGGCGCGCTACCGCGGGGCGCCTGCGACCGCGGGCGCGGCGTCATGCGGCGGCGTCGGCTCGGCGTCCTCATCGGCGCGTCCCCGCACGAAGCCGCGCCGGCTCGCGCCGAGCGCGACGGGGACGTCGAGCAGCGCGAGCGCGATCAGTACGAGCAGCGGCGTCGTCCAGCGGCCGGTCGCGTCGTGCAGCGCGCCGACCGCGATCGGCCCGACGGCTGCGAGCGTGTAGCCGACGGACTGCGTCATCCCCGACAGCGCGACGGCATGCGGCGCGTCGGAGGCCCGCAGCACCATCAGCGCGAGCACGAGCGTGAAGCCGGTCCCGAAGGCGAGCCCCAGCAGGATCGCCCACAGCGACGGCGCCGCGCGCGGCGCGACGAGCACGCCGACGTAGCCCGCGATCGCCAGCAGCGCCGCCGCCAGCGCGATCGGGCGCTGATCGCGCAGCCGCCCGGCGAGCGCGCCGACGAGGAACCCGCAGGGGATCCCGACGACGAGCGCGAGCGACAGCAACGCTCCGGCGCTGCCCTTGCTGAGGCCCTCGTGGCGGTAGATCTCCGGCAGCCAGGCGACCATCGAGTAGAAGAGGATCGACTGGATCGCCATGAACCCGGTGACGCGCCACGCGATGCGGTCGCGCCACAGGTTCACGCGCACGCGCGAGGCGGCGGCCGCGCGCGTCGGCAGGTCGCGCAGCAGCGGCAGCCAGATGAGCGCCGCGAGCAACGCCGGCACGGCCCACACGGCGAGCGCCGCGCGCCACGAGCCGCCGAGCCAGCCCTCGCTCGGGACCGCGAGCCCGGCCGCGAGCGCCGCGCCGAGGCCGAGGGCGACCGAGTAGATGCCGGTCACGAACGTCGCGCTGTCGCCGAAGCGTCGCTTCACGAGCGCGGGCATCAGCACGTTCGCGACGGCGATCCCCGCGCCGGCCGCGACGGTTCCGGCGAACAGCAGCACGACGGACGGCAGCGGCCGCAGCGCGAGGCTCGCCGACAGCACGACCATGCAGGCGACGAGCGTGCGCTCGATCCCGAAGCGCGCGGCGAGCGTCGGCCCGAGCGGCGAGATCAGGCCGAATGCGAGCAGCGGCGCCGCTGCGAGCAGGCCGACCGCCGTGCCCGACAGCCCGTCCCCTTCGCGCAGGTCGCGGATCAGCGGTCCGACGACGGTGAGCGCCGAGCGCAGGTTGAGCGAGACGAGCACGATCGCGAGCACCAGCAGGGTCGTCTCGCGGCGGGTGCGCGTCGTCTCGGTCACCCGATCGAACCTAGCAGCGCACCCCTGGGCCGCACATGGCGCGCCGGCGGGCTAGAAGATCCCGGTCAGCGCGCGGCCGGCGTGCGATGCCAGCTCGAACAAGGGCTGCGGCACGATCCCGAGCACGACGGTCGCGAGCGCGGCGACCCATGCGACGAACAGCAGCTCGGGCTGGGAACCGGTCCCGCCCCGCGCCTCGGCGGCGAGCGCGTCGGCCTCCTGCGAGCCCCCGGCGATGACCGGCACGCCGCTCGCCGGCGCAGCGGCAGGCGCGGCAGCCGGCTCGGCGCCGGGCGCGTCCCGCATCCACATCGTGGCGACGACCCGCAGGTAGTAGGCGAGCGAGATCATCGAGCCGATCACGAGCACGATCGCGAGCCACGTGTAGTCGCCGTTGACGAGCGCGTCGATCAGGTAGACCTTGCCGATGAAGCCGGCCGTGGCGGGGACGCCGGCGAGCGCGAGCATCGCAATCGTGAGCGGCCACGCGAGCAGCGGCTGCGTGCGGCCGAGGCCGGCGAACGCGGCGAGGTCGTCACCGTCTACGCTCACCCGCTCGCGCGCGACGATCACCGCGAACGCGGCGAGGTTCATCGCGAGGTAGACGACGAGGTAGAAGACGGTCGCCTTCGCGCCGAGCTGCGAGCCGACGATCACGCCCGCAAGCAGGTAGCCCGCCTGCGCGACGCCCGAGTAGGCGAGCATCCGCTTGAGCGAGGTCTGCCCGAGCGCGCCGACGTTGCCGACGATGATCGTGATCGCGGCGAGCGTGGCGAGCATCGGCGCCCAGTCGGTCTGCGCGCCGATCAGCGCGCTGTCGAACAGGCGCAGCAGCACGCCGAGCGCGGCGGCCTTCGTCGCGACCGCCATGAACGCGGTCACGGGCGTCGGCGCGCCCTCGTAGACGTCGGGCGTCCACTGGTGGAACGGCGCGACCGACGCCTTGAAGGCGAGGCCGACGAGCGTCAGGCCGACGCCGGACAAGAGGAGCACGTCGCCGCCGATCCCGTTCCCGCTCGTGATCGCCGTGTCGATCCCGGCGTAGTCGGTCGAGCCGGTCGCGCCGTAGATCAGCGCGAGCCCGTAGACGAGCGTCGCCGAGCCGACCGAGCCGACGATCAGATACTTGAGCCCCGACTCGAGCGAGCGCTCGCGGCGCAGCTCGGTCGCGCACAGCACGTACAGCGGGATCGACAGCAGCTCGAAGCCGAGGAACAGCGTCACGAGGTTCGTCGCCGCGACGAGCACCGCCATGCCGAGGATCGAGAACAGCAGCAGGCTGAAGAACTCGCCCGGGCTCGCCTCCTGCGCGGCGTGCGAGCGCCACGCGAGCAGCACCGCGCCGATGCCGGCGGCGGCGAACAGGAACAGCAGCACGAGCGAGAGGTCGTCGAGCGCCATCGCGCCGGCGATGAGCGAGGTCGTGTGCGAGAACTGCCAGATGCCGAGCCCGATCGCGGCGCCGAGCGCGACGAGCGCGAGCAGCGGCGTCGCGTGCCGGACCCAGCGCCCGCGCGCCAGCCCGACGATGAGCGTCAGCAGCGCGCCACCGCCGAGCGCGAAGAAGGGCGAGAGGCCGGCGTAGTCGATGTGCGGGGCCTTCACGTGCGTCGCGGCGGCGATCAGGGCGGTCACGGCGTTGCCTCCTTGACGGCGGCGACGGTGGCTCCGCCCTGGACGGCGGTCACCGGCGCGACGCTCGCCTTCGCCGCCGGCTCCGAGCGCTTGAGCCCGAACTGCGGGTAGAGCGCGAGCGCGAGGATCACGAGCACGATCGGCGCGAGCACGGCGAGGTCGCCGAAGCCGACCTCGCGCGAGTCGACGTTCGGCCCGACGCGGTTGTGCATCGCGCGGATGAACGCGCGCAGCACGTAGACGGAGGCCATCACGACGCCGACCGAGGCGACGAACGCGAACACGACCTTCGCCTTGAAGACGCCGAGCAGGATCAGGAACTCGCCGACGAAGTTGGCGGAGCCCGGCATCGCGAGCGTCGCGAGCCCGACGATCAGGAAGATCGACGCGAGCACCGGCGCGCGGAAGGCGATCCCGCCCATGTCGCGCAGGTCCTCGCTGCCGCCGGCGCGCGGCGCCAGCAGGCCGACGATGAAGAACAGCGGCAGCGTCACGAGGCCGTGGTTGACCATCTGCAGCAGCGCGCCCTGCACGCCGTCGGAGTTCAGCGCGAAGATCCCGAGCGTGATGAAGCCCATCTGGGCGACCGACGAGAAGCCGATCACGAGGCGCGCGTTCGTCGTGCTGAACGCCATCGCCGAGCCGTAGAGGATCGAGGCGAGCGCGATCAGCAGCAGCAGCGTCTGGAAGTGCACCGACGCGGCCGGGAAGACGGGCAGCACGACGCGCAGGAAGCCGTACGCGGCGACCTTCGAGAGGATCCCGGAGAAGACCGCGAGCGCGGGCAGCGGCATCGTGCGATAGCCGTCGGGCAGCCAGCCGTGCAGCGGGAAGGCCGGCATCTTCACGAGGAAGGCGGCCGCGAAGCAGAGGAAGATCCACTCCTGCGAGCCCGTCGAGAGCGGCAGTCTCGCGAGCGCGGCGAGCGAGAAGGTGAGGTCGGTCTGGTGCTGCTGGGAGGCGAGCACGCCGGTCGCGACGGCGGCGACGAGCATCAGCAGCGAGCCGACGAGCGTGTAGATCACGAGCTTCGTCGTCGCGCGCACGCGCTCGGGCCGCTCGCCCGAGCCCCAGATCCCGGTCAGGAAGTAGAACGGGATCAGCATCAGGTCGAAGAAGGCGACGAACAGGATCAGGTCCTGCGCGCAGAAGGCGCCGAGCACCGCCGTCTCGCCGGCGCCGAGCCACAGGTAGAAGAGCGCCGGGCGCTCCCACTTGCGCAGGTTGGCGGCGAGCGTCGCGCCGGCGAACAGCACGGTCGTGAGCAGCACGAGCACGACGTTGAGGCCGTCGAGCCCGAGCGAGTACGAGATCCCCAGCTCGGAGATCCACGAGCGGTCGGTGACGAACTGCAGCCCGCCGCCCGTCTTGTAGCGGACGACGAACGAGATCGCGACGCCGAGCGCAGCGAGCGAGCCGAGCAGTGCGAGGCGCGGGGCGACCTTGGCGCCCCAGATCGCGCCCACGACGGCCACGACGAGCGGGAGCCAGATGAGGATCGAGAGGGTCATCGGTTCGGCAGCCCCACTAGCTCGCGACGATCAGGAAGTAGAGGACGACCGCCGCCCCGCCGAGCAGCAGCAGCGCGGCGTAATAGCGCAGAAAGCCGGTCTGCATCGCGCGGACGGCGGCGGAGCCGGCGCGCACGACGGACGTCGTCCCGCCGACGAGCGTGCCGTCGACGAAGACGCGCTCGAACGTGCGGCGGGAGAAGTTCCCGAACGCCGCGAACGGCCGCACGACGAGCAGGTCGATCAGCTCGTCGAACCACCACTTGTTGACGAACAGCGTGTACGCCGGCTTGAAGCGCTCGCGCCAGACGGTGGCCGAGCCCGGCTTCAGCACCCAGATGCGGTACGCGAGCGCGATGCCCGACAGCGCGATCACCGTGCCGAGGACCAGCCCGAACGTGATCAGGCCGTTGCTCGGCTCGGCGTGGACGTACTTCGAGTCGGCGAACGTCGGCTCGAGGAAGCTCGTGACGACGTGGTCGACGAACGGGATCTGCACGAGCCCGGCGACCGTCGCGCCGATCGCGAGCAGGCTCATCGCGACCTTCATCGGCAGCGCCCGCTCGGCGATCGTGTGCTCCGGGCCGGGGAAGCCGACGTCGGTGTCCTCGACCTCGCCGTTGGCGGGGTTCGTCGGCACCTCGGCGTGCACCAGGTGGCCGTGCTCGAGCTCGCGCGCCTCGGCGCACGGCTCGCCGAGGAAGGCGCGGAAGATCATCCGCCACGTGTAGACGGCGGTCAGGAACGCGCCGACGTAGCCGAGCACGTAGAGCGCGTCGAACCAGCCGCCGCGCGAGCCGACGAACGCGAGGATCTCGTCCTTCGAGAAGAAGCCGGAGAACGGCGGCACGCCGCTGAGGGCGAGCCCGCCGACGACGAAGCAGCCGAACGTGAACGGCATCGCTCTGCGGAAGCCCGACATCTTCTCCAGCGACTGCCCGCCCGCCATCGCGCCGATGATCGAGCCGGCCGCCATGAACAGCAGCGCCTTGAAGAAGGCGTGGGTCATCAGGTGGAAGAGGCCCGCGACATAGCCGCCGGCGCCGACGGCCATGATCATGTAGCCGATCTGCGACATCGTCGAGTAGGCGATGACGCGCTTGATGTCGGTCATCACGAGCCCGATCGTGCCGGCGACGAGCAGCGTCACGCAGCCGACGATCGCCGCGACGTCCGCCGCCGCCTGGGCGTGCTCGAACAGCGGGTGCATGCGCGCGATCAGGTAGACGCCGGCGGTCACCATCGTCGCCGCGTGGATCAGGGCGCTGACCGGCGTCGGGCCCTCCATCGCGTCGGGAAGCCAGGTGTGGAGGGGGATCTGCGCCGACTTGGCGATCGCCCCGCCGAGCAGGCCCAGCGCGATCAGGTTGGCGACCGTGCCGCCGTGCGGCGCGGCCGCGAAGACGCCGGCGAAGTCGAGGCGGCCCGTGTGCTGGATCAGCAGGAAGAGCGCCAGCGCGAACGTCGCGTCGCCGAAGGCGTTCATCACGAACGCCTTCTTGGCCGCCGCGATCGCCTCGGGCCGCTCCTGGTAGAAGCCGATCAGGAGGTAGCTCGAGAGCCCGACCATCCCCCAGCCGGCCAGCAGCAGCAGCAGGTTCCCGCCCTGGACGAGCAGGAGCATCGAGAAGACGAACAGCGACATGTATGCGAAGTAGCGCCGCTCCTCGTCCTCGCCGTCCATGTAGCCGATCGAGTAGCCGACGATCAACGCGCCGACCCCGGCGACGACGAGCATCATCAGCACGCTGAGCGGGTCGACGAGGATCGAGA
>DASRXW010000016.1:0-94603 GCA_035654055.1 Conexibacter sp.
CTTCCTCGCGCTGATTCTCGTGACCGGCCTGTTCGACGTCTTCGCGATCGTCGCCGGCTTGGTCGGGGGCCTGCTCGCGAACCTCTTCTCAGGCGGCAGCACCGGACCGTTCCTCGCCACGTTCCTCGCCAACGCCACCACCACCGACCTCTGGGGCTCGGAGCTCAAATGCACCCTCTACGGCGCCATCACCGCGATCATCTGCTGCTACAAGGGCATGACCGCGTCCGGCGGCGCCGAGGGCGTCGGACGCGCCGTCAACCAGGCCGTGGTGATGGCCTTCATGACGGTCGGAGCATTCGACTACGTCTTCACCCAGACGCTCCTCGCGACGCACCCGGAGATCAACGTCTTGCGTTGAGCGCAGGTGCCTCGCCCGCAGGTCACACGAGCCGGAACATCAGCTGGTCCTCGTAGCACCAGGACCAGTCCTCGCCGGGCTCGATGGAGCGCAGGATCGGGTGCCCGGTCGCTTCGTAGTGCGCGGTCGCGTGACGGTTCGGGCTGTTGTCACAGCAGCCGATCTGCCCGCACGTCTGGCACATCCGCAGATGCACCCAGGTGTCGCCGACGGCGAGGCACTGCGGGCAGCCCGGCACGGCGGCCGGCGGCTCGAGCACCTGCACCTGATCGAGGTGCGTGCAGCCTGCGGTTGGCTCCATCGCCCGAGCTTACCCGCCGCCCACGCCCGCGACGCCTTCCGACGCCCGCCGTCGAGATCGCTTGCGCGATCGTCGATGCCTGGCAGCATGTGACCCGTCCCCCACGCGAAGGAGCCGCGACGATGGGCGAGCGCACGCAGTACGCACCGGGCACGTTCAGCTGGGCCGACCTCTCGACGACCGACCAGGACGCAGCGAGAGCGTTCTACGGTGCGCTGTTCGGCTGGGAGGCCGACGACATGCCGGTGGGGGAGGGCGTCGTCTACTCGATGATGCGCGTGGGCGACCGCCAGGTCGCCGCGATCTCCCCACAGCCGCAGGCACAACGCGAGGCGGGCGTGCCGCCGCTGTGGAACTCCTACGTGACCGTCGCGAGCGCCGACGACGCAGCCGCACGCGCGCAAGAGCTGGGCGCCGCGGTCCCGGCCCCGCCGTTCGACGTGATGGACGTCGGGCGCATGGCCGTGATCCGAGACCCGCAGGGTGCCTTCTTCATGGTGTGGGAGCCGAAGCGCCATATCGGCGCCGGGCTCGTCAACGCACCCGGCGCACTCGTCTGGAACGAGCTCGCCTCGAACGACCTCGACGACTCGAGCGCGTTCTACTCTGGCCTCTTCGGCTGGACGATCGCGCCGTTCGAGGGCAGCGAGCAGCTCTACCTGTCGATAAGAAACGGCGACGCCAACAACGGCGGGATGCGCGAGGCGACCCCGCCCGGCGTTCCGCCGCACTGGCTCGTCTACTTCGGCGTCGACGACCTCGCCGCCGCGCTCGAGCGCGTGGGCGAGCTGGGCGGCACCGTGCACGCGGGCCCGATCGACATCCAGATGGCGAAGATCGCGATCGTCGCCGACCCGCAGGGCGCCACCTTCGCGCTCTACGACGGGATGATGGAGCCGTAGTCGCCCTGCGTTAAGCAGCGCCGGCGCGCTCGCGCGCCTCGCGCACCGCTCTCTCGGCGGCGCGGTGCCCGATGTACGGCACGAGCGCGCAGTAGAGGAGCTCGGGCAGCATCTCCACGAGCTCGTCGGTGGCGTTGCGCTGCAGGCGCGAGTAGATGATCTCGTAGATGCCGCCGACGACTATCTCGGCGGCGAGCGCCGGCACGGCGACGCCCTTCGGCGCCTCGATGCGCCCGGGTTCGAGGAAGTCGACGAACACGCGCATCGCCGCGTCGCGGCGACCGCGTGCCTCCGGCCCGGCCGCGACGACCTCGACGATGCACATGCGCGCGAAGGCCGGCTCGGCCGCGAGGTAGGCGAGGAACGTCTCGAGCCCGTCGTGGACCTTCTGCGGCCAGCCGTCGGCTTGCTCGTAGGCCTGTCCGACGGCGGCGAGCAGCTGCTCCACGACCGTGTCGTAGGCAGCGAGGAAGCATTCCTCCTTGTCGGCGAAATGCTCGTAGAAGGTCCTCCGCGAGAGCCGCGCGCGGGCGATGATGTCGGCGACCGTCGTCGTGACGAAGCCCTGCTCCGCGACGGCCTCGGCGACGGCCAGCAGCATCCGCTCGCGCTGGTTGTGGACGATGAATCGACGCGGCAGGCCATGGCGCCCACGCGGCAGGCGCTCGGGGACGCGGTCGGCGGCGATCGGCATCGCGCGACCATAGACGCCCTCAGGAAACATCGGCGTCCTCCTGCGCGCCCCGACGCGCCGCAGCACCGGCGACGACGCGGGCGATCAGTGGCTGGATAGCGTCTCTGCCAGCTGTCGATGAAGCCCCCATGTGCGCGACAGTAACCGGTGCGGCGCCCGTTGACAACAAAAGACGGGCTTGTTTATAGTCTTCACGGCGCGTGCTCGTTCATCGTCCGCCTTCGACCGGGCGAGAACACCCGGTGCGAGGCTACGTGCCAGCCTTGCGCTCGACGCGGCCGGGGCGTGCGGATGGGATCCGCCCCGGCCGCGTCACATGCTTGGCAGGCACGCGCTTCAGACGGGAACGACGGAACGGCGCTCGCCGATGCGACCACTGAGGTCGGTACGACGCAGCATGCCGATCAGGCGACCGTCGTCGGTCACCGGCAGCTGGATCAGGTCGTGCTCCATCATCGTCGTCCATGCATCGTCGATCGGCGAATCGGCGTCGACGCTCGCCACCATCTCGACCGGCAGGCGACCGATCCGAACTGCGTCTGGGTCGCGGCGCTGCGCGACGACGCGCACGACGTCACGCTCGGACAGCATGCCGAGGACACGTCGATCCTCGCCACAGATCGGAAGCGCGTCGACGCCCAGGTCAGCGAGCTTGCGCGCGCCCTCGAGCACTGTCTCGTACTCGCTGACGCACTCACCGAGGCCGGTCACGTACTCCCGTGCCGTCTTGCACATCTGCTCCTCCTAAGTTGCGCCCCCCGAAATGGCAGGTGAGGACCATCGACGGCGTGCAACGACCTACGCGCGAGACGTCCCCGGCCACGCGCGCAGCACCCCGTCGCATCGCGACTGGTGTGGCTGGCACATCCTCCTCGTTCATGGCGCTGCGGATGGGATCACGTCAGCTTCCCAGCATGACCGGCTGCGTTCAAGTGGCAACCGTCGCATGGGTCGGTACCCCAGCGACGACGGCGATCACTCGGGCTGGAGGCTGAGCAGCGAGAGTTCGGAGATCGCTGGCCGCGCGCCGTCGGGCGGGGCTCTCGTGATCCACACGAGCACGTAGCGATACGGCCGCGCGGCCAGCTTGATCTTCGTCTTCGCCGCGACGCTGGAGCGGCTCGCGAGATGGTCCCAGCCCGCGTCGGTGATCGAGGCGGGGGGACCGCTCGTCGCACCGTAGACCTCGACGCTCATCCCCGGGGTGGGCGTCTGGAGCACGAGCGTGCGGATCGTCTCCTTGCTGGCAAGGTCGACGTAGACGCCGACCTGCGGGCTCGCCGTCGGGTCGCTCGCTGCCGGCGCCTTCCAGGCCGTGCTGGTCGAGCCGTCGACGGTGAGGCTCGGGTCGCCGAGGTCGACGCTGTTGGAGGCGTACGGCGCGTAGACGACGGCGGCGGCGCCAAGCGCGATGTCGCTGAGCGCGAGCTGCGACTTCGGCGGCGTCGTGGCGGTGGTCGTGGGCGTCGTCTGCTGGACCGAGCCGCCGCCCGAGCTGCCGTGCGTGCCCGCGTTGGCGCCCCCGGTCGTCCCGGCGCCCGAAGACGAGGAGGAGCCCGTGGGGAAGGTCGACGTGGCATGGCTCGGGTTCGACCCGGAGGCGCCGGGCGCCGGCGTGTACGGAGTGGGCGTGTACGGCGCCGGCTCCTGAGTCGCCGGCGACGTCGGCGCGGTCTGCGTCGCGGGCGGAGCCTGCGCGACCGTCGTGGCGGGTGGGGGTGGCTGCTTGCCGTTCTGGAGGAGCGTGTAGCCGCCGGCCGAGGCGGCGCCTACGAGCACGGCGAGCGTCGTCGCGATGCCGACGGCGGGTCGCAGGCCGGGACGGCGTGCTCCCGGCAGCTCGTGGCCGCACTCCAGGCACCAGCGCTGCGGGCCGGCAGCGGGTGCGCCGCAGTTGGGGCAGGCGCGCTCGCGGGGCGACTCCATACCGCAACGGTACCCCATCGGGTAGCCGCGATCCGCCGGGAAGCAGCTCTCGCCGGCGCACGTCCGGCCGGTCGGCGTCGTCAGCGCCTCCGGCACCGCGCGACGCCGACCGGCCGGACGCTTCGCTAAGGTGAGCCGCGTGATCCTCGCCGCCTCAACCGCCTTCACGTTCACGTTCGGCCTGCTCGTGACGTTCCTCGGCATCGGCATCATCGCCAACGTCCTGATCGCCTACGCAGTCGTCCAGGTGCTCGGCGAGCGGCAGCAGAACGAGGAGCACCGCAGCCACGTGCCCGAGGGCTGACGCCCGCTAGAAGGGCAGGACGTCCGCGACCTCGGCGAGCCGTGGGGCCGTCGCGTCGCGCTCTGAGACGATCGGCTCGACGTCCGTCGGCCAGTCGATCCCTATCGCCGGGTCGTCGTAGGCGATCCCCGACTCCGTCGCCGGGTCGTAGTAGCTCGAGCACTTGTACGCGACGTCCGCGACCTCGCTCGTGACGCAGAAGCCGTGCGCGAAGCCGATCGGCACGAACAGCTGGCGCATCGACTCGTCGTCGAGCACGAAGCCCTCCCATCTGCCGAACGTCGGCGAGCTGCGACGCAGGTCGACCACGACGTCGAAGATCGCGCCGCGGGCGCAGCGCACGAGCTTCGCCTGGCCCGGCGCCGTCTGGAAGTGCAGCCCGCGCAGCGTCCCGCGGTGCGAGCGCGACTGGTTGTCCTGCACGAACGAGGCGGCGACACCGGCCACAGCCCACGCGTCGGCGCGGAACGTCTCGGCGAAGAAGCCGCGGTGGTCGCCGTGCACCGCCGGCTCGATGTGGAGCACGCCGGCGAGGCTTGTCGGAAGGGTGCGCATCGGGCCGGCAGCATAGAGCCCGCGGGCGTCGTGCAGGAGAGCGCCTGGCCGACGTCGAATCCATCGCTGCCCATGAAGCGAGCCTCCGCCACCACCACCCCCGAGCCGCCCCGCCCGCACGGCCACCAGGCGCTCTCCGACTACATCACCGCCCGCTTCGACGAGTTCTCGCGCTCCCAGAAGGACGTCGCGCAGTACATCGTCGACCACCTCGACGAAGCCGCCTTCCAGACGGCCGAGGAGCTCGCGCGGCGCGCATCGACGTCTTCGAGCACCGTCGTGCGCTTCTCGCAGGCGCTCGGCTTCGAGGGCTTCCCCGAGCTGCAGCAGGCCGCCCGCGAGGAGTACCGCCGTCACGCGGGAGCGCCCCAGACCCGCAGCGGCTCGGTCGCGGTCGCCGCGCCGCTCTTCTCGCTCGACCAGACCGAGTACGAGACGGCGCTCGCGACCGACCACGTCAACGTCGAGGAGACGGCGCGAAAGCTGTCGCGCAGAGACATGGAGTCCGCCGTGGAGGCGATCTCGACCGCGGAGCGCGTGCTGATCGCCGGCACCGACCAGATGGCCTTCTTCGCCAGCTACCTCCGCCACCTGCTGATGCTGCTCGACATCCGCGCGGAGGTCGTCGCGAGCCCGTCGCAGGAGGCACTCGGCCGACTCTCTCGGATCGACGAGATGACGTTGGTGATCGGCCTCTCGGCCGGGCGGCCGCACCCGCTGATCGCACGCACGATGAAGCTCGCGCGCCATCGCAGAGCGCCGACGCTCGCGATCACCGACGCGACGCTGTCAGAGGTTGCGCGCCTCGCGCGCATCCGTCTCTACTACTCGTCGAACAGCCCCGCGTACGTGCGCTCGCACGTCGCGCTGCTGTCTTTGCTGCAAGCGCTCGCCTACGGCGTCTACGCGCGCGACGCGCAGCAGTACGAGACGCGCATCAAGGCGTTCCGGTTGAAGTAACGTCGCCCGCAGGTCGTCCGCTCGCGGCGACCGGAGGGCGAACGCTCGTACCGCAGGTCGTCCGCTCGCGGCGACCGGAGCGCGAAACGCTGGCCGAGCGCTCAGCGCTCGGCCACGTACAGGCTCTGCTGGGCGCGGCCGACGCGTCCCCGCTCGTCGTACAGGGCGCTGTCGCTGACGCCTGACCCGGCGCCGCCGACGCGTGTCCGTGCGTCGAGCCCGATCCACTCTCCCTCGGGCAGGCGCTCGACGTAGAGCGTGAGATCGGGATTGATGAAGACGTGCGTCGTCCACGGCACGGCCGCCGCGATCCCGTTGCCGAAGTCGCCGGCGGCGGCGAGCCGCTGCAGCGGTGAGGTCGGCTCTCCGGCGACGAGCGGCACCCGCAGCCGGAACCAGGCGAACGCCGGCCCGACGTCGGCGAACGCGCCGGCGGCGAAGCGGACCTCCATCCCGTCGCGCGCGAACATCGTCGGCCCGGCCTCGAACGCCGGCATGCGGATCGGCAGGCTCGTCTCGGGGCCGCCGTGGGGCGCCGGCTCCGGGCTTGTTGCGGGCGCCTGCACCGCCTCGCTGCGGATTCGCAGCGCCGTCGTCCTCGCGACCTCCAGTTCGCCGTCGAGGAGCGCGGCTTCGACCAGCTGGACGCGTCTGCCGGGGCGCAGGATGCGCGTGTGCACCTCCAGCGGCGCAAGCGGCACCGGTCGCAGCAGCTCGTAGGTCAAGCGCACGACGTGCATCGGCACGACGCCCTCCACGCGCTCGACGGCACGTGCGAGCAGCGCCGCAGGGGCCCCACCGTGCTGCGCGCCGGGATCCCACGGGCCGCGCGCCAGCTCGGTCGGGACGAAGCGCTCGACGCCGGCGGAGGCCCCGTCGGGGTGGAAGATGGCCTCTGGCACGGGCGCGCGATGCTAGCGGCGCAGCCGGTCCGAGGGCTCCGCTCGACCGCACGGCGTCACACCTTGCTGCGTGGCTATATTCCAGCCAATATGCGAGACGAAGCTACGTTCACCGTCAAGGCCGGCCTGGCAGAGATGCTCAAGGGCGGCGTCATCATGGATGTGGTCACGCCGGAGCAGGCGCGGATCGCCGAGGCCGCCGGCGCGTGCGCCGTGATGGCGCTCGAGCGTGTGCCGGCGGACATCCGCCGTGACGGTGGCGTCGCGCGCATGTCGGACCCCGAGATGATTAAGGGCATCCAGGTCGCCGTCACGATCCCCGTGATGGCGAAGGCGCGGATCGGTCACTTCGCCGAGGCGCAGGTGCTCGAGGCGCTCGAGGTCGACTATGTCGACGAGTCCGAGGTGCTCACGCCGGCTGACGAGGCCAACCACATCGACAAGTGGGCCTTCAAGGTCCCGTTCGTGTGCGGCGCGACGAACCTCGGCGAGGCGCTGCGCCGCATCGGCGAGGGCGCTGCGATGATCCGCTCCAAGGGCGAGGCGGGCACCGGCGACATCGTCAACGCGGTCACGCACATGCGCCGCATCACCGGCCAGATCCGCAAGCTCCAGTCGCTTGACGATGCCGAGCTGGCGACCGCCGCCAAGGAGCTTCAGGCGCCGCTCGACCTCGTGCGCGGCGTCGCCGAGCGCGGCAAGCTTCCGGTCGTCCTGTTCTGCGCAGGCGGGATCGCCACGCCGGCGGATGCCTCGCTGATGATGCAGCTCGGCGCCGAGGGCGTGTTCGTCGGCTCGGGGATCTTCAAGAGCGAGGATCCAGAACGGCGCGCGAAGGCGATCGTCGAGGCGACGACGCACTACGCGGACCCCGCACGCGTCGCGGCCGCGTCGGACGGGCTCGGGCAGGCGATGGTCAGCCTCGAGTCGTCCAAGCTCGAGAGCGAGCAGTTGCTCGCTCGGCGCGGCTGGTAGCCCCAGCGTGGAGGAGCCCGTCGTCGGGATCCTCGCCCTGCAGGGCGACTTCGCCGCACACGCACGGGTCATGCGCGCGCTCGGCGCGGCAACGCGCGAGGTGCGCGTGCCGGCGGATCTCGACGGCCTCGACGGTCTCGTCATTCCCGGCGGGGAGTCGACCACGATGACGCTCGGCATCGAGCGCGAGCGCCTCGCCGGGCCGCTGCGTGCGCTCGCAGCCAGCGGGACGCCGATCTTCGGCACCTGCGCCGGGCTGATCATGCTCGACCGGGAGCACCTCGGGCTGATGGACCTGCGGGCCGAGCGCAACGCCTTCGGGCGTCAGGTGAAGTCGTTCGAGGTGGACGTCGAGGTCGCCGAGATCGACGGCCCGCCCGTGCGGGCGATCTTCATCCGCGCGCCGTGGGTCGCCGAGCACGGGGACGGGGTGGAGGTGCTCGCCGCCGTGGACGGCCATCCCGTCGCCGTGCGCGAGGGCGACCGCCTCGCGATCGCGTTCCATCCTGAGCTGAGCGGCGAGACGCGCCTGCACGCGCGCTTCCTGGAGCTCGTGCACGCACGCCTCACCGAGCGCGCGTAGCCAGCGCGGCCCGAACGCGGCGTCAGACGCGCTGGCGCTCGCGCTCGCGCGCGTAGCGACGGAATGCCCGTTCGAAGGCGTCCCAGTCCGTCGGCGGCGGCTTCGGTCTGCGACCGCCGCCTCCGTCATCGCCGTCGTCGTCGCTGGGAGGAGCGTCCCCGCGCCCGAGCCAGCCCGCTGCGCACAGGAGCTCGCCGGCGAGCGCAAGCGCCAGCGCGCCGGGGACGATCGCGCCCGAGGTCAGCGCCGCCGCTGCGGCGCCATAGCCGACCAACCCGCACGCCAGGAGCCCGGCTCGCACGCCGAGCGCGACATGCTGGCGCGGAGGCGGCCCGAGATAGGCCAGCCCGACCGAGCCGAGCAGCAGCAGCGCGAGCGTGACCTTCGTCGCGAGGGCCATGGGGAGCATGTACCCGGAACGCGGAGCCGACCCAACCGGGGTGCGCTGCGGAAGACCTCGCGGAATGCCACCGCGGTCAGCACGCGTCGCGCAGGCGCTTCCCGGCGATGTCCGCGGCCGCGACAGGTCCGACGAACGGGGCGAGCGCACAGAACATGAGGTCGGGCAGCAGCTGCGGGAGCTGCTCGCCCTCGCCGTGGCGGATGTGCGCCCCGATCAGCTCGCAGAGCGCGCCGGCGACCGCGGCGGGCGTCGACACCGGGACGGCATCGCCGTCGGGGCCCGCGTCGAAGCCCGGCGCGAGCAGCGGCGTCATCAGCTCGCGCAACGTCCGATCGCGGCGCTCGAGCGCGCGCGGTCCGGCCACGAGCACCTCCACGAACGCGACGCGCGCCTCGTGGGGGTGCGCGGCGAGCGTCTCGAGCACCCAGCCGAGCGCGGCGTGCAGCCGCTCGGGCCACGACGCCTCGACGCCGTACGCGGCGCGCATGCCGGCGAGCGCCCGTTCGACGACGAGGTCGTACGCCGCAAGGAAGCAGTGCTCGCGGTCGGCGAACTGCTCGTAGAAGGTCTTGCGCGAGACGTTGGCCCCGGCGATGACCGCCGAGACGGTCATCGCCGCGTAGCCGTCCTCGCCGGCGACTGCGATCGCCGCGTTCAGCAGGCGCAGCCGCTGCGAGCGGACGACGTGCTCGCGGGGGAGTCCGTGACGCCCGCTCGGCAGCGGGGCAAGCAACCAGTCGACGTCCTCCTTGTGCACGAGGGCGGGAAGCTTACACGCGGATCCCCCGCCACCACGGGCGATGCGCCGGCTTCGCTCAGCCAACCGCGCGCGGCAGGCCGAGCAGCATGAAGGTGTAATGCAGCAGATCGCCGGTCAGCTGGGGCAGGCGCGTCGTCTCGCCGCGCACGATCTGCGAGTAGACGAGCTCGTGGATCCCGCCGACGATCGCCCGCCCGACGAGGGGAGGCGGCGTCACGACGGCTTCGGCGCGCTCGCGCGTGAAGTCGATGAAGCGCGCGAAGCGCCGCAGCGTCGCCTCCCGCCGCGCGAGCGCGAGCGGGCCCGCGCCGAGCACGTCGACGACGCCGAGGTGGGCGAAGTCGGGCTCGGAGGCGAGCGTTCGCAGGAGCGCGTCGTATGCGGCGGCGATCCCGTGCTCCCAGCCGCCGCCGGCGTGGTAGGCGGCGATCAAGCGCTCCGTGCAGAGCCTGACGATCGCATCGTAGGCGGCGAGGAAGCAGTCTTCCTTGTCGGCGAACTGCTCGTAGAACGTCCGGCGCGAGACGCCGGCCGCCTTCAGCACCTCCGCGACGGGCGTGCCTGCGTAGCCGCGTTGCGTGACCGTGCGGGCCATGCCGTCGAGCAGACGCTCGCGCTGCGTGACCGGCGCGAGCGCGCGTGGGAGCGGCGTCTGGCCGTTGCCCGCGTCGGTCGCCCCGTTCGATCCCATGCCGTGGTACATGCTCATGCTGCCGCGAAGATCGTGACGTCTACCGTACTCAAACGCGCGGCGGCGCAGTCACATCGCCGTCCGGATGGTTCTGAACGCGAAAGATCTGTTGAGCAATCACTGGTCTTTGAGCAGCGTAACCACCAGCAGGCCGGCAAGGTCCGTCACGCACGGATCGTCGCGCATCACGCTGGACACTGCTGCAAGAGTCATGGTAGTTTCCCATAGAGAGCTGGCATGACGGCAGTCTCGCCTTGACGTGCCAGGCGGGGAGCGGGACCGTGTCGCGCGATCTGCGGCACCGGTCCCTTGGACAGAGCCGAGGAGAGGGGACCAGACGTGGCTCGATCCGACGTGTCGGGGATTCGACGGCGGCGACAGTGGTCGCCGGACGCGCGAGCGCTCGGCATCGTCGGCGATCGCTGGATCCTGCTGATCGCGCGTGAGCTGGCCTTCGGCGCGCAGCGCCTCTCCGAGCTCCAACGCGCGTTCCCAGGCATGTCCACCGGTGCGCTCGAGCAGCGTCTCAACCGCATGACGTCCGAGGAGCTCGTCGTGCGCCATCGCTACGCCGAGGTGCCGCCGCGCGTCGAATTCGAGCTGACCGACGCCGGACGCGACATGCTCGCGATACTGGCGCCCATGGTCCGGTGGGCGCTGCGCTGGGCCTGGTCGGCGCCGCAGCCGGACGAGTGGGTCGACGTGACCGCGATGTTCCGACTCGCCGGATGCGTCGTCGCGCCGCCGGCCGACGTGGCGGCCGAGGTCGAGCTGATCGTCGAGGACGAGCAGGGCGTCGCGCTCGATCTCTACACGCTGCGGATGGCGAGCGGTGCAGCGACGGTCGTGCACCGCCCCGCCGGGCACGCCGATGCGGTGATCAAGGCGACCTCAAGCGCTTGGGCACAGGCGCTCGGACCTGCTCACACGATCGGCCAGCTGCGCATCGCCGGCGATCGCGGCGTCGCGGAGCTCTTCCTCGCGGGCTTCCGACCGCCGTCGGGGGGACCGCGGTAGGCGCGCCGCGCGCCAGCGCAGATCCGGCTTCGCTTGGGGGACAGGCGCGGGGGTTGGGGGACCCCCGCGCCATGCTTCCCTCCCTAGGCGGTGGGATACTGGACGCGATGCGAATCGCCGTGGCAGCCGACGAGCTGACCGGGGTCGCGGAGCTCGTCCCCGAGGCGCTCCGCGCACGCGGCCACGAGCCACTCGTGCGTGGCGCGCTCGCACCCGGCGAACGCAGCGACTGGGCGTGGGCGAGCGAGCGAGCCGCGCGCGACGTCGTCGACGGGCGCGCGGACCAGGCGGTCGTCTGCTGCTGGACCGGAACCGGCGCGTCGATCGCCGCGAACAAGGTCCGCGGCGTGCGCGCTGCGCTGTGCGGCGACGCCGAGACGGCCGCCGGGGCACGGCGCTGGAACGACGCGAACGTGCTCGCGCTGAGCCTGCGCACGACCTCCGCCGCGCAGCTCGACGAGATCCTCGACGCGTGGCTCGCGACCCCGCCGAGCGACGACTCGGACGACGTCGCGAACGTGGGGCACGTGAGCGACATCGAGCAGGGCTAGACTCGGTCCCTGTGGCCGGCGACCCGCGTGAATGCCCCTATCGGCTCTGCGACGGCGGCGGGATGGTCGTCGACCTCGAGGCGAACACCACCTACCGCTGCCGCTGCTGGCCGGAGCGGGTCCAGCGCCGCCGCGCGAGACGGCTCTCGCGCGATGTGCCGAAGCGATTCCAGAACCTCGGCTTCGACCGCGAGCCCATCCCGTCGATCGCGCGCACCGCGCCCGACGAGGTGCGCGCGGTGCGGCGCTACTGCGATCGCATCGACGAGATGCTCGACCGCGGCGAGGGCATGTGGTTCCTCGGCAGCCCCGGCACGGGCAAGAGCCACCTCGCGTACCTGATCTCCCAGCACGCGTTGGCCGCCGGCCGCTCGGTCGCGATCTACACGGGGCCGCGGCTGCTCGACGAGATCCGGCGCACCTACGGCGACGAGGACTCGGGCTCGACGCTCGACCTCATCGATCGCCTCACGAGCGTCGAGCTGCTGCACGTCGAGGATCTCGCGGTCGCGCGGCCGACGGACTGGGTGCTCGAGCAGCTCTACAACATCATCAACGGGCGCTACGAGAACGAGCGCTCGATCGTCTTCACCTGCGACCTCACCGCCGACGGCGACGCGCACGACGGCGCGCCGCAGCTCGTCAATCCGCATCGCCTTGCCGGCCACATCACGATGCGCAACTACTCGCGGCTCGTCGAGATGTGCGGCAACCCGCAGGTGCTGATGGGCGACGACCATCGCCGCAAGGGCGATCGGCCGCACGCCTATGCCGATGCCGCCGGATAGTCCGGTGCTGAGATACTCGGTCGCGTGACCGACGCCCAGGATCTCCGGCCCGACGACGAGCCGCCGCCGCGCACGCCGGACGAGGAGCTGCTCGAGGGACCGGCGGAGGTCGCGACCGATCCGATGCGGATCCGGCGCATGCGGCGCGAGCTCGAGCTGGGCTTCGCGGCGCTCGCCGACGTCGACCGCGGCGTGACGGTCTTCGGCTCCGCACGCACGCACCCCGACGACCCGGAGTACCACCATGCGGTGGACGTCGCACGGCGCCTCGGCCTCGCCGGCTACGCGATCATCACCGGCGGCGGCAGCGGCATCATGGCCGCGGCGAACCAGGGCGCCCGCGAGGTGGGAGCGCTGTCGGTCGGCCTCGCGATCGACCTGCCGTTCAAGGAGCCGGAGAACCCCTACATCGACCGGCCGCTGCGCTTCCACTACTTCTTCACGCGCAAGGTGATGTTCGTCCGCTACGCCTCGGCGTTCGTCGTCTTCCCCGGCGGCTTCGGCACGCTCGACGAGCTGTTCGAGTCGCTCACGCTGATCCAGACGCGCAAGATCCGCGGCTTTCCGCTCGTGCTCGTCGGCAGCGACTACTGGACCCCGCTGCTCGCGTGGCTGCGGAGCCACGTGCTGCGCGACGGCAAGATCTCGGCGGTCGACCTCGACCTGCTGGCGATCGCCGACGAGGCGGACGAGATCGTGCGGATCGTGACCGAAGCGACCGAGCGCCGCAGCGCCCGTCGGCGCGGATGACGCGCCCGCGCGCGGCATCGCCGCTGGGCGAGCGTCAGCGGCGCGCCTCGATCGCCGTCACGCCGCCGAGCACGTTCTGGAGCCAGCCGGCAGGCGTGGGGAGGTCGAGCAGATGGTCGATGCGATCGACCTGCATGCCGAGCGCTCGCAGGCGCTCCATGAGCGTCTGCGGCGGGATCAGCACTTGGTGCCGAGGCGTTCCCGGAGCGAGCAGCCGCTCGCCGATTGCCTGCGCCTGCAGGCGTGTCGCGCTCGGCTGCGCGATCGCCAGCAGCCCGCCCGGCTTCAGCAGCGCAGCCGCGTGGTCGAGCGCGACGCCCGGCGCGCGCAGGCGGCCGAGCGATTGCCAGAAGACGATCGCCGCATAGCGCCCGCCGAGTTCGGTGATCTCCGCGTCCTGGATGTCGGCGCGCGACCGGCCTCCGAGCGGACCAGACACGATGCCGGTGGTCAGGCGCCCGGTCGCGCGCAGCGCGTCGAGCAGCATCCCATCGCCGCTGCCGACGTCGAGCACCGGGCCAGGCGGTGCGACGCGCGCGATCCGTGTCGCGAGGCGTCGGCGCGCTCGACGGCGGGCCGCCTCGCCGAGCGTGCAGAGGCGATGCGAGCTGTGCACGGATCCGACGGGGAGGAGCGGGGCGCGCTCAGACTGGCGCTCAGACGACCAGTCGAGCGCCGTCGTCGCGCCGCAATGCTGGCAGCGCAGCGGCGCGAGCGGGCGCAGCGGTCCGTGCGCGAGCGGCTGCTCGCACCAGGCGCACGCCGAGGCGGTGCGTATCGCGTCCGGGGGACCCGCGACCACGCGTCTGACGGTACCCGCCGGATGTGGGATCACGCGCCGCTTCGCGCGGCCTGACGCCGGGGCGGCGTCAGGCCGCCCCGGCGGGCATGACCGCCTCGAAGCGCACGACGCCTGCGTCGTCGTGCTCGCGCACCTTGCCCTCCGCCTGCAGCAGGTCGAGGTGGCCGACCACCTCGGACAGCGTCAGGAAAGCCTGCGTGACGGCGACGTTGCCCCACATGCGCTGCGCAAGCTCGTGTGCGGTCAGCGGTCCTTCGCCGAGCAGCCCGTAGATCTTGCGCGCACGTCGCGCGGTGAGCCCGAAGCGCTCGTCGATCAGCGCACGGTGGTCGGTGACGGGCTCGCCGTGGCCCGACAGGACGATTCGCGCCGGCAGCGCTCGCGTCGCCGTCAGCGAGTCGAGGTAGGTGCGCAGCGCCTGCGGGCGGGCCGCGCCCACGGTGGTCGCCTTGGCGGCGTCAGCATCCTGCGCCTCGAGCGGGCGCGCGATCAGCGGGTTGGAGGAGATGTGCTTGATGAGGTGGTCGCCGCCGAGCAGGATCCCGCTTCGCTCGTCCCAGAAGACCGTGTCCGAGGGGCTGTGCCCGGGCCGGTGCTGGATCGCGAACGTGCGGTCGCGCAGCGTCAGCTGCGCGCCGTCTCCGAGCGGGCGCGTGACGGTCGCGCCGCTGCCCCAGCCGCGGAAGGCGGCGGAGACGGCGCGCAGCGCCTGCGTGACCTCGGGCGGGATCCCGTGGCGCAGCATCAGCGCGACCGCGAACTCGTCGTCCAGCTCGGCGCCGCCGCGGAAGTCCCCGAGGTAGCCCTGGAGGCGGTCGAGCGCGGCGACGTCGGCGCCGGAGCGGCGGACGAGCACCTCCAGCAGCCCGATGTGGTCGATGTGCTGGTGGGTGACGACGATCAGCCCGAGCTCCTCGACGCGGCGGCCGCGAGCGGCGAGCGCCTGCTCGAGCTCGTCAAGCGCCTTGCCGGAGTTCGGCCCCGTGTCGACGAGCGTGAGCGGGTCGTCCTCGATCAGATAGCAGTTGACGCGCCCGACGAGGAACGGCGTCGGCACCGGCATGCAGTGGATGCCCGCGCGCGCCGCCTCGGCGAGCGCCTCGTGCGCGTCGAGCGGGGCGGGGGCGTCCGACACGAGTCAGCCGCGGATCAGCGCGAGCACCTCGTCGCGCCGCCGCTCCATGTCCGCGTGCGAGACGAGCGACTCGAGGCAGAGGCGCAGCAGCGGCTCGGTGTTCGAGGGGCGGACGTTGAAGTGCCAGTCGTCGTAGTCGACCGACACGCCGTCGAGGTGCGAGATCTCGGCGTCCGCGTAGCGCGCCCCGATCAGGTCCAGCTTCGCCTGCTGGTCGGCGACCTCGCTGTTGATCTCGCCGGAGATGAAGTAGCGACTGCGCATGGAGGCGACCAGCTCACTGAGCTTGGCGCCGCGTTGCGACAGCAGCTCGAGGATCAGCAGCGCGGGCAGCGTGCCGGAGTCGGCGTTGTAGAACTGGCGGAAGTAGTAGTGGCCGGAGACCTCGCCGCCGAACGCCGCGCCCGTCGCGCGCATGCGCGTCTTGAAGAACGCGTGGCCGACGCGGTTCACGAGCGCGGTTCCGCCGGCGCGCTCGACGACGTCGCGCACCGCGCGCGAGGCGCGGACGTCGTAGAGGACGGTGGCGCCGGGCTCCTTCGTGAGCAAAGCCTCGGCGAGCAGCGCGGTGAGGAAGTCGCCGTCGACGAACGCCCCCGTGTCATCGATGAAGAAGCAGCGATCGGCGTCGCCGTCCCACGCGATTCCGAGGTCGGCGCCCGCCTCGACGACCTGCTCCATGATGAAGGCGCGATTCTCCGGCAGCAGCGGGTTCGGCTCGTGGTCGGGGAAGTTGCCGTCGGGTGTCCAATAGTGGGTCACGAGGTCGAGTCCGAGGCGCTCGAGCAGCGGACCGACCGTCGGCCCGGCCATGCCGTTGCCGCCGTCGACGACCACCCGCAGCGGCTTGATCGCGCTCGCGTCGACGAGCGCGAGCGCCGTGTCGTGGAAGGGCGCGTAGAGGTCGACCCGCTCGACGGAGCCCCTGCCGACCGCCGGGGACTCGGATCCCGCCCCCCCGATGCCCTCCTCGATCAGCCGGCGGATGTCCTGGATGCCCTCGTCGCCCGACAGCGCGAGCGCGCCGTCGCGCACGAGCTTCGCGCCGGTGTACGCCTTCGGGTTGTGCGAGGCGGTGCACATCAGCCCGCCGTCGAGCTCGCGCGAGCCGACGAGCCAGTAGAGCATCTCGGTGCCGACCATTCCCGCGTCGAGCACCGCGACGCCCTCGCGCACGAGCCCGTCGCGATAGCGCGCGGCGAGCTCCGGCGCCGTCAGGCGCATGTCGCGCCCGAGCCCGACGCGCAGCTCGCCGACCGGCGTGCCGGAGAGGTCCGAGAGGACGTGCGCGAAGGCGCGGCCGATCAGCTCGGCGACGTCGCCGTCGATGTCCTCGCCCGCGATGCCGCGGATGTCGTAGGCCTTGAAGATGTCGGGGGAGACGGACCGCATGGCCGGGCATCCTACGCGGCGCCGTCGCGGGATGGCTTTGGCAAGATCCGCGCCATGGAGCCGCGCGAGCTGACGGTCGTGATCCTCTGCGGCGGGCGCGGCACGCGGCTGCAGGAGCACACGCAGTCGATCCCCAAGCCGCTGGTGGAGATCGGCGGACGCCCGATCCTGTGGCACGTGATCGGCATCTACCTCGCCCAGGGCTTCCGCCGCTTCCTGCTCTGCACCGGGTATCGCGGCGAGCTGATCGAGCGCTTCGTCGCCGCAGAGTCGTGGCCCTCAGGGACGGAGGTCACCTGCCTCGACACCGGCGTCGACACGCCGACCGGCGGTCGCGTGCTGCAAGCCGCCCGCCACCTGGGCGCGGTCGGGTTCTGCGCCACGTACGCGGACGGCGTCGCCGACATCGACCTGCACGCGCTGCTCGCGGCGCATCGCGCGCACGGCGATCTCGCGACGATGACGGTCGTGCGACCGGAGCTCCAGTTCGGCGTGGCGCAGATCGCAGCCGACGGGCGCGTGTCGGGCTTCCGCGAGAAGCCGCGCGCCGAGCAGTGGGTCAACGGCGGCTTCTTCTGCTTCGAGCCCGGCGTCGCCGCCCACCTCGCGGACGACAGCGTGCTCGAGCGTGAGCCGCTCGAGCGACTCGCCGCCGCCGGTCAGCTCCATGCCCACCGCCACGAGGGCTTCTGGGACTGCATGGACACGTACAAGGACGCGGTCCTGCTGAACGACCTGTGGGAGCAGGGAATGGCTCCGTGGCGCCTGCCGGCCGCGCGGGCGCTGCGGTGAGCCGCTCGGTCTTCGTGACGGGCGCCTACGGGCTGCTCGGCTCCTGGCTCGTGCGCGCGCTCGTCGCCCGCGGCGAGCGCGTCGTCGTCCTCCAGCGCGACCGCGCGCCGCGCTCGGCGCTGCTGCTCGACGGCGTCGAGGACGCGCTCGACGTCGTGCACGGGGACCTGAACGAGCCGGGGCTCGTCGCGCGCACGCTCGGCGAGTACGCGATCGACACGGTCTTCCATCTCGCCGCCCAGACGCTCGTCGGCACCGCGAACCGGTCGCCGCTCGGGACGTTCGAGGCGAACGTGCGCGGAACGTGGACGCTGTTGGAGGCATGTCGGCTGCACCGCGCGGAGCGCGTCGTCGTGGCCGCCTCCGACAAGGCCTACGGCGCGAGCGCGACGCTGCCCTATCGCGAGGAGCAGGCGCTCGACCCGCGCTACCCCTACGACGTCAGCAAGGCCGCGACGGACATGATCGCCCGCTCCTACTGGCACACCTTCGGGCTGCCGGTCGCCGTCACGCGCTTCGCGAACCTCTACGGCGGGGGCGACCTCAACCGCTCCCGCCTGATCCCCGAGACGATCGGCGCCGCGCTCGCCGGCCGTGCGCCCGTGATCCGCTCCGACGGCAGCCCGCAGCGCGACTTCCTGTTCGTCGAGGACGCGGTCGACGCGTACCTGCGGCTTGCCGAGGCGCTCGACTCCGACGACGCCCGCGGCGAGGCGTTCAACGCCGGCGGCGGCGAGCCGCACGCCGTGCGCGACGTCGTCGCACGCATCTGCGCGATCGCCGGGACCGGGGTCGAGCCCGACATCCGCGGCACGGGCACCCCGCCGGGGGAGATCGACCGCCAGTACGTGGACGCGACGAAGCTGCGCGCACTCACCGGCTGGGAGCCGCGCGTCGGGCTCGACGACGGCCTGCGCCGCACGGTCGAGTGGTACCGCGCGCATCCGCACGCGCTCGCCTGAGGCGGACGAACCAGGCGCCCGGCCGCCGCATGGCTATCTCGTGACGACGATCGTGCCGGTCATCCCCGGATGGATCGTGCACACGTAGTTGATCGTCCCGGCGCTCGTTGGCGTGTACGAGTACGTGCCGCCCGGTCCGAAGGTGCTCGATCTGAAGCTCGCGCCCGACGTCGCGGTGACGTTGTGCGTCACGCTGTCGTCGTTCGTCCAGTCGATCTTCTGACCGACTCTCGCGTGCACGGTCTGCGGCGAGAAGGCGATGTTCTTCATCGTCACGGCGACCGCACCGGCACCGCCACCGCCCGAGCCGCCGCTCGTCGTCGTCTTCGCCGGCGTGCTGCTCGCGCCGCCAGCCGTGGTCGATCCGCCGCTTCCGCCGCCGCAGCCGGCGAGTGCCAGCCCGACGATCGCGAGCAACGCGGCGAGGATGAACGCACGTCGCATGGGTCACCTGCCTTCGTCTCGGGTCATAGGGGGAGCCTGCCCATTTAGACTCCGGGCGATGGCAGGACATTCCAAATGGGCGGGGATCAAGCACAAGAAGGCGATCGTCGACGCGCGGCGCGGTGCGGCGTTCACGAAGCTGGCGCGCGCGATCACGGTCGCAGCGCGCGAGGGCGGCGGCGACCCGGACAGCAACGCGGCGCTCGCCAACGCCGTCCAGAAGGCGAAGGACGTCTCGATGCCGAAGGACAACATCGAGCGCGCGATCGCCAAGGGCACGGGCGCGGGCGCCGATGCCGACGCGATCGAGGCGGTCCTCTACGAGGGCTACGGTCCTGGCGGCGTCGCGCTGCTGATCGAGGCGCTGACCGACAACCGCAACCGCACCGGCGCGGACGTGCGACACCTGCTGTCCAAGCACGGCGGCAACCTCGGCGAGCCCGGCTCGGTCGCCTATCTGTTCGACAAGCAGGGCGTGATCGTGGTCGACGCCGAGCGCTGGAGCGAGGACGACCTGATCGTCGCGATCGATGCCGGCGCGGAGGACATCGCACGGGACGACGACGTCTTCGAGATCCTGACCTCGCCCTCCGACCTCGCGGCCGTGCGCGCCGCGTTGGAGGAGGCGGGGATCGAGATCGGCAACGCCGAGGTGACGCAGCGCCCCAAGACGCGCGTGCCGCTCGACGAACAGCAGGCCGGCAGACTGCTGCGCCTGATCGACGCGCTCGACGACAACGACGACGTCAACGCGGTCCACGCGAACTTCGACGTCGACGCCGACGTGCTGGAACGCCTCGCCGGCTGACGCGCCGGCAGGGTTGCGCGGCGGTTGCGGGTGGGCAGGATCGCGGACAATGCTCCACGTTCAGATGGGCGGGGGGCGACGCATCGCGGCCTCCTCCGGAGGTGCCGGCGTATGCTGTCGATCGACGCGGACCTCGAGTACGACCCGGAGGACATCTCGCTGCTGCTCCCGCCGCTGCTCGACGGATGCACGAACGCTTTCTTCGGCGTGCGTGGGTTCGACGTCGAGCTGCCAGTCCGCTGCCGTGCACGCCCGACGGCAGACGGCAAGAAGTTGCAGGCCAACGACGGGCTGCGCGTGCTCGCGACGCTGGTGCGCTGTCGCCTGACGCCGTCATGAGCGTGGTGACGGCGCCGGGCGGCGGGCGGCGGGTGCCGGCCGTCCTGCTCGGCGCCGCGCTCGCACTCGCCGGGCTCTCGCTGCTGGCGCCCTCGAGCCCGAGCTACGACCCCTACGCGTGGATCGTGTGGGGGCGCGAGCTGGTCACCCCGTCGCAGTCGTTCGGCCTTGCGGGCGGGCCGTCGTGGAAGCCGCTGCCCGTGCTGTTCACCGGCCCGTTCTCGCTCGCCGGCAGCGCGGCGCCGGCATTGTGGCTGCTCGTCGCGCGCACCGGCTTGCTGCTCGCGCTCGCCGGCGGCTATTCGCTCGGCGCGCGTCTCGGCACACGCTGGGCCGGCGTCGTGGCGGTGATCGGGCTGCTGCTGCTCCAGAGCATCGTGGGGCTGGCGCTGCGCGGGGCGTCCGAGCCGCTGCTGCTCGCCTGCGTGCTGTGGGCCGTCGAGCGACACCTCGCGGGCCGGCGCGGATCGGCCTTCGCACTCGGCGTCGCGGCCGCGCTGATCCGCCCGGAGGCGTTCCCCTTCCTGCTCGCCTACGCGCTCTGGTGCTGGCGCAGCGCGGAGACGCGGGAACGCTGCCTGATCGTCGGCGGACTCGCCCTCGTCCCGGCCCTCTGGCTCGGCCCGCCGGCGCTCGTCGGCGACCCGTTCTCCGCGAGCACCCACGCCGCCAATTACGAAGGTCACACTGGCGCCGATCCGGCCTGGACGGCGCTGCGGCGTGGGCTCGGGCTGGCGGTCGCCCCCGTCTGGATCCTCGCGGTCGCGGCGGTCGCGCTGCGGCCCCGCGACCGTGTCGTCCGCGCGGGGGCGCTCGGCGCGTCGGCGTGGCTGGCGCTCGTTGCGGCGATGACCGTCGCCGGCTATCCGGGGCTGGATCGCTTCATGTTGCCGGCGGCTGCGGTCGCGTGCGTGCTCGCCGGCGTCGGCGCGGTCGAGCTGGTGCGACGCGCCGGCAGCAGGCCGGCCACGGCGCTCGTCGCGGTCGTGGCGCTGGTGGCGGCGGCCACTGCGTTCGGCGCCACCAGCGCGGCGACGCTCGGCGACCAGGTTCGCGAGGCGACGAGCCTGGCTCGAATGCAGCGCCAGCTGACGTCGGCGATCGCCGTCGCGGGCGGCCGCGACGCCGTCCTCTCGTGCGGTGTCGTGGCGACGAACCACACCGCGCAGACGGCACTGGCCTGGAAGCTGCGCGTCAGACTCGACCGCGTCGCCGTTCAGCTGCGGGCCGGGGGCCTCGTGTTCCGCGGTCCGTGGTCGCCCGAGCTCGGAGCTCCGACGCCTGTCCAGATCCCCGGCGTGCGGCGCCGCACGGTCGTCGCGCGCGCCGGCGTCTGGCAGGTGCTCGCGTTCTCGTCCGTGGCGGCGCCGTTGCCGCATGGCTGCCACGTCGGCCGGCCAGGCGCGCCGACGCGCTCTGTCATCGCCCGATGACCTCGGCGTCGTCCGCGTCGCACGCGCGTTCGCGCCTGCCAGACGAGTAGACGCGGATGACAGCGCGGGCGGGGCCGAGCGTCGGCTGTAGCCGGAGTGCACTGGTCGCCGTGCGGCCGGACGGCACGCCGCTCTCGCATGCCTGCGGCGGGCCGGGAGGCGTCCGGCCTCCGGCGCAGAATCACGGCATATGATCGTCCTCGGCATCGACCCGGGCACCGCGAGCACGGGCTACGGCGTCGTCGCGCAGCGCAGCGGCCGTCTCGTGGCCCTCGACGGCGGCGTGATCGAGACGCCGGCGGGGCTTCCACTCGAGCGGCGGCTGACGACGATCCACGTGCGCATGCGGGAGCTGCTCGACGAGCACGCGCCGGCCGCCGTCGCGATCGAGGACCTCTACTTCGGCGCGAATGCGCGCTCGGCGCTCGCGGTCGGCCAGGCGCGCGGCGTCGCGCTGCTCGCCGCCGGACAGCGCAGCCTGCCGTGCGGCTCGTACACGCCGCAACAGGTGAAGAGCGCCGTGTGCGGCTCCGGCCGTGCCGAGAAGGCGCAGGTCCAGCAGATGGTGCAGCGCCTGCTCGCGCTGCCCGAGCTGCCCCAGCCCGACCACGCCGCCGACGCGCTCGCCGTCGCGATCTGCCACCTCAACCGCGCGCCGCTTGTGGCCGCCGCGACGGCCGGAGCACGGGCGTGATCGCACTCGTGCGCGGCGAGGTCGCCGGGCGCCGTCCGTCGCTGGGTGGGCGGGACGGGGTCGGCGAGGTCGTCATCGACGTGTCCGGCGTCGGCTACCGCCTGGCGGTCTCGAGCGAGACGCTCAAGCACGTCCCGGCCGCGGGCAAGCCGGTGACGCTGCACAGCCACCTGATCGTGCGTGACGACGCGCTGCAGCTCTACGGCTTCGCGACGGAGGAGGAGCGCGACCTCTTCCTGATGCTGCTCGGCGTGCAGTCGGTCGGTCCGAAGGTCGCGCTCGCCGTGCTGTCCGGCGGCTCGCCGCGCGAGCTGCTCGGTGCGCTCGCGGGCGGCGACGCCGCGCGCTTCCAGGCGGTCCCCGGCATCGGCAAGCGCACAGCCGAGCGGATCATCGTCGAGCTGCGCGAGAAGGCCGGCGTCACGCTCCCGGACGATGCCAGCGGGGTGAGCCGCAGCGGCTCCGACGAGCCGCGCGCAGTCGCGCGCGAGGGCCTGGTCGGGCTCGGCTACAGCGCCCAGGAGGCCGAGGCGCTGCTCGCCGGCGCCGCCGGCGACACGCCGGAGGACCTGATCGCCCACGCGCTGCGGACGGCGCGCTCGTGAGCGTGCCTCGCATCCAGACGCCGGACGTGCTGCCGGAGGACGAGCTCGACCGCTCGCTGCGGCCGCGCCGCCTGGAGGACTTCGTCGGCCAGTCGTCGGTGCGCGAGCAGCTCGCCGTCTCGATCGAGGCCGCGGCAGCGCGCGGCGACGCGCTCGACCACGTGCTCCTCGCCGGGCCGCCCGGGCTCGGGAAGACGTCGCTCGCGCAGATCGTCGCCGCCGAGCTGGGCGTGCCGTTCGTGCAGACCGCCGGCCCGGCGCTCGAACGCAAGGGCGACATCGCCGCGTTCCTGACCGCGCTCGAGCCGCGCGCCGTCTTCTTCGTCGACGAGATCCACCGCCTCCCGCGCGCGCTGGAGGAGACGTTCTATCCGGCGATGGAGGACGGCCAGCTCCCGATCACGGTCGGTCAGGGCGCCGGTGCGCGCGTCGTGACGCTCGACCTGCCGCCCTTCACGCTTGTCGGCGCGACGACGCGCTCCGGCCTGCTGACGACGCCGCTGCGCGACCGCTTCGGGATCCAGCACCGGCTCGAGCACTACGACGCCGCCCAGCTCGCGCAGATCGTGCGCCGCTCGGCGGCGCTGCTCGGCATCGCCGTCGAGGAGGAGGGCGCGCACGCGATCGCCGCCCGCAGCCGCGGCACGCCGCGCGTCGCCAACCGCCTGCTCAAGCGCGTGCGCGACTATGCGGAGGTGCGCGGCGACGGCACCGTCACGGCCGCCGTCGCGGGTCACGCGCTCGACCTGCTCCAGGTCGATCACGAGGGCCTCGACCGGCTCGACCGCGAGCTGCTGCGGGTGATCTGCGAGCTGTTCGGCGGCGGGCCCGTCGGCCTCTCGACGCTCGCAGTCGCGGTCGGCGAGGAGCAGGACACGGTCGAGGACGTCTACGAGCCCTATCTGCTCCAGCGCGGCTTCATCGAGCGCACACCGCGCGGTCGCGCGGCGACGCGCCGAGCGTGGCTCCACCTCGGGCTCGAGCCCCCGGCGGACACCGCACAGCTGTTCGCCTGAGGCCTGCGCCGATCCGCGCGAAGGCGAAATTCGCGGGTGCCCCGCTGGTCGCACCTCCTTACCCGCGCTTGATCCAGGGGCTCGTATGCTGTGCCGGGATGGCGCACCTGTTCATCTGCCCGAACTGCGGCACGCGCACGACCGCGACCGATCGCACCGCCGGCTTCCGACGGGAGCCGAAGGGGTGCGGGAGATGCGGCTTCGGCTTCCTGTTCGAGCTGCTCGACGACTACTACCCCGCACCGGACGCCGCCTTCTTCGTGTGCGACCGCGAGGGCCGCGTGATCGGCTGCGGGCGCGGCTCGTTCGAGCTGACCGGCCTCGACGACGAGCGCGTGATCGGCCGCTCGGTGCGCGAGGTGCTCGGGCTCGACTTCGGCGAGGACGGGCTGGACGTCGTCGGCACGGTCCTGGAGTGGGGGGTGCGGGCGCTAAACAAGCCGGTCACGGTGAACGCCGAGGGCGACCTCCCGGCGCAGGCTGTCGCCGACCTGTTTCCCGCGTACGACGACGACGGTGGGTTGCTGCTCGTGCTCACCCCGGCCAAGTAGGATCGGCGAGCCATGACCGACCGTCGTCGCAACGGCCTCATCCTGCTCCTCGTCGCCGGCCTGCTGGCCGCCTCGCTGATCGTGATCGCGGTCAAGCCGACGCGGCTCGGGCTCGATCTCAAGGGCGGCGTCGAGCTCGTCTACGAGGGCGAGCCGACGCAGCAGGTGCCGACCGTGACGCCGGAAGCGCTCGGCCGCGCGCTCGACATCATCCGCTCGCGCGTCGACCAGCTGGGCGTCGGCGAGCCCGAGATCCAACGCTCCGGCAGAAACCAGATCTCCGTCGGCCTGCCCGACGTCCAGAACATCAGACGCGCGCAGGATCAGGTCGGCACGGCGGCGCAGCTCAACTTCTACGACTGGGAGAGAACCGTCCTGACGCCGGATGGCAGAGCGGTCGCCCCGCAGCTGCCGGCCCAGAACCCGGACGCCCAGCGCATCAGCCAGGCGGGCGGCGACGCGGCCCAGGGCCAGACCTTGTACGACGCCGTCCTGCTCGCATCCAGACAGAGAGCGACGACGAACGACAGAAGAGGGTCGCGGATCGGCTCGGCCTACTACCTGTTCGACAGACAGCACCGCTACCTCGCGGGGCCGGAGCGTTCGAGAGCCGACCTCCAGTCGGCGCTCGGCAGAGTCGTCGTCCCGGCCGGGAGCGAGATCCTCGCCGTCCCGCAGGGCTACGTCGTGCTGCAGGCCGTCGCGTCCAGCGCCAGCCAACAGGTCTCCGCGAGAGATCCGAGTGCGCGCTTCTATGCGCTGCGTGACCAGGTCGCGCTGTCGGGCAAGGACCTCAAGGACCCGCAGCAGGGCTTCAACGAAACCCAGCAGCCGGACGTCGAGTTCAGACTCACGGACGCCGGCAAGACGGCCTTCCACGACGTCACGCGCCAGATCTCGCAGCGCGGCCTCCAGCTGCAGCTTCCGGGCGTCAACCCGCAGGCCGTCCGGCAGCACTTCGCCGTCGCGCTCGACGGCAGACTGATCTCGGTCGCCTCGATCGACCCGCAGCAGCTTCCCGACGGCATCGACGGCCAGAACGGTGCGGTGATCGAGGGTGGCTTCACGATCCAGAGCGCCCAGGATCTCGCGAACCTGCTCCAGCTGGGCGCGCTGCCGATCGAGCTGAGACTGATCTCGCAGTCGCAGGTGTCCGCGACGCTCGGCAAGCAGGCGCTGCACCAGGGCCTGATCGCCGGCGCCGTCGGCCTCGCCGTCGTCGCGATGTTCCTGATCCTCTTCTACCGCATGCTCGGCGTGATCGCGACGGGCGCCCTCGGCATCTACGCGGTCTATCTGTTCGCTCTGATCAAGCTCGTGCCGATCACGATGACGCTGCCTGGCATCGCCGGCCTGATCCTCACGATCGGCGTGGCGGCAGACGCGAACATCGTGATCTTCGAGCGCGTCAAAGAGGAGCTGCGAGCGGGGAAGTCCGTTCCGGCCGCCATCAGCACCGGCTACAGGAAGGGCCTGACGGCGATCATCGACGCGAACGTCGTGACCGTGATGACGGCCTTCATCCTCTTCATGCTCGCGACGGCGGGGGTGAAGGGCTTCGCCTTCACGCTCGGCGTCGGCACGCTCGTCTCGCTCTTCACGGCGGTGATGGCGACGCAGGCGATACTTGCGACGCTCGGGCGCAGCCGCCTGTTCTCGAACCCGGCGGCCGTCGGCGCGCACATCGCCGGCGCGCGCTGGCGCTTCGACTTCATGGGCTCGTCGAGGTGGTTCTTCTCGATGTCCGGCCTGATCCTGCTGATCGGCGCGCTGTCGATCGGCGGCAAGGGCCTCAACTTCGGCATCGACTTCACCTCCGGCACGCGCATCACGACGGCACTCGCGCAGCCCGCGAGCGAGAGCGCGGTGCGCTCGGTGCTCCAGACGAGCGGGGTCAACGACGCGAAGATCCAGCGCGTCGACAACCCCGAGCTCGGCAGAAACGTCGTGCAGATCTCCACCGCGGAGCTGCAGCCCAACCGTGTCCAGGCGCTCCGCGCCAAGCTCGACGCACGCTTCGGCGGCACGTCGAGCTTCTCCAGCACGTCGGTCGGCCCGACCTTCGGCCAGACCGTCGCGAACAACGCGATCATCGCGATCATCGCCTCGTTGCTGGTGATCTCGGCGTACATCGCGCTGCGCTTCCAGTGGAAGTTCGCCGTCCCGGTGCTGATCGCGCTGATGCACGACCTGCTGATCACCGGCGGCATCTACTCGCTCACGGGCCGGGAGGTGACGTCGGCGACAGTAGCGGCCCTGTTGACCATCTTGGGCTACTCGCTCTACGACACGATCATCGTGTTCGACCGCATCCGCGAGAACATGCCGCGGATGCCGCGGGCGGCCTTCTCGCAGATCGCGAACCGCTCGATGTCGGAGGTGCTCACGCGCTCGCTCGCGACCTCCTTCTCGACGGCGCTGCCGATCCTCGCGCTGATGCTGTTCGGCGGCCAGACGCTGCGCGACTTCGCGTTCGCGCTGCTCGTCGGCGTGATCTCCGGCGCGTACTCGTCGATCTTCATCGCCACGCCGGTGCTGACCGCGTGGAAGGAGCGCGAGCCCGTCTACGAGGCGCGCCGCGAGCGGATCGAGGCCGAGCACGGCGGCAGCGTGCCGCCGTACGCGGTCGCCACCGTCGGCGGCGAGCCGGTCGAAGTCGAGCCGGAGGCCAAGCCTGAGCGTTCTCGCCGACGCCTCACGACGCCCGACGAGCCGGGCGAGCTGTCCGAGGAGGAGTTCGAGGAGCTGCGCCGCGACCTCGACGTCGACGATCCCGCGGCCGTCGCCCCGCCGACCCGGCGCGGCCGCGCCGCCACCACCGTGACCCCGCCGCCGGCGCGCAGAGACGGGGAGCGGGCACCCGACGAAGCGGAGAACGACGGCATGATGAAGGACGAGCGCAAGCCGCGTCGCCCGAGCAGACGCAGCCGCCGCCACGGGAGGTCGCGCTGATGGGCATGCTCGCCTGGGCGATGATGGGCCTCGCGATCTGGCACTTCACGATCTTCCTGCCGGACCGTTTCTGGGGTGGCATCGTCGGCGCCTTCATCGGCGCACTGCTCGGCGCGATCATCTTCGGGTTCGCGATCAACGGCCTCACCGTGCCAGGTCAGAGCGCGACCCACCTGCTGACGGCGCTGGAGGCGATCCCGGGCACGGTGCTCGGCCTCGCGATCGTCTACGGCGAGGGCATCCGGCGCGAACGGCTCGACGCCGCGCCGGCCTGACGCCAGCTTCCGTCTTCGTCGCCCCATAGCCTGAGGCGCGATGTCCGTGATCGCGCCGGCGGCAGCGCCGCCCATCCCGACGTTCGCCGCCGAGCCGGCGGCGCCGGCTGCGCAACCGGCCACGAAGCTGGCGCTCCCGCCGTGCGATCCCGCCGCAGTCGAGCGGTTGCGCGCAGCGCTCGGGAGCTCGCGCACGTTCGCTCAGGTGCTCGTGCGACGCGGACTCGGCGACGCGGCTGCGGCGCAGGCCTTCCTGACGGCGGACGAGGCGCACGACCCGCGCGCGTTCGCCGGGATGGATGCGGCGGTCGCGCTGATCCTGCGCCACGTGTCGGCCGGGTCGCGTATCACGGTTCACGGCGACTACGACGTCGACGGCGTCTGCTCGACCGCACTGCTGCTGCGCGCGCTGCGGCGGCTGGGCGGATCCGACGTCGACTCCTTCCTGCCGAGCCGCGTCGACGACGGCTATGGCCTGTCGGCGGCGACGGTCGAGCGGCTCGCCGCGCGCGGGACGAGACTGCTCGTCACGGTCGACTGCGCGATCACGGCGGTCGAGGAGGTCGCGCTCGCGCGCGCCGCCGGGATCGACGTCGCCGTCACCGACCACCATCAGCCGCGCGCTGACGGCCTGCTCCCGGATGCACCGATCGTGCACCCGTCACTCGGCGGGTACCCGTGCCCGGATCTGTGCGCCACAGGCGTCGCGTACAAGCTCGCGCAAGCGCTCGCGCTCGCCGCGGGCGTCGATCCGGCGCAGGCGGACGACGACCTCGACCTGGTTGCACTCGCGACGGTCGCGGACCTGGTGCCGCTGCGCGGCGAGAATCGGCGTCTCGTGCGCGCCGGCCTGCGCGCGCTCTCGTCGACCGGCAAGCCGGGCCTGCGCGCGCTCATGCGCGTCGCGCGGGTGGACCCGAGCGACGTCGACGCGCGCAGCGTCGGCTTCCGCCTCGCGCCGCGCATCAACGCGGCCGGTCGACTCCATCGCGCCGACGCGGGCGTCGAGCTGCTGCTGACGTCCGACGACACGCGTGCCCGCGCAATCGCAGAGGAGCTCGACGCCGCGAACGCGGAGCGCCGCTTCACCGAGCAGCGGATCCTGTTCGAGGCCGAGGCGCAGGTGCGCGAGCTGGGTCGGCGCCCGGCGTACGTGCTCGCCGGCGAAGGCTGGCACCCCGGCGTGATCGGAATCGTCGCCTCGCGCATCGTCGAGCACCACCACCGCCCAGCGATCCTCATCGCGCTGGACGTGACCGACCGCTCGGGCACCGGTTCAGGCCGCTCGATCCCGGCGTTCGACCTGCTCGGCGCGCTGCACGCCGCCGCGCCGCTGCTGGAGCGCTACGGCGGCCATCGCGCAGCGGCGGGGCTGACGGTCGACGCCGCGCGGGTGGACGAGCTGCGCGCCACGGTCGAGGCGCACGCGGCAGCCATGCTCTCGCCGGAGGATCTCGTCCCGATCGAGCGCGTCGACGCGGTCGTCGGCGGGACCCAGCTCGGCCTCGCGCTGGCGGACGAGCTCGCGCGCCTCGAGCCCACGGGCATGGGCAACCCGGGCGTCAACCTGCTCGTGCCCGGCGCCGGGCTCGTGGACGTGCGACCGATGGGGGAGGGCAAGCACGCGCGCTTCACCGTCGAGGCCGGCGGCGGTCGCTGCCGAGCCGTCGCGTTCGGCTGCGACGGCCGCCTCCCCGTCGGGCCCGACACGCCCGCCGACGCGACCTTCCGGCTCGAGCGCAACAGCTGGAACGGCGCCGTCGAGCCGCGCTTGCGTCTGCGCCACGCGGCGCCCACGAAGCCGCAGCCGATCGAGATCCTCGGCGAGCCGGCTCCTGGCGAGTGGCTCGGTGCCGTGCTGGCCCTCGCCGGGGCGCCGATGCCGCGGCGGGGGGGTCCTGACGAATCGGACCCACCCACCCGCGCGCACGCCGGACCTTCGGCCGGCGCACGTGCGTCCTCATCGCCACCCGCCCGATCGGCCACGGGGGTGGACGCCGTCGCCCCGACCGCGCCGCCTGCAGCACGCGCTCCCGCCCCCTCGATGTCCACCGCTCGAACCCTCATCGACCGCCGCGGCGACGGTGCGCTCGTGGTGCTGCGCGAGCTGGCAGGGAGCGGCTCCGTGCTCGCCGTCGTCGCCGACGTGCCGCGGCGGATCGGCGGGCTCGCGACGCGGAGCGGCGGCTTTGCGCTCTGCGCGCATGGCGCGCTCGCGCGGGCGCCGGAGCTGGCTGCGGGCTTTGTGCATCTCGTCGTGCTCGACCCGCCGACCCACACCGACGAGGCAGCGCTGCTCCGCGTGGGCGGCACCGACGCGTTCACCCATCTGTGCTGGGGAGCGGCTGAGCTACGCTTTGCGGAGCAGATCCATGAGTCGGAGCACGCCCTGCGCGCTGCGCTCGTGCCGCTCTACCGGGCCCTCAGAGGTCACGGCAGCGCGGCCGGCGAGGAGCTCGAGGCACTGCTCCGCGGGGATGGCGCCCACGGACGGTCGGTCGCACAGGCGGCGCGGCTGGTGGCGATCCTCACGGAGCTGGACCTCGTCAGCCTCGACCGGGACCCGCCGGCCCTCGCGGTCCGGGACGCCGAACGCACCGCGCTCGAGCACTCCGTCACCTACCGGGCCGCCATGCAGCGCTACGAGGACGGCCGCAGATGGCTCACGGCAACGGCACCAACGAATCTCCTTCCGGCACGCGCGTGACCCGCGCGGAGGGCGGCGTCGCGCTGCACGCCGGCGCCGACGAGGGACGCCGGCCTGTCGACGGGCTCGACCACCCCGTCACGCCCGCGCCGGTCCGCCGCGCGGGCCTCACCGACACCGAGCGCGAGCTGCTCGGCGACCTGTTCGCGATCGTCGAGGAGCACGCCGCCGAAAGCACGCTCGAGATCGACCGCGCCAAGGTCGAGACGGCGTTCGTCTACGCCTGCGAGCACCACGCCGACCAGCGGCGCAAGTCCGGGGAGGAGTTCATCATCCACCCCGTCGGCGTGGCGAAGATCTGCGCCGGCATGCGGCTCGACACCGAGACGCTGTGCGCCGCGCTGCTGCACGACACCGTCGAGGACACGTCCGCCTCGCTGGAGGACGTCGCCGCCACGTTCGGCGACGAGGTCGCGCAGCTCGTCGACGGCGTCACGAAGCTCACCGGCCTGACGTTCTCCTCGCGCGACGAGGCGCAGGCGGAGAACTACCGCAAGATGATGGTCGCGATGGCCTCCGACATCCGGGTCATCTTGATCAAGCTCGCCGATCGGCTGCACAACATGCGCACGATCGGCGCGATGCCGAAGCAGAAGCAGATCGAGAAGGCGAAGGAGACGCTGGACATCTACGCGCCGATCGCGCATCGGCTCGGCATCCACGCGATCAAGTGGGAGCTGGAGGACCTCGCGTTCGCCGCGCTCCACCCGCGCAAGTACACGGAGATCAAGGGCCTTGTCAACCAGCAGCGCACCGAGCGCGAGCGCTACGTCAACGAGGCCGGCGCCTATCTCGCCAGAGAGCTCGACGCGCTCGGGATCGAGGCCGAGATCTCCGGCCGCGCCAAGCACTTTTACTCGATCTACTCGAAGATGACGAGAAAGGGGCGGGAGTTCAACGAGATCTACGACCTCACCGCGATGCGCGTGATCGTCGACTCGGTGAAGGACTGCTACGGCGCCGTCGGCGTCATCCACTCGCTCTGGAAGCCGCTGCCCGGTCGCTTCAAGGACTGGGTCGCGATGCCGAAGTTCAACATGTACCAGTCGCTGCACACGACGGTGATCGGGCCCGAGGGGCGGCCGCTCGAGATCCAGATCCGCACGCGCGAGATGCACGACATGGCCGAGTTCGGCATCGCCGCGCACTGGCTCTACAAGCACGACAGAACGGCTGACGACGACGGCAAGCTGCGCTGGCTGAGACGCCTGCTCGACTGGCAGCAGGAGCTGTCCGACCCCAAGGAGTTCATGGACACCTTGAAGGTCGACCTGTTCGAGGACGAGGTCTTCGTCTTCACGCCGAAGGGCGAGGTCAAGTCGCTCGCGGCCGGCGCGACGCCGCTCGACTTCGCCTACGAGGTGCACACCGACGTCGGCCACCGCTGCGTCGGCGCGAAGGTCAACGGGCGGATCGTCCCGCTCTCCTACGAGCTGAAGTCCGGTGACATCGTCGAGGTGCTGACCTCCAAGCGCGAGCGCGGACCCTCGCGCGACTGGCTCGCGCTCGTGAAGACGACGCGCGCGCGCAACAAGATCCGGCAGTGGTTCAAGAGCGAGTCGCGCAAGGACACCGAGCATGCCGGGCGCGAGCTGCTGCAGGACCACCTCAAGAAGCAGGGGCTGCCGGCGCAGCGGATCGTCGGCTCGCCGCTGCTGGCCGACGTGATCCGCGAGATGGGCTTCCGCAAGGGCGACGAGTTCTACATCGCGCTCGGCGGCGCGAAGATCTCGCCGACCGTCGTCGTCAACAAGGTGATGCAGCGGCTCAAGCAGGGGGAGGCCGCAGAGGGCACGCCGACCGCGGCCGACGACCTGCTGCAGACGAGCCCGCGGCGCGAGCGCCGCCCGACGTCCTCGACGACGTTCGGGATCGCAGTCGCCGGCGTCGGCGACGTGATGCTGCGCCTCGCCAAGTGCTGCCGGCCGGTCCCCGGCGACCCGATCGTCGGCTACGTGTCGCTCGGCCGCGGCATCACGATCCACCGCGGAGACTGCCCGAACGTCGAGGTGCTGAGAAAGGACCCCGACCGCTTCACGCCGGTGTCGTGGGACGGCGAGTCCTCGACCTCCTTCAAGGTCGAGCTGCACATCGACGGCTGGGATCGCCATCGCCTGCTCGAGGACCTCTCGCGGACCTTCTCCGAGGCCGGCATCAACATCGTCGAGGCGCGCTGCACCTCGACGCCGCCGATGATCAAGAACCGCTTCGTGATCGAGGTCGCCGACACGAAGACGCTCGACTCGACGATCAACCGCCTGCGCAACATCGAGTCCGTCTTCGACGCCTATCGCGTCACGCCGGGCGCCGGCGCGTGAGCCGGTCCTGACGGCCCGCAAAGCCGGTCGCTGACCGGCTTGTTTCCGGTACAGTCGACCGATGTCGTCGACCCGGGGGGGTCGCGGCGCATCGTCGCTGCGCCGCGTCGTGGTTCCGCACGTGCTCGCATGGCCCGGCCGCTTGAGCGGCCCTGCCTGGGGCGCCGTCGCGACGGCCGCGTGCTTCGTCGTCGTCACCGGCTGGTGGCTGTCCGTCGATCGCAGCGTCCCCTACAACGACGCCGCGCAGCACCTCTTCTTCGCCTTCCGCGTCCACGACCTGGTCGACCAGGGCCAGTTCATGCAGGTGGTCGACTTCCCGAGCTTCTACCCGCCTGCCACCTACCTGCTCGGGGCCGCCGCGGCGTTCCTCGGCGGTATCCACGTCGCCGTGCCGATCCTCGCCCAGAACGTCGTCTACGTGCCGCTGCTGGCGCTCGCCTGCTACCGGATCGGCCGCATGACCCCGTCCCCACCCAGCCCGACGGCCGGCTTACTGGCCGTCGTCTTCGCGCTCGGCGCCCCGCTCGTGATCGAGCAGTTCCACGTCTTCATGCTCGACATCCCGCAGGCGGCGCTCGTCGCGGTCGCGGCCTGGCTGATCCTCGCGAGCGAGCGCTTCGCGCGTGTCGGCGTGGCCGCGCTCGCCGGGCTCGCGCTCGGCCTCGGGATCGCCTCGAAAGAGCTCGCGCCGCTGTATCTCGTGGGGCTCGTCGCCTGTGTGCTGGCACGCGACGGAGGCTGGCGCAACTGGCGCGGCGTGCTCGCGCTGGTCGCAGTCGCGCTGCTCGTCGGAGCGCCGTGGTACGTGCGCCAGCTGACGATCGGCCAAGGCGCCGGCATCGTGCACGCGGCGGGCGCCGGCGGAGAAGTCCCGCCTGCGGCGAGCCCGTCGCCGATCTCGCTCGCGAACCTCGCGTGGTACTTCTGGGCGACGCTGGACGGACTGCTGTTCGCGCCGCTGTTCGCGTTCGCGAGCGTGGGCGTCGGCGCGGCGATCGCGCGCGTGGTCCGCGCCCGGCCTGCGAACGACTTCACGCTCGAGCTGCTGTGCGGGCTCGGCGGCGCATGGCTCGCGCTGACCGCGATGCCGCACCACGACATGCGCTACACGATCGGCCTGATCGCCTTCCTGGCGGTCCTCGGCACCGCCTGGATCGTCCGGCTCGCGCCGGCGCCGCGCGCCGTCGCGATCTCGCTGCTCGCGGCCGCGATAGTCGCCGCGCACGTGGGCGCGACGCTCGGGGTGGGCGGCGAGGCCTCGCGTCAGCTCCCGGGGAGCCGCAGAGCAGCCTACGGAGAGGGCGTCCCCCCACGCGGACGCGTGATCGTGTACTCGAACCAGAACTTCCTCATCTCAGGCCCGCACGGTCATCCAGACGTCCTCGCCCTGCTCGAGTCGCTGCGTCGCGAGGGCGTGACGACGATCGGGTTCGTCGACCACGTGGAATCGTTCGACCGGAACTTCGAAGAAACCGGCCTGTGGGTGCTCGCGCGCGTGGCGAGCCTCCAGGTCGTGGCCCAGCCGGAAGCGATCGCGACGCCGGGGCCGGGGCAGGCGCTCGCGATACGCGCACCGCCGACGGGCGGCGTCGCCCCGTGCCTGCGGCTCGCGGACGGCAGCGGCGTGTGGCTGCGCGTCGGCGCGGCCGACGGCGGGCCCCCGCACGACGGCTGCGGTGTCAGCGGGTAGGGCGAGATGTCGTCCCTCGCGCACAGCGATGCGAGCGCCGGACGCCAGTCCGATCGCAGCGATGGCCGCCGGGTGCGGATGCCATGCTGGAGCGCGCCGGCCTGGGGCGCGATCGCCGTCACGGCACTGTTCCTCGCGCTCAGCTGCTGGTGGCTCGCGGCAGATCGCGCCGTCCCGTTCGGCAGCAGCGCGGCGCATCTCTATGCCTCGCTCCTGTTCCTCGAATTCTTCCAACACGGCGATCCGCTGAGAGCGATCACGCTCTCGACGTACTACCCGCCCGGGATCCGGCTGCTCGGCGCGCTCGCGCTGGCGCTCGCCGGGAAGAGCGCCGACGGGCCGATCCTCGCGCAGAACCTCGTCTTCGTGCCGCTGCTTGGGCTTGCCTGCTACCGGCTCGGTCGCATGGCCGCGGGGCCGCGTTGCGGACTGCTGGCGGTCGTGTTCGCGCTCGGGTCGCCGTTGCTCGCCGAGCAGTTCCACGTCTTCATGCTCGACGCGCCGCAGGCGGCGCTCGTCGCGGTCGCGGCATGGCTGATGCTCGCGAGCGAGCGCTTCGCGCGCGTCGAGCTGGCAGCGCTCGCAGGCTTGACCGTCGGGTTCGGCGTGCTGACGAAGCAGCTGATGCCGCTGTACCTCGTCGGCCTGCTCGCAGCGGTGCTGCTGCGCGGCGGCGGGGGAACCACGGGCCGAGTCGGTGGTCGCAACTGGCGCGGCCTCGCCGCCTTCGTGGGCGTCGCGCTCGCCGTGGGCGCACCGTGGTACGTGGTGCATCTGTCCGAATGGAGCAGATTCGCCGGCGCGGCGGGCACCGGCACCGCCGGCGAACCCGTCCCACTTGCCGCGAGCCCGCCGATCGTCTCCTTCGCCAATCTCGCCTGGTACGGCTGGGCGACGCTCAACGGGGTGCTGTTCGCACCGCTGTTCGCCGTCGCGACGATCGGCGTCGTGGCCGCGCTCGTGCGCGTCGCCCGCATGCGCCCGCGCCCGCTCGACGACGTGACGCCCGAGCTGCTCTGCGGCCTCGGCGGCAGCTGGCTCGCACTCACGCTCATGCGCCACCACGACGTCCGCTACATGATGGGGGCGATCGCCTACGTCGCCGTTCTCGGCACCGCCTGGATCGTGCGGCTGCGCGCGCGCTGGCAGGCCGTCGCGAGCGCGGCGGTCGCGCTCGCCGTCGTCGCGGCCCAGCTCGGCGCGACGTTCGGCGTCGGGCGCACATCCGGCCAGCTGCCGCTCAGCAACGGCGCGATCGGCCAGGGGGAGGGGGTGCCGCCACGCGACCGGGTCGTCGCGTACTCGAGCCTCGACTACCTCGTCTCGGGCCCGCAGCGCAGCGGCGACGTGCTCGCGCTGCTGCGCGGCATTCGCGCCGGTGGGACCGACCGGATCGCGACCGAGGACCGCGGAGACGTCAACGATCACCTGTTCGACACCGTCGGCCTGATCGTCTTCGCGCGGATCGCCGGCGCCAGCGTCGACGGGTTCGATCCGGGAGGCGGGCGCGTCGCGCACCTCATACGCGCCGACACGTTCGACGGCAGCCAGCCGTGCACCCGCCTGGCGAACGGCACCGGGGTGTGGGTGCAGGTCAGCGGCCGCGACGCCTGCCCCTGACCGACGATGCGATCTTCCATATCGAAGTAAAATGAGGCAATGTCGTCCGAGGGGGCTTGGGACGTCGGGGGATCGCGCGCGGTCGGCACCGTCACCGCGCGGCGCGTGCGCATGACGTGGAGCCGCTCCGCATGGGCGGCGATCGCCGTCACGGTCGGATTCGTCGCGCTCACCGGCTGGTGGCTCGCGGTCGACCGCTCGGTTCAATACGGCGACTCGGCGCAAGATCTCTTCGTCGCGCTGCGCTTTCGTGAGCTGATCGCCCACGGGGAGCTCGGCACGTTGATGGGCTATCCGAACTACTACCCGCCGGTGGCGTTCGTGCTGGGGGCACTGGCGACGTTCGTCGGCAGCCCTGGCGTCACGGCGCCGGTCATCGCCCAGAACCTCGTCTTCGTGCCGCTGCTGGCGCTCGCCTGCTACCGGACCGGCCGCCGCGTCGCGGGCAGCCAGGCGGGGCTGTTCGCCGTCGTGTTCGCGCTCGGCGTGCCGCTCCTGATCGAGCAGTTCCACGTCTTCATGCTCGATGCCCCGCAGGCAGCGCTGGTCGCGACGAGCGTGTGGCTCGTGCTCGCCAGCGAGCGCTTTCGCCGCGTCGGCGTCGCCGCGCTCGCGGGCGTGGCGCTCGGCTTCGGCGTCGAGACGAAGGAGCTGGCGCCGCTCTATCTGCTGGCGTTCGTCGCAGTCGTGCTCGCACGCGACGGCGGAGCCGGTCGTCGGAACTGGCGCGGGCTGCTCGCGTTCGCCGCGACGGCCTTCGCCACGGGGGCGCCGTGGTACCTGTGGCACGCGTCAAGACTGCACGCCCTGCTGCGCGCCGCTGGCGCGGGCAGATTCGTGCCCCCCGCGGCCCTCCCGGCGCCGTTTTCGTTCGACAACGCCCTGTGGTACGGCTGGGCGACGCTCAACAGCCTGCTGCTTGCGCCGCTGTGCGCGTTCGCGGCGGTGGGCGTCGCGCTCGCCGTCGCACGCGTGATCCGCACCCGCCCGCTCGGCGACCCGACGCTCGAGCTGCTCGTCGGGCTCGTCGGCGCATGGACGGTGCTGACGTTCATGCCGCACCACGACCTGCGCTACACGATGCCGCTCGTCATCTTCCTCGCCGTGCTGGGGACGGCCTGGATCGTGCGCCTTCCCGGGTACGGAAAGCCGGTCGCTATCGCTCTGCTGCTGCTCGCGGTCGGGGCCGCGCACGTCGGCGCGACGTTCGGCGTCGGCGGCACGACCGAACGCCGGCTGCCGGGGAACCGCCAGGCGACGCTCGGCGAGGGCGTGCCGCTGCGCGACCGCGTCGTGGCCTACACGAACCAGAACTTCCTCGTCTCCGGCCCGCACGGGGGCGGCGATGTCCTGCAGCTGATGCGCGGCCTCCATGCCGCCGGCGTGAGAATGGTGTACTGGCAGGACGCCGTCGATGAAGCAAGTCCGCTGTTCGAACGCATAGGCGTCCTCGCGTTCGCTGTCGCAGCGGGCCTCGAAGCAGACATCGAACGCACCGACTTCAGCGGGCTGCGCTCCGACGCCGCGGTCGTGATGCGCGACCTCTCGCTTGATCGCGCTCCGCCCTGCGTGCGGCTCTACGACGGGACCGGGGTGTGGGTCCGGCTGGGCGATCCGGCGCGTCCCGGCGCGCGCGACTTCTGCCCCATGCGACGGCCGGCGACCTACGGCCCGTGACGGGTGGCTCAGCGCAGCCCGCGCGCGTCGACGACCTCGAAGTCGCTGCCGCGAAGACGGCCGAGCCCGTGCAGCTGGTCGTTGGACCAGCGCGCGTCAGGTGCACCACTGACGTACCACGGCGAGCCGTTGTCGGCGAGCAGCAGGCCGTAGCGCTTCATCGCGGTCGCGACGATGCGTGCCTGCCTGGGCAGGCCGCGCAGGCTGACGCGTCGCTTCAGGCGCACGCGGAGCCCCATCGGCGGCAGCGAGGGATCGTTCGAGGTGCCGGCCTGGTGCCGTGCCGGCCACACGTACGCCGTCCGCGTCCGCGGCGCGGTGAAGCGCAGCGCGTGCAGGATGGCGCCGGCGGCGACCTCGTCGTAGCGCGCGAGCCCGGGGAGGATGGGCAGGCCGGCGGCGTCGGCCGAGGTCCACGTGGCCGGCCGCAGCCGGTTGGACCGCAGGTCCCACGCGGCACCGCTGCCGGCGTGCCAGGAACGACCGGCGTCGAGTGGATGGGCGTCGAACAGCTCGTAGAGCTTGCAGGCCGTCTTGTCGACGACGAGCACGTGACGGTCGCCCCCGGCGTTCCGCCCGCCCTCGATCGGCGCGTTCGCGGGGAGCGGGTACGGGCCACGGTCCGACTCGTCCGCGTAGTCGAAGCGGACGGGGACCTTCCGTTCCCCGCCGCCGACGACGGCGAAGGGGATCCCGATCGGCCCGCCGTCCCACAGCCCCGATCCGAAGTCGGCGTGCACGCCGGCGTCGAGCCCGATGCTGCGGATCAGGGTCGCACTGTTGCGCGTGACCGGGAGGTCGTCCACACGGCGGTTCCACACGTTGTCGGCGGGGAAGACGGGGCAACCGGACAGCGTCGGCGCGCGCGGCACCGACGCCGCCGACGCGGCGGACGTCGCCAGCAGGGCTGCGACGAGCGGGACGGCCAGCACGCGCGGCATGGGCGGTCAGGAGACGACGCGCAGCGCGCCGGGATCGACGCGCACGACGATCTCGGGCAGTTCGCCGAGGTAGTCGCCGTCGACCTGCACGGGCAGCGGGCGCTCGTCGAGCGAGCGGATCGTGACGACGTCGGCGCCGGCGTAGCCTTCGACGCGGCGGTGGCGCAGGATCCGTGCGCGGGGGGAGAGGGCGCGCCAGGTCACGGTCGGCATGTCGAGCCAGCTCGCGCGCCGCAGCACGATGCCGGCGATCGTCCCGCTCTCGAGGTCGACGTCCTCGGCCAGGTCGATCGACCGCTGGGCGAAGTAGGTGTAGGGCGTGGTGTTCTGGACGATCGCGGTCACGCCCTCGATCGTCTCGCCGCCCGGCAGCTCGACCGCGAGCCGCCGCGGATGCACCACGTACTCGCGGTTGAACGCCCCCACGGCGGCCGCCGCGTAGAACCATGGACCGAAGCGCGCCTTGAGCCGAGGCCGCGCGTCGACGCGCTTCGTCACGCTCGCGTCCAGCCCGACGCCGGCCGTGAACAGGAAGCGGCGGTCGTCGACGGCGCCGAGGTCGATCGCGCGCGGCTGCCAGACGTCTGCCATCGCGAGCAGGTGCTCGGTCGCATCCACGACGTCGTTCGGGATCCCGAGGATGCGGCAGAAGACGTTCGTGGACCCGCCCGGGAGGCAGGTGAGCGGGGTGTCCGAGCCGGCGAGCCCGTTCGCCGCCTCGTTGAACGTGCCGTCGCCGCCGAACGCGCAGACGACGTCGTAGCCCTCCTGCGCCGCCTCGCGGCACAGCTCGGTCGCATGGTTGCGCGCCTGCGTCTCGACCGAGTCGACCTCGTAGCGGCCGCGCAGCGCGTACACGACGAGGTGCTTGAGGCGGGCCGAGACGGTCGTCGCGTACGGGTTGACGATCACGAGCATCCGCTTGCTCGGCGCGGTCACGGCGGATGACGATGCGAGGCGCTCGAGCGCCTCGATGGAAGTGGCGGCCACGAACGTCTCTACTCCGTCGCCGCGCCGGTGTTACAGCCAGCGGCGACGCTTGAAGAACGCGATCATCCCGGCGCCGATCGCGACCATCGCGACGATGATCTCCCAGAACGGGAGGGCCAACTGCTGGCCGGGCACGTGCACGTTCATGCCGAAGACCGACGCGATCAGCGTCAGCGGCAGGAACACGACGCTCAGCACCGTCAGCACGCGCAGCACGTCGTTGAGCTGGTGCGAGAGGACCGACTCGTTCGTCGCCTCGAGCGCCTCGACCGTCTCCTTGTACGTCTCGAGCATCTGCCAGACGCGCTCGGAGGCGTCGTTGATGTCGTCGAAGTAGACGTCGAGGTCGTCGGCGAGGTAGCGCTGCTTCGTGCGCTCGAGGTCGCCGAAGACGGCACGCTGCGGGCGCACGATCTTGCGGAAGTTGATGATCTCCTGCTTGACGTTGGAGATGTCGCGCACGACCTCCTTCGAGCGGCCCTCGAAGATCTCGTCCTCGATCCGCTCGAGCTTGTTGCCCATCTTCGCGAGCATCGGGAAGCTCGCGTCCACGCACGCGTCGACGATCTTGTAGAGCAGGTAGCCGGTGCCCTTCGAGAACCACTGCTCGCGCAGCTCGTCGTTGGCCCGGCAGCGCTCGAACAGGTACTCGACCGGCTGCAGCGGCGCGTTCGGCAGCGTGAGGAGGAAGTCGGGGCCGACGAACAGGTCGAGCTCGGCGGCGTTCAGGCGCCCCACGTGCTTGTCGAAGCGCGGGAAGTAGAGGACGATGAAGAGGTAGTCGTCGTACTCGTCGATCTTCGGGCGCTGGTTGCGCGAGAAGACGTCCTCGTAGTCGAGCGCGTGGAAGTCGAAGCGCTCCTCGAGCCATGCGCGATGGCTGTGGCGCGGCTGCTCGACGTTGACCCAGCGGATCCCGAGCGACTCGATGACCTCGACCTGCGAGGCCTCAGGCTCGGCAAGCGCAGGGGAGACGACGGAGCGACCGCGCGCGACGCGCGCGAAGCGTGGCTTCGGCAAGCTCGGCATGGGGACTTCGCGGGTCGTCGCTCATCGGGTCGATCGTCTCCGGGGGTGCGCAAGCCGGCACATGGCCAGCGGAGGCCGCCCCAGGTCGGGTTCCACGCCTGCATTGTATCCCCGAATGGCGGCACCTCCGCCACGAACGCAAGCAAGATTGCGGAACTGTCCGCAGCGTGGCTATACTGCCGATCACATAGCAGTACCTCATCAAGAGGGGTGGAGGGATCGGCCCGACGAAGCCCCGGCAACCCCCCCGTAAGGGGGAAGGTGCCAATTCCATCAGGCAACAAGCGAGCCTGGGAGATGTGGAAAGCGGTTTCGAACCTCTGCCACGGACCCCGGCGGAGGTTTTTTTATGCCGCCAGAGTCATTGACCTGCAAAGAGTGCAAGACGATCTACCCGCTCGACGCGAGCTACGTGTGCGAGCGCTGCTTCGGCCCGCTCGAGGTGGCGTATGCGCCACGCGAGGGCCTCGATCCCGCTGAGCTGCGCCGCCAGATCCAGGCAGGCCCGCATTCGATCTGGCGCTATCGCGACTTCCTGCCGCTTGAAGGGCCGCCGCCGCGAGACACCCTCCCGGCCGGCTGGACGCCGCTGCTGCGCGCCGACCGCCTCGCCGCCCGCCTCGGCCTGCGCGAGGTGTGGATCAAGAACGACGCCGCGAACCCGACGCACTCGTTCAAGGACCGCGTCGTCGCGGTCGCACTCGCACGCGCGAAGGAGCTGGGCTTCCAGACGATCGCGTGCGCCTCGACCGGCAACCTCGCGAACGCCGTCGCCGCGCACGCCGCGGCCGCAGGGCTCGAGTCCTACGTCTTCATCCCCGCCGACCTCGAGGAGCAGAAGATCCTCGCGACCGGCGTCTACGGGACGACGATCATCGCCGTCAAGGGCAACTACGACGACGTCAACCGACTCTGCACCGAGGTTTCCGGCGATCGCCCGTGGGCCTTCACGAACATCAACATGCGGCCGTACTACGCCGAGGGCTCGAAGACGATCGCCTACGAGATCGCCGAGCAGCTCGGCTGGCAGGTGCCAGACCGGCTCGTCGTGCCGATCGGCTCGGGCTCGCTGTTCACGAAGATCGCCCGCGGCTTCGAGGAGTGGATCGACGTGGGGCTCGTGGACGGCACGGTGCCGACGATGAACGGTGCCCAGGCGACCGGCTGCGCACCCGTCGCGACGGCCTTCGCACAGGGACACGACGTCTGCCGTCCGGTCAAGCCGGACACGATCGCCAAGTCGATCGCGATCGGCAACCCGGCCGATGGGCCCTATGCGCTCGAGCTTGCGCGTCGCACCGGCGGGGGAATCGACGCCGTGACCGACGACGAGATCAGGGCCGGGATCCGGCTGCTGGCCGAAACGACCGGCATCTTCACCGAGACGGCCGGCGGCGCGACGACGGCGGCGCTGGCGAAGCTCGCCGAGCGCGGCGACATCGACGCCGACGAGCGCGTCGTCGCGATCATCACGGGTGAGGGCCTCAAGACGCTCGACGTCGTGCGCGGCACGTTCGACACGGTCGAGATCGAGCCCTCGTTCGACGCCTTCGAGGCGAGCGTGACAGCGGCGTCCACCGCCCACCCAGTCGCGGCCTGATGGCGATCGTCGTGAAGATCCCCACGCAGCTGCGCGCCGCGACCGATGGTGCCGCGAGCACCTCCGTCGACGGGGGCACCGTCGGCGAGGTGCTCGACGCGCTGTACGAGCAGTTCGGCGAGCTGCGCGAGCGGATCGCCGACGGCGGCGGCCTGCGCCGCTTCGTGAACGTCTACATCGGCGGCGAGGACATCCGCTTCCTGGAGGGCCTCGACACGCCCGTCGCGGACGGCGACGAGGTCACGATCCTGCCCGCGGTCGCCGGCGGCTGAGCCGACGACCGTGCGAGCAGCGAGGTTTCCGGTCTCGCCCCGGGGGAGGTCCCCGGCATGACGGCATCGACACGTTGCACGGTGCTCATCGCGCTCGTCCTGCTGTCGGCCGTCGCCGGGGCGCGGCCGGCCCCGGCAGTCGCACCCTCCGCTGGCGCGATCGCGACCGTCCCGCAGCTGACGGCCGAGCCGGTCGCAGTCCGGCCGGGCGACGCGCTGACGCTCACCGGAAGCGGCTTCCCGCGCAACGTCCACATCGCGCTGTTCGCTGGGCCCTCCGACGGCCGCACTACCCGCATCGGCGGCGCGAGAACCGGCCGCCGCGGCTCCTTCAACGCCACGATCCACATCCGGCCGGGCTCCGCCGCCGGCCGCTTCGTGGCGTTCGCATGCCATGACGGGTGCCGCGTGAGAGCCAGCGTGCGCTTTCGCATCGCGCGTTGAGGGCTGACGCGTCGCGGGACGGATCGTAGGGTGAATCCCCCAGCAAGCAGGGGGCATACCCGCTACTGAGGGGATGATCCACGCTCTCGGGCGTGGATTGAGCCGGGCAACCAGTGAAGGGTTGCTGCGTGGCAGATCGACTGCACCGGGAGCGCCGTGCGCTGGCGATCGCCGTACGCGAGCTGCGCGTGCGCAAGTCGCTCAAGCAGGAGGAGGTCTGCGAGGCTTCCGGCCTCGGGCGCAACTACCTCACCACGCTCGAGAGCGGTCGCACGAACCCGTCGTTCGAAGCGATGGTCCGCGTCGCGCGCGGCCTCGGCGTCTCGTTCACCGAGCTCGCCCGCGTCTACGAGGAGCGGCTCGAGGAAGCCGGCATCCCGCCCTCCGTCGGGTGAAGACGGTCGTTCGCACAGCCTCGTCGGCGTCGCAGCCGGCCTCGGCATTGCGCTCAGCGCCCTGATCGAAGGGTAGAGCGACAGCTGGCCAGAGCGCCGCGATAAGCTCCCTGCCGTCAGGCGCCCGTAGCTCAGTGGATAGAGCGCTCGCCTCCGGAGCGAGAGGTCGCAAGTTCGAATCTTGCCGGGCGCGTCACATCGAGCAGGTCCTGTCATGTTCCTCCTCACGACGTTGGCCTATCCCTGCGTCTTGGCGATGCTCTGCATCGGCGCCGGACTGCTGGTCGATCGTGCGAGCGGGAGCTTCCTGCCGGCGTCGCTGCTGCCGGTGGTCGGCGCCGCGGCGCTGATCGCCGTGTCGCAGCTCACGACGTTCGTCCCTCCCGTCGCCCCGGCGACGCCGTATGCGCTGGCGGTCGTCGCAGCGCTCGGCCTCGCACTTGGCCGACAGCGGGTGCGCACGTTGGTGCGCGCGCGCCGTCGCGGCGCCTGGCAGCTCGTGACGCCGGTGCTCGCCTACCTCGTCGCGCTGGCGCCGTTGCTGGCCGCGGGCCGCTTGACCTTCTCCTCCTACCAACTGCTGACGGATTCGGCGCTCCACATCATGGGTGCCGACTTCCTGGTGCGCCACGGGCAGGACTACGCGCACGTGGACTTGCACAACTCGTACGGCGCCTATCTCCACGGGTATTACGGCTCGAGCTACCCGTCCGGTGCCGACACGCTGTTCGGCGGCAGCGCGCCGCTGCTGCGGCTGTCGCTGCTGTGGGCCTTCCAGCCCTTCAACGCGTTCATGCTCGCCACCGGCGCCGGGGCAGTCTGGGTGCTCGCACGGCGGATGGGCCTCGACGGCGCCTGGGCCGCGCTCGCCGCGCTCGTCGTCACGCTGCCGGCGCTCGTCTACGGCTACGCGCTGATCTCGTCGGTGAAGGAGATCGTCGCACTGCCGATGATCCTCGCGCTGGGCGCGCTGATCGCGCTCCACCCGCGCTGGCTGCGGGGACCGCCGCAGGGCGCCATTCCGTTCGCGCTCGTGGTCGCAGCCGGCCTCTCCGCGCTCGGCGCCGCCTTCGGGGCCTGGGCGCTGGCGGCGGTCGTGGTCCTGGCGGCCGTCGCGGCCCGCGACGTCGCAACGGACCCGCGTCGCGCGCGCGCGCTGCTCCTGCTCGTGGCCGGCGGCGGACTGGCCGTGCTGATCGCTGCCCTGCCGACCTGGGTCGACCTGTCGCGGGCCCTCCAGGTGGCGCAGGCGATCGGAACGACCTCCAACCCGGGCAACCTGAGCGGGCCGCTGCCGCCCGATCAGGCGTTCGGGACGTGGATCTCGAACAGCTACCGGGCGGCGCCGAACGGCGCCGCCCGCGTCGTCTCCGACGCGCTCGCGGCGCTCACGCTCGCCGCGGGGATCCTCGGCGCCGTGCGCCTGCTGCGCCTGCGGGCGTACGCGCTTGCCGGCTGGATCGCGTCGACGCTCGCGGTCGGCATCGGCTTGATCGCATACGCGACGACCTGGGGCGAGGCCAAGACGCTGATGCTGACCTCGCCGATCGTGATGCTGATCGCGTGGGGAGGGATCGCGGCGCTGCGCCGTTCTCGGTTGCCGGTGGTGGCGCCGCTGCTCGCGCTCACGCTCACGCTCGGCGTCGCCGCCTCCGACGCGATGCAGTACCACAGCTCCGGCCTGGCGCCGACCATGCGCTACCGCGAGCTCGCGTCGCTCGACGCCCGCTTCGCCGGGCGCGGGCCGACGCTGTTCACCGACTTCGACGAGTACGCGTTGTACGTGCTGCGCGACCTGGACGTCGGAGGGCCGGACTTCATCTTCCCGCCCCCGGCACTGCGCCACGTCGCGCCATCGCACGGCCAGGTCGTGGACCTGGACCGCGTCGCGCCGCGGGCACTGGTCGCGTATCCGCTGATCGTCACGCGCCGCAACCCGTCTGCGAGCGGTCCGCCGTCCGCCTACCGCCTCCTGTGGGAGGGCGCCTACTACCAGGTCTGGGGCCGCCGGCCCGGCGCCCCCGCGGCGCTCGCACACCTCGGGCTGTCCGACACGAGGCCCGTCCGCTGCACCGCCGTCCGGCGCCTGGCGCGCCTGGCCTCTCACGACGGGGGGCAGCTCGTCGCCGCCGGTCAGCAGCAGCTCGTGCGCGTCGCCGTGGCCCACGCCAGCCACCCCGCCTGGGTGTACCGCCCGCCGCTGGGGCTCGCGATGGCGCGACGGGGGGCGCTGCGAGCCCCCTTCAGCGTCCCGCACGCGGGCGCCTGGGATCTGTGGCTGCGTGGCGAGATCATGCCGACGTTCCAGGTCAGCGTGGACGGACGCCCGCTCGCGGAGGTCGGCGCCGAGCTGAGCGGCAGCGCGTACAACACCGACACCGTCCCGCCGTTTCGCCTGCGGCTCGCGGCCGGCCGCCATCGCCTGACGATCGCGCGCGGCGGCACCACTCTCGCTCCCGGCGACGGTGGCGCAGCGCTCATCCACGCGATCCTTCTGACCCCTGCACGGACCGCGGGGCGCGACACGCTCCAGGCGGTGCCGACCGATCGCTGGCGCACGCTGTGCGGGCGCCGGCTCGATTGGATCGAGGTCGTGCGCGGGCAGCGACCGGTCGCACGGCTCGCGTCCCTGACCACCGGCGTGGTGACGCACGGCAGGCTCCACTAGTCTCGCCGCCCGATGGACCTCTCGCTCTTCTTCGTGGGCACCGCGGGCTCCGTGCCGACCGCGCGCCGCGGCCTGCCCGCGCTGCTGTTGCGTCGCGGCGCCGACCGCATCCTGTTCGACTGCGGCGAGGGCACCCAGCGACAGCTGCTGCGCTCGGTCGGGCTGATGGACCTCACCGACGTCTTCATCACGCATCTCCATACCGACCACTGGCTCGGCCTGCCCGGGATGCTGAAGACGTTCGACCTGCGTGCGCGCGAGCGCCTGCTGACGATCTACGGGCCGCCCGGCCTCGCGAAGCTGCTCGGCTCGATGCGCCACGTGTGGGGCGGGCTCGGCTATGAGGTCGAGATCGTCGAGCTGGCCGACGACGAGCCGGTCGAACGCGACGAGTACGTGATCGAGCCGTTCCCGGTCGTGCACCGCGGCGCCTCCTACGGCTATGCGGTGATCGAGGACGAACGGCCCGGCCGCTTCGACGCGGCGCTCGCCGAGCAGCTCGGCGTGCGGCCCGGGCCCGACTTCGGCCGTCTCCAGCGCGGCGAGGTCGTCAACGGGGTGCGCCCCGAGCAGGTCATGGGGGAGGACCGCGCCGGCCGCAAGCTCGTGATCTCCGGCGACACCGGGCCGTCCGACGTGCTCGTCGAGGTCGCCTATCGCGCCGACCTGCTCGTCCACGAGGCGACCTTCACGCGCGACGAGGCGGACCGCGCGCGCGCGACGCAGCACTCGACCGCCGAGCAGGCGGCGAAGGCCGCGCAGGAGGCGGAGGTGAGACTGCTCGCGCTCGTGCATCTCTCGACGCGCTACGGCGGTCGCGAGATCCGTGACGAGGCGCGCGCGGTCTTCCCCGACACGCTCGTGCCGCGCGACTTCGACACGATCGACGTGCCGCTCCCCGAGCGCGGCGGCCCGGAGCTCGAGCGCTGGGACTACGGCCGTCCCCCTGTGGAGGACGAATCGCCCGTCCCGCCGCCGGCCGCCTGAAGTGCGTGGCGCGCTCGGCGTCGGTGCGCGCTGCTAGGCTGCGCAGCGTCCGTTCCTTTAACCCGGTCCCGTGAGACCAGGAAGGTTCAGGTTGGAAGCCGAGAAGGTCGTCCTCGACCGCGACGACGTGCGGCGCACGCTGGTGCGCATCGCGCACGAGATCGTCGAGAAGAACCCCTCACAGCAGCTCGCGATCGTCGGCATCCACCGGCGCGGAGCCCCGCTCGCCGCGCGCCTGCGCGAGCTCGTCGCGGAGCTCGCAGGCGACGACGTGCCACTCGGCGACATCGACATCGCCTTCTACCGCGACGATGTCGCGCTGCGCCCGAGCGCGCCGGTCGTCCATGCCTCGCACCTCGGCTTCCCGCTCGAGCAGCGCACGATCGTGATCGTCGACGACGTGCTCTACACCGGTCGCACGGTGCGCGCGGCGATCGACGCGATCTTCGACTACGGGCGTCCCGCCCGCGTGCAGCTCGCCGTGCTGGCCGACCGCGGCCACCGCGAGCTCCCGATTCGGCCCGACTACGTCGGCAAGAACCTCCCGACCGCGCGCGGGGAGCGCGTGAACGTGCGGGTGGAGGAGCTGGACGGCGTCGACGAGGTCACGATCTCGGAACCAGCGGAGGTGACGGCATGACCGTCGGCGACCACGCAGGCACGACACGGCACCTGCTCTCGATCGACGACCTCGACCGCGCGGGAATCGAGCGGATCCTCGATCGCGCGGCGTCGTTCGCCGAGGTCGCCGGCCGCGAGATCAAGAAGGTCCCCGCATTGCGCGGCCGCACCGTCGTGAACCTCTTCTACGAGGCCTCGACGCGCACGAGCAGCTCGTTCGAGCTGGCGGCGAAGCGGCTCTCCGCCGACGTCGTCTCGATCCGCGCGGCGACCTCCTCGGTCACGAAGGGCGAGTCGCTGAAGGACACGATCCAGACGCTCACCGCCTACGACCCGGCTGCGATCGTGATCCGCTCGCCGCACGCCGGCGCCGCGCAGCTCGTCGCGCGCTGGACGGACGCCGCCGTCGTCAACGCCGGCGACGGCAAGCACGAGCATCCGACGCAGGCGCTGCTCGACGTCTACACGCTGCGCCGCCGGCTCGGCGCGCTCGACGGAGCGCGCGTCTGGATCGTCGGCGACGTGCTGCACTCGCGCGTCGCGCGCTCGGACATCCTCGCGTTCGCGCGGATGGGGGCGGAGGTGACGGTCAGCGGTCCGCCGACGCTGATCCCGCGCGGGATCGAGGCGCTCGGCTGCAAGGTCGCGCCGACGCTCGACCGGCTCGCCGAGGCCGACGTCGTCTACGTGCTGCGGATGCAGCACGAGCGGATGCAGGAAGCGTACGTCCCGTCGCTGCGCGAGTACGCGGCGTGCTTCCAGGTCAATGCGGCGCGCCTGCAACCGCACCAGCTGCTGATGCACCCCGGGCCCGTGAACCGGGGAGTCGAGCTGTCGGCCGACGCGATCGACTCGCCGCAGGCGCTGATCGCCCAGCAGGTCGAGGCCGGCGTCGTCGTGCGAATGGCGGTCCTGTACGAGCTGCTCGCCGGCACCGGTGCGACCGGGGCCGCCGCGGAAGGCGCGATCGAGACGGTCGCGGCCGCATGAGCGTGCGCCGGCTCTTCCACGCGCCCGCACCGCCCGCGGAGCTGCTGGTCCGCGAAGCACATGTGGTCGACCCGCGCAGCGGCCTCGACGCACCGGGCGACGTGCTCGTGCGCGATGGCGCGATCGCCGAGCTCGGCGCGCCCGGCGCGCTCCCCGTCCCGGGCGGCGCCGAGATCGTCGAGGGGGCGGGGCTGCACCTCTTCCCGGGCTTCTTCGACCCGCACGTCCACCTGCGCACGCCCGGCCAGGAGCACAAGGAGACGCTCGCGACCGGCACCGCCGCGGCCGCGGCCGGCGGCTACTGCGGGATCGTCGCGATGCCGAACACCGCGCCGGTGCTCGACAGCGCGCCGCTGCTGGGCGCGCTGCGCGAGCAGGCGGAGCGCGACGCGCGCGTGCCGGTCGGCTTCATGCCGGCGATCACGCGCGGGCTCGCCGGCGACGAGCTGACCGAGATGGCGGAGCTGCGCGACGCCGGCGCAGTCGGCTTCACCGACGACGGCCGGCCGGTCGTCGCCGCCGGCATGCTGCGGCGCGCGCTCCAGTACCAGCGGCTGTGCGGCGGCGTGCTCGGCCTGCACGAGGAGGACCCGTCGCTGTCCGGCCACGGCGTCATGCACGAGGGCGCCGTCTCGGCGCGGCTCGGGATGGCGGGGATCCCATCCGTCTCCGAGTCGACGATGGTCGCGCGCGACGCGGCACTCGCCGCCTACGAGGAGGGCCGCGTCCACTTCCAGCACCTCTCGTGCGTCGAGTCGGTCGAGGCGCTCGCCGCCTGGAAGGCGGCTGGCGCGCAGGTCAGCGGCGAGGCCTCGCCGCACCACCTGACGCTCACCGACGAGGCGGTCCGCTCGCTCGACTCTCGCTTCAAGATGAACCCGCCGCTGCGCACCGAGGCTGACCGCCAGGCGCTGATCGCGGGCTTGCGCGACGGCACGATCGCGTGCATCGCGACCGACCACGCTCCGCACGCCCGACACGAGAAGGAGGTCCCGTTCGAGGAGGCCCCGATGGGCGTCACCGGGCTCGAGACCGCCTTCCCGGTGCTCTACACCGATCTCGTGCTGCCGGGCGTGCTGCCGCTCGGGCTCGTCGTCGAGCGGATGACCGCCGGCGCGGCGCTGCTCGACCTCGCCACCCCGCGGATCGCGGTCGGCGAGCCGGCGAACCTCGCGCTGCTCGACCTCGCCGCGAGCTGGGAGGTCGGCGCGCGCGGCTATGCGAGCAAGTCCGCCAACTCGTGCTTCGAGGGCCGCACGCTGCGCGGCGTCGTGCGGCTGACCGTCGCCGCCGGAGGCGTCGTCCATCGCGCGGATGCCGCGGTGGAGGCACTCGCGTGAGCGCGCGCACGCTCGATCGCGCACGCACCGCGCTCGTCGTGATCGACGTGCAGGAGGCGTTCGCAAAGGCCGTCGACTCCTTCGAGCAGGTCGTGGCCCAGACGGCGGTGCTCGTCCGAGGCGCGCGCACGCTCGGCCTGCCGGTGCTCGTGACCGAGCAGTACCCGCGTGGGCTGGGAGACACGGTGCCCGCCGTACGCGAGGCGCTCGGCGACGCGCCTCGGCTCGCGAAGACCGTCTTCTCCGCGGCGCGCGCCGACGGCTTCGATCTCGCCGGCCGCGACCAGGCGCTCGTGTGTGGGATCGAGACGCACGTGTGCGTCAGCCAGACGACCCACGACCTGCTCGCGGGTGGCGTCGAGGTCCACGTCGCGGTCGACGCGGTCTCCTCGCGCACGGCAGCGAACCGCGAGCTGGGGCTGCGCAAGATGGAGGAGAGCGGCGCGATCCTGACGTCGGTCGAGACGGCGCTGTTCGAGCTGCTCGGCGCCGCCGGCAGCGACGAGTTCAAGACGATCCAGAAGCTGGTGATGTAGATGGCCCACCCGAGCCCGACCGCGACCAGCTACGTCCTGCTCGAGGACGGCGAGCGCTTCGACGGGCTCGCCTGCGGCGGCGCCGGCCACGCCGTCGGCGAGGTCGTCTTCACGACCGGGATGACCGGCTACCAGGAGGCGGTCACCGACCCGTCGTTCGCCGGCCAGCTGATCACGTTCACGACCGCCCACGTCGGCAACTACGGCGTGAGCGCCGAGGCGATGGAGTCCGATCGCATCCACGCGCGCGCGGCGATCATGCGCGCGGCGACGAACCGCGAGGACGCGCCCGGCGCCGAGGGCGGCTGGCTCGACTGGCTGCGCGACTGCGGGATCCCCGGCATCACCGACCTCGACACGCGCGCCCTCGTGCGCCACATCCGCGACGCGGGCGCGATGCGCGGCGGCGTCTTCCCGGCGAGCATGGGGGAGGACGAGGCGCGCGCGCTGATCGCCGCCGAGCCCTCGATGGCCGGCCGCGACCTCGCGCGGGACGTCACGCCCGGCGAGCCGGTCGTGCTCGGCCCGCTGGGCGGCGCAAACGACGGCCCGACGATCGCGATGATCGACACGGGCGTGAAGGACTCGATCGTGCGCAACCTGCGCGAGCGCGGCGCGACCGTCGAGCTGCATCCCTGCTCGTCGAGCGCGGAGGCGCTGCTCGCGCGCGACCCCGACGCCGTCTTCCTCGCCAACGGCCCCGGAGACCCGGCCGCGCTTGGCTACGTCGTCGAGACGGTCCGCGGGCTCGTCGGCAAGAAGCCCGTCTACGGGATCTGCCTCGGCCATCAGCTGCTGTGCCGCGCCCTCGGGCTGGAGACGTACAAGCTGCCGTTCGGCCACCGCGGCGCGAACCACCCGGTGAAGGACCTTACGACCGGCCGCGTCGAGATCACGAGCCAGAACCACGGCTTCGCCGTGCTCGGTCCCGGCGGCGCGAAGACGCTGCCGAGCGACGATCCGGTGCGCTGGGAGACCGACTTCGGCACCGCCGAGCTGACGCACATCAACCTCTACGACCGCACGGTCGAGGGGCTCGCGCTGCGCGACGTGCCCGGCGCGACCGTGCAGTACCACCCCGAGGCGCGTCCCGGCCCGCACGATGCGCTGTACCTCTTCGATCGCTTCGTCGACCAGATCAAGGCCGCCTGACATGCCGCGTCGTGACGACATCAAGAAGATCCTCATCATCGGCTCCGGCCCGATCGTCATCGGGCAGGCCGCCGAGTTCGACTACTCCGGCACGCAGGCATGCAAGGTGCTGATGGAGGAGGGCTACGAGGTCGTGCTCGTGAACTCGAACCCGGCGACGATCATGACCGACCCGGAGATCGCGACCGCGACGTACGTCGAGCCGCTCCTGCCCGGCCCCGTCGCGCAGGTCATCGAGCGCGAGCGGCCCGACGCGCTGCTGCCGACGCTCGGCGGCCAGACCGCCCTCAACCTCGCGAAGGCGCTGCACGAGGACGGCACGCTCGCGAAGTACGGCGTCGAGCTGATCGGCGCGAACTACGACGCGATCGACCGCGCCGAGGACCGCGATCGCTTCCGCGAGACGATGAACGCAGCCGGGCTGCGCGTCCCCGGGTCGGCGATCGCGACGACCGTCCCCGAGGCGCTCGCAGCGCAGGAGCGGATCGGCCTGCCCGCGATCATCCGCCCCGCCTTCACGCTCGGCGGCCGCGGCGGGGGGATCGCGCGCACGCCCGAGGAGTACGCGACGATCTGCGCGCGCGGGATCGCCGCCTCGCCGATCGGCCAGGTGCTGATCGACGAGTCGGTCCTCGGCTGGGGCGAGTTCGAGCTCGAGGTGATGCGCGACCACGCCGACAACGTCGTGATCGTCTGCTCGATCGAGAACCTCGACCCGATGGGCGTCCACACGGGCGACTCCGTCTGCGTCGCGCCGCAGCAGACGCTCACCGACAAGCAGTATCAGGCGCTGCGCGACCAGGCGATCGCCGTCATGCGCGCGGTCGGCGTCGAGACGGGCGGCTCGAACGTCCAGTTCGCCGTCAACCCCGCGACCGACGAGATCATCGTGATCGAGATGAACCCGCGCGTCTCGCGCTCGTCGGCGCTCGCGTCGAAGGCAACCGGCTTCCCGATCGCGAAGATCGCCGCGCGGCTCGCCGTCGGCTACACGCTGGAGGAGATCGACAACGACATCACGCGTGCGACGCCCGCGAGCTTCGAGCCGACGATCGACTACTGCGTCGTGAAGTGGCCGCGCTTCGCGTTCGAGAAGTTCCCCGGCTCCGACGCCGGCCTCTCGACGCACATGAAGTCGGTCGGCGAGGCGATGGCGATCGGCCGCACGTTCAAGCAGGCGTTCGCGAAGGCGCTGCGCTCGCGCGAGCTGGACCAGACGGTCGTGCCGCCGACGGACGAGGCGGAGCTGCTGGACGCGCTCGCGCACGGCGGCCCCGACCGCTTCGATCTCGTGCTCGAGGCGTTCCGTCGTGGCGTCGGCCCCGAGACGCTGCACCAGCGCACGCAGATCGATCCATGGTTCCTGCGCGAGCTGCAGGAGCTGGCGCTCGACCCGGCGGGCGCCGAGGCGGGCGAGCGCACGTTCAAGTCCGTCGACACGTGCGCGGCCGAGTTCGCCGCCCGCACGCCGTACTACTACTCCGCCCGCGAGCGACTGCGGCGCGGCGCGACCGCTCCCGACCATGAGGTCGAGCGCGGCGAGCGCCCCAGCGTCGTGATCCTCGGCGCCGGCCCGAACCGCATCGGCCAGGGGATCGAGTTCGACTACTGCTGCGTCCACGCGGCGATGACGGTGCGCGAGACGGGCCGCGACGCGGTGATGGTGAACTGCAACCCCGAGACCGTCTCGACCGACTACGACACGTCGGATCGCCTCTACTTCGAGCCGCTCACGCTCGAGGACGTGCTCGGCGTCTGCGAGGTCGAGCAGCCGGAGGGCGTGATCGTCCAGTTCGGTGGGCAGACGCCGCTGAAGCTCGCGGCGGGCCTCGCGGAGGCGGGCATGCCGATCCTCGGCACCTCGATCGACGCGATCGACCACGCGGAGGACCGCGGCCGCTTCGGCAGGCTGCTCGAGCAGCTCGGCTACGAGGCGCCGCCGTACGCGACCGCGCATTCGCCCGAGGAGGCGGTCGCGAGAGCGCCCGACGTCGGCTTCCCGCTGCTCGTGCGTCCGAGCTACGTGCTCGGCGGCCGCGCGATGGAGATCGTCTACTCGCTCGACGGCCTGCACGACTATCTCGCGCGCGTCGGCATGACCGGCCAGGCTGCGCCCGGCCTCTCGCTCTCACAACTCCGCTCCGCTTCGTCGTTCGAGCACGTCACGGCGAGGGAGATCTTCTTGGATCGATTCCTGGAGGATTCGATCGAGGTCGACGTCGACGCCCTGTGCGACGGCGAGGACGTCTGGATCGGCGGCATCATGCAGCACGTCGAGGAGGCCGGCATCCACTCCGGCGACTCCGCCTGCGTGCTGCCGCCGCACTCGCTCGGCCCCGACGCGCTCGCGCAGATCCGCGAGCACACCGAGGGGATCGCGAAGGCGCTCGGCGTCGTCGGCCTGCTGAACGTCCAGTACGCGGTCGACACCGCCGGCAAGCTCTACGTGATCGAGGCGAACCCGCGCGCGTCGCGCACCGTCCCGTTCGTCTCGAAGGCGATCGGCCACCCGCTTGCGAAGCTCGCCTGCCGCATCATGCTCGGCGAGCGGATCGCCGACCTCGGCCTGCCGGCGGACCCTGTCGGCGACATCGTCTGCGTCAAGGAGGCGGTGCTTCCGTTCGACCGCTTCGCCGGCGCCGACTCGCTGCTCGGCCCCGAGATGCGCTCGACCGGCGAGGTGATGGGGATCGCGCGCGACTTCCCGACTGCGTTCGCGAAGGCGCAGGCGGCGGCGGGCGCGCAGCTGCCGGACGCCGGCACCGTCTTCATCACCGTCACGGACGGCGACAAGCCGGCCGCGGCCGGCGTCGCGATGGCGCTCGCCGAGCTCGGCTTCGAGCTGGTGGCGACGGCCGGAACCGCTCAGGCGATCAAGCGCATGGGCATCCCGGTGCGGCCGCTCTGCAAGATCGGCGAAGGCTCGCCGAACGTGCTCGACGAGATCGAGCGTGGGGAGGTGCGGCTCGTCGTCAACACGCCCGTCGGGACGGGCGCGCGCACCGACGGCTGGGAGATCCGCTCGGCGGCCGTCGCGCGCGGCATCCCCTGCATCACGACGATGACCGGCGCGATGGCGGCGACGCGGGCGATCGCGGCGGCGAGGCGAGGCGAGGCGCCCGTCATCTCGCTGCAGGAGCTGCAGCACGCGCCGGCCTCGCCGGCGGCGCCGCCGCGCGTCGCCTGACGCGCTCAACCGAACATCCGCGTTCGCGGCGGGCGCGTCCGCGCTCGTGTCGCATGCGCGAGGATGAATCCGGACTCCGCTCCGCCCTGGCATTCTGAACCACGTCTGAAAACGCCTGCAAACGGATCAGATCCTTCCAGGCAGCCTCGACATCGCTCGACCTCAAGTTGAGGTCGAGGCGAATTCGCCGGTTCTCGCTTGCCCAGGCGCGCGCACGTTGTAGACTCGCCGCCAATGCCGCCGGCCGCCAGTGAAACGCCTGCCAAGCACGCCACCGCGCCGGAGCGTTCGCTGCACCAGCGCATGATCGCGCTCACGCGCGCGAACGAGATCCGCACGAAGCGCGCGCAGCTCAAGCGCGACCTCAAGGCCGGTCGCATCGCGATCCACGAGCTGCTGATGGAGCCGCCGACCTACGTCGAGACGGCGAAGGTCTTCGACCTCCTGCTCGCGGTGCCCAAGTACGGCCGCGTGAAGGCGAACAAGGTCCTCACCCAGTGCCGCATCTCGCCGAGCAAGACGATCGGCGGGCTCTCGCCCCGGCAGCGCGCCGAGCTCGTCGCGCTGCTGCGCCGATAAGCAAGCGCCGTCCGGGCGTGGCACGCGTGTTCGTCATCACCGGCCCGTCGGGTGTCGGCAAGGGGACGTTGATCCGCGGCCTGCTTGCGCGCATCCCCGAGCTCGAGCTGTCGGTGTCCGCGACGACGCGCCAGCCGCGCCCGGGCGAGCACGACGGCGTCGACTACCACTTCCTCGGTGACGCGGAATTCGACCGCAAGGTCGCCGCCGGCGCGTTCGTCGAGCATGCCGCCTACTCCGGCCGGCGCTACGGGACGCTGCGCTCCGAGCTCGAGCGACGCACCGGCGCCGGCGTCCCGGTCGTGCTGGAGATCGAGGTCCAGGGCGCGCGTCAGGTGCGCAGGACGCTGCCCGCGGCGGTGCAGGTATTCATCGTGCCGCCGTCCGAGCAGGCGCTGCGCGAGCGGCTCGTCGGGCGCGGCACCGACGACCCCGAGGAGATCGAGCGGCGGCTTGCCGTCGCCGAGCGCGAGCTCGCCGCCCAGGACGAGTTCGACCACAAGGTCGTCAACGACCGCCAGGAGCACGCGGTCGACGTGCTCGAGCAGCTCGTGCGCGAGCAGCTCGCACGCGAGGCGAGCTGACCCGGCGAGCGGTCGCGCCTGCAAGCCGCCGCCCACGCCTGGCTCGCGCGCCGGTCCGCCGTTACCGTGGCGCACGGCTCGTCGCGATCGCCCAGCGCTCATGCACGTCTCCGTCAGCTCACACGCACGCCGCGCCGGCGCGCTCGCCACGGCGTTCGCGATCGTCGCGACGGCCGTCGCGACCGCCGCGCCGAGCAGCGGGCAGCTGCAGCAGCGGATCGACGGCACGCAGCAGCGCGAGCAGGGCGTGCAGGGCGCGATTCAGCACGAGAACGGGCGCATCGCGCAGTACCAGAGCCGCATCGACGACATCGACGCGCGCCTCGGCGCACTCCAGCGCCAGCTCGCGATCGAGCGCACGCAGCTCGAGCAGACCGAGCGCCGCCTGCGCGTCGCACGGGCGCGGCTGATGCGCCTGAAGGCCGCGCTCACCGTCGACCGCACGGCGCTTGCGCGTCAGATCGTCGCGCAGTACGAGTCGCCGCCCGACGACATCGTCACCGTCGTGCTGCACGCACACGGCTTCAGCGACCTGATCGAGCGGATGGACGACATGTCGCGCCTGCGCAAGCAGAACGAGCAGGTCACGACGCGCGTCGGTGTCGCACGCGCCGCCGTCGCGGTGCAAGCGAGACGCCTCGCGCTGCTCGCGACGCTGCGCCAGCGGATCGCGGACGGGACGCTCGTGCAGCGCGACGAGGTCGCGCGGCTGCGCCTCGCAGCCGTCCAGCAGCAGCTCCGGATCGTGGGCGTGCGCACGCGCGACCGCGGGCAGCTCGCGGTGCTGCGGCAGCACGAGCACGCGCTGCAGGCGACGCTGCGGACGATCCAGGCGCGCGAGGCGGCGGCGAACGCCATCCCGACGAGCGGCACGCTCGGCGGGCCCGCGCCGAGCGTGACGAACGCGCCGTTCGTCGCTCACGGCGGCGCCACCGGCTTCTTCCAGGCGTCGGGGACCAACTACAGCGTCGGCGTCGAGCCGATCATCGCCGCCCGGCTCGACCGCCTCGGCAGGTCGCTGGGGCTGCACCTGATCGGCATCTCCGGCTACCGCACCCCCCAGCACTCGATCGAGGTCGGCGGCTTCGCCGACGATCCGCACACGCGCGGCGAGGCGTCCGACACGCCCGGGGTCGAGGGGGTGTCGGAGGCCACGCTCGAGCAGTTCGGCCTCACGCGGCCGTTCGGCGGCGCGGCCGAGGCGGACCACATCCAGCTGCTCGGGAGCGCATGAGGGCTCCGGCGACGCGCCTGCTCGTCGGCGGGCTCGTGCTCGCGGGGGTCGTCGTCGTCGCGGCGGCGGCGATCGCCTTCGTCCTCTCGGACGTCGAGCTCGCCGCGAGCGGCGGCGCGCTCGCGCAGGTCCAGCTCGGCACGTTCGCCGGCACGCTCGCGAGCGCGACCGTGCGCGGCCCGCACGGCGGCAGCGTGCCGATCGTGCTCCACGACGGACAGGTGACGCCGCTGCGACACGTCCCGCCGGGCACGACCGTGACCGTCATCGCCATCGTCCGGCGACCCGCGTGGAGCGGCTGGGCACTCGGGCACTACGTGCGCAAGCAGCTCACGCTGCGCACGCCGACGGCGCGCGTGGGGACGCGCTGGACGACGCTCCGCACAGGGGCGCAGCTGCAGGTCGCGTTCGACGCGCCGGTCGCCCGGCTCGCGTACGGGACGCCGGGCCACCTGCACCATGTCCTGCTGCGCCATCCGCAGCGGGTCGTGAGCCTTGGGCGCCAGCGAGCGGCGGGGACGCTCGCGGTCGCGGGCGCGCCCCGCGCGTGGGAGCAGCTGCCGCGGACGCGCGCGGTGACGTGGTTCCCCACGGGGGCCTCGACGCTCGCCGTCGCGAGCCCGACGCCGGGTGGTCGCCTCGGCCCGCTGTCGCCGCTGCGGCTCACGTTCTCCAAGCCCGTCAGCGCGCTCGGCTCCGCGCAGCCGACCTTCGCCTCCGCCGTCACGGGTCGCTGGCGGCAAGCTGACGGCCACACGCTCGTGTTCACTCCGAGCGGCACGGGCTTCGGGCTCGGCGCGACCGTGAGGCTGACGCCGCCGGCCGGCGTCGCGCTCGTGGGCACCGACGGCGGCACGACGACTGCACCAGCCACCGACGCCAGCAGCAGGAGCAGCACCACCGGCAAGGGGGGCGCCTCCTGGGCCGTCCCGCCCGGCTCCGCCTTGCGCCTGCACGAGCTGCTGGCACAGCTCGGCTACCTGCCGCTCGACTGGCACGCGGCCGGCCGGCCGGTTGCGCCGGACGACGGCGCGCAGCTCGCTGCCGCCGCCGACCCACCGAAGGGCAGCTTCACGTGGCGCTGGTCGCTGCCGAGTCAGCTCACCTCCCAATGGAGCGCCGGCACCGCGACCGCCATCACGAGAGGCGCGCTGATGGCGTTCCAGAGCGACCGCGGTCTGACGGCCGACGGCCTCGCCGGGCCGGCAGTGTGGTCGGCGCTGTTCGTCGCGCTGCGCGACCACCAGGTCGACAAGGCCGGCTACAGCTACGTGCTCGTCCATCGCGACGCGAGCACGCAGACGGCGACGCTGATCCACGACGGCAGGACGATCGTCAGAACGCCCGCCAACACGGGGGTCGCGAGCGCGCCCACCGAGCTCGGCACGTTCCCCGTCTACCTGCGCTACGACGTGACGACGATGGCTGGGACGAACCCGGACGGCACGAGATACAGCGACCCGGGCATCAGATGGGTCTCCTACTTCAACGGCGGTGACGCGCTCCACGCGTTCGACCGCGCGTCGTTCGGCACGCCGCAGAGCGTCGGCTGCGTCGAGCTGCCCGCGGCCGCGGCGGCGAAGATCTATCCGTACACGCCGATCGGGACGCTCGTCCAGGTCACGGCGTGAGCGTCTAGAATCCCGAGTGCACCCCACCGTGAAAGGCTCGTCTTGATCTCTCCCCGCATCGATCGCCTGCTGACGCACGTCGACTCCGACTACGCCAGCGTCGTCGTCGCCGCGAAGCGCGCGCGGCAGATCAACTCGTACTACCACAACCTCGGCGAGGGGACGTTCGACGAGTTCCCGCCGCCGATGGTCGAGACGCGCTCGAAGAACTACCTCACGATCGCGCTCGAGGAAGTCGCCGCGGGCAAGATCAAGTACCACTACCGCTAGGCCCGGCCGCAGGCCGCGGCAGGGGTCCACGACCCCGCAGCGAAGGAGCCACCATGGCGAGGTTGCTGGTCGGCGTGAGCGGCGGGATCGCCGCCTACAAGGCGCTCGAGCTGATCCGCCTCGCGACCCGCGCGGGCCACAGCGTGCGCGTGATCCAGACGCCGGCGAGCGAGCGCTTCGTCGGCGTCGCCTCGTTCGAGGGCATCACCGGCGCGCCCGTCCTCACGAGCGAGTTCGCGCGCGACCCGATGCGCGGCGCGTTCCCCGGCGATCCGCCGCCACAACATGAGCCGATCAGTCATTTGGAGCTCGTCGGAAACGCCGACGCGTTCCTCGTCGCGCCGGCGTCGGCCAACACGATCGCCAAGCTCGCGCACGGCCATGCCGACAACCTGTTGACGAGCGCCGCGCTCGCCGCGCGTTGCCCGCTCGTGGTCGCGCCGGCGATGAACGACGCGATGTACGAGCACGCAGCGACGCAGGCGAACCTCGCGTTGCTGCGCGCGCGCGGCGTGCGCGTCGTCGACCCGGGCGTCGGCCCGCTCGCCTCGAAGGGCGAGCACGGCGTCGGCCGCCTCGCCGAGCCGCCGCAGCTGCTCGCCGCGTGCGAGGCGGCGATCGCGGCGACGGAGCTCGTCCCCGCCGACCTGCCTGGCACCACCCACGATCCCGCAGCCTCGCTCCGACGCCTGCGCGTGCTCGTCACCGCCGGCGGCACGCGCGAGCCGATCGACAGCGTCCGCTACGTCGGCAACCGCTCCTCGGGCCGCATGGGCTACGCGCTCGCCGAGCAGGCGGCGCGGCGCGGCGCGGCCGTCACCGTCATCGCCGCGAACGTGTCGCTGCCCGCACCGGCTGGCGTGCGCGTCGTCGCGGTCGAGACGGCGGCACAGCTCGCCGACGCCTGCGCCACCGCGTTCCCCGACTGCGACGTGCTGCTGATGGCCGCCGCCGTCGCCGACTTCCGCCCGGCCGCGCCGGCAGCCGGCAAGCTCAAGAAGGACGCCGCCGACGCCCCCGGCGCGATCGCGCTGGAGCGCACGCCCGACGTGCTGAGCGGCCTCGCCGCCGCGCGCCGCGCCGAGCAGACGATCGTCGGCTTCGCCGCCGAGCACGGCGACGGCGCGCTCTCCTACGCGCGCGAGAAGCTCGCCCGCAAGCGGCTCGACGCGATCGTCGTCAACGACATCTCGCGCGCCGACATCGGCTTCGACGCGAGCGAGAACGAGGTCACGATCATCACCCCCGACAGCGAGCGCGCGGTGCCGCGCACGTCGAAGGCGGACGTCGCCGGCGCGATCCTCGACGCCGTCGCCGAGCTGCGCAGCGCGGCCGCGCGGACGACCGCGTAGTCGGTCGGCGGCGGCCTCGAAAGGCCGCACGTCCGAGCGCCACCAGCCGTCGAATCGCGTCCACGCGCCGCCTACACTGGATGGATGGCCGACGTCTACCAGCTCTTCCAGCAGGGCACCACCCTGCTCGAGGCTGGCGACCACCACCAAGCGGCGATCCCGCTCGCACGCGCCCGCGACCTCGCGCCGGACAAGGCGTCGATCCGCGAGGCGCTCGGCCGCGCGCTCTTCCACATGCAGCGCTACGAGGAGGCGGCCGCGGAGTTCGCCGCCGTCGCCGAGCAGGCGCCGACGAACGACTTCGCGCTCTTCTGCCTCGGCCGCTGCCTGCAGCAGCTCGGTCGCCACGCCGAGGCGCGCCGTCCGCTCGCGCAGGCCGCAGGCATGCGCCCGGAGCGCGGCGACTACCGCGTCTACCGCGACCGGTCCCGCGCCGCCGCCTCGCGCTGAGCCTAGGCTAGAGGTTGCGGACGAAGCGGCCGATCTCGCGATCGGCGTCGTAGCCGGCCGCCCTCCACAGTCCGCATGCGACCTCGTCGTCGTGCGCGACGAGAGCGGTGATGCGACGCGTGCCGCCGGCGTGCAGGCGCAGCTCGCCCGCACGCACGAGCGCACGTGCGATGCCGCGACGCCGGTGCGCGGGATCGACCGCGAGCCGGTACATGTTCCCCCGCCAGCCGTCGGAGGTCGCGATCAACGCGCCGACGACGTGCCCGTCGAGCTCGGCGACGAGCAGCGCGCCCGGCCGATCGCCGAGCAGGCGCTCGAGCGCGTCGGCGGAGTCCTGCACCGAGGCACGGCCGCTGCGGGCGCGCGCCCACAACGCGAGCACGTGCTCGATGTCGTCGGCGCGTCCGGCACGCATCGTCGACTGCCCGGTGCTCATCGCCGGTCGTCCGCCGACGCGGCCTGGCGCGCCTGCGTCGCGCTGAGGACGAGCAGTCCGAGGAAGCGGTCGAGCTCGGTGGGGGAGATGGCGACGAGCGGGAGGTCGCCCTGGATCCAGACCTCGCCGTCGTGCGTGTGCGCAAACCGCACGAAGGGGACCTGCCGGTTCCAGCGCAGCAGGTCGTGCGGGTCGATGCGATCGGCCTCGATCACCTGCGCCTGCGCGCGCAGGACGCCGTCGCGGATCGCCACGCCGACGTGCAGCGGCCAGCCCTCGGCGTCGACGGTCAGGCCCCACTCGGCGAACGCGACCTGCCGCGTCTCGCCCTCCAGTGCGGCGATGTAGGCGTCGACGACGATGCGCGGGTCGGGTGACACGGACGGCACACGATACGCGCCGTCGCTGCGACCGCCCTGCTACGAAACGGGCAGCGGCGCCATGGGGGTGGTGCTAAGCTCATCGCACAGCTTTCGCGTTGGGCCCTGCCCGACGGCCGTACCGAAAGTGGGCGCACGCCCACTTTTTTTGTTGAGATGACCCACTCCCCCAAGCCCAGCCTCCAAGCCGAGATCGAAGCCCAGCTCGCACCCGTCGAGCCGGACGTCGAGGTGCTGCTCGCGGAGGTCGCCGGCGACACGGTGAGGCTGTACGTCGACCACCCGGACGGCGTCACGCTCGCGCTCTGCGAGCGCGTCACGCACGCGCTCGCGCCGCTGCGCGAGCGCTACGCGCTCGAGGTGTCGTCACCGGGCAGCGACCGCCCGCTGACCAAGCCCGATCACTTCCATCGCTTCCTCGGCCGCCGCGCCCGCGTCCGCACGCGGGAGGCGCGCGAGGGCCACACGTCCTTCACCGGCGAGCTCGTCGGCGCCACCGATGCGGAGGTGACGATCGCCGTCGACGACGGCGTCGTCTCGCTCCCGTACAGCGCCATCGCCCGCTCCAACCTCGTCCCAGGAGAGTAAGCCGCATGTCGAAAGAGATCCTGGATGCCGTCAGGGCCCTCGCCGCCGAGAAGAACATCTCGAGCGAGAAGCTCATGGTCGCGCTTGAGGACGCCCTGCTGTCGGCGTACAAGAAGACCCCCGGCGCCGCCCCCTACGCGCAGGTCGAGATGGACCGCGACCTCGGCGACTTCACCGTCTGGGAGCTGAAGATCCCCGAGGAGCTCGAGGCCAAGCTGCTGAAGGAGCAGGAGGAAGAGGCCGAGGCGGCTACCGACGACGAAGGCGCGATCGCCCACGTCGATCCCGAAACGGGTGAGGTGCGCGAGGCGCCGGAGCCGGAGCTCGACCTCGAGAAGCTGAAGGAGTACGAGGACCAGATCGAGCGGGTCGACGTGACGCCCGAGGACTTCGGCCGCATCGCCGCGCAGACGGCGAAGCAGGTGATCCTCCAGCGCATCCGCGAAGCCGAGCGGGACATGATGTTCGAGGAGTACCGCGACCGCGTCGGCGAACTGATCACCGGCATCGTCCAGCAGTCCGACTCGCGCTACACGCTCGTGCAGCTGCGCGAGCGCGTCGAGGCGCTGCTGCCCAAGTCCGAGCAGGTCGACGGCGAGCGCTACGACCACTCGCAGCGCATCAAGGCCGTCATCAAGGACGTCTCCGCCTCGACCAAGGGCCCGAGCATCATCGTCTCGCGCCGCGACCCGGAGCTGATCAAGTCGCTGTTCGAGCTCGAGGTGCCGGAGATCGCCGACGGTCTCGTCGAGATCACGAACGTCGCGCGCGAGCCGGGCTACCGCTCGAAGATCGCAGTCGTCTCGCACGCCGACGGCGTCGACCCGGTCGGCGCCTGCGTCGGCCCGCGCGGCTCGCGCGTTCGGATGGTCGTGTCCGAGCTGCGCGGCGAGAAGATCGACATCATCCCCTACAACGAAGAGCCCGCTCGCTTCGTCGCGAAGGCACTGTCGCCGGCGCGCGTGCGCGAGGTGCTCGTCGACGACGAGGCGAAGCAGGCGACGGTGATCGTCCCTGACGACCAGCTGTCGCTCGCGATCGGCCGTGAAGGCCAGAACGCGCGCCTCGCAGCCCGCTTGACCGGCTGGCGCATCGACATCCGCTCGGAGACCGAGTTCGCGCAGGAGGAGGCCGAGCACGGCTACGAGGAGGAAGAGGTGCAGGGCCGCTGCGCCGCGATCCTCTCGAACGGCCGCCGCTGCCCCAACGCGGCGCTGTCGGGCTCGCGCTACTGCGGCCTCGACGCGCACCAGGCGCTCAACGACATCGAGGGCGACGAGGTCGCGGCGCTGACGCCCGGGTCCAACGGCGCCTCGGCCGACGGCGACGAGCTTGCCACTCCCGAGGAGGCGGAGCCTCAGCCGATCGAGGAGGCGCCGATCGCCGACGACGAGGCTGCGGAGGAGGCGTCCACCGACGCCGAGGTCGAAACCGAGGTCGCGGTCGCAGAAGCGCCGGTCGACGCCGGCGACGACGAGCGCTCCGAGGGCGCGCCGTCATAGGCGGCGCGCCAGAGCGGCGCTGCGTCGGCTGCGGCCGCGCGGCGCCGAAACGGTCGCTGCTGCGCTACGTGGCAGTCGACGGAGCCGTCGTCGTCGATCCCGCCGCCCGCCTGCCGGGCCGCGGCGCCTACACCTGCCGCACGCGCGACTGCTTCGAGCGGGCCGCGCGGCGCGGCGGCTTCAACCGCGCGTTCCGGCGCGCGGTGACCGCGCCGCCCAGCGGCGAGAACGTACACTTGGACGAGAGATGAGCAAGAAGCGCGTCAACGACATCGCGAAAGAGCAGGGGCTGGCCGTCAAGGACCTCCTGCTCAAGCTGCAGGCCGCCGGCATCGACGCCGCGGCTCCCTCCGCGACGGTCGACGAGGCCCTCGCGCTGAGAGCGCTCGGACCGAACGGCGACGCGTCGAGAGCGAGAGCCGACGGTGCCGACGCGGGCCAGAAGCAGCGCCCCACGCGCGACTCGCTCCAGGGTGAGCGCACACCGGGCGCGCCCGGCGGGCGCCGCCGCGTCGTGATCGACTCGCAGGCCTCGCGCCGCGCACCGGGCGGCGGCGGACCGGGGGGTCCCGGTCCCAACCAGCCGCCACGCCGCCAGCGCCGCGGGCGCCGCCGTCGCGGCACCTACGAGGAGCCGGCTCCGCTCGAGACGCGCCAGCCGAGCGGCCCCGCGCACGTGCGCGTCAACTCCGGCTCGACCGTCAAGGACATCTCTGAGTACTTCGACGTCCCGGTCCCCGAGATCATCAAGAGACTGATGGCGCTCGGCGAGATGGCGACGCTCACGCAGACGCTGTCCGACGACGCGATCGAGCTGCTCGCGACCGAGTTCGGCAAGACGGCGGAGATCGTGCACGCGGCCGACGACGTCGACGCCGAGCCCGTCTACGAGGACGCGGCCGACTCGCTCGTCGAGCGCCCACCGGTCGTCACGATCATGGGCCACGTCGACCACGGCAAGACGTCGCTGCTCGACGCCATCCGCGACACCGAGGTGACCGCCGGCGAGGCCGGCGGCATCACGCAGCACATCGGCGCCTACCAGGTCCACCACAGCGACAAGGTCGTCACGTTCCTCGACACGCCGGGCCACGAGGCGTTCACGGCGATGCGCGCCCGCGGCGCAAAGGTCACCGACATCGCGGTGATCGTCGTCGCCGCCGACGACGGCGTGAAGCCGCAGACGCAGGAGGCGGTCGACCACGCGAAGGCCGCCGCGGTCCCGATCCTCGTCGCCGTCAACAAGGTCGACAAGGAGGGCGCGCAGCCCGACCGCGTCCGCACCGAGATGACGCAGCTCGGCCTGCAGCCCGTCGAATGGGGCGGCGAGATCGAGTTCGTCGACGTCTCGGCGAAGACGAAGCAGGGCCTGGACAACCTGCTCGACACGATTCTCGTGATGTCCGAGGTCGAGGAGCTGAAGGCGAACAAGGACACCGAAGCGTCGGGCGTGATCGTCGAGTCGAAGCTCGACCCGGGCCGCGGGGCGGTCGTCACGGTGCTGATCCAGCGCGGGACGCTGCACGTCGGCGACGCCCTCTTCGCCGGCCCGCACTGGGGCAAGGTGCGCGCGATGAACGACTTCCTCGGCAACCGCGTCAAGAAGGCCGAGCCGGGCGAGCCGGTCGAGATCCTCGGCTTCGACAGCGTGCCGGAGGCGGGCGAGTTCGTGCGCGTCGTCGAGAACGACCGCAAGGCGCGTCAGCTCGCCGGCGAGCGGGCCAACCGCCTCAAGACCGAGCAGCTCGCGCGCCGCTCGGGCAAGCGGATCTCGCTGGAGGACATCTTCAAGAGCGACCTGCAGGAGCTCAGTCTCGTGCTGAAGGCCGACGTGGCCGGCTCGCTCGAGGCGATCGAGGACGAGATCGCGAAGCTGCCGCAATCCGAGATCTCGGTCAACGTGATCCACCGCGGCGTCGGTGGCGTGAACGAGTCCGACGTGATGCTCGCGGCCGCGTCCGACGCGGTCGTGCTCGCGTTCAACGTGCGGCCGGTCGGCGACGCGCGCCAGGTGGCCGACCGCGAGGGCGTCGAGATCCGCTCCTACGCGGTCATCTACCGCGCGATCGAGGAGCTGCGCGCGGCGATGGAGGGCATGCTGGAGCCCGAGGAGGTCGAGGAGCAGACCGCGACCGTCGAGGTGCGCCAGATCTTCCGCGCCTCGAGAATCGGCACGATCGCCGGCTCCTATGTCACCGACGGCAGAATCGCGCGCGGCGCGAAGGTGCGCCTGGTGCGCGACGGCACGGTCGTCTACGACGGCGAGATCGGCTCGCTGCGGCGCTTCAACGAGGACGCGAGAGAGGTCGCCTCCGGCTTCGAGTGCGGCATCGTCCTGAAGGACTTCGCCGACGTGAAGGAGGGCGACGTGCTCGAGGCGTACACGACGCGGAAGGTCGAGCGCGAGCTCGCCTGACGGGATGGCGGACGCGGGCGGCTTCGTCGCCGTGCTCGTGATCGACGTGCACTTCCCCGATGCCGGGAGCCTGAAGGGCAAGCGCAAGGAGCTGTCGTCGTTGAAGGCGCAGCTCCACACGCGGCTCGGACTCGCCGTGGCGGAGACCGGACATCAGGACCTGTGGCAGCGCAGCACGCTGACGGCCGCGCTCGTCAGCGGAACGCTGCCGACGCTCACCACCGCCGTGGAGCGTGTCGAGCGCTGGCTCGACGAGCGGCTGCCGCAGGGCGTGAGCGTCGAGCGGCTCGTCGTCTCGGTGGAGGACCTGCGGTCGTGAATGGGTTTCGCGCTCCGCTCGTCGCAAGCGCCGAGCTGCGCACGACGTCACGGGGGCTTGAGTAATGAACTCGTCGGGGTACGCAGATCCGATGCGAGGTCTAGGATGAGCGGCAGTCGCATGCGTCGCGTCGATGAGGCGGTTCGGGCCGTCCTCAGCGACGTCATCACCAAAGAGCTCAAGGACCCGCGCGTAGGGTTCGTCACCGTGACTGCCGTCAAGACAAGCCCTGATCTGCGCCACGCGCGCGTGTACGTGAGCGTCCTCGGCGACGACGAGGCGCGCGCCGACAGCCTCGTCGGCCTCAACGCCGCGCACGGCTTCCTGCAGCGCCGGATCGCCTCCGAGCTGCGGCTCAAGCACACGCCGACGCTCGACTTCGCCTACGACGACACGGTCGACCGCGGGATGCGCCTGAGCGAGTTGCTCGACGAGCACGAGCCAGCAGCCGCGGACGAGGAGGGAGCACCGTGACCGTCACCGAGCGCGGCAAGCGCGCCACGCGCGCAGAGGTGCTCGCCGAGCTGCACGGCGCCGACCGCTTCCTGCTCGTCACGCACGAGCACCCCGACGGCGACGCGCTCGGCTCGCTGCTCGCGATGCACGAGATCCTCGGCACGCTCGGCAAGGACTCCGTGATGTTCATGGCCGCGGACGAGTTCCCGCTGCCGTACGAGTACCGCTTCTTCGACTTCGGCGGGCTCGTCAGCCTGCCGCCCGCGGACGTCGCGGTGCGCACCGTCGTGTTCCTCGACTGCGGGAACATCGACCGCAACCCGGCCGACGCGCTGCAGGTCGAGGACGCGCACATCGTCAACCTCGACCACCACCACGACAACACGCACTTCGGCACGGTCAACCACGTCGTGCCCGAGGCGTCGTGCACCGCGGAGATCGTGTGGGATCTGATGCACGGCCTCGGCGTCACGCCGACGGTGAAGATCGCGGAGGCGCTGTACGTCGGGCTCGTCACCGACACCGGCAAGTTCATGTACGAGAACACCGGCACCCGCGCGCACGTGATGGCGGCCGAGCTGATCGAGGCCGGGGTCGACGTCCACGACGTCTACCACCGCATCTACGAGGGCGTCCCGTACGCGAAGGTCGCGCTGCTCGCACGCGCGCTCGGGCAGATCGAGCGCCACGACGACGGCCGCCTCACGCTCACCCACCTGAGTCGCGCGGACTTCGCCGCGGCGGGCGCCGAGGAAAACTACTCCGAGGGCGTCGTCGACCACCTGCGCGCGATCGAGGGCACCGCCGTCGCCGCGCTCGTGCGCGACCGCCTCGGCGCGGCCGACCCGCAGCAGCGCAAGGTCTCGCTGCGCGCGAGCGACGACCGCGTCGACGTATCCGCGATCGCCCGCGCGCAGGGCGGCGGCGGCCACCGCCAGGCGGCCGGCTTCTCGACGACGCTGCCGTGGGACGAGCTGGTGGCGTTCCTGCGCGCGCAGGTGGACGCGCAGCTCTAAGCCGCGACGCGGCGGTCACGGATGGCTGGAAGCCAGACGTCGCAGTCAAGACGCGAGGCACGATGCCTCGCGGAGGAGACTGGGCCGGTGGACGGCGTCATCCTGTTCGACAAGCCTGCCGGCGTCACGTCGCACGACGTCGTGGCGCAGGTCCGCCGGCGCTTCGGGCGGGGGACGAAGGTCGGCCACGCCGGCACGCTCGATCCGTTCGCGACCGGGCTGCTGCTCGTGCTCGTCGGCCGCGCGACGCGCGTGCAGCGCTTCCTGACGGCGCTGCCGAAGTCCTACGAGACGGTTGCGCGCTTCGGCGCCGTCTCGACGACCGGCGACTGCGACGGCGAGATCGCCGAGACCGGCCGCGTCCCGGAGGGCGACCTGATGCTGCCGACCGGCGTGCTGCGCCAGCGGCCGCCTGCCTACTCGGCCGTGAAGGTCGACGGCGAGCGCGCGTATCGCCGCGCGCGCCGTGGGGAAGAGGTCGAGCTGCCGGAGCGCGAGGTGACCGTGTACGCGTTCGAGGAGCGCCGGCGCGAGGGCCCGCGCCGCAGCTTCGCGATCCGCTGCTCGGCCGGAACCTACGTCCGCGTGCTCGTCGCCGATCTCGGCGACGCCTACTGCGAGCAGCTGCGTCGCACCGCGATCGGGCCGTTCGACGTCGCCGACGCCGATCCGGAGCGGATCGTCCCGCTGGCGGCCGCGATCGCGTTCCTGCCGGAGCTGCCGCTCGCAGGCGACGCGGCGCGCCGCGCATTCCACGGCGTCGCGGTGGCGGATCCCGCCGGCGCGACCCGCGCCGCCGGCGCGACGGTGCGCCTGACAGACGCCGAGGGCCTGATCGCGCTCGCCGAGCCGCGCACAGGCCCCGACGGCGAGCCGCTGCTGAAGCCCGTCGTCGGGTTGCGCGGCTGACAGATACGCTTCCGCGCCATGCGCATCACCCTGCTTCCCGACGTCGAGCAGCGCCCACGGCGCGTCGCGGTCGGCGAGTTCGACGGCGTGCACCTCGGCCATCGCGCCGTCATCGAGGGCAGCGACACCGTGCTCACGTTCGAGCCGCACCCGCTGGCGGTGATCCGGCCGGAGGTCGCGCCGAAGCTGCTCACGAGCCTGGAGCGCAAGGCCGAGCTCGTCGCGGAGCTGGGCGTCGAGGAGCTGGTCGTGATCCCGTTCGACGAGGCCTTCGCGCGCCGTACGGCCGAGGACTTCGTCGAGCACGTGCTCGTCGAGACGTTGCAGGCGACGCACGTCGCGGTGGGGGAGAACTTCCGCTTCGGCCATCGAGCGCAGGGGGGCATCGCGCTGCTGCGCGCGGACGCGCGCTTCGAGGCGCGCGTCGTGCCGCTCGTGGAGGTCGAGGGCGAGGTCGTCTCGTCCTCGCACGTGCGCGGACTCGTGCTGGCGGGCGAGGTCGACCAGGCGGCCGTCTTCCTCGGCAGCCCGTTCGCGATGCGCGGCGAGGTCGTCACGGGCGACCGGCGCGGCCGCGAGCTGGGCTTCCCGACGGCCAATCTCGTGCCCGACCAGTCACTCATCCAGCCGGGCCACGGGATCTACGCCGCTCGCGCGGCATTCGATGGCGAGCAGCGCACCGCTGCCGTCAACGTGGGCGTCCGACCGACCTTCAAGACGGATCTCGTCGTGCTCGTCGAGGCCTTCCTGCTCGACTGGGAGGGCGACCTCTACGGGCGTCAGCTGACGCTCGAGTTCGTCTCCCGCCTGCGCGGCGAGCGGCGCTTCGACTCGGCCGAGGCGTTGATCGAGCAGATGCACGCCGACGTCGCCGCGGCCCGCGTCATCTGCGAGCGATAGCGATCCCGCCGCCCGCCCCGATCGCCCCGCTCGGGCGGCGGTCTGCTACGGTTCCCCGCCGATGAGCACCCTTACGAGCGAGCGCAAGCAGGAGCTGGTCTCCAAGTTCGGCAAGGGCGACACGGACACCGGCTCGGCCGAGGTTCAGATCGCCATGCTGACCGAGCGCATCAACGATCTGACCGAGCATCTGCGGGCCCACAAGAAGGACCACCACTCACGGCGCGGCCTGCTCATGCTCGTCGGCCGCCGCCGACGCTTCCTGAACTACCTGGAGCGCAAGGACCTCGAGGGGTACCGCGCGCTCATCAGAGAGCTCGGCCTGCGCAAGTGAGCGTCGTCGCGGCGGGCACTCCCGCGCCCGACTTCACCCTCAGACGCGGGGACGGCAGCACGTTCACGAACGCGGACCTCGCCGGGCAGACGACGGTTCTCGTCTTCTACCCCTTCGCGTTCAGCCCCGTCTGCACGGACCAACTCAACCTCTACGAGGAGGTTCTGGACCAATTCGCCGCGCAGGGCGCCACGCTCTACGGCGTCTCGTGCGACTCGACGTGGGCGCAGACGGCGTTCAAGGACAAGCTCGGCGTCACGATCGATCAGCTGTCCGACTTCGAGCCGAAGGGCGCGGCCTGCCGCGCATTCGGCGTGCTGCACGACGGCGGCTTCCCGCAGCGCGCGCTCGTGATGATCGGCCCCGAAGGCGCCGTGCAGTGGAGCTACCAGGCGCCCTCGCCCGCGGAGCTGCCGGGGGCGAACCTCATCTTCGACGCGCTCGCCGCGCGCTGAGCGCCTGCGCGAGGCGGTCGCCGTGAGCGACCTCGGCAGTGCCCCGCTTCCGTCGCTCGCCGTCGACGACCACGTGACGGGCTCCGCCGAGCCGCGCGCGATCGTCTACGCCGACTACGAGTGTCCGTACTGCGCCGTCCTGCAAGGACGTCTGACGGACCACGGAGCGGCGTGGGCGTTCCGGCACTTCCCGGTGCGCTCGAAGCATCCACGCGCGTGGGCGGCCGCGTGCGCGGCCGAGGCCGCCGGGCTGCAGGGGCGCTTCTGGGCGATGCACGCGCTCCTCTACGGGGACCAGGCGCGCCTCGAGGACCCGCACCTGTGGGAGCGGGCGCGACGGCTCGGGCTCGACCTCGAGCGCTTCGACGCCGACCGCCGCTCCGACGCGGTCGCCGCGCGCGTCCGACGCGACTTCGAGAGTGGCATCCGCGCTGGCGTCGTGACGACCCCGACCGTCTTCGTCGACGGTGTCGCGCACGCCGGCGTCCCCGACCCGTCTGTCATCGAACGCCTGTGATTTGCAGCGATCTCGCTACGATGACGGGGTTCGGATACAGAAAAGACTCGAGATGCACTCCGCCGACCGACGGGCGGAGACAAAGGAGCAACACATATGTCTGACGCCGTTACGCGCGTCGCCGTGGAGATCGCGGGCAAGGAGATCTCCTTCGAGACCGGCAAGATGGCCAAGCAGGCCTCCGGGGCCGTCGTCGTCCAGGCGGGCGAGACGATGGTCCTCGGCACCGCCACCGCGGGCAACCTCCGCGACGTGGACTTCCTCCCGCTCACCGTGGACATCGAGGAGCGGATGTACGCCGCGGGCAAGATCCCCGGCTCGTTCTTCAAGCGCGAGGGCCGCGCCGGCGAGAAGGGCACGCTGACGGCGCGCCTGATCGACCGTCCGATCCGTCCGCTGTTCCCGAAGGGCTGGCGCTACGAGACGCAGCTCGTCTCGATCCCGCTCTCGGTCGACCACGTGAACCCGTACGACATCCTTGCGATGAACGGCGCCTCCGCCGCGCTGATGGTGTCGAACATCCCGTTCCCGACGCCCGTCGGCGCGGTTCGCATCGGCAAGATCGACGGCAACTTCGTCGTCAACCCCGACGAGGAGGACCTGCTCGAGAACACCGACCTCGATCTGATCGTGGCCGGCACCGAGGAGGCGATCCTGATGGTCGAGGCCGGTGCGAACGAGATCCCCGAGGCGGAGATCCTCGACGCGCTCGACATCGCGCACGACGCGATCAAGAAGCTCTGCAAGGCCCAGTGGGAGCTGCAGAAGAAGGCCGGCAAGGCCAAGACCGAGGTCGTCATCCCGCAGGTCGACGAGAAGCTCTACGCGCAGATCCAGAGATCGCACGGCAGAAAGCTCGACAGAGCGACCTCGGTCCAGGACAAGCTGGAGCGCCAGGACGCCACGAAGGCGGTCGAGGAGGAGGTGCTCGCGAAGTACGCGCCCGACGCCGACGACGCCCTCACCCGCTCCGAGGTGCTGCGCGCCTTCGCGAAGCTCGAGAAGACGCTCGTGCGCGAGCGCATCGCGGTCAAGAAGGTCCGTCCCGACGGCCGCAAGGCGGACGAGATCCGGCCGATCTCGATCGACGTCTCGGTCGCCCCGCGCACGCACGGCTCGGCGCTCTTCACGCGCGGCCAGACGCAGGCCTTCTCGGTCGCCGCCCTCGGCACCACGCGCGAGGAGATGCGGCTCGACACGCTCGGGCTCGAGACCTCGAAGCGCTACTTCCACCACTACAACTTCCCGCCGTTCTCGGTGGGGGAGGCGGGCTTCATGCGCGGCCCGAAGCGCCGCGACATCGGCCACGGCGCGCTCGCCGAGCGAGCGCTGGTGCCGATGATCCCGTCGCAGGAGGAGTTCCCCTACGTCATCCGCGTCGTCTCGGACATCTTCGAGTCCAACGGCTCGTCCTCGATGGCGTCGGTCTGCGGCTCCTCGCTCTCGCTGATGGACGCGGGCGTGCCGATCAAGCGGCCGGTCGCCGGGATCGCGATGGGCCTCATCAAGGAGGGCGACGACTACATCGTGCTCTCCGACATCGCCGGCGTCGAGGACCACCTCGGCGACATGGACTTCAAGGTCGCCGGCACGGAGAACGGCATCACCGCGCTCCAGATGGACATCAAGATCACCGGCGTCTCCTTCGAGATCCTGCGCGATGCGCTCAAGCAGGCGAAGGAGGGGCGGACGTTCATCCTCGGCAAGATGGCCGAGGCGATCGACGAGCCGCGCGCGGAGCTGTCGAAGTGGGCGCCGCGAATCTCCACGGTCCAGATCGACCCGGAGAAGATCGGCCTGCTGATCGGCAAGGGCGGCGAGACGATCCGCGGCCTGTGCGAGGAGTTCGAGTCCCAGATCGACGTCAACGACGAGGGTCAGGTGCTCATCTACGCGCAGAACGGGGAGCTCGGCGACGCGCTCGCCGACCGCATCCGTTCGATGACGAAGGAGGTCGAGATCGGCGACGAGTTCGCCGGCAAGGTCGTCAAGACGACGACGTTCGGCGCCTTCGTCGAGCTCGCGAAGGGCACCGACGGCCTGCTGCACATCTCCAACATCGCGCCGGGCGAGCGGCCCGCGACGGTCGAGGAGGTCCTCAACAAGGGCGACGAGATCAAGGTGCGCGTGGTCGAGGTCGACCGCGAGCGCGGCCGCATCGGCCTGCGCCTCGCCGACGACCCGGAGGTCGCGGGCAAGTCGGTCGAGGAGCTCGCGTCGGTCGGCGGCGGTGGTGGCGGCGACCGTCCGCCGCGTGGCGGCGACCGCGGTGGGGACCGCGGCCCGCGTGGCCGCGGGCGCAGCGGTGGCGGCGGCGACCGCAACGGCCGCGACCGGCCGCGGCGCGACCGCGATCCGGACCGCGGCTGAACGATCCCACCGCCCACCCCCAACACCGACCCCCATCGGGTGACCGACCACCGGATCACCGAGCTGGACTCGGGCGTGCGGATCGTGACGGAGGCCATGCCCTCCGTGCGCTCCGTCTCGCTCGGCTACTGGATCGGCACCGGCTCGCGCCATGAGCGCGAGCCGGAAGCCGGCCTGTCGCACCTGATCGAGCACCTGCTGTTCAAGGGCTCCGATCGCTACGCGTCGATCGAGATCGACCAGATCTTCGACGCGATGGGCGCCGAGCTGAATGCCGGCACCGGCAAGGAGACGACCTCGCTCTACGCGCGCGTGATCGACGCGCACGTCGCCGACGCGTTCGACGTCATGAGCGAGATGGTGTGGCGGCCGGCGTTCCGGGACGTCGAGTCCGAGCGGGAGGTGATCCTCGAGGAGATCGCGATGTACGAGGATGACCCGCAGGACAAGGTCTTCGACGTGCTCGGCGAGGCGGTCTTCGGCGCGCACCCGCTCGGGCGCGCGATCATCGGCCGCGCGGACGTCGTCGCCGACACGCCGGTCGCGCAGATCGCCGCCTTCCACGGCGCGCGCTACGTGCCGCGCAACGTCGTGATCGCCGCCGCCGGCGCCGTCGACCACGACGCGCTCGTCGAGCTGGCCGCCGCGCGCGTGCCGGACGCCGGCGCGCAGGCCGGCGCGTTCGAGCCGGTCGGCGACCTGCTCGCGCGCCAGGTGCGCTTCGAGCGCAAGGACACCGAGCAGTACCACGTCTGCGTCGGCGGGCTCGGGCTCGCACGCGACGACGAGCGTCGCTTCGCGCTGCGCGTGCTCGACACGATCTTCGGCGGGACATCGTCCTCGCGCCTCTTCCAGGAGGTGCGCGAGCAGCGCGGGCTCGCCTACGCCGTCTCGTCCTTCACCGGCCAGTACTCCGACACGGGCCAGGTCGGCCTGTACGTCGGCACGCGCCCCGACAACCTCGCCGCCGCGCTCGACGTGATCGCGCGCGAGCTCGCGCGCCTGCGCCGCGATCCGGCGAGCGCCGAGGAGCTGGCGCGCGCGAAGGAGAACCTCAAGGGGCGCGTCGTGCTGTCGCTCGAGTCGACCGGCGCGCGCATGAACCGCCTCGGCTCGCATATCCTTGGCGGCGTGCCGCTGCTGTCCGTCGACGAGGTGATCGCGCAGATCGACGCCGTAACGCACGACGACCTCGCCGAGCTGGCGGGCGAGCTGTTCGCGCCCGAGCGGCTGTCGGCCGCCGGCATCGGGCCGGACGAGGATGCGTTCGCCGCCGCGATGGCGCCGCTGGCGGCGGGAACGCCGGCGTGATCCGGGTGGCAGTTGCCGGCGCCGCCGGCAAGATGGGCGCGACCGTCTGCGACGCGGTGCTGGGCGCAGACGACATGGAGCTGACCGGCCGCGCCGACCCCGCCCTCGGCACGGCGCTCGCCGACGTCCTGCCGAACGCCGACGTCGTCGTCGACTTCACGCGGCCGGACACGGCGCTCGCGAACGCGCTCGCGTGCGTCGCGGCCGGCGTGCACGTCGTCATCGGCACGACCGGCTTCGACATCGAGCCGTTGCGCAGCGCGCGTGGAGCCAACGTCTTCTTCGCGCCGAACTTCGCGATCGGCGCCGTGCTGATGATGAAGTTCGCAGCCGAGGCCGCCAAGCACATGGCGAAGGCGGAGATCATCGAGCTGCACCACGACAGAAAGCTCGACAAGCCGAGCGGCACGGCCGCACGCACCGCGCAGCTGATGGCGGAGGCGAGCGGGAACCCGCCGCCGCCGATCCACTCGGTTCGCCTGCCCGGGATGGTCGCCAACCAGGAGGTCATCCTCGGCGACGTCGGGCAGACGCTGACGATCCGCCACGACTCGATCGACCGCGTCTCCTTCATGCCGGGCGTGCTGCTCGCGGTGCGCAGCGTCGGCTCGTTGACCGAGTCGCCGCTCATCGGGCTCGAGCACCTGCTGTAGCGCCGCGCCGATGGGCGTCCTCGTCGCCGTCACCGATCACGCCGTCGAGCGCTTCCGCCAGCGCGTCGGCTCGCGCGTCGGCGCGCTCGACCCGAGACCGGAGATCGCCGGGCGCGTCAGCCGCGCCTGGGCGGCGGGGCGCTGGAGCGAGCAGCCGCCGCCCGGCGCGAACGCCGCGCGCGGGTCCCTCTACGTGCGCGACCTCGTCGACCGCGATCTCGTGTTCGTCTGCCGGCGCGAGCGAACCGGACCCACCCACCCGAGGTCGTCGTGATCTCGCTGTGGGAGGAGGGGCGCGTCGGCACGCCGCGCGTCCCGCGGCGTTTCACCGACGCCCTGCGATAATGGATCGAATGGCCAAGCTCGGAACGATCCTCACCGCGATGGTGACCCCGTTCGACGCCCAGCTGCGCGTCGACGAGGACGCCGCCGTGCGGATGATGGAGCACCTCGTGGCGCACGGATCCGACGGGCTCGTGATCTGCGGAACGACCGGCGAGGCGGCCACGCTGACCGACGACGAGCACCTGCGCGTCATCGAGCTGGCGGTCCAGGAGATGGGCGGGCGGGCGACGATCGTCGCGGGCGTCGGCTCGAACGACACGCGCCATGCCGTCGAGCTGACGGAGCGCGCGACCGCGCTCGGGGCCGACGCGCTGCTCCACGTCACGCCGTACTACAACCGCCCGAACGAGCGCGGCATCAAGCGCCACTTCGCCGAATGCGCGAAGGCGACCGACAAGCCGATCATGCTCTACAACATCCCGCTGCGGACCGGCCGCGACATGTCGAACGAGCTGCTGGCGGAGCTGGCGCAGGAGATCGACAAGGTCGTCGCGGTCAAGCAGTCGAACCAGGACAGCATCGCGCCGATCGACGGGCTCGACCTGTACGCCGGCGACAACGAGTCCTTCTGCGACGTGCTGGAGATGGGGGGCGCCGGTGGCGTGCTCGTCGCGAGCCACGTCGTCGGCGACGAGCTGCGGCGGATGGTCGACGAGCCAGAGAGCCGCCGCGCGATCGACGCCGGACTGCGCGATCTGTTCGAGGCACTCGCGGTCGCGCCCAACCCGATCGGGATCAAAGCTGCACTGAACCTGCTCGGCCACGACGTCGGCGGGCTGCGTCTGCCGATGGTCGAGGCCGACGAGCGCGAGCTGGCGGTCATCCGCGCGGCGCTCGAGCGGCACAGATTGCTGACGACGGTCTAGATGGCTGGCGGAACCCTGCGCGTCCTGCCGCTCGGCGGCCTGGGCGAGATCGGCAAGAACATGACGGTCGTCGAATACGACGACCGCATCGTCGTCGTCGACACCGGCCTGCGTTTCCCGACCGCCGACATGCTCGGCATCGACCTCGTGCTGCCCGACTTCACCTACCTGCGCGAGCGCGCGGAGGACATCGAGGCGATCGTCATCACGCACGGTCACGAGGACCACCTCGGCGCGCTGCCGTGGGTGTTGCGCGAGCTGGGCCTGAAGTCCGACCCGCCGCCGATCTACGGCGGCCCGCTGCCGATGGCGATGGCGCGCTCGAAGCTCGACGAGCACCGCATGAAGGACGTCGACCTCGAGGACGTCGCCGACGGCGAGACGATCGAGGCCGGTCCGTTCGACATCGAGCTGATCCACATGACGCACTCGATCCCCGACTCGAACGCGGTCGCGCTGACGACCGAGCTCGGGACGGTGCTGCTCACCGGCGACTACAAGTTCGACCAGACGCCCGTCGACGGGCGGCCGGCCGACATGTCGCGTCTCGCGGAGCTGGGACGCGACGGGCTGCTGCTGCTGTGCGGCGACTCGACGAACGCCGACCGCGCGGGCTACTCGCCCTCCGAGGCCGGCGTCGGGCCGCACCTCGAGGAGGCGTTCGCGCGCTGCGACGGCCGCATCGTCGTGACGAGCTTCGCGTCGAACATCCACCGCGTCCAGCAGGTCGTCGACGCAGCGGCGGCGCTCGGGCGCAAGGTGGCCCTCGTGGGGCGCTCGATGCGCAAGAACGTCAACATCGGACGCTCGCTCGGCCACATCGACGTGCCGGACGGGATGCTCGTCCAGCCGCGCGAGATCGACGACTTCCCCGACCACAAGCTCGTCATCATCTCGACCGGCTCGCAGGGCGAGCCGCTCTCGGCGCTGCGGCGGATGGCGCACAACGACCACCGTCACATCAAGCTCCACGACGGCGACACGGTCGTCTTCTCGGCGACGCCGATCCCCGGCAACGAGCGCGCGGTCAACGACACGATCGACCGGCTCTACCACATCGGCTGCGACGTGATCACGACCGCCGACGCGCCGATCCACGCCTCTGGCCACGGGTACCGCGAGGAGCTGAAGCTGATGCTCAACCTCACGAAGCCCCGCTACGTGCTGCCGATGCACGGCGACTTCAAGCGCATCCACCTGCACGCGCAGCTGGCGGAGGCGGTCGGCATCGACGCGGACGACATCTTCCAGGGCGAGAACGGCCTGCCGCTCGAGATCGACCGCAGAGGCGCGCGCTTCGGCGCCAGAGAGCAGTCGGGCATGATCTTCGTCGACGGCGTCGACATCGGCGACCCGGCCGACGTGGCCCTGCGCGACCGCCGCATGCTGTCGGCCGACGGCATCTTCATCGTCGTCGCGACGATCTCCGAGCAGGACGGCCAGTCGGTCGCGCCGCCCGAGGTGATCTTCCGCGGCGTGCCATTCGTGGAGCAGGCCGGCGAGCTCGTCGAGGAGATCCGCACCGCCGTCGAGGACTCGCTCGCACGTGCCGCCGCCGACGGGATCCGCGAGACGGACCTCGTCCAGCAGGAGCTGCACGACGACCTCGCCGCGTTCGTCTACGACAAGCTCAAGCGCCGTCCGATGGTGCTGCCGGTCGTCGTCGAGGTCTGAGGCCCCCCTCACACGCCCGGAGCCGGAGCAGGCTCGGGTGCCGGGGCGCCCACGCGCGGCAGTCGCACGACGAAGCGCGCACCGCCCGACGCGGGCCGCTCGACATCGACCGAGCCGCCGTGTGAGACGGCGACCGCGAGCACGATCGAGAGCCCGAGCCCTGAGCCGCCGCCGCTGTCACCGCGGCCGCGGACGAAGCGCTCGAACAGCCGTGCGCGCAGCTCCTTCGGAATGCCCGGTCCGTCGTCCTCGACGGTCAGGACGACGTCGTCGCCGGCGCGCGCCAGCGCGGCGTGCACATGCGTGCCGGACGGCGTGTGACGCAGCGCGTTCTCGATCAGGTTGAGCGCGAGGCGGTGCAGCTCGTCGCGCGCGCCGTCGACGACGAGCGGCTCGTGCGCGGCGACCGTCAGGTGGTGCCCACCCCGATCCGCGAGCGGCCCGACCTCGGCGGCCACCTCGACGAGCACCTGCGCGAGGTCGACCGACCGGTGGGGGACGGTTCGCCCGGCGTCGGCGCGCGCGAGCAGCAGCAGGTCCGCGACCAGGCGGCGCATGCGGTGGGAGGAGCGCAGCGCGGAGGCGACCGCGTCGCGCGCGTCCTCGCCCTCGACCTGCTCGGCGAGCAGCTCGAGGTTCGCCAGCACGCTCGTGAGCGGCGTGCGCAGCTCGTGCGAGGCGTCGGCCACGAACTCGCGCTGGCGCAGCAGCGTCGCCTCCGACTCGGCGCGCGCCGCGTCGAGCGCCTGCAACATGTCCTCGAGCGTGCGCGCCAGCTCGGCGACCTCGTCGTCGGCCTGCGGCTGGGGGATGTGCCGGCCGGGATCGCGCGTGCGCTCGATCTCACGCGCGCTCGCGGTCAGCTCGGCGATCGGCGCCATCGCGCGGCGCGCGACCATCAACCCGGCGAGCAGCGCCAGTCCGCTGCCGCCGAGCACGCCGAGCAGCAGGAAGAAGCGCACCTTCGCGGTGGTGCGGTCGATCGCCGACAGGGGGCGCGCGTAGAAGAGGACCGCGGTGCCGACCGGGTCCACGTTGACGCGGCGGATCTCGACGCGATAGCCGAGCTGGTCGTTCGGGAACGTCCCATCGATCGAGAAGCGCGGCGAGAGCGGATGCGTGCCGCCGTAGGCGCACATGAGCTGCGCCGGCTGCGCGAGCAGGTAGACGCGCACCTTCGCGCCTTCCCCGCTCGCGAGGTCGCCGAGCCGCCCACAGCTCGGCTCGTTCGTGCGCAGGTCGAAGCTGACGCTCGCGCGGCTCTGGAGGTAGCTCGCCGTCTCGCGCACCGAGTCGTTGAACTGGATGCGGATCTGGCGCGTCGTCAGCAGCCCGACGATCGCGGCGAAGCCGCAGAGGATCACGAACGTGAGCGCCGCCGAGCCCCCGGCGAGGCGCCAGCGCGTCGGCAGCCGCCGGTACGCCGCGCCGGCGCCGCTAAGCGCGGAGGACGTAGCCCGCGCCGCGGATCGTGTGGAGGAGCCGCGGCTCTCCACCGGCCTCCAGCTTTCGTCGCAGGTTCGAGACGAACACCTCGATCGTGTTCGTCGTGGAGAACGGGTCGTAGCCCCACACCTCGTCCAGCAGCCGCTGGCGCGAGATGACGATCCGCTCGTTGCGCATCAGGTACTCGAGCAGCTCGAACTCGCGCTGCGTCAGCTCGATCGAGCGCTCGGCGCGCTCGACCTCGTGCGTGTCCGGGTTGAGCTGCAGGTCGCCACAGACGAGCGGGGCGGCGCCGCGGGGCGGGCGCCGGCGCAGCAGCGCGCGCAGCCGCGCGAGCAGCTCCTGACGCTCGAACGGCTTGACCAGGTAGTCGTCGGCGCCGGCGTCGAGTCCCTCGACGCGCGCTTCGAGCGCGTCGCGCGCGGTCAGCATGAGGATCGGGACGTCGTCGTTCTCGCGCAGCGTCTTCGCGACGTCGATGCCGTCGAGGCGGGGGAGGCCGAGGTCGAGCACCACCAGGTCCGGCAGGAAGGCATGGGCGTCGTCGAGCGCACTCACGCCGTCGCTGGCGATCCGCACCTCGTAGCCCTCCATCCGCAGCGAGCGCTGGAGCGTCTGGGCTATCTCGTCGTCGTCCTCGACGACGAGCACGCGGGGCGGGCGCGAGATGTCGCTCATGCCGCGATCCTAAACGGCCGAGCAGGCGATATGGCTGCTTTTTAGCCACTTCTTAGCGCCCGGAGCTGGCAGCACGCCTGACCGGTGAGCAGCCGCTGACTGCTGACCGGTCGGCAGGGGCGAAGCGGTGCGTGTCGAAGCAAGCGCTCCAGATGACCACGAAGACCAGCCGCCGCCCGAGAGCCGCCGCGAGACGGTCGCGCTCGCGCCCGCCCGCACGGCCGCGTGCGCGACGCGCGTCGGCGGCGTCCGCATGGCGCCCAGGCACGCCCGAGCTGTCGCCGCACCAGCTCGACCTGCTCGGTCTCGGCCTCGCCGCGCTCGGCGTCTTCCTCGCATTCGTGCTGTACCTCGGCGCGGCCGGCGGCTCCGTCGGCGGAGCGGCCGGCGACGCCCTGCGGCTGCTGCTCGGCAAGGTCGCCTACGCCGTCCCGGCCGCGCTGGTGGCCGGCGGGCTGCTCGTCGTAGCGCGCACGCTCGTGCCCTCGCTGCGCCCCGTGCGAGCGGGCACGCTGTGCCTGTTCGCGGCCGTCACGCTCGCGCTCGCCGCCGGCACGCTGGGACTCGGCGCCGACACGGGCGCTGCCGGCACGTGGGCGCGCGCGACGCTCGACGCACATGGCGGTGCGGTCGGCGCCGCCCTCTACTGGACGACGTCGCACCTCTTCTCCGACGTCGGCTCGCACATCCTCGCGATCTTCCTGTTCCTCGCCGGCCTCCTGCTGATCAGCGGCGTCACGATCGCCGGTCTGCTCGGCGCCGCCCGCCGCGGGGTCGTGCAGACGGGCCGCGCCGCGGCGACCGTCGCTCCGCGCCGGCAGGAGAACGGTTTCGCCCTGCCGGCGACCGCGAGCGGATCGCCTTCGGGCGACGTCACACCAGAGCCGATCGTGCCGCCCGAGCCCGACGACGAGCGCCTCGTCGTCCGCGCCACGCACGTCGAGGCGCCGTCGCTCGACGGCCGCGAGCGCTACCCGGACCTCTACGGCGACGCGACGCCGGCGGTCGAAGAGGCGTTCGGCAGCGACATCGACGACGCTTCCGATCAGCCGACCACCGAGCACGAGGCGGTCGCAGACGAGATCGAGCAGCTCGAGCTGGAGCTGCCCGAGGAGCCAGGCGTCACGACCGCACCCGACGTCGATCCGGCCGACCTCACGCCGCAGGGCCGCTATCGCGCCTCCGTCACCGACGACCCGTCGTTCGTGTGGAACGTCCCGACCGGGCGCTTCCTCAAGCGCTCGACCGCCGACCAGTCGAAGCCCGACACCGCCGGACAGGAGAGAACCGCGACGCAGCTGGTCGAGGCGCTCGGCCACTTCGGCGTCGGCGCGAAGGTCGTCGGGATGGTCTCCGGCCCGCACATCACGCGCTACGAGATCCGCCTCGCGCCGGGCATCAAGGTCGGCAAGGTCGCGCAGCTCAAGGACGACCTCGCGTACGCGCTCGCGGCGACCGACGTGCGCATCCTCGCGCCGATCCCCGGGAAGCAGGCGGTCGGCGTCGAGGTCCCGAACGCGAGGCGGCGGATCGTCCACCTCGGCGACGTCTTCCAGGATCCGCCCGCGGACTGGTCGCCGCTCACCGTGTGGCTGGGCAAGGACGTGGCCGGTCGCGCGATCGGCGTCGACCTCGCGAAGATGCCGCACCTGCTCGTCGCCGGCACGACCGGCGCCGGCAAGTCCGGCTGCATCAACGCGATGCTCTCCAGCCTGCTGCTGCACGCCGACCCGCACGAGCTGCGGCTCGTGCTCGTCGACCCCAAGCAGGTCGAGCTGAACCACTACGAGTCGATCCCGCACCTGCTGACGCCCGTCATCACGAGCCCGCGCAAGGCCGCCAACGCGCTCCAGAACCTCGTCAAGGAGATGGAGGAGCGCTACGGGATCATGTCGCTCGCGCGCACGCGCTCGCTGCCAGAGCTGAACAAGGCCCGCGTCGCGCGCGGCGAGTCCGCGCTGCCGTACATCCTGTGTGTGATCGACGAGCTCGCCGACCTCATGATGGTCGCCCCGGCCGACGTCGAGGACTCGATCATCCGCCTGGCGCAGAAGGCGCGCGCGGTCGGAATCCATCTCGTGCTCGCGACGCAGAGCCCGCGGGTCGACGTCATCACCGGGATGATCAAGGCCAACGTGCCGTCGCGGATCGCGTTCGCGGTGTCGTCGCAGACCGACTCGCGCGTGATCCTCGACCAGAACGGCGCCGAGTCGCTGCTCGGTCAGGGCGACATGCTGTTCTCGCCGGTCGGCTCCTCGAAGCTCCAGCGCATCCAGGGCGCATACATCGACGAGGCGCAGATCGCCGAGCTCACCGAGGCGTGGCGCAAGCAGGGCGAGCCGGAGTTCCACGAGGAGCTGCTCGAGGAAGTGGAGGACGCGAGCGGCGGGGGAGACGCCGACGACGGCTTCGACCCCGACGAGGACCCGCTGCTGGAGGAGGCGATCGGCCTGGTGGCGCAGATGGGCACCGCCTCGACGTCGATGCTCCAGCGTCGCCTGCGGCTCGGCTACACACGTGCCGGGCGCCTGATCGACATGCTCGAGCGGCGCGGCATCATCTCCGGCTACGAGGGCTCGAAGCCCCGCCAGGTGCTGATCACCGAGGCCGACGTCCCGCGCATCATCGTGGCGCTCTCGGAGAAGCCGGGAGCCTCGTCTTCGGCCACGACGCCCTCCCCGCCGGAGCCCGCGCCGCCTGCGGACCCGGTCGGGGCGGACCCGGGCACTGCCGGCGACGGCCCGCCGGCCTAGCTGACGGCCGGCATGGGAAGGCGCGAGCGGCGCGAATTCCCCGGTACTGCACCAAATCGCTCACAGTCGCAGACGCCGGACCGATAGCCTTCGCGGCCCATGCCGGAGATCGGGCCCACCCTCCGAGAGGCGCGCATGCGCGCCAGGATCGACATCACCGAGGTCGAGCAGGCGACGAAGATTCGCGCGAAGTACCTGCGCGCGCTCGAGAACGAGGAATGGAACCTGCTCCCGGGCTCGACCTTCATCAAGAGCTTCCTGCGCGAGTACGCCGACTATCTCGGACTCGACGCACGAACGCTGGTGGAGGAGTACAAGCTGCGCTACGAGCGGCCGAGCGAGCACGAGCTCGCGCCGATCAGCCCGAACCTCGGCCGCGACCGCCGGGGGGCGGGCCCGAGCGGGCCGCGCGTCGCACCGCGTTGGGTGATCGTCGGCACCGTGCTCGTGCTGGTGGTCGTCGTGCTCGGCCTCGTCGGCTCGCTCGGCGGTGGCGGCGGCTCGAGATCTCCCGGTGGGACGACCGCGGACGGGGGCAACCACTCCGCGAGGACCGGGACGACATCGGGCCACACGAGCACGACCGCCGCGCCCGCGCGCGCGAGCGTCAGGCTGGTGCCGACCGGCACCGTGTACGTGTGCCTGGTCGATGGGAGCGGCAGAGTGCTGATCCCCGGCATGCAGTACGCCGCCGGCCAGCACGTGCCCCTCTACCGCGCGCGCAAGCTGCGCATGACGCTCGGCAACAACGCGGTCCAGGTGCGGGTCAACGGCCGCCCGCTCGCGGTGCCCGCCTCCTCGACGGCGATCGGCTACGAGATCACGCCGACGGGAGCGCACATGCTGCCGGCCGGCCAGGCCCCGACCTGCACGTGAGCGCGCGCGCCGGCATCGTCATCACGGGGACCGAGGTCCTCAGCGGGATCATCTCCGACCGCAACGGCCCGTGGCTGTCGGAGCGCCTGCGGGAGCTGGGCGTCGAGCTCGCGCACATCGCGATCGTCGCAGACCGGCGCGAGGACATGACGGCGGCGCTGCGCTTCCTCGCCTCCGAGCGCGTCGACCTGATCGTCACGAGCGGGGGCCTCGGACCGACCGCCGACGACCTCACGACCGACGTCGTGGCGGAGTTCGCCGGCCGCCCGCTCGTGCTCGACGAGGCGCTCGAGCAGCGCATCGCCGCGATCGTCGCCCCGCTCGCGCAGCGCTGGCCGAACGTCGACCGCGCGGCGATGGCGCGCGGCACGCGCAAGCAGGCGCACGTGCCGGAGGGCGCGACGGTGCTCGAGCCGGTCGGGACGGCGCCGGGCGTCGTCGTCCCGCCGCGTGACGATGCCGAGGGCGCCCAGCCGACCATCGTCGTGCTGCCCGGACCGCCGCGGGAGCTGCGGCCGATGTGGGCGGCCGCGCGCGCGACCGACGCGTTCCGAGCCGCGACGCGCGGGGCGACCGTCTACGAGCAGGCGATCCTGCGGCTGATCGGGATCCCGGAGTCGGAGATCGCCGAGACGCTGGTCGTCGCGGAGCAGTCCGGCCTCGACCTCGCACCACTCGAGATCACGACGTGCCTGCGGCGCGGCGAGATCGAGATCGCGACGCTCTACGAGCCGGGCGGAGCGGCCGCGTACGCCGCGTTCGCCGACTTCGTCCGCGCGCGCCACGCGACGCAGATCTTCTCCGAGGACGGGAGCACGATCGACGAGCAGGTGGCCGCGCTGCTGAACGGACCACCCGTGCGCACGATCGCGGTCGCCGAGTCGTGCACCGGCGGGCTGCTGGCCGCGCGGCTGACCGATCGGCCGGGGTCGTCCGCATCGATGCTCGGGGGGATCGTCGCGTACTCGAACGAGGCGAAGGCCACGCTCGCGGGCGTCGACCCTGCGCTGATCGAGCGCGCCGGGGCGGTGTCGGCCGAGGTCGCCGACGCGCTCGCCGACGGCGCGCTCGCGCGCTTCGGCGCGGACGTCGGGATCGGCGTCACGGGGATCGCGGGCCCCGACGGCGGGACCCCCGAGAAGCCGGTCGGGCGCGTGCACGTCTCGGTCGTCGTCCGCGACGGCGGCACCGCGGCCGGCGGCCGCAGCCGGCTCGCGCGCAAGCTCGACCTGCCCGGCTCGCGCGCCGACGTGCGCGACCGCACCACGACCGTCGCGCTGCACCTGCTGCGCCGGTTGCTGTTGGGGCTCGACGGGTCCGGATGACCGTGTGACGGCACGGCTGTTCGTCGCGCTCGACCTGCCCGACGCCGTCGTCGAGGCGCTCGTCGCGTGGCGCACGCGACTGCTGCGCGAGATGCCGGCCCCGCCCACCCTGCGCGCCGTGGCGCCGGAGGCGCTGCACGTGACGCTGTGCTTCCTCGGCGCGCGCCCGGACGACGCGATCGCGTCGCTCACGACGCTCGTGGAGGCGTGCGCCGCCGGGACCGGAGGCGTGGCCGGACTCGCGCTCGGCGAGCCGCTGTGGCTGCCGCGCCGGCGCCCGCGCGTGCTCGCCGTCGCGATCGACGACCGGCACGGGCAGCTCGGCGCCTTGCAGGAGCGTGTGGTGGAGCGCCTGTCGGCAGGCGGCTGGCACGATCCCGAGACGCGTCCTTACCTGCCGCACGTGACCGTCGCGCGCGTGCGCGGCGGGGAGGGGACCCCGAGCGGGACGCCTCTGCCGACGCCGGCTCCGCTCGTGTTCGACGGAGCGGCGCTGACGCTCTACCGCTCCCGGCTGCATCCGGCAGGGGCGCGCTACAAGCCGCTGTCCGTCAGCAGACTCGCCTGAGAATCGTCGCGCTCGGCGCGTTGTGCCGTGACGAACGGGCACCTACCATCGGGGAAGCCGCGCGAACGGATGTTCGCCTTGGTTCCGTCCGGCGCGAGGCGTACCGTCATCCTCTCACGTGAGCAGAAGGAGCTTCCAGCGATGAGCGAGCAAGACAAGTCCGCGAAGGCGCGCGACGCCGCCCTGCAAGGCGCGCTGACGCAGATCGAGCGCCAGTTCGGCAAGGGCACGGTCATGCGGATGGGCGATCCCGGCGCGCAGGTGCGCGTGAACGCGATCCCCACGGGAGCACTCTCGCTCGACGTCGCGCTCGGCATCGGCGGCGTGCCGCGCGGGCGCATCATCGAGATCTTCGGCCCCGAGTCCTCGGGCAAGACGACGCTCGTCTACCACATCCTCGCGGAGGCGCAGAAGCTCGGGGGCACGTGCGCGTTCATCGACGCGGAGCATGCGATGGACCCGCTCTACGCGAAGGAGATCGGCGTCGACATCGACTCGCTGCTCGTCTCGCAGCCGGACTACGGCGAGCAGGCGCTCGAGGTCGCCGACATGCTCGTGCGCTCCGGCGCCGTCGACGTCGTCTCGGTCGACTCGGTCGCGGCGCTGACGCCGCGTGCGGAGCTCGAGGGCCAGATGGGCGACCAGACGGTCGGCGTCCAGGCGCGCATGATGTCGCAGGCGATGCGCAAGCTGACGGCGAACCTCAACCGCACGCAGACGCTCTGCATGTTCACGAACCAGATTCGCGAGAAGGTCGGCGTGATGTTCGGCTCGCCGGAGACGCAGCCGGGCGGTCGTGCGCTGAAGTTCTACGCCTCGCAGCGGCTCGACATCCGCCGCATCGAGACGATCAAGGACGGCACCGAGGCGGTCGGCAACCGCGTGCGCGTGAAGGTCGTCAAGAACAAGGTCGCCGCACCGTTCAAGCAGGCCGAGTTCGAGATCGAGTTCGGCAGAGGCATCTCGACGACCGGCTGCCTGATCGACTACGGGATCGAGCACAACATCGTCACGAAGTCGGGCTCCTTCTTCTCCTACGAGGGCGAGCGCCTCGGCCAAGGGCGCAACAACGCGAAGGCGTTCCTCGTCGAGCACCCCGAGACGGCGCGCGAGATCGAGGAGAAGATCTACGCAGCGCTCGGGCTCAGCCGCGACCTCGTCGCGCCGATCGAGGGAGCAGAGGGAACCGAGGGTGTCGAGGGCACCGAGGCCGCGCTGGAACCGGCGGCGGCCTGATGGCCGACCCTGGTGTCTAGGCGACCGCCGTGGAGGCTCCCGCCGTCACGCTCTCGCGCGCGCTCGATCCGGAGCTGCGTCTCCAGCACGCGCTCGACCTCTCGTTCCGCTACCTCACGCGACGCGAGCGGACGATGCTGGAGATGCGCCGCTACCTCGAAGGCAAGCGCGTCGAGCCATGCGCGATCGACCAGGCGCTCGCGCACCTCGAGCGCGAGGGCTATCTCGACGATGCGCGCTTCGCACGCCAGTTCGCCGAGGACAAGCGGCTGCTGGAGGAGTGGGGGGCCGACCGCATCGAGCGGCGGCTGCTGGCGCTCGGGGTGCCGGCTGCGCTGGTGCGCGATGCGGTCGCGGCGCGTGATCGCGGCGGCGAGCTAGAGGCCGCGCTGGCACTGCTGCAGCGCCGCTTTCGGACGCTCGCCGACGACCCGCGCGAGCGACAACGGGCGCTCGGGGTGCTCGTCCGCAAGGGCTACGAGCACGAGCTCGCGTGGGAAGCGATCCGCACGCACGCCGGCGACGCGGCCGACGACTGAGCGGTCGGGCGCCTCGAGCTGCGACGGCCGGCGATTGCGCCCTCTCGGCGCCGGTACTACGATCCAGGGCAGCGAACGACCGGCCCGCGAGGGCATGAAACAGCAGCAAATAGCCTGAATCCCTGGAACCAGACCTTGTCCGCCGAGAAACGACGTCTCAGCTCGTCCGCCGCGCGATTGCGCCGGCGAGCGCCACTGACGCGAACGCCGGCCTAGCCGGCGCATGTATGGCGGCGTCTCGGCACGCCGCACCCGGCTTCGTCTCGTGCGCCTCGCACGGCCCGTCCGACGCTACCCAAACGGATCGTGAGCAGCCCGGTTCCCCGCCGGGCTGAGGAAGAGGAACACCAATGGAGATCGTGATCGCGGCGGCGCTGCTGGCAGGGGGGCTCGTGCTCGCCGCCGTGCTGTACGGGCGGGAGCGCCCGGTCGGCGCGCGTGCGGAGCGCGCTGTCGCGGACGCCGGAGCCGAGGCCGAGCTGAGCGCACGCCGCGCCGAGCTCGTGCGCATCGAGGAGCGCGTGCTCGGCAAGGAGGAGGCGCTCGACGCACAGCGCTCCGAGGTCGCGCGCCGCGAGCACGGGGTCGACGAGCGCGCCAAGGCGCTCGAGCGCGAGGCGGGCGAGCTGGAGGACGGTCGCCGCGAGCTGGAGCGCCGGCTCGAGCGCGTCGCCGGCGTCACCGCCGCACAGGCGAAGCAGCTGCTGCTGAGAGAGCTCGAGGATCAGGTCCGCCACGACTCGGCGAAGCTGATCCGGCAGATCGAGGAGGAGACGAAGCGCGACGCCGACCGCCGCGTGCGCAACATCCTCTCCGTCTGCATGCAGCGGATCGCCGCCGGGCACGCGACCGAGACGACGGTCGCCGTCGTGCAGCTCTCGTCCGACGACATGAAGGGCCGCATCATCGGCCGCGAAGGCCGCAACATCCGCGCGCTCGAGAACCTCACCGGCGTCGACTTCATCATCGACGACACGCCGAACGCCGTCGTGCTGTCGGGCTTCGACGGCGTGCGGCGCGAGATCGCGCGGATGACGCTCGAGAAGCTGCTCGCCGACGGGCGCATCCACCCGGCGCGGATCGAGGAGATGTACTACCAGGCGAAGTCCGAGCTCGAAGACCACGTCGTCGAGCTGGGGGAGGAGGCGGTCTTCGAAGCGAACGTCCAGGGCCTCGACCCCGAGCTGATCCGCCTGCTCGGCCGCCTCAAGTTCCGCACGAGCTACGGGCAGAACGTGCTTGCGCACTCGGTCGAGTGCTCGCGGCTCGCGGCGCTGATGGCGCACGAGCTGGGCGCCTCGCCGAGAGCGGCGCGGCGCGCGGCGCTGCTGCACGACATCGGCAAGGCCGTCTCGCACGAGATCGAAGGTCCGCATGCGCTCGTCGGCGGTGACCTCGCGCGACGCCACGGCGAGTCGGAAGCGGTCGTCCACGCGATGGAGGCACACCACAACGAGGTCGAGCCGCAGACGGTCGAGGCGGTGATCGTGCAGGCCGCCGATGCGCTCTCCGGCGCGCGCCCCGGCGCACGGGGCGAGTCGCTCGAGCAGTACGTCAGACGCCTGCGCGACCTCGAGCAGATCGCGACGCGCCACGAAGGCGTCGACAAGGTCTACGCGATGCAGGCCGGGCGCGAGATCCGCGTGATGGTCGCGCCGACGAGCGTCGACGACGACCGCGCTGCGCTGCTCTCGCACGAGATCGCGCGCGAGATCGAGAAGGAGCTCGACTACCCCGGGCAGATCAAGGTGACGGTGATCCGCGAGTCGCGCTCGGTCGAGTACGCGAGATAGGGCCGCGAGCACCGGCGCCGCCGCGATCGCGACCGCGCCGCGCTCGGCAGCGAGTTACCCTTGCCCCGGGATGAAGACCTACCACGTCACGACGTTCGGCTGCCAGATGAACGAGCACGACTCGGAGCGCATGAAGGGCATGCTCGAGTCGATCGGCTACGTCGAGGCCGCGGAGCGCGAGGACGCGGATCTCATTCTCTTCAACACCTGCTCGATCCGCGAGGCGGCCGACAACCGCTTCGTCGCGCACCTCGGCGCCGCCAAGCGGCTCAAGAGCGAGCGACCGGACCGGATCGTCGGCGTCGGCGGCTGCTGGGCGCAGTCGGTCAAGGACGAGGTGTTCGAGCGCTTCCCGTTCGTCGACGTCGCGTTCGGCCCGGGGCAAGTGCACAAGCTCGCCGAGTTCCTCACGAGCGACTCGCTGAGCGCGCAGGGCTACTTCGAGTTCGAGGGCTTCGCGGGCGACCTGCCGGAGAAGCGGGCGCGCGAGTTCCAGGGCTGGCTGCAGATCTCGGTCGGCTGCAACATGGTCTGCTCGTACTGCATCGTCCCTTCGACGCGCGGCCGCGAGGTCTCGCGGCCGCTCTCGGCGCTCGTGGGCGAGGTCGAGCGGATGGCCGCCGAGGGCGTGAGCGAGGTGACGCTGCTCGGGCAGAACGTCAACTCGTACGGCCGCGACCTCGGGCGCCGCGGCGAGCCGACGACCACGTTCGCCGAGCTGCTCGCAGCCGTCGACGCGGTCGAGGGGATCGAGCGCATCCGCTACACGAGCCCGCACCCGCAGGACATGAAGGAGGACGTGATCCGCGCGCACGCGGAGCTGCCGGCGCTGTGCGAGCACGTCCACCTTCCGCTGCAGTCCGGATCGACGCGGATCCTCAAGGCGATGCGCCGCACCTACACGCGCGAGCGCTACCTCGACCGCGTCGCGCTGCTGCGCGAGCACGTGCCCGACTGCGCGATCACGACCGACATCATCGTCGGCTTCCCCGGTGAGTCGGAGGAGGACTTCGCGCAGACGCTCTCGCTGTGCGAGGAGGTCGCCTACGACGGCGCCTTCACGTTCGTCTTCTCACCACGCCGCGGCACCGAGGCGGCGACGCTGCCCGACCAGGTCCCGCACGCGGTGAAGGTCGAGCGGATGGAGCGGCTCGTCGAGGTCGTTCAGCGGCGCGCGCGCGAGCGTGCGCAGCGCTTCGTCGGGCGCACACTCGACGTGCTCGTCGAGGGCCCGTCGCGGACGGACCCGACGCGCCTGCGCGGCCGCTCGCGCCACAACAAGGCCGTCAACTTCAGCGGCCTCGCACAGCCTGGCGAGTACGTTCAGGTCGTGATCGCCGGCGCGACGAGCCAGACGCTGGCGGGCGAGGAATCGCTGCTCGCACGCGCCGCGGCGCGCTGAACGGCCGCGCACGCGACGCGATGACGCCGGGCCTCGTGATCTTCGACTGCGACGGCGTGCTCGTCGACAGCATGGGCATCGACATGCGCGAGCTGACGCGGGCGATCGGGGCCGCAGGCGGGACGCTGACCGCGCGCGAGGTCGACGACGCCTTCCACGGCGTCTCGCTGCCCGAGATCGAGCGCGGTGTCGCCGCACACCTGGGCCGACCGGTCCCCGACGGCTGGATGGAGGGCTTTCTCGCCGATCGCGCTGCAGCCTTCGAACGCGAGCTGCAGCCGATTCCCGGAGCGGCCGAGGCAGTCGCCGGCGTGCGGGCGCTCGGCTGGGACGCGTGCATCGCATCGAGCGGCGCGATGCAGAAGATGGAGCTGACGCTGCGCGTCACCGGACTGCGAGGAGCAGTCCCGGACGACCGCATCTTCTCGGCGACGATGGTCGCGCACCCGAAGCCGGCGCCGGACCTGTTCCTCTACGCCGCCGAGGTCTGCGGCTTCGCGCCGGACGCATGCGTGGTGGTCGAAGACAGCGTGCCGGGGATCACCGCCGGGCGCGCGGCGAAGATGCGCACGCTCGGGTACACGGGCGGCGACGCCGCGGCGGCCGAGCGCCTGGCGGCCATCGGCGCCGAGCCGCTCGCCGACCTGCACGAGCTGCCGGCGCGGCTGGCCGGCTGACAGGCGACTCACGTCCGCTGCCGCAGAGCGGCCCGCTGACGGCCGCACGCGTGCCGTCACGCGTTCTCGCGTCCAGGGACGAGCGTCGGACCGACGGTCAGAAGAGCGCCTGCTGCACGGCGGCCGGCGCGCGCTGCGGCCGGGGCGGAGGGTCGAGCGCGGGCGAGCGGGCGTCGCGACGGAATGGCCCGCTGCGCGATCCGCGCAGCGGGTGCTTCGCGCGCGCGGCGCGCAGCACGCCGCCGATGCGGTCGCGCTCGGCCTTCGGCGCGTAGGCGCCACGTGCGTAGAGCTGCTCGTAACGCGGGACGAGGTCGGGCCGTTGTGAGCGAAGCCAGTCCATGAAGACCCCGCGCACCTCGCCGCGCAGATGCAGCGCAATCCCGCCCGCGCCCGTCGCGCCGTTGGCCGCCGCGAGCTCGAGGATCCGCTCGACCTGCGCGGGGTCGTCGTTGATGCCGGGCATCAGCGGCGCGACGAGGATGCCGCAAGGGATCCCCGCGCGGTTCAGCTCGCCGACGGCCTCCAACCGTGCACGCGGGTTGGGCGTGTGCGGCTCGGTCGCGCGCCAGGCCTTCTCGTCGAGCGTCGGGACCGACAGGCACGCGCTGACGTCGGCCACCGCGGCGATCTCGCGCAGCAACGTCAGGTCGCGCAGCAGCAAAGGGGACTTCGTCAGGATCGAGCACGGGTTGCGCGCGTCGCGCAGCGCCTCCCAGATCCCCTGCATCAGCTTGTAGCGGCCCTCGACCCACTGGTACGGATCGGTGTTCGTCCCCAACGCGACGTGCTCGCCCTTCCACGAGGGCCGCGCCAGCTCCGCTCGCAGCACCTCCGGCACGTTCACCTTCACGACGATCTCCCGCTCGAAGTCGCGCCCGGCGTCGAAGTCGAGATACGTGTGCGTCGGGCGGGCGAAGCAGTAAACGCAAGCATGGCTGCAACCCCTATATGGGTTTACGGTCCATCTGAATGGCATCCGCGACGCTGCCGGCACGCGGTTCAACGCCGATCTGGCGCGCACCTCGTAGAAGCGCGTGTCGAGCGCCTCGGGCGCGTCGAAGCGGCGCACGACCGCGCTCTCGCGGTAGCCGGGGAGGCGGGCCTGCTCGTCGGCGGAGACGGTGAGGTTGTCCCAGCGCACGAACACATGTTCGCATGTGGTGCGGCGGATGCAAGGCGATCTTGTCGACACGGGCGAACGGGTACGGCGGCTGTGTGATCGATCGCACGCTGCGGACACCGCAACTCCGCAGCCGTCCGCGGTAGGAACAGGTGGTGAAGACGCGTCTGAGAAGAAGCCGCGAGCGAGCATTGGAGGCGATGCTCCAGACGCGTACCCACGCGTGGGAGGAGGTCGGCCTCTCGCGCCAGCTCGGCCAGCGTGCGGCGCGCAAGGCGCGGCGCGAGGCGCTCGTGCTGCTGCCGCTGCTCGCCGGCGTGCTCGTCGCGTACGCCTACCGCGACTCGCTGTTCGGCCGCGACCTCGACACGCTTGTGAGAATCCTCACCGCGATCGCGCTGATCGCGCTCGGGTGGGCCCTGGCGCGCGACCTCGGCAAGCTCGTCGGGCCGGACCTGATGCGGCGCATGGACCCTGGCACCGCCGGCACCGTCGGGTTCCTGCTGCGGCTCGGGACGATTCTCGTCGTGACGATCGCTGCGCTGCGGATCGCGGGCCTCAAGCCGCAGACGCTCGCCGTCGGCGGTGCCTTCACCGCCGTCGTGATCGGCCTCGCCGCGCAGCAGACGCTCGGGAACCTGATCGCCGGCACCGTGCTGCTGAGCGCCCGGCCGTTCCGCGTCGGCGAGCGCGTGCGGCTGCAGGCCGGCGGGCTCGCCGGCCAGGCCGAGGGAGTCGTCAGCTCGCTCGGGCTGCTCTATACGACGCTCGCGCGCGGAGAGGACCGCATCATGGTCCCCAACAGCGTCGTGCTCGGCGCGGCGGTCGTGCCGCTGCGCGAGCCGCAGGCGGTCGACGTGCGCGTCGTGCTGCGGCGAGGGATGAAGCCGAGTGGCGTGCAGGCGCAGTTGAGCGAGGCGATCAGCGTTCCGCTGCGCTCGGCACCGCACATCGCGCTCGAGGAGATCGACGGCGAGCGGGTCGTCGTGCGCATCCAGGCGACGCCGGAGCACGCGCGCGACGGCGCGCAGCTCGCCGACCAGATCCTCCACACGGTCGGCGCGTTCACCGACGAGCACGCCGTCATCGGCTGAGCGGCTCCGCCGCCTGCGGCGGGCGGTCAGCGGTTGTGGCGCTGGCCGGCCGCGAGGTTGTCCGCGATGCGCTTGCCGCCCATGCGGCGGCTCATCGTCGCCGCGAGCTCGGGCGCGATCCCCGCGAAGGCGGCTCCGGCACGCAGACCCAGCGGCGCGACGTCGGCCTCGGCGCGGTTGCGCTCGATCGCGCGCACGACCGCGTCGGCGACGTCCTCCGGCGAGCGCGTGCCGACGCCCCTTGGCAGCTCCACCCTCGCGTTGGCGAACATGCCCGCGTCGCGGATGAAGCCGGGGAAGATCGTCGAGACGCCGACGCCGGCGGGGCGCAGGTCCTCGCGCAGGCCGAGCGCGAAGCCGCGCAGGCCGAACTTCGTCGCCGCGTAGAGCGAGCTGTTGGGCGCAGACGCCTTCCCCGACAGCGAGGAGATGAACACGAGATGGCCGTGCCCGCGCGCGGCCATCCCCTCGGACAGCAGCTTCGCCAGCAGGACCGGGGCGCGCAGGTTGACGTCGAGCGCGCGGTCGACCTGCTCGAGCGTGTACTCGTCGAGCGTGCCGCTCGCCGGCAGCGCGGCGTTCGCGACGAGAATCTCTACGTCGCCGGCCTCTTCAGCAAGCCGCGGGACCGCATCGCGATCGGCGAGGTCGACGACGAGCGCGCGGCCGCCGACCTCGGCGGCGAGCGGCTCGAGCACCTCGGCGCGGCGGCCGGTCAGCACGAGCTGCGCGCCGCGCGCCGCCAGCGCGCGGGCG
>DASRXW010000017.1:0-27692 GCA_035654055.1 Conexibacter sp.
CGCGCAGCATCTCGGTGGCGAGCCGCGCGAGGCGGGCCTCCGTGTAGCGCATCGCGGCCGGCGGGTCGTCGTCGACGGAGCCGAAGTTGCCCTGCCCGTCGACGAGCGGGTGGCGCATCGAGAAGTCCTGCGCCAGGCGCACGAGCGTGTCGTAGATCGACGCGTCGCCGTGCGGGTGGTACTTGCCCATCGTGTCGCCGACGATGCGCGAGGATTTCGCGCGCGGGCGGGTCGGCTGCAAGCCCGCCTCGTTCATCGCGAACAGGACGCGGCGGTGGACGGGCTTCAGGCCGTCGCGGACGTCGGGCAGCGCGCGCCCGACGATGACGGACATCGCATAATCGAGATACGCCGAGCGCATCTCCTCCTCGAGCGCGCGCGGCTCGATGTTGCCGCCGCCGAGCTGATCTGTGGCGCTCATCGATCCCTTAGACGTCGAGGTTGGTCACGAGGCGGGCGTTCTCCTCGATGAAGTCGCGGCGCGGCTCCACCTGGTCGCCCATCAGCATCGAGAAGACGCGGTCTGCGGCGGTCGCGTCCTCCATCGTCACGCGGGCGAGCGTGCGAGTCGCGGGGTCCATCGTCGTCTCGCGCAATTGCTCGGGGTTCATCTCGCCGAGGCCCTTGAAGCGGTTGATTCTCGTGCCGCGCGCGGCGAGGTCCATCACGACCGTGCGCAGCTGCTCGAACGTGAGGGCGTCGCCACCGTGCTCGCCGAGCTTCACCGTGAAGGGCGGCGTGCCGACCGTCTGCACGAGCTGTTCGTAGACGCGGATCAATTGGCGGTACTCGTTCGCCTGCAGGAGCGCGCGGCGCACGTGGCGCACGCGCGCGTGGCCGGTTCTCGCCTCGACCGTGCGCACGACCAGCTCGCTCTCGTCCTCGGACAGCAGCTCGGCGGCGTAGGGGGCGTCGGCGGCGGTCGGGCGCCGCAGCAGCTCGATCAGCTTCGCCTCGTCGGTGACCGCCTCCTCGAGGATCCCGGCCTCCTCGAGGAAGTCGACGAAGTCGTGGCGCGACATCGCGCGCAGCGCGGAGGCCCAGCCGGCGTACTGCTTGAGCAGGCGGGTGTACTTCTTCCAGCGCGCCTCGGTCAGTCTCGGCTGCATGTTGCCCGAGCGGTCGCGCAGCTCGAAGCGCTCGAGCTTGTCGGCGAGCAGGATCTCCTCCAGCTCCGACTCTCTCTCGATGTAGCGCTCGCTCTTGCCGGCCTTCATGCGGTAGAGCGGCGGCTTGGCGATGTAGACGTAGCCGGCCTCGATCAGCTCCTGCATCTCGCGGAAGATGAGCGTCAGCACGAGCGTGCGGATGTGGGCGCCGTCGACGTCGGCGTCCGTCATCAGCACGATCTTGTGGTAGCGCGCCTTCTCGATGTCGAACTCGTCGCGCACGCCGGTGCCGATCGCCGTGATCAGCGCCTGCACCTCGTTGTTCGCGAGCACCTTGTCGATCCGCGCGCGCTCGACGTTGAGGATCTTGCCGCGCAGCGGCAGCACCGCCTGCGTCGAGCGGTCGCGGCCCTGCTTCGCCGAGCCGCCGGCGGAGTCGCCCTCGACGATGAAGATCTCCGACAGCGCCGGGTCCTTCACCGAGCAGTCGGCGAGCTTGCCGGGCAGGCGCGAGTTCTCCAGCGCGGACTTGCGGCGCGTGAGGTCGCGCGCCTTGCGCGCGGCGTTGCGCGCCTGCGCAGCCGAGACGGCCTTCATGATCACCGCGCGCGCGTCCTGCGGGTTCTCCTCGAGGAACTCGTCGAGGCCGCGGTTGACGACCGACTCCACGAACCCCTGCATGCCGGGGTTGCCGAGCTTCGTCTTCGTCTGGCCCTCGAACTGCGGATCGGCGAGCTTCGCCGAGATGACGGCGGTGAGGCCCTCGCGCACGTCCTCGCCGGCGAGGTTGTCGTCCTTCTCCTTCAGCAGGCCCTTCTCGCGCGCGTACTTGTTGAGCGTGCGCGTGAGCGCGGAGCGGAAGCCGGAGAGGTGGGAGCCGCCCTCGTGCGTGTTGATGTTGTTCGCGAACGAGAAGACCGACTCCTGATAGGAGCCGTTCCACTGCATCGCGACCTCGACGGCGCCCTCGTCGCTCTCGCCCGAGAAGTAGACGATCTTTCTGTGGGCCGGTTCCTTGTTCTCGTTGAGGTAGCGGACGAAGTCCTCGATGCCGCCCTCGTACTGGAAGGAGACCTGTCTGCCCTCGCCGCGCTCGTCGGTCAGGGAGATCGCCAGGCCGCGTGTCAGGAAGGCCGTCTCGCGCAGGCGCTCCTCGAGCGTCGTGAAGTCGAACTCGAGCGTCTCCATGATCTCGTCGTCGGGCAGGAAGGTGATCGAGGTGCCCGTCTCTCTCGTCGCCGCGCCCTTCTCAAGCGGACCCTGCGGCTTGCCGCGCTCGTACTCCTGCACGTGCACGAAGCCGTCGCGCCGGACCTCGACGCGCAGGCGCTCGGACAGCGCGTTGACGACCGACACGCCGACGCCGTGGAGGCCGCCGGAGACCTTGTAGCCGCCGCCGTCGCCGAACTTGCCGCCCGCGTGCAGGACGGTCAGCACGACCTCGACGGCCGACTTCTGCTCCTTCTCCATGATCGCGACGGGGATCCCGCGGCCGTCGTCCGTCTCGGTGATCGAGTTGTCGGGGTGAATCGTCACGGACACCGCGGTGCAGTGCCCCGCGAGCGCCTCGTCGACGGAGTTGTCGACGACCTCGTAGACGAGGTGGTGGAGACCGCGGACGCCGGTGGAGCCGACGTACATGCCCGGCCGCTTGCGCACCGCCTCGAGGCCTTCGAGGACGGTGATGTCCTGGGCGTCGTACGAACGGTTCGGCTTGTCAGCCGAGGGATTGTCGCTGGCCAACGGTCCTCCGATGACGTTGCAACGCCCCGGTGCCGCGCCTGGGGGGGCGCGCCGGGGCGTCAAAGACTGATGAGCACAAGGATAGCACAAGGGGGGTGGCGGGCCGTAGGGCAATCGGCAGCAAATGTCCTGCAAAATCCAGGAAAATCCGGCTTCTCGGGGCGGCGTTCGGCGAGCGGCGGCCGCGCATGCGGCGACGCGCCGTCACGCCGACCCCCGCGGGGCGGTCACGCAGCGCAGTCGCCGCACCTCGCCGGCAGCGACCGCGGCGTTGAGCCGCTCCATCAGCAGCGGCGCCATCAGGTCGAGCTCCTGCGCCCACACGGAGGCCGAGCAGGCGATCGTCACGACCCCGGCGCGCTCCGACACGGGGGCGGCCTCGCGCGCGATCGCGGCCCCCGCGACGTCGGGCCACGCGCGCTGCACCTCGGCGAGCAGCGTCGCCGGCGCGAGCGCCTCGCGCAGCGGCGCGAGCGCGTTCGCGAGCGGACGCGGCGCGCGGCGGCTCACGACGCCCCGGCCCCGGCCAGCACCCCGTCGGCGACCGAGAGGCGCGTCACGTCGGGCTCGTTCGCCCCCGGCACGTGCTCGAGATCGGTCGCCGTGATGACGCTCTGCCCGCGCCCGCGCAGCAGGCCGACGAGCCGCTCGCGGCGATCGCGGTCGAGCTCGCTCATCACGTCGTCCAGCAGCATCACCGGCGTCGCCTCGCGCGTGGCCGCGATCGCCTCGCGCTCGGCGAGCAGCAGCGCCAGCAAGCCGAGGCGCTGCTGGCCTTGCGAGCCGTAGGCGCGCAGCTCGCGGCCCTCACGGCTCAGCAGCAGGTCGTCGCGATGCGGGCCGTGGCCGGTGAAGCCGCGCTCGAGGTCCTGCGCATGGCGCTCGGCCAGCTCGGCCGCCAGCTCGTCGGCGTCGGCCGCCTTGGAGCGTGGCCGGTAGGCGACGGCGGGATCCCCGTCCAGGCCCAGCTCCGCGGCGCGGTCGGCGAAATGCTCGTCGACGGCGGCGATCGCGGCGCGGCGATCGGCCATCAGCTCGATCCCATGGCGCGCCAGCTCGCGATCCCAGGCCGACAGGGAGGCCGGGGCGGCACTCCCCCCCCGCACGCGGGCGAGCAGCGCGTTGCGCTGCGCGAGCGCCTGCGCGTAGGCGCGGCGCGTCGTCACGCGAGCCGGCCACAGCGCGGTCACGAGCTGGTCGACGTGCGCGCGGCGCAGCGACGGCGTACCCTTGATCAGCTCGAGCCGTTCGGGCAGGAAGACGCTCACCAGCGGCCGGCCGGGGACGTCGAGCAGCCGCTCGACGCGCACCCCGTCGGCCATCATCCGCTTCGGCTCGCCGGGCGTGAAGCCGACGCTCAGCTCGTGCAGCCCGTCGGGGGCCTCCGTCGTCACCTCGACGCGCACCACCTGCTCGCCGAAGCGGACCAGCTCGCGCTCGTTCGTCGTGCGCGCCGACCGCCCCGTGCAGCCGAAGTAGAGCGCGTCGAGCAGGTTCGTCTTGCCGGCCCCGTTGCGGCCGCTGACGACCGTCACGCCGGCTCCCAGCTCGACGGCGGCGGCGGCGTAGCTGCGGAAGTTGCGCATCGCGAGGCGCACGATCCGCAAGGCGCCGCCTACACGTTCAGCCGGATCGGCATGATGAGGTAGAGAAAGCCGGCGTCGTCCCCGGCCTGGATCAAACCCGGCCGCAGCGGGCTGATGAGCTTGAGGACGATGTTGCCCGACTCGATGCCCTCGAGCCCGTCGCGCAGGAACTCCGGGTTGAAGCCGATCTCGAACGGCTCGCCCTGGAACGCGACCGGCAGCGACTCGCGCGCCTCGCCGATGTCCGGCGTCTGTGAAGACACCGTCAGCTCGCCAGGCTGGAAGGACAGTCGCAGCGGCGCGTTCTTCTGCGCGAGCAGGCTGATGCGGCGCACGACGTCGGTCACCTCACCGCCGGACAGCGTCAGCTCGTGCTCGTAGGTCTCCGGCAGCAGCTGGCGGTAGTTAGGGAACTGGCCCTCGATCAGGCGCGACGACAGCACGACCCCGCCGATCGCGAACACGATCTGGTTCTGGCGCACCGCGACGGTCAGCTCCTGGCCCTCGAGCTGCTGCACGAGCCGCGCCAGCTCCTGCAGCGCCCGCGCCGGCACGTTGGCCTCGAAGGACTGCTGCAGCGGCTGGTCGAGCTGCGTCTCCTTAACGCTCAGGCGGTAGGAGTCGGTCGCGACCATCCGCAGCTCGCGGTCGGACGCCGAGACGAGGATCCCGGTGAGGACCGGGCGCGTCTCGTCACGCGAGGCGGAGTTGGCGACCTTGAGGATCGTCGCGACGAACGCCTGCGCCGGCACGCGCACGGCGTCGTTCTCCTCCGGCTCGGGGAAAGGCGGGAAGTCCTCGATGCGCAGCGTTCGGATGTGGAACGTCGCGTTGCCGGCAACCAGCTCGACGTCCTGCTCTGCCGCGCGCAGCTCGAGCGTCACGGTCGGACCGGACAGCAAGCGCACGACGTCGACGAGCAGGCGCGCAGGCAGGACGACGGAGCCCTCGCGCTCGAGCTGCGCCGGGAGGGGAACGCGCAGGCCCACCTCCATGTCGGTTGCGCGCAGCTCCACGCCGCCGGCGCCGGCGAGGATCTGGACGCCGGAGAGCGCTTGGATCGCGCCGCGCGTGGAGGCGACGCGGCTGACGGTCTGGAGCTGAGCGAGCAGCTCGTCACGCGCGGCGGACAGCTTCACGATGAAGACCTCGAGTGGAGAGGGTTCGTTGTTGTAGGGGGCTCGGACATGTGCAGAAGCTCGTGAAAAGCGTTGCGGTGCGGGGAGGATCTGCGCACACGGGCTGTGGACACGAGCGTGGGAAGTCTTTCAGGTGAGGCGGTCGGCACGGGGACCGGCGTCGGGCCGCTGGAGGGCGGCGGTCAGGCTGCGGACGAGCTCGTGTGCGTCGGCGTCGGCCGCGATGCGCTGGGTGGCGCGGCGGCAGGCGTGCAGGACGGTCGTGTGGTTGCGGCCGCCGAACGCGCGCCCGATCGCGGGGAGCGTCGCGTCGGTCAGCTCGCGCGAGAGGTACATGGCCACCTGGCGCGCCCACGCGACGCGGGCGGTGCGGTCGGGGGAGCTGAGCGCCTCGGGGGAGATGCCGAGCCGCTCGCACGTGGCGGCCTGAATCTGCTCGACCGTGTGAACCGGTCCCGCCTGTCCGGGACCGCCGTCCGGGTAGAGGCCGTCCAGCACATGCGTGACGAGCGCGCGGTCGATCGCTCGTCCCGTGAGCGAGTGGAAGGCGACGACGCGGATCAGCGCGCCCTGGAGCGCGCGCACGTTCGTCGTGACGCGCTCGGCGATCGGGACGAGCGCGTCCGGGTCGGCGAGTTGGACCTCGTCGTGCTGCACCCGCTTGCGCAGGATCGTCATGCGCGTCGCGAGGTCCGGTGAGCGGATGTCGGCCACGAGCCCGGACTCGAAGCGCTCGCGCAGGCGATCGGCGAGCGCGCCCATGTCCCGCGGCATGCGGTCGCACGTGACGACGAGCTGGCTGCCGGTCTCGTAGAGCGCGTTGAAGGTGTGGAAGAACTCCTCCTCGATCTTCGCCTTGCGCTCGAGGAACTGGACGTCGTCGATCAGCAGGATGTCCGTGTCGCGGTAGTGGCGCTTGAAGTGCTCGACCGAGCTCGACTTCAACGCCCGCACGAACTCGCCGGTGAAGGCCTCGAGCGTCGTGTAGCGGACGCTCATCCCGTCGCCGCAGGCGTTGACGTAGTTGGCGATCGCGTGCAGCAGGTGCGTCTTGCCGAGGCCCGGCGGGCCGTAGAGGAAGAGGGGGTTGTAGGCCTGGCCGGGCAGCTCGGCGACGGCCAGCGAGGCGGCATGGGCAAGGCGGTTGTCGTCGCCGATCACGAACTGGTCGAACGTGTACTTCGGGTTGAAGACATCGGCCGGCGGACCCGAGGGGATCGCTGGCGCCGGCACGGAGCGGCCACCGGCGCGCGCGGGTGCTCCGACGACACCGCCGACGGCCGCGTCGAGCGGCACGATCGTGACCGTCGCCGCTTCGCCGAGGACGCTGGCGGCGCACGTCTGCAGCACGCGAGCGAAGCGGTCGGCGACCCACGTGCGGATCTCCTCCGGTGCGCCGACGAGCAGCGTGTCGCCGTCGAGCCCCTGCGCGCGCAAGGGCTCGAGCCAGAGGTGGTAGGTGGAGTCGGTGACCGCGCGCCGGAGCTCGGCTTGGATCTGGGGCCAGGTGTGCTCGAGCGCTGGGTGCACAGGCGTCGTCGACCGACTCCTCGTCGGAGGTGTTGCGGGAGGATGGAGGGACCGTCTCGGCCCCGGCGGGGCGGCGAATATAGCAGCGCCGCGTCGCTCTGCCCGGCAGCCTCGGCAGCCCGCCGCGCGTGAGTGCGCAAATCGCGGGAAAAAGGTCGCGACGGCGGTTCCGGGGTTCTGAACAGTGGTCGAGAAGGTGTTGAGAACCCTGTGCAGAACCGCGGCGACAGGCAGCACGCGTCGGCGCGTATACTGGCCATCCCCGACGGGATCGTGAGTGAGCCATGAAACGCACCTATCAGCCGAAGAAGCGCAAGCGCGCTCGCACGCATGGGTTCCGCAACCGCATGCAGACGCGTGCCGGCCGCCTGACGCTCAAGCGTCGCCGCACCAAGGGCCGCAAGCGCCTCACGGTCTGATGAGCGGGCGCCCGGGCGTCGCATCCCGGCGAAGCAAGCGCGGGCGGCTCTCCCGCAGCGCCGACTTCGACCGGGTCTTTCGACAGGGGCGCTCGCACGGGAACCGCGTCCTGATCCTCTACGGCTTCCCTCGCACGGGCGACGGCGAGCTGCGCCTGGGGTTGTCCGTCTCGCGCAGAGTCGGCGGCGCCGTCGAGCGCAACCGCGTGAAGCGACTGCTGCGCGAGGCCTTCGAGCAGGAGTCGGCACGACTGCCGGAGGGACACGACGTCGTCATCGTGGCGCGGCCCGAGGCGCGCGTCGTCGCGGAGCGCGACGGCCTCGACGGCTTGCGGAGCGCGCTCGCAGAGCTGATCGACCAACTGCGCGCGCGTGTCGAGGGCGAGCGCAGATGAGCACGGCGACGCAGGCGCTCCGCAGCGTCGTCATCGGGCCGATCCGCGCCTACCAGCGCGTGATCTCGCCGCTGCTGCCGCCGCGCTGCAAGTACGAGCCGAGCTGCTCCCACTACGCCGCGCAGGCCGTGCAGGAGTACGGCATACTCCGCGGGCTGATCCTCGCAGGATGGCGGCTGCTGCGCTGCAATCCGTGGAGCCACGGGGGCTATGACCCCGTCCACGAGCAGGCGGTCTTCCACCCGCGTCGACCGACAGCGCCCAGCGCCTGACCTCCCCCATGTTCACCGTCTTCGCCAACCCGCTCCAGCCGCTGATCAACGTCTGCGAGCAGGTCCTCCTCTTCTTCCACGACACCGTGGGGACGGGCTGGGGCCTCGCGATCATCCTGCTGACGGTCACGGTGCGGGTGGTGCTGCTGCCGCTGACGCTGAAGCAGGTCACCTCGATGCAGCGTCTCCAGGTCCTGGCGCCGGAGATGAAGGCGATCCAGGCGAAGTACAGAGACGACAAGCAGCGCCAGCAGCAGGAGATGATGAAGTTCTACAAGGAGAACAGAGTCAACCCTCTGGCCTCCTGCCTCCCGCTGGCCTTCCAGTTCCCGTTCTTCATCGCGCTGTACTACATGCTGCGCAGCGACCTGAAGGTCGACATGTGCCCGGGCATCGCCGGCTACGCGACCTCGAAGGGCACGAGCGTGTCGAACGTGACCTGCACGCAGTTCGGCGACTCGGCGTACGCCGCCGCGCATCACATCACGGTTGCGGACCCGAGCTTCCTCTTCATCCCGGATCTGACCGCGAAGGCGACGGGCACGGTCCTGATCGTGTTGATCGTGCTCTACGTCGCAAGCCAGCTGGGATCGGGCCTGCTCAGCTCGGCTTCGATGGACAGAAACCAGCGGATGCTGATGCTGGGCCTGCCGATCCTGTTCGTCGCGTTCATCATCAACTTTCCGGCCGGCCTGATGGTCTACTGGATCACGACGAACTGCTGGACGATCGTGCAGCAGTTGATCGTGCGCAAGACGGTCGGGGTGCCGAGACGGCCTGCGCTCGCGACGGCGGGCGCCGCTGCTCCTGCGGGCGCCACCGCGTTGACGCGCGGCGGCCGCGGAGGCGGCAAGAGCGCCGAGAAGGCGCCGGCCAAGGGGTCAGAGAAGGCAACGGCTGCGAAGAGCAGCGCCAATGGCGCCACTGCGGCCGCGCCGCCGCCCTCGCGGAGAAAGAAGAAGCGGACGGGGCGCCGGCGATGAGCGCACGGACGGAGAGCGAGGCCGCCGCGCGCGTGCGGCGCATGTTGGAGGAGATCGTCGGGTCGGTCGGCGTCGCTGCGACGATCGAAGTGTCGGAGGACGACGCCGGCGTGTACGCGAACCTCGACGGCGAGGATCTCGGTCTGCTGATCGGCCGCCATGGCCAGACGATCGACGCGATCCAGCACCTCGCCTACCGCATCGCGTTTCGCGGCGAGAACGAGCGAAAGCGCGTCACGGTCGACGCCGCCGGCTACCGCGAGCGTCGAGCGGTGCTGCTCCAGGAGGACGCGGATGAGGCGGCGGATGAGGCCTTGCGCACGGGCGAGCCCGTGGCGCTCGACGCGATGAACGCGGTGGAGCGCCGCGTCGTGCATGAGTACCTGCGCGACCGCGACGGCGTCGAGACATACAGCGAGGGCGACGAGCCCGACCGCTACCTCGTCGTCGCGCCCGCGAAGCAGTAGGCGCTCCACCGACCTGCGGTCCGGCCGGCGTTTCACGTTTTACATGACGGTGAAACAGATTCCGAGCCGATGGCGCTGACGTCCTTCGAGCGCGGCTTGCTGGTGGGGATCCTGATCGGCGAGGGATCGTTCGGCGGCGACGGCAAGCAGCCGCAGATCACGCTGCGCATGCACACTCGCCACGAGGCGCTCTTCAGATGGCTGCTGGACGCGTTTCCGCGCACGAAGCTCTACGGCCCGTACCACCACGGCGAGCGCTCCTACTACCAGTGGATGGCCCGTGGGCAGGCGCTTGTCGAGGATGTGCTGCCGATCTTGGAGGACGCGCTCGGCCCCGAGCTCGACGGCCACGCCGCCACGCGCTTCGATGCGATGCGCACCACGTACGCCGACTACATCGCCCGCGTACGGGCACGAGCCGCATCCGCGTGACGCTTGATCCCGTCGTGACGCGGGCACTCGCGGCGCTCGTCGAGCGCTACGCGCTTCCGCCCGCCGCGATGGCGCAACTCGGTGAGCTGCTGACAGCCCTCGACGCCGACCCGCACGCGCCGACCACCGTGCGCGCCCCGGCCGACGCGCTGAACACCCACGTCGCAGACGCGCTCGTCGCGCTCGACCTCGACCTGGTGCGCGACGCGACGTCCGTCGCCGACCTCGGCGCTGGCGCGGGCTTCCCGGGCCTGCCGCTCGCGGTCGCGCTGCCACGCGCCGAGGTCGCGCTGGTCGAGAGCGTCGCGCGAAAGGGCGTGTTCATCCGCGCAGCAGCCGAGGCGGCGGGCCTCACGAACGTCGAGGTCGTCGCAGACCGCGCGGAGTCGTGGACGGCAGGCCTCGGCACACGCGACCTCGTCACCGCTCGCGCGCTCGCGCCGCTCGCGGTGCTCGCGGAGTACGCCGCGCCTTTGCTGCGCGAGGGCGGGGCGCTCGTGGCGTGGAAGGGCCGTCGCGACGAGCAGGAGGACCGGGAGGCCGCTGCCGCAGCGGGCGAGCTGGGGCTCGTCGTGGAGGAGATCCGCGCCGTGGCGCCCTACGTGGACGCTGAGCACCGTCACCTGCATGTGCTGCGCAAGGTCGCCCCGACCCCCGAGCGCTTCCCGCGTCGTCCGGGGATGGCGCGGAAACGGCCGCTGGGAGCGAAGATCGAACCGCCCTCCGACCGTCCTCGTCGCTACCGTGAAGCCGATGCTTGACGCCACAGGTCGCCCGTGAGCACCGTCTACGCGATCGCGAACCAGAAGGGCGGCGTCGGCAAGACCACGACGGCCGTGAACCTCGCCGCCTGCATCGCCGAGGCCGAGTACGAGGTGCTGCTGATCGACATCGACGCGCAGGCGAACGCGACCGTCGGCCTCGGACTGGCGAAGGACGCGACGCCGAGCCTCTACGACGTGCTCGCCGGAACCGCGACGCTCGAAGAGGCGATCCGCCCGACGACGATCGAGCACCTCGCGATCGTGCCCGCCAGCCCCGACCTCGCCGGCGCGAACGTCGAGCTGCCGCGCATCGAGGGCTCCGAGCACCGGCTGCGCGACGCGCTCGCGGCGGTGCGCGAGCGCTACGCCTTCACGATCCTCGACTGCCCGCCGTCGCTCGGCCCGTTGACCGTCAACGCGCTCGTCGCAGCCGATCGCGTGATCGTGCCCGTGCAGGCCGAGTACTTCGCGCTCGAGGGCCTCGCCGGCCTGCTCGACACGCTGTCGCTGATCCAGCGCGAGCTGAACCCGAAGCTGACGATCGCCGGCATGGTGCTGACGATGCACGACGGCCGCACGCGCCTCGCCCAGGACGTCGAGCAGGAGGTCCGCTCGCACTTCCCGCAGCTCGTCTTCGAGACGGTCATCCCGCGTAACGTGCGGATCGGCGAGGCGCCGAGCTTCGGCCTCCCGGTCATCCACCACGATCCGCACTGCGTCGGCTCCGACGCCTACTTCGAGCTGGCGAAGGAGGTGGCCGCGCGTGGCTGAGAAGGCGCCGAAGGCCGGCCAGCACCGGAAGGCCGAGTTCCAGGACGCGCTCCCGAGCAGAGCGCCGTCCAAGGCGCGCGGCATGGGCAAGGGCCTCGCGGCGATCCTCGCGGCCTCGCCGAAGGAGGAGCCGGAGGAGCTGCGGCGGGTCGCGGTGGAGCTGATCGGCCCGAACCCCAACCAGCCGCGCCGGCATTTCGACGAGGAGGCGCTGACCGCGCTTGCGACCTCGCTCGAGGAGCGCGGCGTGCTCCAGCCGGTGCTCGTGCGCCCGCTCCCCGGCGGGCGCTACGAGCTGATCGCCGGGGAGCGCCGCTGGCGCGCCGCGCAGCTCGCCGGGCTCGATCAGATCCCCGCGATCGTCCGCCACCACGACGATGCGGCCTCGCTCGAGCTCGCGGTGATCGAGAACATGGCGCGCGAGGACCTCAACCCGGTCGAGGAGGCGCGCGCGTGCGCTGCGCTCGTCGACGAGCTGGGGCTCACGCGCGAGGACGTCGGCCGCCGCGTCGGCCGCAGCCGCGTCGCCGTCTCGAACCTCATCCGCCTGCTCGACCTGCCCGACGACGTCCTCGCGCTGCTCGAGCGCGGCGACCTCAGCGAGGGCCACGGCCGCGCGCTGCTGCTCGCGAGAGATCACGACGTGCGCCGCCGCCTCGGCCGCGACGCCGCGACCGCCGGTTGGTCGGTGCGCGAGCTCGAGCGCCGCGCCCGCGCCGCCGCCGAAGTCGGGCCGGCGGGTCGTGCGGCACCCCGCCGCACCACGTTGCACCCGGATCAGGAGGCCGCCGTCGCGCGACTGTCCGACGCCTTCGGCGCAGCGCTCGGCACCGACGTCCGCGTGGTCCCCCACGGCGACGGCTACCGCCTCCAGCTCGCATTCGACTCGCTCGACGACGCGCTCGATCTGGCCCGCCGCCTCGGCGCGGCGACCCCCGCCTGATCCATCGTGCTGTCTGCGCCGCCGCGCGCGCCGGCGCGCTGACGGTTTACGCCGACATGCCGCGCCCATCCCGCTAGAATCGCCTCTCGCGGGGCGATTAGCTCAGTCGGTTAGAGCGCTTCTCTGATAAGGAAGAGGTCCCTGGTTCGAATCCAGGATCGCCCACTGCACGCGCGAGCCTCGCGTTCCGGCCGACGCTCCAACTGCCGGACGATCGGACCGTCTTGCGTAGCATGGCCTGAATGGTCAGCGCGACCTCCGTGTGGATCGCGATCGGTCCGGCCCTCATCGCGGGTGGCATCGGCCTCGCGTCGGCGCTGATGTCGTTCCTCACGGCCCGGCGCTCGGTCGACCTGTCGCACACCGACGCGCGGGAGAACCGCCGCCACCAGCTCGACATGCTCGTGTGGGAGCATCGGCTCGCGGCCGTCGAGTCCGTCTGGCAGCTCATGTTCGAGCTTGAGCAGAGCGGCAGCATGAGCGATCCCGCGCGCGACCGGCTGATCTCCTCGGTCATCTGGCTGCCCGACATGACGGGCCGCAAGGTGCTGAGGCTCGTCGTCGCCTTCCGCACCGACCCCGAAGCGGACCACCGGCCTGCGCTCGAGGACGTGCGCACCTCACTCCTCGCTGTCGCGGACGCGACCGCCGATCTCAGATGGGAGACGATCCAATGACGGAGACGGGAAGCGATCCAGTAGGCGTCGTCGCCGGCTCCGCCGGCGCGGCGGCCGTGTCAGGGGACGGCGCCGACGCGACGTCGGCGCAGCTCGTCAGCCAGCTCGCCCAGGAGCAGGCCGAGCGGCGCCACGCGGAGGCGCAGCGTGCGGCGCAGCGCGAGCACCCCGACTTCGTCCTCGACATCGAGCGCTCGGACGTCGTCTACACGCTGCCGCCGCGCTTCATGCCGCTCGAGCACGTCGAGTTCGACAAGCTGCGCCGGCTGTTGAGCGACAAGTGGGGGCTGAGCCTCGACCTCTCGAACCTGAAGCTCGACGCCGTCCTCGGCCCGCGCTCGATCGAGCAGGTGGCGGGGCTCAGCGAGGACGAGCTGATGCAGCTCGTGCTGCGCAGCGGCGATCCGAACATCGCGTTCGGCTCGGGCAAGTACCCCGTCTCCGACTTCGACTTCGTGCCAGTGCTCGGCGTCCGCCTCAACTACGAGTCGGTGATGGTGAAGGTGGCGGGCGTCTCGCGCGTCGCGGAGGTGGTGGCGGCCGAGCTGGTCGAGGCGGTGTCGACGGCGGCGGGCGCCGCGCGCCCGTGGAGCGACATCGAGCCCCACCTCCAGCGCGTCGGCTACGCGACGGCGACGCGCATCAACCTCGGCGCGCCGTTCGAGGCGCTGCTGAGCACGCCGACGCGCCGCTTCCTCGATGAGCAGATGATCGACGGGCCGCGCTACGCGGCGCACATGGGCTACTACCACGCCCGGCCGAGACTGGGACCGCCGCCGAGAGCGGTCTGCACGTACGCGCTCGACGACCTGTCGCTGCGCTTCGCCTGGTTCGACCCGGAGACGGGCGTCTCGACCGCCACGAACATGAAGTTCTCGGTCACGTCGAAGGCCGACTACCGCTCGGGAATCGTGCTCGTCTGGTCCGAGCTGCCGTACGACATCCACGTCGCCTGCCTCGAGCAGCTGATCGCGGGGATTCGCGAGCAGCAGTAGCGCGCGCAAGGCAGTACGCGGGCCGGCGACCCGCTGAAGTGGGCCCGAGCACCGCGCCTATACTTGGACGTCGCCCCAGCCCGAGGAGTCGTGCGTGCAGGAGATGGTCATCTACGGCGTGAGCTTCGACATGGTCGGCAAGCAGCCGATCGTCCTGTTGAAGACCGTCGACAGCAACAAGTTCCTGCCGATCTGGATCGGGCACCCTGAGGCGGCGGCGATCCTGATGAAGCTGCAGGGGGCCACGACGCCGCGCCCGATGACGCACGACCTGCTGTCCGAGGTGCTCGGCGAGCTCGACGTCAGCTGCACGCGGGTCGCCGTCACCGAGCTGCGCGAGAACACGTTCTATGCGTCGATCACCCTCGCCGTCAACGGCAGAGAGCTGGAGATCGACTCGCGCCCGAGTGACGCGCTCGCGCTCGCCGTACGCGCCGGTGCGCCGATCTTCGCCGCCGAGGAGGTCATCGCCGAGTCCGCGATCGAGTTCGAGCACGAGGTCGAAGACACCGAGGAGGTCGTCGAGAAGTTCAAGGACTTCCTCGACCAGGTCACGCCGGAGGACTTCGCCGGCGAGTCCTGAGCCCGCCTGGCGGGCGGGTCCTGTCGAATCGGCCCCGCCCACCCCGGCGCGCGCACCCGCCTTCGGCGGGCGCACGCGCATCCTCACCCACCACCGGCTGCGCCGGCGGTGCCGCCGCCCGATCAGCGTGCCGCAGGCTCGCGGCTCAGAGCGATCGCCAAGATGCGCCCGACGAGCGCGTCGAAGCTGATCCCCGCGGCGTCGGCCGCCTGCGGCAGCAGGCTCGTCTCGGTCAGTCCCGGCACCGAGTTCGCCTCCAGCACGTACAGCTCGCCGTCTTCGTGCAGCATCAGGTCGACGCGTGCGAAGCCGGCGCAGCCGAGCGTGCGGTACGCCGCGATCGCCAGCTCCTGCGTGCGCGCCGCGACCGTGTCGGGAAGCTCCGCGGGGCAGACGAAGCGCGTGCGGCCGATCTCGTAGCGCGCCTCGAAGTCGTAGAAGTCGCGCTCGTTCGGGACCGCCTCGACGATCGGCAGCGCGCGCGGCGCGCCGTCCTCCTCGACGATCGAGACGGCCAGGTCGCGCCCCGGCACGTAGCGCTCCAGCAGCACCTTGCGGTCGTAGGAGAAGGCGGACACCAGCGCCGCCGGCACGTCCGCGGCGGTGCGCGCGAACTTGATCCCCAGCGCGGAGCCCTGCGCCGCCGGCTTCACCACCAGCGGGAACGACAGCTGCCGCTCGATCGCCGGCAGCGCCTGCGCCGCCCCCAGCTCGCGGAAGGCCGTCTCGCTGAAGGCGTGGAAGTCGGGCGTCGGGATCTCCGCCGCGCGCAGCAGGTGCTTCGCCAGCACCTTGTCCCACGAGCGGATGCAGGCCGCCACGCCCGAGCCCGTGTAGGGAATCGCGAGCACCTCGAGCAGCTCCTGGATCGTCCCGTCCTCGCCGTCGCGGCCGTGCAGCGCGACGAACGCTGCGTCGGGCCGCAGCTCCGTCAACTGCGCGACCAGCTCGCCGCCGACGTCGATCGCGACCGCCGTGTGGCCGAGCCGTTGCAGCGCGTCCTCGACGCGCGCGCCGGACTTCAGCGACACCTGGCGCTCGAGCGAGCGCCCGCCCTGGAGGACCGCGACCGTGCTCACCGCGTGCTCACCGATCGGACTCGGCGCGCCCGCGGCCGCGCGCGCCGCGCCGGCGCGGCAGCTGGAGCACGTCCGCGAGCCGGGCGACGTCGCCCGCGGAGGGGGCTGCGTCGGCTGCTGGCGCGGGCGCGGCGGGGCCCGCCCCGGTCAGCGTGCCGTACAGCGCCACCTGCTCCGCCACGACCTTGCCGATGCGCCGCACGCCCTCGCGGATCTGCGTCTCGTCGACGCCCGAGAAGTTCAAGCGCATCGACGATCCGCCACGGCCGTCGAGGTACGCAGCGCGCCCCGGCACGAACGCCACGTTCTCGCTCAGCGCGCGCGCGAGCAGGTCGGTCGTGTCGATGTAGTCGGGCAGGGTCGCCCAGATGAAGAGTCCCCCCTCGGGCTGCGTCCACGCCGCCTCGCGCGGGAAGTGCGCTCTCAGCGCCTCCAGCATCGCATCGCGACGCCCGCGGTAGATCGCCACCAGCGAGTTGACATATTCCCGCCAGTCGCCGGCTGCGAAGTACTCGGCGACGAACAGCTGCGTCATCGACGAGCTGCAGAGGTCGGCCGCCTGCTTGCCGAGGTTCATCTTCTGCAAGACCGGCCGCGGCGCGGCCGCCCAGCCGAGGCGGATCCCCGGCGAGAGGATCTTCGAGAAGGTCCCGAGGTAGATCACGAACTCACCCCCGTCGAGCTTGTAGAGCGGCGGCAGCGGCTCGCCCTCGTAGCGCAGCAGGCCGTACGGGTTGTCCTCCAGCACGAGCAGCTCGCGCTCGTGCGCGATCTTCACGAGCCGCTGGCGGCGTGGGAGCGACATCGTGACCCCACCCGGATTCTGGAAGTTCGGGATCGTGTAGATGAACTTCGGCCGCCGCCCCTCGCGCTCGAGGCGGTCGAGCGTCTCCTCCAGCTCGTCGACCCGCATCCCGTCCGCGTCGAGTGGGATCTGCACCACGTCGGCCTCATAGGAGCAGAACGTCGGCACCGCGCCGGGGTAGGTTGGCGCCTCCGCGACGATCACGTCGCCGGGGTCGACGAGCGTCTTGCAGACGAGGTCGATCACCTGCTGGCCGCCGGTCGTGATCAGCAGCTCGCCTTCGTCGACCGTCATCCCCTCGGCCGCCATCACCTCGGCGATGCAGTGCGCCGCGACGGCGAAGCCCTCCGTCGGCCCGTACTGGAGCGCTCTCGCGCACGCCTCCTCCGCAACCGACGCCATCAGCGAGGCGTACGTGTCCGGCGGGAAGCTCGACGTGTCCGGCATGCCGCCCGCGAGCGAGATGACCTCGGCGCGCTCCGTCAGCGCCATCAGGTCGCGCATCGCCGAGGACTTCATGACCTTCGTGCGCTGCGCGAACAGGCCCGCGTAGCGCTCGAGGTCGCGCGCCGTCGAGCGCGGCGGCTCGCGCCGGGTCATCGCGGCGGCTCGCGGCGGCTCGGCATGGGGAGGACTTCGCCGCGACGGCCCGGATGCCTGTCGCGGTTGGCTATCGTCATGCAGCCAAGCTACCGCACCCGATGACGCTCTTCCTCGCCATCTGCCTCGGAATCGGCCTCGCGCTGGCCGTCGGCCTGCGCCCGTTCCTGCCCGCGCTGCTCGCCTGCACGCTCGCGCGCGGCGACGCGGGGATCGACTTCGAGCACACCGACGTGGCGTTCATGGAGAAGCCGCTGTTCCTGCTCGCGTTGCTGGTCGGCGTGGCGGTGCTCGTCACCGCCGAGCGCCGCCTCGGGCCGGAGCGGGTCGAGTCCGGGCCGATCGGCGCGGCCGTCGCGGGCCTCGGGCTCGCGCTCGGCGCGCTGCTGTTCGGCGGGGCGCTGCAAGACGACGGCTACGCGCTCGTGCCCGGCCTCGTCGGCGGCCTCGCCTGCGCGGCGCTCGCGGCGGCGGCCGCGCGCGGCTTCTTCGGCTCGGCGCGCGCCCGGCTCGACCGCGCGGCGGCGGCGACGCTGCCCGTCTACGCCGAGGTCGCCGGGCTCGTGCTCGCCGGCCTGTCGGTGCTGGCGCCGCCCGTCTCGCTGCCGGCGCTGGCGTTCCTCGTGTGGCTGCTGTTCCAGCAGCGCAGACGCGCGGGGCGCAAGTACGCGGGCCTGCGCATCTTGCGGTGACCCACGCGAAACCGCCCAAGCTCGTCCTGACGGTCATCGACGGGCTGAAGCCGGCGATGCTCGAGCGGGCGGTCGCGCAGGGGCGTGCGCCGATCCTGAAGGCGATCATGGAGCGGGGGGCGTACGTCGACGACTGCGTCGCTGCCTTCCCCTCGGTGACGCCCGTCTGCGCCGCCTCGATCGCCACCGGCACGGGGCCGGATCGGCACCACATCCCGAGCATGAACTGGTACGACCGCGCCGAGCAGCGCTACGTCGAGTACGGCTCGAGCTTCGGCGCCAGCCGCCGCGCCGGCGTGCTGCGTTCGCTCACCGACACGGTCTACAACATGAACGGGAAGCACCTCGCGCCGGACGTTCCGACCGTCTTCGAGCGGCTCGACGACGCCGGCCTGCGCACCGCCGGCACGACGTACCTCATCTACCGCGGCCGCCACCGCCACCAGCTCGCGAGCGACACGGCGCTGGCGCGGATCGCCGGGGCGGTCTTCCGCGACTCGGTGATGGGCCCGCGCGAGCTGTTCTACGCGGACCTGTTCGCGAGCCGCCGCACGGGCTGCCGCGGCCAGCTCGGGATGCCGGGTCAGCGCGACCAGCACAGCGGCTGCGTCGGCGCGCACCTCGTCGAGCACGACCTGTTCGACTTCCTGCTGTTCTCGCTGCCCGACAACGACGCCTTCTCGCACCGCAACGGCCCGCACGCGCAGGTCACCTCGATCGCCGCCGCCGACCGCCAGCTCGAGCGGCTCGTGCACGCCGGCGGCGGGCTCGAGCGCTTCCTCGAGCAGCACGCGATGATCGTGCTCGCCGACCACTCGCACGCCGCCGTCGAGCGGCGCATCCTGCTCGTGGACGCGTTCGAGGACTGGGAGATCGCGCAGCCGCGGCCGAACGGATCCCGCGCGCCGCGAGGGCGGGCGGCGCGCGACGCCGCGGCGGCTGCGGACGACGCCGAGGCTGCCCTCGACGCGGGCGCCCAGCTCGCGCTCGGCCTCGCCCAGCGCTCCGCGATGCTCTACGTGCTCGACGCGGAGCGCCGCGAGCGGCTCGTCACGCGCGCCGCGCGCGAGGCGGCGGCGATCCCCGGCGTCGACCTCGTGATGCGGCGGCCGGCGCCGCGAGAAGGGTCGATCGCCGGCGAGCGCGGCGAGCTGCGCTTCGCCCCCGGCGGCGACCTCGTCGACCTGCGCGGGCGGCGCTGGAGCGTCGACGGGGAGCTGGCGACGCTCGGCGGCCGCGTCGAGGACGGCCGCCTGCTGACGCCCGACTACCCCGATGCGCTCGGGCGCGTGTGGTCGGCGCTCACCTGCCCGACCGCCGGCGACGTGCTGCTGTCGGCGGCGCCCGGCTTCGAGTTCGCCGACTGGGGCGGTGCCGACCACGTCGGCGGCGGCAGCCACGGCTCCCTGCACAAGAGCGACTCGCTCGGCGCGCTGCTGTGGTGCGGCGTGGGGCGGGTGGGCGGGCTCGTATCCCGTGACGATCGCGAGCAGTGGACGCTGCAGGACATGCTGCCGATGGTGGCCGGGCACTTCGGGCTCGACGACGGCTGAGCGGGCGCCGCGGCCGACCCGGCGCGCCCCGCGTGACGTCGAGCCGACCGCCGCCGCGGGGTACCCTGTGCCGATGCGGGACGACGCCTCCGCCGTCGCGCTGCCGTTTCACCGCCGCCTGCGGCACGGCATGCGCCATCCGGCCAACTGGCTCCAGCTCGTGCGCTTCGCGCTCGTCGGCGCGAGCGGCTACGTCGTCAACCTCGCGGTCTTCGCGGGTGCGGTCCACGTCGCCGGGATCGACTACAAGGTCGCCGCCGTGCTGGCGTTCCTCGTCTCCGTCGCGAACAACTTCTGGTGGAACCGCCACTGGACGTTCGACGCGGGCGGCGGCCACGCCGGCTTCCAGGCGGCGCGCTTCCTGACCGTGAGCGTCGGCGCGTTCCTCTTCAGCTACGTGGCGCTGCTGGCGCTCGTGGAATGGGGGCACCTGCCGGAGGTGCTCGCGCAGGCCGTCGCGATCGTCGCTGCCACGCCGCTGTCGTTCCTCGGCCAGAAGCTCTGGAGCTTCCGCGCATGATCCGCGCCGCGGCGCGGATCGCCGCGGCCGTGCTGCTGCTCGCGGCTGCCCTCGCGGGCAGTGCGGCGGCTGCGTCCGCACCCAGGGGCGACCTGGCTGCGCCCGGGCTCACGCCGGCGGTCACCGCGGCACCCACGACCGCGCCCGCGACGACGGCGGCCGACCCGAACGCGCTCGCGACGCCGCCGAGCCCGTCGATCCCACCACCCGGCCGCAGACTGACGTCGAAGCGCGCGATCGCGATCGCCGAGATCGTGCCGAAGATCCAGCGCGTCAGACGCGAGCACCCCGGGTCCTACCCGACTGCGTACACGAAGGGCGCGACGCAGTGGCAGGTGTCGATCTTCTCCAGAGATCGCGTGGAGCTGGGGCAGGTGACGATCGACGACCTCACCGGCGCGGTGCTGGAGGCGTGGACCGGCTACCAGGTCCCGTGGACGATGGCGCGCGGCTACGACGGCGCGTTCGGGCGCCGCGTGAACGCCTGGTACGTGTGGATCCCGATGTGCGTGCTGTTCGTCGCGCCGTTCCTTCCGAGCCGCCGCCGCCGACCGTCGTGGCTGCACCTCGACCTGCTCGTGCTGCTCGGCTTCTCCGTCTCGCTCGCCTTCTTCAACGCGGCGCGGATCGGCCTCTCGACGCCGCTGGTGTATCCGCTGCTCGTCTACCTGCTCGTGCGCATGCTGCTGGTGGCGCGCCGCGGTGGACGAGCGGAGCCCCTGCGGCTGCTCGTGCCCGTCTCGTGGCTGGCGGTCGCGCTCGTGTTCCTGATCGGCTTCCGTGTCGGGCTCAACGTGACGAACTCGAACGTGATCGACGTCGGCTACTCGGGCGTGATCGGCGCGCACAAGCTCGTGCACGGGCAGCCGCTCTACGGCACGTGGCCGAAGGACGACGCCTCCGGCGACACGTACGGCCCCGTCACCTACTACGCCTACGTGCCGTTCGAGCGGATCTTCCCCTGGAGCGGTCGCTGGGACGACCTGCCGGCGGCGCACGCGGCGGCGGTCGTGTTCGACCTGCTGACGATCGGCGGGCTGTTCCTGCTCGGGCGGCGGATCCGCGGCCCATCGCTCGGGATCGTGCTCGCGTACGCGTGGGCGGCCTATCCGTTCACGCTCTACGCCTCCTCGACCAACTCGAACGACGCGCTCGTCGCGCTGCTGCTCGTCGCCACGCTGCTCGTGGCCGGGCGTCCGGCCATGCGCGGCGCGACCGCCGCGCTCGCGGGCCTGACGAAGTTCGCCCCGCTCGCGCTCGCCCCTCTGTTCGCTCGCGCCCCGCGCGACGTGCGGCGCGACGGCGTGCGCCCGGGGCCGGTGTCGTTCGCCTTCTATGCGCTCGCGTTCGCCGCCACGGCGGCCGTCACGATGCTGCCGGTGATCCTGGGCGGCAGCGGGGACCTTCGCATTTTCTGGGACCACACGATCGCGTTCCAGCGCGACCGCGAGTCGCCGTTCACGATCTGGGGGCTGTGGGGCGGGCTCGACACCGTGCAGACGGTCGTCCAGCTCGGCGCCGTCGCGCTCGCGCTCGCCGTCGGCGTGTGGCCGCGCCGCCCGACGCTCGTGCAGACGGCTGCCTGCGGGGCCGCCGTGCTGATCGCGCTCCAGCTCGGCGTCACGTACTGGTTCTTCCTCTACGTCGTGTGGTTCTTCCCGCTCGTGCTGGTCGCGCTGCTCGGTCGCTACGGGGATCCGCAGGCGCACGCCGACGCCGCCGCTGAACGCGCGGGTTTGTCAGCGGAAGCCGGGCGGGGCGGGCAGGAGCAGCTGCTCGATCCCGTCGGCGCGCAGGGGTGACGCGGCAGTCCGGATCAGGACCGCGTTGAGCCACGGGTCGGCCTCGGAGGGCTCGAACCGCGCGGGCATCTGCGTGATCAGCGCTTCGAGCGCCAGCTCGCGCTTCACGCCGAGCACGCCGCCGCGGGCGCCGGTCATGCCGACGTCCGTGATGTAGGCGGTCCCGCCGGGCAGCACGCGCGCGTCGGCGGTCGGGACGTGCGTGTGCGTCCCGACGACCGCCGTGGCGCGCCCGTCGAGGTGCCAGCCCATCGCGACCTTCTCGCTCGTCGCCTCGGCGTGCATGTCGACGAGCACGTGGTCGACGCGGTCGCGCAGCGCGTGCAGCGCCGCGTCGGCGGTCGGGAAGGCCGGATGCCCGGCGCGGATGTAGAGGTTGCCCGACAGGTTCACGACGCCGAGCCGCACGCCGTCGCGCTCCACGACGCACGTGCCGTGACCGGGCTGGCTTCTGAGGTAGTTCGCCGGCCGCAGGATCCGCTGGTGCTCGTCGAGATACGGATGGATCTCCCGCTGGCGGTAGGCGTGGTTGCCGAGCGTGATGACGTCGACGCCGGCGGCGAACAGCGCGTCGGCGATCTTCGGCGTGATGCCGACTCCGTTCGCGGCGTTCTCGCCGTTGACGACGACGAAGTCGAGCCCGTGCCGCTCGCGCAGCTGCGGCAGCAGCGCGAGCAGCAGCCGACGCCCCGCCGAGCCGACGACGTCGCCCACGAACAGGATCGCGACCGACCTGCTCACGATGATTCGCCGATGGCCGACGAACCGACCAAGCCGCCCCCGGGCGAGCCTCCGTTGCATCCCGCCCGCGACGCGACCCCGGCCGGCGTCGAGCCGGCGCCGCTCGTCGTCCCGCGCGGCGTCCAGCTCGTGCTGCTGCTGCTCGGGCTGCTCGGGCTGTGGGCCGTCGCCCGCGCTGCCGGCCCGGTGCTGCTGCTGTTCCTGATCGCCGGCGTCATCGCGCTGATCCTCAATCCGCTCGTCAAGCTGCTCGAGCGCCGTCGCCTGCCGCACACGGCGGCCGTGTTCGCGGTGTATATCGGATTGCTCGCCGCGCTCGTCGGCGTCGGCGCGGTGCTCGCCAACCCCGTGAGCCACCAGGTGCAGAACTTCAGGCACGACGTGCCGAAGCTCGTCAAGGACGCGACCCGCTCGCTCGACGACCTCCAGCGCTTCCTCGACAAGCGCGGGATCAACGTGCACGTCAAGACCCAGGGCCAGACGGCTCTCCAGACGCTCGAGAGCAAGGTGCTGCGCGGCTCGGGCGACATCGTCTCGTTCTCGCGCGACCTGCTGCAGCGGATCGTCGAGACGTCGTTCGCGCTGATTCTGATTCTCGTGATCTCGATCTACATGCTCGTCTACGCAGAGGCGATCGGGAACGTCGTGCGCTCCGTGATGCCTCGGGGCGCCGGGACGCCGGACGACGACTTCCCGCTGCGCGTGCAGCGCGCCGTCTACAGCTACGTGCGCGGCCAGCTCCTGTTCAGCCTGATCATGGGCGCGACCGCGGCCGTCGCGCTGTGGATCTTCGGCATGCTGGGGATCTTCCCCGACGGCAGCCGCTACGCGCTGTTCTTCGGCGCCTTCTTCGGGCTGATGGAGCTGATCCCGTACATCGGGCCGGTGCTCGGCGCGATCCCGCCGATCCTGGTGGCGTTGTTCAACGACCCGATCAGCGCGATCTGGGTCGCGCTGCTGTTCCTCGCGCTGCAGCAGCTCGAGGGCCACGTCGTCGCGCCGCAGGTGTTCGGCCACTCGCTGCGCATCAACCCGCTGTTGATCATCTTCGCGCTGCTGTTCGGCGCCGAGCTGTACGGGGTGGTCGGCGCGCTCGTGGCGCTGCCGGTGGCGGCGATCCTGCGCGAGACGGTCGTCTACCTGCGCCGCCACGTCGTGCTCGAGCCGTGGCCGTCGCCGGCACCGCCGGGCGCCGCCCCGCCGGAGGCGCCGCCGCCGGCACAGCCGCTCGCTTAGGCTGAGCAGGTGCCACCATCGGTAGCGACGCACGTACCGACGCCGGCCGCGCTCGCCGCGTCCGGGCTCACGAAGCGCTACGGCGAGCGCGTGGCGCTGCGCGAGGTCAGCTTCGCGGCCGCGCCCGGTGAGCTCGTCGCCGTCATCGGCCCGAACGGCGCCGGCAAGACGACGCTGCTGTCGATCCTCGCGGGGATCCAGCGCCCCGACGCCGGCGAGGTCACGCGCTCGCCGCGCGAGGTCGGCTGGGTCCCGCAGCAGCCGGCGGTCTACTCGAAGCTGTCGGTCGCCGAGAACCTGCGCCTGTTCGCGCGGTTGGAGAAGGTCGCCGATCCGCACGGCGCCGTCGCGCGCATGCTCGAGCAGACCGGGCTCGCGGAACGCGCCGACGACGAGCTGGGGAAGCTCTCGGGCGGCAACCGCCAGCGCGTGAACATCGCGATCGGCCTGCTCGCCGAGCCGCCGGTGCTGCTGCTCGACGAGCCGTCCTCCTCGCTCGACCCGCGTCAGCGCGCGCGGCTGTGGGAGTTCGTCGGCATCCAGGCGGCGCATGGCACGGCCGTGATCTTCTCGACGCACGACGTGCAGGAGGCGGAGCGCTACGCCGACCGCGTGCTCGTGCTCGCCGACGGCGAGCTGCTGTTCGCCGGTACCGCGCGCGAGCTGGCCGGCGCGGTCGATGTCGGTCCGGGCGGCGGCGATGTCACAGGCCCACGCGACTTCGAGACGGCCTTCGTGCGCTTCCTGCACGAGCGCGGACACTGATGGCGCGCCCCGACCACGCACCGGCCCCCGACCGTCGCCCCGCATGCGCTGGCTGCTGCTGAAGGACCTGCGCATCCTGCGCCGCTCGCCGCTGCTGGTGGCGCTGCTCGTGATCTACCCGATCGCGATCGCGCTGCTGATGGGCTTCGCGCTGTCGGGCGGGCCGGGCAAGCCGACGATCGCGATCTACAACGAGATCCCGCCCACGGCGCGCAGCTTCGACGTCGCCGGCTCGAGACTCAACGCGGACGAGTACCTGCCCGACCTGCTGAGATCGGTGAACGTCGTCAGAGCGCACAGCCGCGCGCAGGCGCGACAGCTCGTGCGCGACGGCAAGGTGCTCGGCGCGGTGATCCTGCCGGCCGACATCACGCAGAAGCTCGCGACCGGTCGCGAGCAGCCGGCGATCGAGGTCCTCTACAACGGCGAGGACGCGGTCAAGCAGCGCTACGTCGAGTCCGTCATCAGAGCGCGCATGGCGGAGGCGAACGTCGCCCTCTCCCGCCGCTTCCAGCAGGCGACCGTCGGTTACCTGCAGCTGCTGCTCGACGGCGGCACGCTCAACCTGCTCGGGCGCGACGTCAACATCCTCGGCCTCAAGAACGCGCACACGATCGTCGCCGGCTCGATCGACGCCCTTCCGGCCGGCTCGCCGTTGCGCACGTCCCTGGGCCAGGTCGCGACGTTCGGCCGGCTCGCGATCGACAACCTCGGCGTCTCGAAGGACGTCCTCAGATCGGTCGGCCAGCCGGTGACGGTGAGACAGACGATCGTCGGCGGCAAGCGCACGCCGCTCGACACGTTCGCGGCGGCGATCTCGATCACCGTCTCGCTGATGTTCCTCACGCTGCTGCTCGCGTCCGGGCTGCTCGCGCTGGAGCGCGAGGAGCACGCCTTCTCGCGGCTCGTGCGCGGGCTCGTCTCGCGCCTCGGCCTGCTCGTCGAGAAGATCGGGCTCGCCGCGCTGTGCGCGTTCGCGGTGACGCTGCTGATGCTGGTCGCGCTCGGCGGCTTCTTCATCGAGCTCGACTGGGCGCGCCTCCCGCAATGGCTGCTGGCGCTGGCGGCCGGCGCGGTCGCGTTCGCCGCGCTCGGCGTCGCGATCGGCGGCCTCGCGCGCGAGGTGCGCGCGGCCTCGCTGCTCGCGTTCCTGCTGTCGCTGCCGATCGCGTTCCTCGCGCTCGTGCCGAGCGGCGCGGTGTCGTCCGGCCTGTACGACGTCGTGCGCGCCGTCTCGGCCGCCTTCCCCTTCAGAGCGACGCTGCAGGCGCTCGACGCCGCGCTCAACAACGCCCAGCCGGGGATCCTCGGCCCGCTTGCGCATCTCGCCGCGCTGACGGTCGCCTACACGCTGCTCGCGCGCCTCGCCCTCCGCCGCTTCGCCTGAGACGCGTCGCAGTAACCTGAGCGCGATGCCCTTCCCCGTCACCCGCCTGCGCCGGCTGCGGCGCACGGGCGCCCTGCGCGGGCTCGTGCGCGAGACGCGGCTCGACGCCGGCGACCTGATCCTGCCGCTGTTCGTCACCCACGGCGGCGACCGCCGCGAGCCGATCGCGGCGATGCCGGGCGTCGAGCGGCTGACGATCGAGCACGCCGTCGCGGAGGCGGCGGAGGCGGCTGTGCTCGGGATCCCCGCGGTGATGCTGTTCGGCATACCCGCGGACAAGGACCCCGAGGGCTCCGGCGCCTGGGACGACGAGGGCGTCGTGCAGCTCGCGATCCGCGCGATCAAGGAGCGCTGCCCCGAGCTGCTCGTGATCCCCGACCTGTGCCTGTGCGAGTACACGAGCCACGGGCACTGCGGCGTGCTGCGCGAAGGCACCGGCCCCGGCGCCCCAACTGAGGTCGACAACGACGCGACGCTCGCGCTGCTGGCCCGCACGGCCGTCTCGCACGCGCGCGCGGGCGCCGACCTGATCGCCCCGAGCGACATGATGGACGGGCGCGTCGGAGCGATCCGCGCCGAGCTCGACGACGCGGGCTTCGAGCAGCTGCCGATCCTCGCCTACTCGGCCAAGTTCGCCTCCGCCTTCTACGGCCCGTTCCGCGAGGCGGCCGACTCGACGCCGGCCTCCGGCGACCGTCGCGGCTACCAGATGGATCCCGCCAACGGCGAGGAGGCGCTGCGCGAGGTGCTGCTCGACGTCGAGGAGGGGGCGGACCTGGTGATGATCAAGCCGGCGCTGCCGTACCTCGACGTGATCCGCCGCGTCAAGCACGCGACCCGCATGCCCGTGGTGGCGTACAACGTCAGCGGCGAGTATGCGATGGTGAAGGCCGCCGCCGCCGCCGGATATCTCGACGAGCGCGCGACGGTGCTGGAGACGCTCACGTCGATCCGCCGCGCCGGCGCCGACGCCGTCATCACCTACCACGCGAAGGACGCTGCCCGATGGCTGTCAGAGCGAAACTGACTGACCCGAGTACCAACACCGCCACGCCGAAGCTGCGCAGCCGCAAGCACGGCGCCGCGATCCCGCTCGAGGAGCTCGACAGACGGCTGCTCAACCTGATGCAGGGGCGCTTCCCGATCGAGCCGCGTCCGTACGCGCGCGTCGCCGAGCTGGCGGAGCTGTCCGAGGAAGAGGTGATGACGCGCGTCCAGCACCTGCTCGACGAGCGCATCATCCGCCAGGTCACGCCGATCTTCGACACGCGCGCGCTCGGCTACTCCTCGATGCTGGTCGCGGCCAAGGTCGACCCCGAGTATCCGCACCGCGCGGCACAGGTCATCAACGCCCATCCGGGCGTCTCGCACAACTACCTGCGCAACCACGAATTCAACCTGTGGTTCACGATCGCCACCGAGCCCGACTCGCAGCTCGGCCTGGAGGGCACGCTGGAGGTGCTCGCCCACGAGGCGGGCGCGGAGTCGGTGCGCCAGCTGCCGACGCTGAGGCTGTTCAAGATCCGGATGGACCTCGAGATGGAGGGCGACACGGACGCGCTCTCCAGCGCCGCAGAGGTCGCCGAGCCGATCGATCTCGATCCCCAGCCCTACGACGAGCGCGACATCGCCGTGATCAGGACGCTGCAGGGCGATCTGCCGATCGTGCCCGAGCCGTACGCAGCTGCAGCCGCCGCACTCGGA
>DASRXW010000018.1:0-24354 GCA_035654055.1 Conexibacter sp.
GGCCTGCGCGAGCGCGAGCGCGCTCCCGCGCGACCCGATCCGCATCAGGCGGAGCGGCCCGGCCGGCGCAGCGGCTTGACGTCCGCGAGCGGGCCGGACGCCTCGGCGTCGACGCCCTCGACCGTCTCCTCGAGCCCGAACAGCTCGCGCACGACCTGCATCCGCAGGTGGACGCGCTCGTCGGCCATCTGCTTCATGCGCAGCGTCGGCTCGTGCAGCACGCGGTTGACGATCGCCTGCGCGATCGCCTCGACGCGCTCGCGGTCGCGCTCGGAGGCGGACTCCCAGCGGCCCGCGTTCTCGCGCACGACCTGCTGCGCGATCGCTCTGCCGCGCTCGCGCAGCGCCGCCAGCGTCGGCAGAACCTCGAGCGATCCGAGCCACTCGGCGAAGCGCTGGATCTCCTCCTCGACGATGCCCTCGGCGTGGCTCGCCTCGCCCTGGCGCACCGCTCTGTTGCGTCGCACGACCGCTTGCAGGTCGTCGACGTCGTAGAGCGCGACGCCGGGCACGTCGCGCACGTCCGGCGCGACGTCGCGCGGGACCGCGAGGTCGATCACGAGCAGCGGGCGGCCGTCGCGCGCGTCCATCACGGCGGCGAGCTCCTCGGCGCCGAGCAGCGCGTGCGGGGAGGAGGTCGCGCACAGGAGCGCGTCGGCGCGTTGCAGCTCCTGCGGCAGCTCGTCGAACGACATCGCCTGGCCGCCGTAGCGCTGCGCGAGCGAGACGGCGCGCTCGTGGCGGCGGTTCGCGACGAAGATCGCCTCGACGCCGTGGCCGGCGAGCGCTCTCGCCGCCAGCTCGCTCGTCTCGCCGGCGCCGAGGATCAGCACCTCGCGCCGCTCGAGCCCGTGCAGCTGCTCGGCCGCGAGCGCGGCGGCGAGCGAGGACACGCTCATGCGCCGCTCGCCGATGCGCGTCTCCGTGCGCACGCGCTTGCCCGTCGCGAGCGCGGCGCGGAAGAGGTGGTTCGTCAGCGGGCCGGTCGTCTGCGCGGCGAGCGCGTCCTCGTAGGCGCGCTTGACCTGGCCCTGCACCTCGGCCTCGCCGACGATCATCGACTCGAGGCCGGCGCTCACGCGGTAGAGGTGGCGGGCGGCATCGCAGTTGCGCAGCGCGTAGATCGAGCCGGCCAGCTCGGTCGGGCGGATCCCCGCCTTGCGCGCGAGCATCCCCAGCACGGCCGCCTCGGCCTCGACCGGGTCGCCGGCGACGAGGTATGTCTCGGTGCGGTTGCAGGTGGAGATCGCGACCGCCTCCTGCACGCGGGCGACGCCGCGCACGTCGTGGAGGAAGCCTTCGACCTTGCCGGGCGTGAGCGCGAGCCGCTCGCGCACGGCCAGCGGGGCCGTCTTGTGCGAGACGCCGAGTGCGAGCACCTCGCTCATCGCGGCGGAGCCTCCACGCCGTCGGTCGACCGCTCGGCCTCCGCGCGCATGTCGAGCGCGGCGTTCAACTCGCTGAGCTCTCTGCTCATGCGCTGGAGCTTCACGCCCATGATCGCGACGTAGATCACGACCACGCCGACGAACACCACGAACGCGGCCGCGACGTACTTGCCGGCCTTGTCGAGCGGCAGCGCGGGGGCGACGGCGAGCAGGGCGGCGAGCGGGCTCACGAGGCGGCTCCCGCGGGGTTGCGCGCGGCGCGCGGGGCGGATCCGCCGCCGCCCGCGCTCACGCCGCCGCCGTCCGGCCCGCCGAGCGCCGGCGCCGCGCTGCGCCCGAGCGGCGCGACCGCCTCGCCGCCGAGCAGCCGGCGGCGCAGCGCGCGCAGCTGCCACTTCGTCTGCTTCGCGGCGATCTCGTAGGCGCACAGCAGCGCGAACAGCAGGACCGTCGCGACGAGCGCCACGACGAACACCCATGCCATCTGGGCGGGCAGCCCGCCGTCGGCGCTCCCGAACGTGCGCGGGTGCACGGTCGCCGTCGCCGCGCGCACGGCGATGAAGTTGAGCGGCACGAACGCCCCCGCCATCACGGCGAAGACGGATGCGTAGCGCGCCTGGCGCTCCGGGTCCTCGATCGAGAAGCGCAGCGGCTGGTAGGTCGCGAACAGCAGGAAGACGATCAGGAAGGAGGTGAGCGTCGGCGAGTCCCACACCCACCAGTGCCCCCACGACGCCTTCGCCCAGATCGCGCCCGTCAGCAGGCCGATGATGTTGAAGATGAGCGCGATGTGGATCACGACGTAGGAGCGCAGGTCCCACCGCCGGTCGCGCGTGCGCAGGTGCAGCGCCGCGAAGATCGCGCCGACGACGTAGGCGCACAGCGTCACGATCGCCACCGGCACGTGCACGTAGAAGATCTTCTGGATGAACCCCTGGTCGGCGTCGAGCGGGGCGTAGAAGAAGACCAGCGCGAACGTGGCGGTCAAAGCGGCGAAGGTGGCGAGCGAGAGCGCTCGGAGCCCCTTCCCGTACATGCGTCAGTCCTCCAAGAGGAAGTCGAACACGGCGTAGGCGAGCAGCCCGAAGACGAGATCATAGAGCGCCAGCACGGCCAGCCACTTGGTTGGCAGCGCTCCGGCGCCGCGGGCGGCGAGCAGCGGGGCGGCCGCGCGCGCCGCCGCGATCAGCGCCGGCACGAGCATCGGCAGCGCGACGATCGGCACGATCAGGTCGCGCGCGCGGGTGCGGATCGCGAGCGCCGAGACGAGCGTGCCGACGACCGCGAGCGCGAGGTTGAGCAGCGCGAGCACGACGGCGAGCCCCGGCAGCGCCGGCCACGGCGAGGGGCCGAGCAGCAGGATCGCGAACGCGCTGACGGTCACGACCTCGACGAGCGTCAGGAACAGGAACAGCGCCGCCGCCTTCGCGACGAACAGGGCGGTGCGGTCGATCGGCGCGAGCAGCACACCGTCGAACCCGCCCTCCTCCTGCTCGGACACGAACAGCCGGTTGATCCCCAGGATCGCCGCGAACAGCAGCGTGACCATCAGCACGCCGGCCGCGAGCTGCCCGGACACCTCGTCGCGGCCGAGCCCGAAGTGGAACAGCACGAACGTCGTGACGCTGAACAGCAGCATCGCCGGCACCGCCTCCGGCGTGCGGCGCTCGAGCAGCAGGTCCTTGCGCAGCAGCGCCATCGAGGGGCGCATCGGGCGGGCCGTGGCGTGAGCGCGCCCGGCGGGCGGCACCGGCGGATCGCTCGCGCCGCGGGGCGCGGCATCCGTGCGCGGCTCGGTCTGAGGCGCCTCGCTCACCGGTACAGCTCCTCGACCGCGGCCGCGTCGACCTCGCCCGCCGGCGCGCTCAGCGCGACGCGCCCGTCGCGCAGGCCGAGCGCGAGGTCGGCCTCCGCCAGCCCGCCGGCCGGGTCGTGGCTCGTCACCACGCGCGTGCGCCCGCTCGCGCGGCCGATCAGCGGCTCGATCAGCTCCGCCGCGGCGGGGTCGAGGTTCGCGCGCGGCTCGTCGAGCAGCAGCAGCGGCGGGTCGTGCAGCACCGCGCGGCAGACGGCGACGCGCTGCAGGAGGCCGCGCGAGAGCGTGCGGACCGGGTCGTCGGCGCGCCCCGCCAGCCGCATCCGCTCCAGCAGCTCCTCCACGCGCGCCTCGCCCACGCGGTGCAGCCGTGCGTGGAAGCGCAGGTTCTCGCGCGCCGACAGGTCGCGGTACAGCAGCGACTCGTGCGCGAGCAGGCCGACGCGCCCCCGCACCGCCCACTCGCGCTCGGGCAGCGGCTCGCCGAGCACGCGCGCCTCGCCGCCGTGCGGGCGCAGCAGCGTCGCGAGCACGCGCAGCAGCGTCGACTTGCCGGCGCCGTTGGGGCCGAAGACGACGAGCGTCTGCCCGGTCGGGACTTCGACCGAGACGTCGAAGAGCGCGTGGCGCTCGCCGTAGCGGCGCGCGACGCCGCGCAGCTCAATGGCCGCCGGCGCGTCCACCGTCGCGGGTCAGCGTCGCGACGGCGTGGCGCAGCGTCGGCGCGAGCACCGGGAAGAGCTGGGCGATCGCGTTCGGATTGCCCGGCAGGTTGACGATCAGCGTGCGGCCGGCGCTGCCCGCGACGCCGCGCGAGAGCATCCCCATCGGCGTGTGCTTCAGCGACTCGGCCCGCAGCGCCTCCGCGATGCCCGGCGCCTCGCGCTCCATCACGGCCCGCGTTGCCTCCGGCGTGACGTCGTCGGGCGTGAGGCCGGTGCCGCCGGTCGTGAAGACGAGCGTGACGCCCTTGCGCACGTAGCCGCGCAGCGCCGGCTCGATCCGTCCCTTGTCGTCCGGGACGACGTCGCGCGCGACGATCTCGCAGCCGGCCTCCTGCGCGAGCTGCGCGAGCAGGTCGCCGGAGGCGTCGTCGCCCTCCCCCCGCGCGAGCGTCGTGGAGATCGTCAGGACGGCCGTCTGCACGCGGGCGAGCTTAGACCTTGTGGGACCGCACCGCGCGCGCGTGGCGCCGCCCCGCGCGCTCTGCGGAGGCGATCGGCTAGGTTCGCCGCGATGGCGGAGCCCGTCCTCGTCCTGCTGATCTCCGGCTCGCTGCGCGCCGGCTCGACGAACGGCGCGCTGCTGCGCACGGCGCAGGCGGTCGCGCCGGGCGGCGTCGAGACGCTCCTCTACGCGGGGATGGCCGAGCTGCCGCACTTCAACCCCGATGACGATGCGGAGGGGATGCCCGTCCACCCGGCCGTCGCGGAGCTGCGGGCCGCGATCGCCGACGCGGACGCGCTGCTGCTCTCCACCCCCGAGTACGCGGGCGCGCTGCCGGGGGCGTTCAAGAACCTGCTCGAGTGGACCGTCGGCGACGCCGGCACGTACCGAAAGCCGGTCGCGTGGGTGAACACCTCGGGCGCTGCGTCGCCCACCGGCGCCGCCGACGCGCACGACTCGCTGCGCAAGGTGCTCGGCTACGTCCACGCCGAGGTCGTCGAGGACGCGTGCGCGCGGATCCCCGTCGCCCGCTCCGCGGTCGGCGCCGACGGCCTGATCGCCGACGCGGAGATCCGCTCGCGTGGCGCGGACGTGCTGCGCGTGCTGGCGAGGCACATCGAGATCCACCATCAGGTGCGGTAGACAGCCGCCGGCGCGTCTCTCATGATCGGTCGTGTCCCCGATCGATAGAGAGACCGATGCTGAAATCCCTATCTCGCAAGCCTGTCCATCGCTATCCTCCCGGTATGTCGGGAGCTCGCCGCAAGACCTCGTTCGAGGTCGACTTCGCGAAGGTCGAGGCAGCGAAGGCCGTGCTCGGCACCAGAACGTTGACCGAGACGGTCGACGCGGCGCTCGGTGAGGTCGTCAAGCGGGAGCAGCGGAAGAGGCTCGTGGAGCTGCTCCACACCCCTGGCGTGTTGGCGATCGACGACCCGGACGTCATGGCCGGCGCCTGGCGCTGATCTGCATGGCTACGTACCTCGCGGACAAGAGCGCGCTCGCGCGAATCGACACGAGCTCGGAGGTGGGCTCGGTGCTCGACCCGTTGTTGATCGAGGGAGAGGTCGCGACATGCGGCGTCATCGACCTCGAAGTGCTCTACAGCGCAGAGAGCCCGCGCGCGTACGCTGACCTCGCGACCGCTCTGCGCGTGCTTCCGCGCGTGCACGTAACCGAGGAGATAGTCGATCGCGCCCTGGAGGTGCAGGGCCGGCTCGCGGAGCGCTCGCAGCATCGCGGCGTGCCGCTGCCCGACCTGATCGTCGCCGCGTGCGCGGAGAGCGCCGACCTGACGGTGATGCACTACGACGCCGACTACGAGCGCATCGCGGAGGTCACCGGCCAGTCGGTGCAGTGGGTCGTGCCGCGCGGCAGCGTCGACTGAGCCCGCGCGGGCTCGCTCGCGAGGCTGCTCGTGTAGTCAGCGTCGCGCCGGGCGGCTGCGCGCGCGGCCGGTGTCACGCCGGCGGGCTGGCCTCAGTCCTCGCCGCGGCGCCAGTCGCCGGAGCGACCGCCGGACTTCTCGAGCAGGACGACCTGCTCGATCGCGACGTTCCTCTCCAGCGCCTTGACCATGTCGTAGACGGTCAGCGCGGCGACGCTGGCTGCTGTGAGCGCCTCCATCTCGACGCCCGTCTGCGCGGTCGTGCGCGCCTCGGCGGTCAGCGTCACCGTGCCGGCGTCCGCGTCGACCTCGGCGCTCACGTCCGCGAACGACAACGGCAGCTGGTGGCACAGCGGGATCAGCTCCCACGTGCGCTTCGCCGCCTGGACGCCGGCGAAGCGCGCCGGGCCGAGCACGTCGCCCTTGGGGGCGTCGCCGTCGCGCACGGCGGCGGCGGTCGCCGGGCTCATCCGCACGACGGCGCGGGCGAGCGCGCGGCGGGCGGTGACGTCCTTGCCTCCGACGTCGACCATCCGCGCGCGCCCGGCGTCGTCGAGGTGCGTCAGCTCGCCCACGCGGCGAAGTCTCGCACGCCGCGGCCACCGCATCGAACGGGCGGTGGCCGCGGTGGGAGCGGGGGCGCGGATGCGCTCAGGCGGCGACGAGCGCGTGCCGGTCCGGCGCCGCGTGCCGCAGCGCCGCGTCGGCGAGCGCGTCGCGCACGCGGCGGCCGGCGATCCCAGCCTCCGGCAGCTCGGCGTGCCACTGCACGCCGACGGCGAACGGCAGACGCGGGTCCTCGATCCCCTCGACGATCCCGTCGGCCGAGCGCGACGCCACGCGCAGCCCCCGTCCGACGCGGTCGATCGCCTGGTGGTGGAGGCTCGGCACGCTCGCGCGCCCGCCGACCATCCGCCGCGTGAGCGAGTCGCCGCCGCTCGCGACCGCGTGCATGCGGCGGTCGGCGTGCAGCTCGGGCTGCCGTGTCGCGCAGTCCGTGCCGAGGTCCTGGTGCAGCGTCCCGCCGCGCACGACGTTCAGCAACTGATGGCCGCGGCAGATCCCGAGCACCGGCATCCCGCACGCGAGCGCGTCGCGGAGGATCGCTGCGTCGGCGCGGTCCTCCTCCAGGAGCGGGTCGCGCGCGCCGCGGATCTGCTGCCCGTAGAGCGCGGGGTGGAGGTCGTGGTCGTCGCCCGTGAGGACGAGCGCGTGCGCGGTCGCGAGCTGGCGTGCCGCGTCCGCGCTCGACACGCGCCGCACGCGCACCTCGGCGCCGGACAGCCAGCGCTCGTACACGACCGGGTCGCGGTCACGCACGAGCAGCAGCACGAGCGGCTTGGCTGCCGGGGCGGTCGTCGCGTAGGCACGGCGAAAGCGCTCGCGGGCGCGCGTGAGGCGCTTGCGCGCCGCCTCGGGCGTGGTGCCGAGCAGCGCCGCCGTGTCGGTCGGGCCGTAGCCGGCGAACTGCAGCGTCACGAGGGCGCGCTCGCGCGCCGGCAGCTGCGCGAGCGCCGCATCGATCGCGAGCCGCTCGTCGTGGTCCTCGCCGCCGCCGGTCGCGGCGTTGTCGAGCTGGTCGAGCAGCGCGCCGTCGGCGAGCGGCCGCCGCGCGCGCAGCGCGTCGATCGCGACGTTCGTGGCGACGCGGTAGAGCCAGGCCCGCAGGCGCAGCTCGGGCAGCTCCGCGGGAGCGTGCTGCCAGGCGCGCAGGAAGACCTCCTGCGCGAGGTCCTCGGCGAGCGAGGGGTCGCCGACGCGGCGGCGCAGGTGTCGCTCGATCGGCCGGCGGTGGGTGGTGATGACGTGGTCGAGATCCATGCCCATCAAGACGGATCCCAGACCGCGAAGCGGACGCCCGGGCGCCTACGCCGGCGCGTGACTCCGCTGCGCCGCCGCGATCAGGTCGAGCACGGCGCGCTCGTCGCCGGCGCGCAGCAGCTCGATCGGGTCCGGCGAGCCGTTGACGATCGACTCGAAGAACTCCTTGCGGTCCTGGTAGGTCGGCAAGGTCCCCTTCGCCCAGCCGCGCGCGTCGTTCAGCATCACGGCGAGGCGGGCGTAGTCCTCGCCGAAGAGGTCGCCGATCTCGCGCTTCATGCGCTTCGCGAGCGCCGGCGAGGCGCCGGCGGTGGAGATCGCGATCGCGAGCGGGCCGCTGCGCACGATCGCCGGCAGGATGAAGTTGCAAAGCGGCGGCACGTCGACGACGTTCACGAGCATCGCGCGCTGCTCCGCGTCCTCGTAGACGCCGATGTTGACCTCGGAGTCGTCAGTCGCCGCGATGACCATGAACGTGCCCTCGAGGTCGGCCGGCTCGTAGGGGCGCTCGACCCAGCGGATCGAGCCCTCGTCTGCGAGGCGGTGCAGCTCCGCGTTCAGCTCCGGCGCCACGACCGTCACGTCTCCGTCGCAGGCGAGCAGGCCCTCGACCTTCTCCAGCCCGACGTCGCCGCCGCCGACGACCAGGCAGCGCCGCCCCTTCAGCTTCAGGCAGGCGATGTAGAACGGCGTCTCCAGCATGTCGCGCGCGCACGACTGGTCGCAGGTCCCCTTGCGGAGCTGGCAGACGCACTCCTTGCCGCTGTAGGCCTGAGCCGGCATCGCCGAACAGGGTACGCGCTCGCGCCGGAGCGTCGCGGCGTGGCCGTCGTGTCCCCGTCGCTTCCTGGCCGGCTGGCCAGTACCCTGGTATGCATGACGACGACGCCCGGCGTCTACGCCGACGACGCGATCATCCGCCGCCTCTACCGCGAGCACGTGATGGTGCTCGCCGGGCCGCGGGCGCTGCTGATGCAGGCGGCGCACCCCGTCGCGTGGGCCGGCTTCTACGCGCAGACGGCGTCGAAGGACGAGCCGTACGAGCGGCTCCACCGCACCGCCCAGGTCGTCGAGCTCGTCACCTACGGGTCGCGCGAGGAGGCGGAGCGCGTGACGCGGCGCGTGCGCGCGATGCACAAGCGCGTGCGCGGGGAGCTGCACGAGCCGGCCGGCCGCTTCCCCGCCGGCACCCCGTACGCGGCCGACGACCCGGAGCTGCTGCTGTGGATCCTGGCGACGCTCGTCGACTCCGGCCTGACCGTCTACCAGCGCTACGTGCGCCCGCTGTCCGCCGACGAGCGCGAGGCGCTGTGGCAGGACTACCGCGTCTTCGGGCGCCTGTTCGGCCTGCCCGACGCGGCGATGCCGGCGACCTACGGGGACTTCCGCCGGTACATGCGCCGCATGCTGCACGGCGACGACCTGCACGTCACGCCCGACGCGCGCACGACCGCGCGCGAGATCGTCATGCGCCCGCCGGTGCCGCTGGCGGCGCGCCCGCTCGTGGAGCTGGCGAACTTCGTCACCGTCGGACTGCTGCCGCCGCAGATCCGCGCCCAGTACGGCTTCCGCTGGGATCCCGCGCGCGGACTCGTGCTGCTCGGCCACACCGAGTACGCGCGCCGCCTGTTCGTGCCGTTCCTGCCGGGGCGGCTGCGCTACAACGCGCGGCGGCACCTCGGCGAGCGCGCGGCCGCGTAGCGCGGACGCGCGCTGTCGCGTCGGGCTCGCGCGCGAGCGCCCGCCGACGCTCCTCGCGCCCGCCTGCTCAGGGCTCGCGGCCGCGCGCCCGGCGCAGCTCCGCGAGCCGCGCGGCGTGTGCCGCCTCGGCCTCGTCGGGCGCGTAGAAGCGCGCGCCGACGGCGTGCTCGGGGGCGAGCTCCTGCGGCGAGACGTGGCCCGGTCTGTCGTGCGGATAGTCGTAGCCCTTCCCTCGTCCGCCCGAGCGCAGCTGCACCGGCGGCGGCGCCGCACCCTGCTCGCGCACGAACGCGCGCGCCGCGCCGATCGCCTGCTTCGCGGCGTGCGACTTCGGCGCGAGCGACAGGTAGATCGCGGCCTGCGCGAGCGGGAACTGCGCCTCCGGCAGGCCGACGCGGTCGACGGCGGCGGCCGCCGCGGTCGCGACGACGAGCGCCTGCGGGTCCGCGTTCCCGACGTCCTCGCTCGCGAGGATCACCATCCGCCGCGCGATGAAGCGCGGGTCCTCGCCGCCTTCGAGCATCACCGCGAGGTAGTAGAGCGAGGCGTCGGGGTCCGAGCCGCGCGTCGCCTTGATCCAGGCGGAGATCGTGTCGTAGTGGTTGTCCGCCGCGCGGTCGTAGTGGAGGATCCGCCGCTGCAAAGCATCCTCGGCGTGCGCGAGCGTGACGACGCCCTCCGGCGCGGTTCTGCACGCCAGCTCGAGCGCCGCGAGCGCGGTGCGGGCGTCGCCGCCGGCGCGCGCGGCGAGCAGCTCGACCGCGTCGTCGTCCACCCGCACCTCGCCGCACTCGCTCCGGTCGAGTGCGCGGTGCAGCAGCGTCAGGACGTCCGCGTCGGTCAGCTCCGCCAGCTCGTAGACACGGGCGCGCGACAGCAGCGCGCCGTTGACCTCGAACGACGGGTTCTCCGTCGTCGCGCCGATCAGCGTCACGAGCCCCTCCTCGACGGCCGGCAGCAGCGCGTCCTGCTGCGCCTTGTTGAAGCGGTGGATCTCGTCGAGGAAGAAGATGGTCGGTCGGCCGCCGCGCCGCCGCTCCTGGGCCCGTCTCAGGACCTCCCGCACCTCCGCTCTGCCGACCTGCACGGCGCTCAGCTCCTCGAACGCCGCGTCCGCGCTCGCCGCGACGATCCGCGCCAGCGTCGTCTTCCCGCTGCCCGGCGGCCCGTGCAGGATCATCGAATGCGGCCGCCCCTGCTCGATCGCGGTCCGCAAGGCCGACCCGTCTCTCAGCAGGTGCTCCTGCCCCACGAACTCCTCGAGGTTCCGCGGGCGCATGCGGGCGGCCAGCGGAGCGTCGGCGGGCGCCACGCCCATCGGCGGGGGGTCGGCATCGAACAGCGAGTCCACGCAAGCAGTCTGCCGCACGCGGCGGCGAGCGAGCAGGCGCTTACGGCGGCAGCGAGGGAGGAGCAGCGGCGGCGGTGCTGAGGGCGGAGCCGGCAACGATGATCGGGCGGGTGGCGATGAGGACGCACGTGCGCCGGCCGAAGGTCCGGCGTGGGCGCGGGTGGGTGGGCCCGAGTCGTCAGGACCCGCCCGCCAACTACTCTCTCGCGCCGTGGAGCTCGCCCTGCTCGCCGTCTGGTGCTTCCTCGTCGCGCTCGGCGGCGGCCTCGTCGGGCTCGTGCTCGGCAACCTGCGGCTGCCCGTCGTGCTGCTGATCGCCTCCTCGCCGGCCGCGGGCGCCGGCGCGAACATCGCGATCAGCGCGGTCGCCGCCGGCACCGCCGCGCTCGCGCACATCCGCGCCGGGCGCATCAACTGGCGGCTGTTCGCGTGGATGGCGCCGCCCTCGATCGTCGGTGCGGTCGCGGGCGGCTACCTGTCCGGCGTGCTGCCCGAGCGCGCGCTGCTGATCGTGATCGCTGCGGTGCTGCTGAGCAGCGCGATCGGGATGCTGCGCGACAAGCGGCCGCCGCGGCGCGATCCGGCGCCCGGCGAAGAGCACACGCTGGATGTGCCGGCCGCCGTCGCGAGCGGCGCCGCGATCGGCGCGCTCGGCGGGATGGTCGGGCTGATCCTCGGCTCGCTGCGGATGCCGGCGCTGTTGCGGCTCGTCGGCGAGGTGCCGATGCGCGCGGTCGGCACGAACGTCTCGATCGGCTTCTTCGTCGGCATCGCGGGCGCGCTCGGCCACCTGCCGAACGCCGCCCCCGACCTCACGCCGATCCTCGTCGGCGGCGCCGCCTCGATCCCCGGAGCGCTGCTCGGCTCGAGGCTCACCGGCCGCCTTTCCGAGCGCCAGCTGATCCGCGCGATCGGCGTCGTGCTGCTGATCGCCGCGGCGAGCATGGTCGTCGAGGCGATCGTGCGGTAGGCGCCGCGCCTCCCGCCGCTCAGTCGTCCCAGAAGTCCTCGACCCTCGCGCCGTCGCCGCCCTCCGGCCTGCTGCCGCCGATCGCGATCAGCTCCAAGCCGTCGGGGCCGCCCTCGAAGCCGCGCGCGACGTGCGGCGCGACGCGCACGACGTCCCACTGCTTCAGCTCCAGCAGCTCGTCGCCGAGCTTGATGCGGCCCGACCCGCCGACGACCACGTACGCCTCCTCCTGCACCTCGTGGCGGTGGCCGATCGTGCGGAAGCCCGGCCCGTAGCGGAAGTAGCTCACGCCCAGCTCTCTCGAGTCGAGGTGCTTGCGCGTGAAGCGCACGTCGATCTCCTCGCCGGGGCCGCCGTTGCTCGGCTCGACGTCCATCAGGTTCTTGAATGCGTAGTTCGACATGCCCGCCACGGTACCCACGCGCAGCGAGGCCGACCCGCCATCCGTAGCATCCTCCCGTCATGGAACGCGACCTCCAGACGGCTGCGACCGAGCTGCTCCGGCAACTCATCCGCTTCGACACCGTCAACCCGCCCGGCAACGAGCGCGAGGCTCAGGAGCACCTGCTCGGCTACCTCACCGGCGCCGGCTTCGAATGCGAGCTGCTCGGCGCGACGCACGAGCGGCCGAATCTCGTCGCGCGGCTGCGGGGCCCGCAGGCACCGCGGGCGGAGCCCGTGGTCGGCCCGACGCTGTGCCTCCTCGGCCACGTCGACACCGTCCTCGCGCACGCCGAGGAGTGGACGCACGACCCTTGGTCGGGCGACGTCGCCGACGGCTTCCTGTGGGGGCGCGGCGCGCTCGACATGAAGTCGCAGGTGGCGGCGGAGATCGCGGCGGCCGTCTCGCTCGCGCGCTCCGGCTGGCGCCCGGCGCGCGGCGAGCTGCTGATCTGCGCGGTCGTCGACGAGGAGACTGGTGGCGACCTCGGCGCGAGGTGGATCACCGAGACGCACCCCGACAAGGTCCGCTGCGACTACGTGCTGAACGAGGGCGGCGGCCCGTTCTTCGAGTACGGCGGCACGCGTCGCTACGGCGTCTGCTGCGCCGAGAAAGGCGTCTTCCGCTTCAAGCTCGTGACCGACGGCGTCGCCGGACACGCGTCGCTGCCGAAGATGGGCGACAACGCGCTGCTGAAGCTCGGCCCGCTGCTCGAGCGGCTCGGCGCGCGCCAGCCGTCCTACGCGATCACCGACGTGCCGGCGGCCTTCCTGCGCGGCCTCGGCGAGGACCCGGACGATCCCGGCGGCGCGGTCGCCCGCCTGCACGCGGCCGACCCGCGCCTGGCGACGATGTTCGAGCCGATGCTCGGCGTCACGTTCACGCCCACGCGTGCCGCCGCGTCGGAGAAGGTCAACGTGATCCCGAGCCGCGCGGAGATCCACGTCGACTGCCGCGTCCCGCCGGGGCTCGGCGCGGACGAGGTGCGCCGCGCGATCGCCGAGGTGCTCGGCTCCGACGGCAGCGGCGAGGACGGCTTCGCGGTCGAGTTCACCGAGCAGGTCGTCGGCAACGGCTCGCCGCTCGACTCGCCGCTGCGCGCGGCGATCGACGGCTGGATCGCCGAGCACGACCCCGGGGCCGCGACCGTCCCGGTGATCCTCCCCGGCTTCACCGACTCGCGCCACTTCCGCAACGCCTTCCCCGACTGCGTCGCCTACGGCTTCTTCCCGCACAAGCACCAATCGCTGCTCGAAGCCGCCCCGCTCGTCCACGGCGCCGACGAGCGCATCGACGTGCGCGACCTCGGCTACGCCGCGCAGTTCTACGCCGACGTCGCGCGCGCGCTGCTCGGGTAGCGCGCGCGCCGCAGGACCGCGAGGGCTGGAGCGATCGGCCCGACCTGCCGATGAGGACCCTGTGACGGCCCTCGCATCGTTCCTCGGCTACTACGACTTCAAGGAATGGGCCGGCATCTGGATCGGCCCGCTGCTGATGGTCGTGTTCCTCGGCGTGCTGATCGTGGCGCTGCGCCAGATGCGGCCGACGAAGCCGCAGCAGATCAAGCCCGACGCCTCGCCGAAGATCGCCTGGGACGAGATCGCCGGCGTCGACGAGGCGAAGGAGGAGCTGCGCGAGGTCGTCGAGTTCCTCCAGGACCCCAAGCGCTTCAAGGCGCTCGGTGCGAGCGTCCCGCGCGGGATCCTGCTGCACGGACCGCCCGGCACCGGCAAGACGCTGCTCGCGAAGGCCGTCGCGCACGAGTCGAGAGCGAACTTCTTCGCGCAGTCCGCGGCCGCGTTCGTCGAGACGTTCGTCGGCGTCGGCGCGGCGCGCATCCGCCGCCTCTTCAAGGTCGCGCGCAAGAAGGCGCCGGCGATCGTCTTCATCGACGAGCTCGACGCGGTCGGCACGCGTCGCGGCGTCGGCGACGTCTCGGGCGAGAAGGACCAGACGCTCAACCAGCTGCTGGTCGAGATGGACGGCTTCACCGCCCGCGGCGACGTCGTCGTGATCGCCGCCTCCAACCTGCTCGAGCGGCTCGACCCGGCGCTGCTGCGCCCCGGCCGCTTCGACCGCCAGGTGTTCGTCGCGCCGCCCGACCGCCGCGGGCGCGAGCGGATCCTCGAGGTCCACACGCGCGGCATGCCGCTCGCGCCGAGCGTCGACCTCGATCTCGTCGCGCGCCAGACGAGCGGCCTCACGGGCGCCGACCTCGCGAACATCTGCAACGAGGCGGCGATCGGCGCCGCGCGCCGCCGCGTCGAGCAGATCGGCGCGGGCGACTTCGACACCGCCCTGGAGCGCGTCGTCGCCGGCATGCAGGCGCAGCGCGGCCTCAACGAGCAGGAGAAGCGGATCGTCGCGTACCACGAGGCCGGCCATGCGCTGTGCGCGGAGCTGCTGCCGGCGGTCGACCGCGTCCACCGCATCTCGATCGTCCCGCGCGGCCGTGCGCTCGGCTACACGCTCAACCTCCCGCAGGAGGACCGCTACCTCAAGACGCGCGAGGAGCTGATCGACCGCATGACGATGCTGCTCGGCGGTCGTGCCGCGGAGCAGCTCGTGTTCGGCTCGGTCACGACCGGCGCCGCCGGCGACTACGAGGTCGTCACCGCGCTCGCCGCCGCGATGGTGGACGAGTACTCGATGGGCACGCGCGTGAAGCTGCGGCGGATCGACGGCGGCACCGCCGCCGAGGCGACGCTGCGGCTGCGCGACGAGGAGCAGGCCGACCTCGCCGACGGCGCCTACCGCCGCGCGCTGGAGCTGCTGCGCACGCAGCGCTCCCACCTCGACGCGCTTGCCGCCGCGCTGCTGGAGCAGGAGGTGCTCGAGCGCGCCGACATCGACCGCGTGCTCGCGGAGCTGCCGCGCGCGCCTGCCCCCGTCATCGCCGGGGATGTCGGCGTCGCCGCCGCGGGCGACTGAGCGCCACCCGTTCACTATCCTCCCGCCCGCATGCTGGGACGGATCGACCACATCGGCGTTGCCGTCGAGGATCTCGACGAGGCGCTGAAGCTCTACGCCGAGCTGCTCGGGATGCCGGTCGTGCACCGCGAGACGGTGACCGACCAGGGCGTCGAGGCGATCCTGCTCGACGTCGGCGAGAACCACGTCGAGCTGCTCGCGCCGCTCGGCGCGGACACGCCGGTCGGCAAGTTCCTCGCGAGGAAGGGCCCCGGCCTGCACCACGTCGCCTACCAGGTGGCGGACATCGACGCCACGCTCGCCGCGCTGAAGGCGGCCGGCACGCGCCTGATCGACGAGGCTCCGCGCATCGGGATCCGCAACTCGCGCGTCGCGTTCGTCCACCCCGCCGCCACCGGCGGGGTCCTCACCGAGATCGTCCAACCTGCGGAGGACCACTGATGGCCGACAGCAAGCTCCAGCGGATCAGCATCGGCTTCCACGGCCAGGCACTCGCCGCGCGCGTCACGCCCGACCAGCTCGGCGCGCTGCGCAGGGCGCTGGAGAAGGGCGGCCAGGGCTGGCACGAGCTCGAGGCCGAGGACGGCACGATCGCGCTCGACCTCGCGAAGGTCGTCTTCGTCCAGGTCGACGCCGGCGAGCAGCGCGTCGGCTTCGGCGCTTGATCCAGCTCGCGCCCCTCGACCTCGCAGGCCTGCGCGCGGCGCGCACGATCGCCCACACACCGACTGCTGAGCGCGCGGTGCGTGCGTACTCGACGCTCGGCCAGCACGGCGCCTGCTGGCTCGCATTCGGCGCGGCCGGCGCGGCGCTCGACCCGGCTCGCCGTTCGCGCTGGCGCCGCGCGACGGCCGCCGTCGCCATCGCCTACGCCGCCAACCAGGCGGTCAAGCTCGCCGTACGCCGGCCGCGCCCGCAGCTCGCCGACCTGCCGCCGCTGATGTCGACGCCGACGCAGCTCAGCTTCCCCAGCGCGCACGCCGCCACCTCGGCCGCTGCGGTGCACGCGTTCCGCCATCTGGCGCCGCGTGCGCCGGTGCGCGCGGCGGCGATCGCGATGACCCTCTCGCGCCTCTACCTCGGCGTCCACTACCCCTCCGATATCGTCGCCGGCGTGGGGCTCGGCGCGGCGATCGGCAGGATGGGGGCGACCCGGTGAAAGTCGGGATCGTCGGCATGCCGAATGCCGGCAAGTCCTCGCTCTTCAACGCTCTGACGCGCGCCGGCGCGGAGGCGGCCAACTATCCCTTCACGACGATCGAGCCGAACGTCGCGGTCGTGCCGGTCGCGGACGACCGGCTGGAGCGGGTGGCAGCGCTGCTGAAAGCCTCCGAGGTCGTCCACGACACGATCGCCTTCCACGACATCGCGGGGCTCGTGAGAGGCGCGTCGGAGGGCGAGGGGCTCGGCAACAAGTTCCTCGCGAACATCCGCGAGACGGACGCGATCGTCCACGTCGTGCGCGCGCACGGCGACGACAACGTGATCCACCCGGAAGGTCGCGTCGACCCGCGCGCCGACATCGACACGATCGAGACGGAGCTGATCTACGCCGACCTCGAGCAGGCCGAGCGGCGCGTCGAGCGCGTCCAGAAGGACGCGAAGCGCGGCGACAAGACGGCCGTCGCGGAGGAGGCGTGGCTGCGCGAGCTGATCGCCGCGCTGCAGGCGGGCCGCCCCGCGCGCACCGTGCCGCCGCCCGCCGACGCGCCGAACGCGCTGCGCGACCTGTCGCCGCTGACGGCGAAGCCGGTGCTGTTCGTCGCGAACGTCGACGAGGGCGACGACGCGGTGCCGGCCGAGGTGGTCGAGCACGCCGCCGCGCACGGCGCGCAGGCGGTCGCCGTCTCCTCGCGGATCGAGGCGGAGCTGTCGGAGCTGGACGACGACGAGGCCGCCGTCATGCGCGCCGAGCTGGGGATCGACATCGGATCCCACCCACCCCTCCAGCGGATCGTGCGCGGCGCCTTCTCGCTGCTCGACCTGATCGCCTTCTTCACCGTCGGCGAGGCGAAGCCGGGGCAGTCCTGGCACCTCAGACGCGGCCTCACCGCCTGGCACGCCGCCGGCCAGATCCACTCGGACATCCAGAGAGGCTTCGTGCGCGCCGAGGTGATCGCGTGGGACGCGCTGCTCGACGCCGGCGGCTACGGCGTCGCCCGCGAGCGCGGCACGCTGAGAGTCGAGGGCCGCGACTACGCGATGCAGGACGGCGACGTGCTGACCGTCAAGTTCACGCCGTAGGCCGCCGACGGCGTCGCCCTCACGCGGCGGCGCTGAACGTGACCTGGAGCGACTCCTGTGCGGATGCCCCGGAAGGCGCGGCGGGCGGGTCGCTCAGAAGCGACAGCAGGTACTCGCGGACAGCGTCGAGCAGGAGCTCCCGTGCCTCCTCGTGCGTGGGTGCGGCGGTGATCACCCCGGGCAGCTGCGGAACGCAAGCCTGGACCCACCCGTTCTCGACGGGCTCGAAGACGGCGGTGAGGGTGAGTGGCTCCGAAGTCATCTGACTATGCGCGGTAGTCCAGGTCGTCCGCTTTCGCGCGGTGAACGGACCACGCGGGGAAACGTCAACACGACCATGATGCTCGATGTTGCCCATCGTACGGGCGTCGCACGAGCGTGCCTCGCCACCGGGAGATCCGCCCACGACTGCGCGCGAGATCTGCAAGCAACTCGGCATCCCGACGATCTGAGGCGCGTCACGACGGGCGCAGGGAGTCCGCGCGGTCGCTCCATCTCGGCCGCTCGATCTCCAGCACCTCGCCGATCGTCGACCACTGGCGCGCGCCGAGCCGTGCGAGCGGGCGCAGCAGGTCGATCGCCGGGCGGCCGTCGCGCATCGCCTCCTCGGCGAGTGCGATGTGCACGACGCGCCCGAGCACGACCGTGCAGTCGCCGAGCGCCAGCGTGTCGTGCAGGAGGCACTCCAGCGCCACCGGCGAGGCGGCGACGCGCGGCGGCGCGACGCGCAGGCTCGGCTCGCGCGCGATCTCGAACAGGTCGAACTCGCTGACATCCGGCGGCGCGTCGATCGACGTCGCGTTGACGGCCTCGAACAGCGGCTCGGGCGTGAGGTTGACGACGAACTCGCCCGTCGCCTCCGCGTTGCTGAGCGAGTCCTTGCGCCCGACCGACGTGAACTGCACGATCGGCGGCGCGGCGCACGCGACGGTGAAGAACGAGTGCGGCGCGAGGTTGTCGACGCCCGCCGCCGAGCGCGACGAGACCCACGCGATCGGCCGCGGGACGATCACCGAGTTCAGCAGCCGGTAGACGGCGAGCGCGTTCGTCTGCTGCGGGTCGACGTCGATGCGCACGCCGACGATGATCGCAGGCGTCCCAGCACGCGGATCGATCGCCGGCGGCGCGCGGGACCACGGCGAGGCGTCAGAGCGCCGACGGATCGCCGGCGACGCGCCGGAGCACGACGAGGCGTCAGAGCGCCGATGGGTCTCCCGCCGCGCGCAGGCGCACCGCGAGTCTGCGCATCCCGAGCGCCTCGGCCGCGTCGGCGCCGGCGGGGAGGTCGGTGACGCGATCGACCGGCCGCGCGACCTCGACCCGCTGGAGCGTCGCGATCGCGAGGAAGTCGCGCAGCTCGTCTGACTGCTCGCGCAGCGCCGCCGCCACGCGCGGCTTCTCGCCGTCGGGCGAGGCGAGCGCGGCCTCGAGCGAGCCGTGGCGGCGCAGCAGGTCGGCGGCGCCCTTCTCGCCGATCCCTCTCGCGCCCGGGAGGCCGTCCGAGGGATCGCCGCGCAGCGCGATGAAGTCGGGCACGAGCGCCGGCGGGATGCCGTAGCGCGCCTCGACCTCGGCCGGTCCCATCGCCTCGAACCCTCTCACGCCGGTCTTCAGGTAGAGCACCGTCACGGCCGGCGCGGCGCACTGGAACATGTCGCGGTCGCCGGTCATCAGCAGCGCCTCCCCGCCGGCCTCGACCTCCGTCAGCGCGTAGGAGTGCAGCAGGTCGTCGGCCTCCAGCTCGGGCGTGCCCGCGAGCGTCCAGCCGAGCGCCTCGAACAGCTGCGGCGAGCGGGCGATCTGCAGCGCGAGCCCGTCGGGGACCGGCGGGCGATCGGCGTGGTAGCCGGCGAAGCGCTGCACGCGGTAGCGCGCCGCCTCGGCCCCCGAGCAGATCGCGACCGCCCGCGGCCCGTGGTCGGCCACGATCCGCAGGATCGCGTTCGTCGCGCCGAGCAGCGCGTTGACCGGCATCCCGTCCACGCCGCGGATCGAGTCCGGCAGCGCGAACCAGGCGCGGTAGAGCAGCGAGGGCGCGTCGACGACGAGCAGCGGGCCGGGCATCCGCCGCAGCGTAGCCGCGCAAGCGGCGCGCACGGCGCGAGGCGCGAACTAGCCTTGGCCGAACCCGTCCGCGGCAGAGGAGAAGCCCGTGCTCACGCTCAACGGCATCGACGACATCAAGGCCCGCATCGGCGAGGAGCTGGGCGTCAGCGACTGGCACCTCGTCACGCAGGAGGCGATCGACGACTTCGCCGACGTGACGGGCGATCACCAGTGGATCCACGTCGACGTCGAGAGAGCGAAGACGACGCCGTTCGGCGGCACGATCGCGCACGGCTACTACACCCTCTCCCTGGCGCCGAAGTTCACCTACGAGCTGTTCTCGATCGACGGCTTCGCGTTCGGCATCAACTACGGCCTCAACAAGGTCCGCTTCCCCGCGCCGCTGCCGGTCGGCTCGAAGGTCCGCATGCGCGCCGCCATCGCCTCCGTCGACGACGTGCCCGGCGGGATCCAGATGGCGACCGCGCTGACGTTCGAGGTCGAGGGCGGCGCGAAGCCGGTCTGCGTCGCCGAGACGCTCGTGCGGCTCTACACGGGCGGCTGATCGGGACTACGCGGCCGCGGTTCCCCCGGCGGCACGCTCGCGCAGCTCGTCGATCGTCGCCGCCTCGACCTCGTCGAGCAGCGCCTGCACGCGCCCGCGGCAGCCGCCGCAGCCGGTGCCGGCCTGCGTGTGGCGGCCGACCTGCTCGACGGTCGTGAGCGCGTTCGCACGGATCGCCGTCGCGATCGCCGCGCGCGGCACCGCCTGGCAGCTGCACACCAGCTCGTCGCCGCTCGCCGTCTCCGCAGCGGCCGCTCCGCTGCCGAGCACGTCGCCGGGCACCGGGGCGCCGCTCACGGCCAGCTCGCGCATCCGCGGCGCGTCGGCGAGGTCGCCGAGCAGCGTCGCGCCTGCGAGCCGCCCGTCGCGCACGATCAACCGCTTGTAGCGCCCGCGCCGAGTGTCGAGCTCGAGCACCTCCTCGTCGCCGGGGTGGAGCGCCGGATCGCCGGCGCAGAAGAGGTCGATCCCGGAGACCTTGAGCGTCGTCGCCGTGAGCGCGCCGTGGAACGCGCCCGGCCGCCCGCCGATCGTCGCGCCGGCCGCCTGCGCCATCGCGCGCAGCGGCGGCCACAGCCCGTGCACGACGCCGCGGTGCTCGGCGCACTCGCCGACCGCCCACACGTTCGGCGCGCTCGCGCGCAGGCTGTCGTCGACGACGATCCCGCGCCGCACCTCGAGCCCGGCGGCGGCCGCGAGCGCCGTCTCCGGGCGGATCCCCGTCGCGACCACGACCAGCTCCGCGGCGATCGTCTCGCCGCCGTCGAGCACGACCGCCTCGACCGCCCCTTCGGCTCCGACCAGCTCGCGCGTCGCGCCGTCGAGCACCACGTCCATGTCCGCGAGCGCGCGCGACAGCAGTCGCGCGCCGACCTCGTCGAGCTGCGTCTCCATCAGCCGGCTCGCGCGGTGCACGAGCGTCACGTGCAGTCCGCGCCCGCGCAGTCCGCGCGCCGCCTCGATCCCCAGCAGCCCGCCGCCGATCACGACGGCGCGCCGCGCGCGCTCGCTCGCGTTGAGGATCGCGCGCACGTCGGCGAGCGTGCGGAAGGGGTGGACGCCGCGCAGGTCGAGCCCGGGGAGCGGCGGCAGCGCCGGCTGCGAGCCGGTCGCGAGCACGAGCTTGTCGAACGTGAGCGACGCGCCGCCGTCCCCGTCGTCGCCGGCGAGCGTCGCCGTGCGCGCGTCGAGGTCGAGCCGCGTCACCTCGGTCCCGGCGAGCAGGCGCACGCGGTGCGCGGCGAACCACGACGACGGGCGCAGCGCCAGCCGCGCCTCGCCGACCTTGCCGGCGAGCAGGTGCGAGAGCGAGACGCGGTCGTACGGCGGGTCGGGCTCGCGGCCGACCATCGTGACCTCGAGCCCGTCGGGATCGTGCGCGAGCGCCGCCTCGACCGTCGCCATCGCAGCCATGCCGGTGCCGACGACGAGCACGCGGGAGCGGCCGCGCGCCGCAACCGGGTGGGCGCCGGCCACCGCCTCCACCCGCACCGCCGTCGCCTTCAGCTCGGGCTGGCGCGAGATCGGGTCGAGCGCCGCGGACACGATCCCGTTGAGCGGCAGGTGGCCGGGCTGCAGGTGGAGGTCGCCCCAGTGGAAGGGCGCGAACGCGACGCCCGGGGCGACCCGGTCCGTGACCCGTGCGCGCAGGTGCGCGGCGCCGCGCCGCGAGCGCACGAGCACGAGCTGGCCGTCGGCGACGCCGGCCTCCAGCGCGTCCTCCGCGTGCAACTCGACGAACGGCTCCGGCTCCTCGGCGAGCAGCGCCGGCGACTTGCCGGTCCGCGTCATCGTGTGCCACTGGCCCGCGACGCGGCCGGTCGTGAGCACGAGCGGGAACTGCGCGTCGGGCGCGTCGACCGGCTCGGCGTGCGGCGTGGCGACCAGCCGCGCACGCCCGTCTGGCGTCGGGAAGCGGCGGTTCGCGTAGAGCCGCGGCGTGCCGCCGTGATCCTCGCCCACCCGGCGCGCGGGGACGGGCCACTGCAGCGGCCCCTCGCGTCGCAGCCGCTCGTGCGAGAGCCCGCTGTGGTCGCACAGGCGGCCGGCGGTGAGCGCCGCCAGCTCGTCGTAGACGGCGCTCGCGTTCGGCCACGCGAACGCCTCCTCGTGGCCGAGCGTCCGGCCCATGCGCGCGAACACCTCCCAGTCCGGCAGCGCGTCGCCGGGCGGATCCAAGGCCCGCTGCACGAGCGAGACGCGCCGCTCGGAGTTCGTCATCGTGCCGTCCTTCTCCGGCCAGCCGGCGGCGGGCAGCAGCACGTGCGCGAGCGCGCCCGTCTCGGTCGGGTGGTAGGCGTCCTGGACGATCACCAGCTCGCAGCGGCGCAGCGCGGCCGCGAAGCGCTCCGCGTCCGGCTGCGAGACGACCGGGTTCGTCGCGACGATCCAGACTGCGCGGATCTCGTCGCGCTCGATCGCCTCCACGAGGTCGGTCGCGGCGACGCCGGGTCGCGGCGAGATCCCCGGCGCGCGCGCCGGCAGGTCCCACAGCCGCCGCATCTCGACGCGATCCTCCGGCGAGGCGATCGAGCGATAGCCGGGCAGCAGCGGCGCGAGCCCGCCGCTCTCGCGCCCGCCCATCGCGTTCGGCTGCCCCGTCAGCGACAGCGGGCCGGTGCCGCTGCGCCCGATGTTCCCGGTCGCGAGGCAGAGGTTGATCAGCGCCTGGTTCTTGAGCGTGCCGACGGCCGACTGGTTCGCGCCCATCGACCACAGCACCATCGACCGTTGCGCGGCGCCGAAGCGGTGCGCGACGTCCTCGATCGCCGCCGCGTCGATCCCGCAGACGGCGGCCGCGCGCGCCGGCGGCCACTGCGCGGAGACGGCGAGCGCGTCGTCGATCCCGGTCGTGTGGCGCGCCACGAACGTGGTGTCGAGCAGCCCGTCGCGCTCGATCACGTGCAGCAGGGCGTTCAGCAGCGCGAGGTCGGTCCCCGGCCGCACCGCGAGGTGGACGTCGGCCGCCTCCGCGGTCGGCGTGCGGCGCGGGTCGACGACGACCACGTCCGCGCCCTCCTGCCGCCGCGCGCGCACGCGCCCCCACACGATCGGGTGGCAGGCGGCGGCGTTCGAGCCGAGCACGAGCAGGCAGTCGGCCTGCGCGAGATCGGCGTAGCCGGGTGGCGGCCCGTCGGAGCCGAGCGAGCCGCGGTAGCCGGCGACGGCCGAGGACATGCAGAGGCGCGAGTTCGAGTCGACGTTGTTCGTGCCGAGGAAGCCCTTGAACAGCTTCACCGCGGCGTAGTAGTCCTCCGTCAGGAGCTGCCCGGAGAGGTAGAGCGCGATGCTGTCCGGGCCATGGCGGTCGCGCAACGCAGCGAGTCGCGCGGCGACGTCACGCAGCGCGTCGTCCCAGCTCGCCTGCTCCCAGCGATGGTCGGCGGATGCGCGCCGCAGCACGTGCGTCGCGCGGTCGGGCGCGGCGACCGCGTCGGGCAGCCGCAGCGGCTTCTGGCACGTCGCGCCGCGGTTGACCGGGTGCAGCGGATCGCCCTCGACGCGCTCGAGGCGTCCACCGGCGACGTGCGCGAGGAGGCCGCAGCCGGTCCCGCAGTACGGGCAGGTCGTGCGGACGGCCGCGCTCGTCACGCGCTCGACCGGTTCAGCAGCAGCACGCCGTCGCGCTCGACGACGTCGTGGACGGTCAGCTCGTCGTCTCCGCCGCCGATCCGCTGTCCGCTGCGCAGGTCGAAGCGTCGGCCGTGCAGCGGGCACGTGACGCAGCCGTCGGCAACGAGCCCGTCCTGCAACGGGCCGCCGGCGTGCGGGCAGTCCGCGCTCACCGCGTGGAAGCCCTCGTCGGTGCGGAAGATCGCGATCCGACGTCCATCGATCGTCACCCTTCGCCCCTCCCACAGCGGCACGTCGGCGGCACGGCCGACCTCGATCCAGGTGTCGGCGAGGGCGGTCATCGGTCGTGCCCCGCCGGCGGGCCGACGAGCAGCGGCTCGGGCTCGCTGTCCAGCTCCGCGAACTGCTTGGGGTGGACCGGGTCGTGGCGCTCCAACCAGGGGTCGGGGTCGGCGGCGGCCTTGGCGATCGCAAAGCGCTCGCGCAGCCGCGCCGGCTCGCCGCCCGCCTCGTCGAGCACGGCCGCGCGCACGTGCTCCAGGCCGACGCGCTCGACGTAGTCGTACGTGCGCTCGAGGTACTCGCCCTGCTCGCGGTAGAGCTGGAGGAAGGTGAGCGCGACGCGGATCGCGTCGTCGCCGCTCGCGACCGTCGTGAGCAGGTCGCCCTTGCGCACGCGCGAGCCGGCCGCGCCGCCGACATAGACCTCCCAGCCGCCCTCGATCGCGACGAGGCCGATGTCCTTCACGTACGCCTCGGCGCAGTTGCGCGGGCAGCCGGTCACGGCCGACTTGACCTTGTGCGGCGTGTAGAGCCCCTCCATCCGCCGCTCCAGCTCGATCCCGACGCCGATCGCGTCGCCGAGCCCGAAGCGGCAGAAGTCCGTTCCGACGCACGTCTTTACCGTCCGCACCGCCTTCGCGTAGGCGTGGCCGGAGGGCATCCCCAGCTC
>DASRXW010000019.1:0-60887 GCA_035654055.1 Conexibacter sp.
CCGACACGGTCGACTTCGGGCCCAATTACGACGGGCAGAACCAGGAGCCGCTCGTGCTCCCGGCGCGCTTCCCGAACCTGCTCGTCAACGGCTCGACCGGCATCGCCGTCGGCATGGCGACGAACATCCCGCCGCATTCATTGCGCGAGGCCGTCGCGGCGACGATCGCCTACATCGACGACCCCGAGATCTCGGTCGAAGGCCTGATGCGGCACATGCCCGGCCCGGACTTCCCGACCGGCGGCGTGATCCTCGGCACGAGCGGCATTCGCAACGCCTACGAGACAGGGCGCGGGAAGATCCGCGTGCAGGCGCGCGCGCACATCGAGCCGCTGTCGCAGGGCAAGGAGGCGATCATCGTCACCGAGCTGCCCTACACCGTCAAGAAGGGCGGCGAGGGCGGCCTGATCCAGAAGATCGCGGACCTCGTCCACGAGAAGAAGATCTCCGAGATCAGCGACCTGCGCGACGAGTCCGACCGCCGCGGGATGCGCTTCGTGATCGAGCTCAAGCGCGACGCGATCCCGAAGGTCGTGCTGAACAAGCTCTACAAGCACACGGCGATGCAGACGACGTTCGGCGTGAACATGGTCGCGCTCGTCGACAACGTCCCCAAGACGCTGTCGCTGCGCGAGGTCATCGGTCGCTACGTCGACCACCAGCGCGAGGTGATCGTCCGCCGCACGAAGCACGAGCTGCGCAACGCGGAGGACCGCGCGCACATCCTCGAGGGCCTGCTGATCGCGCTCGCGAACCTCGACGAGGTGATCGCGACGATCCGCAGATCGCCCGATCGCGAGCAGGCGCGCGTCAACCTCGTCAACAAGTTCGAGCTGAGCGAGCGCCAGGCCGAGGCGATCCTGCAGATGACGCTCGGGCGCCTGACCGCGCTCGAGGTCGACAAGATCAAGCAGGAGCACGCCGACATCCTCGAGCGGATCGCCGAGCTGCGCGCGATCCTCGGCGACGAGGCGCGCGTGATGGCGATCATCCGCGAGGAGCTGCAGGAGATCTCCGAGGCGTACGGCGACGAGCGCCGCACGCAGATCTCGCACGCCGAGGGCGAGATCGACATCGAGGACCTGATCGCCGACCAGCAGATGGTCATCACGATCACGAACAGCGGCTACGTGAAGTCGCTGCCGCTCGCGACCTACCGCCAGCAGCGGCGCGGCGGGGTCGGCGTGACCGGGATGGACATGAAGGACGGCGACTACATCGAGCACCTGTTCGTGACCTCGACGCACGACTTCCTGCTGTTCTTCACGAACCGCGGCAAGGTCTACCGCCTCAAGGTCTACGAGCTGCCCGAGGCGCAGCGCACCGCGAAGGGCCGCGCGCTGGTGAACCTGCTGCCGCTGCGCGAGGGCGAGCGCGTGCAGTCGGTGCTCTCGACACGCGACTTCTCCGAGGCGCCGTACCTGCTGTTCGCCACGCGCAACGGCACCGTCAAGAAGACCGAGCTGGCGAGATACAACACGCCGATCAGAGCGGACGGCATCATCGCGATCTCGATCAGAGACGACGACGAGCTGGTCGAGGTGCGCCGCGTCGAGACGGGCGACGAGGTCATCATCGTCTCGCGCGCCGGGCTGACGGTCCGCTTCGCCGAGGAGGACGCCCGCTCGATGGGCCGCGACACGAGCGGCGTGCGCGGGATGGACGTCGGCAGAGGCGGCGAGGTGATCGCGATGGACGTCGCGCGCGACGATCAGGACCTGCTCGTCGTGACCGAGAACGGCTACGGCAAGCGCACACGCATCGACCAGTACCGCAAGACCTCACGCGGCGCCAAGGGCGTCAGAACGATCAAGCTGACCGAGGCGAAGGGCGGCCTCGCCGGCGCGCTCGTCGTGCGCGAGCACCAGGAGCTGGTCTTCATCTCGCAGGAGGGGATGGTCCAGCGCACAGGGGTGCGCGGCATCTCGCAGCAGGGTCGCGCCGCAACCGGCGTGCGCGTGATGAACGTGCGCGAGGACGACCTCGTGCGTGCGGTCGCCCTGGTCGTGGAGTCCGAGCCCGACACCGGCGCCGAGGAGCTGCCGCTCGAAGGCGACCTCGGGCCGGAGGGCAACGGCGCGAGCCACCAGCCGGAGGGGCTGGACGACGTGGAGGCCGGCGCGGTCGATGGCGACGCGGCCGGCGACGTGCCAGACGGTGCGGCCGAGCGCGTCGAGCAGGACGGCGAGTCGGCCGACGGCGGCGACTCCGGCAACGGCGACGCGGGAGCCTGACCGGTCCCCCTCGTCGCCGTCGTGTGCGTCCGCTACTCTGGCGCTACCAGAGAAAGGAGGTGGTCCGCACTTGTCTGACAGTTCTTGCGGGACCCTGGAGGTGTTCGGCCGCTAGGTCGGAAGGCTGGCCCCGCATAGCGGAGTCCACACCGAGACACCGCCCCGACCAGTGCTGGGAATGGTCCCTCCGGCACCGGCGCTTGCGCCGTCCCTCTGGCCGGGGTCTTGTCCAGCCAAAGCAGTCTGCGAAGGGCGCCTTGTCGAGGGCGCCCTTCGTTTTGACGCTGGTGTGTCTGTGCCCGTTTTGCCCGGTGCCCGTTTGCCCTGGCAGGCGGCGAGGCGCCGAGCCTTGTCCTGCGAGGCCCTGAAACAGAGACCTCGCATGACAAGCTCGCGCCTCGCGCCATCAGCGGCTGCCGGCTGACATGCGTTTGGCCCCAGCTCGCGCCTCGCGCCATCAGCGGCTCCTGGCTGAAACGCGTTCGGCCCCAGCGTGCTGGTGGTGCCCTGCTGCGCGAGCTTTGCGTTGAGAGGTCTCTGCTTCAGGGCCTCTCAAAGGCTCGGCGCGGCAGGGCTGCCGCGGCGAGGGCGCGGCATCGGCGCGGCTGAAGGGCTAGGCCACGAGGTAGGTGCGCCAGGCGACGGGGATGCGGGGGCTGGCGACCTGGATGAAGACGTGGGGGCCCGGGGTGCGGGGCATGCGGCGGGGGATCATGCCGGCCTGGTGGGGGAGTGCGTCGCCCTTGCGGCGGTTGCACGGGGCGCACGAGGCGACGATGTTCTCCCACGACGAATCGCCCCCCTTCGAGCGGGGGATCACGTGGTCGACGGTGAGCTGGCCGCGGGAGCCGCAGTACTGGCAGGTCCAGTTGTCGCGCGCGAAGACGGCGCGGCGCGTGATCTTGCGGCGGTGCGTGTCGCGCGGCACGCGCACGTAGGCGACGAGCCGGATCACGACCGGGCGCGGCACGGTGCTGCTGCAGGAGTGCAGGACGTACTCGCTGTGCTCGAGCACCTCGGCCTTCTCCTTCAACAGCAGGACGATCGCGCGGCGCACCGTGCAGACGTTGATCGGCTCGAACGTCGCGTTCAGCACGAGCACCCGGCCAGACTCACGCCCGCGCCGCTGGTGCTCCAGAGGCGGCGCGGACCCCACTTGCGCTGGTGGTACTGACGCGGTGGCAGCCATGACCGTGGGCCGAAGTGTAGCGGCCCGTTATGTCCCGCTCGACTGCTTCGCCGCCAGCTGGTGTGGGTCAGACAGCCGGTGCAGCGGCGTGTTTCGCCGTCGGGGCGACGACCGGGCGGCTATGCGGCGGGGAAGGAGCCGAGCACGCGCAGGTGCTCCGCGTGGGCGCGCAGCGCCTCCAGCGCCTCCGCAACGGGGCCTTCGCCGGCGCGGCCCTCGATGTCGATGAAGAACATGTAGCGCCCGAGCCCCTGCTTGCGCGGGCGCGACTCGATCCGCGTCAGGTTGACCCCGCGAAAGGCGAACTCGGACAGGCAGCGCACGAGCCAGCCCGGCGCCTCTGCACCGACGCCCCAGAAGACGATCGCCGTCTTCCACGGTCCGTGCTCGGCGGCCGGCGTGCCGTGGGGGTCGTGGGCGGGATCGCGCTTCGCAAGCCACACGAAGCGCGTCTCGTTGCCGGCCGCGTCGTCGACGTCGGCGCGCAGCACCTCGCAACCGTAGAGCCGGGCGGCGGTGCGGCTGCCGAGCGCTGCGGTCGGACCGTCCTGCTCGGCGACGGTCCGCACCGCCTCCGCCGTCGAGCTGGCCGCGAGCACCGTCGCCTGCGGCAGCCTCGTGCGCAGGAAGTGCGCGCACTGCGCGTTCGCCTGCGGATGCGAGACGACCGTCTCGATCGCGCCCAGCTCCAACGGCGCGCGCGCGATCAGGCAGGTGTGGATCGCATGGACGTGCTCGCCGACGATCGCGACGTCGTCCGTCTCGACCGCGATCGCGTCGAGCGTCGCGTTGACCGAGCCCTCGAGCGCGTTCTCGATCGGCACGAACGCGCGATCCGCCTTGCCCTCCTGCACCGCGATCACGCAGTCGTAGATCGTCGGCAGCGAGACGTGCTCGTTCGCCGAGCCGGCGGTCGCCGCCAGCAGCGCCTCGTGCGAGTTCGTGCCCGCAGGGCCCAGGTAGGCGATCCGCATCAGGCGGGCTCCGCGGGGGTGGGCGCGCCTTCGAGCGCGAGTCGCACCGCCTCCTGCTCCTCGGGCGACAGCTGGAGCTCGCCCACCCCGCCATCGATGCGCTTGGCGTACAGGCGGGCCTGGTCGCGGTGCAGGATCGACGACAGCACGACCCCGTTGCGGCGCGCGTCGAGCAGCGCGATCGACGTGGACTGGTGCCCCGACATCTCGCCGTAGGCGTCGTAGCGCACGAGCGCGCGGAAGGCGACGGCGCCGTCGAGCCGCTGCTCGGCCGCCGCCATCCGCTCGTGCAGGCGGGCGGCCGCGTCCTCGACGTACTCGTGCAGGACGCGGAACTCGCGCTCGAGCCCGGCCGCGTGCGCGACCAGGTCGCTCGCGCCGGCGTCGCCGAGCACGACGCGCTGATCGCGCCGCACGCGCCGCAGCGCCGTGCCGAGCCAGATCGCCGCAGCGAGCGCGACGAGCGCCAGCCCGCCGGCCGCGAGTGCGACGATCCCTGCTGTGCTCGTCAGCTCATGCACGGCTGGAGAGGATACGGGCGGCGCCCGCGCCGCCGGGATCGCAGATGTCGCGGCGACGACGGCGTGCGCTGCGTCACACGAACAGGGCGGTGTACGACGCCGTGTTGTTGGCGAGCGACTTCTCGCCGGGGACCGCCTCGATGGTGACTCTGATCGTCGAGGGGCCGCTCGTCGAGGGCGACTGTCTCAGCTGCACGTCGGCCGTCGCCTGCTGCCCGGCGGTCGTGTTGGGAACGATCGTCTGCGCTCTGATCGGCGTGCCGTTGGGACCGGTGATCTCGACCGTCACTCTCACGTTCGTCTCGTTGTTCGTGCCGCCGTTCGTGAAGTTGACGGTGAACGTCGGCGGCGGGCTGGCTGGGATTCTGTTCGAGCCGCTGCTCGTGAGGGTGGTGCCGCCGACGCTGACGGAGTCGAGCGCATGGCCGTGCAGGCCGGGCGCCGGCGTGCCTCTGCTTCTGCCGCCCGCCGTCGTCGAGCCGAGCTGGCTCGCGACGAAGTCCGGGCCCAGCCAGCTGATGCCGCTGCCGGCCGGCAGGAAGTCGGCGTAGGGAAGCACCTGCTCGCCCGCGGTGCCGTCGTAGCTGGCGGCGATGCCGTCGCCCTTCAGCCCCTTCAGGATCAGCGGCGCGACGCGCTGCGAGTAGATCACGTCGGAGGCGTTGAACGCCTGCATCTGGCCGGCGATCTGGTTGACCGCGGTGCCGGCGCCGGCGGTGCCGCCCATTGCCGTCTGGATCAGGTCCGCGACCTTCGCGACGCCGTCGCGCCGCAGCGACAGGACGAGCTCGAGGTCGCTCTGCGCCTGCTTCACCGCGTCCGGCGGACTGAGCCCCTGCGCCCGCGACAGCTCCTCGTCTGCGACGCTGGTCAACTGGTTGATCGTCTCCTGCACCTGGGTCGCCTTGCCGCCGGAGGCGCCGGTGAGCGCGTCGAAGAACGGCTTCGAGACGCCGCTTCTCGACTGCTCGACGAGCGTGCGGACGCTGCGGTTGAAGTCCTTCAGGGCGGCCTCGCGCCGGCTGTCGACGCAGCCCTTCACGAGCACCACCATCAGCACGATCACGAGCACCACCACGCCGGCGGCCACGAGTCGCCGCACGAGCAGCGTCTGGTTGTCCATTGGGGGTCGCTGGCCGCCGCCGCCGCGGGAAGGGATGGCTCGGCGAGGGCGGGGCGCGCTGCGGGTTTCGTCAGACTCGTCGAAGAACGACAGAATCGTGCTCCTTGCGGGAACGTGAAAGGCGCAGTATGACCAGGCCATCGGCTGGACGTCCGGCAGGGAGCCGGGCAGGGTGGGGTCGATTGACGTGGAACAGAGCAGGGTGAGTCGCACCGAGGCTCCGACGGACCCGGTCCCGCCCGCCAGCGAGGCCCCGACCGCGCGCGCGGGAGCGGACCTGCGCGGCGTCCGGGCGGCCGCGTCCGGGTCCCATGCATCCTCTGCACTCGTGCTGGAGCGCTACCGGCTGCACGAGCAGCTCGGCGCCGGCGCGTTCGGCGTCGTCTGGCGTGCGCGCGACGAGCGCCTGGAGCGCGACGTGGCGGTGAAGGCCATCAACGGCGAGCAAGTCGCTTCGGGGCGCGCGACGCGCGAGGCGAGAGCGGCGGCGCGGCTGGCGCACCCGGCGATCGTGACGCTCTACGAGGCCGGCAGCGAGGGCGGCACGACGTATCTGGTGTCCGAGCTGGTGCGCGGCGGCACGCTCGCGCAGCTCCTCCACGCCGGCGCGCTGTCGGACCGCGACGTGGCCGAGATCGGGATCGCGCTGTGCGCCGGGCTCGCGCACGCGCACGCGCAGGGCGTCGTGCACCGCGACGTCAAGCCCTCCAACGTGCTCGTCCCCGACGCGCGCCCGGCCGGCGAGCCGGCGGCGAAGCTGACGGACTTCGGCGTCGCACGGGTGGTCGGCGCGGGGAGCGACGCCTTGACGCGCACGGGCGACGTCGTCGGCACGCTCGCCTACATGGCACCGGAGCAGGCGGAGGGACGCGAGGCCGGCGCGGCGGCGGACCTCTACGCGACCGCGCTCGTGCTCTACGAGGCGTTCAGCGGCGTGAACCCGGTGCGGGGCGGCAGCGCCGTCGCCACCGCGCGCAAGCTCGGCGCCACGCTGCCCGCGCTCCACCGTCAACGGCGCGACCTGCCGCCGGCCGTGTGCGACGCGATCGACCGCGCGCTCTGCCCGCGGCCCGGCGACCGCGGCACCGTCGCGCACCTCAGCCGCGCGCTGCGCGGATCGCTCGACGAGCTGGGGGACGAGCCGGGAACGGTCGAGGCGCCGGCGATCGAACGCGCGGCGACCGTGGTGACGCAGGTCGCCGGCGCCGCGCGGCGCGGCTGGCGCCGGCGCAGCCGCGAGCAGGAGCTTGCGGAGGTGGCGGCCGAGCTGGGCGCGGCCGGCGAGTGGACGGTCGTGGACCGGCGCGGAGCCGCCGCTTGGCGGGCTGGGGCGTCGAGCGGCGAGCGCGCGTCAGCCGCGCACGGCGCAGCGGCCGGCCGCTGGGCGGCCGGCGCGAACCCGGCCGCCGCCGGCGCGGGCGCCCGGCAGCGGCGCGGAGCCTGGGCCGGCGGTCGCTCGCACGCCCCGGCGCCGCTCGTCGCCGGGCACGTGCTGCCGGGGATCGCCGCCGGCGCGCTCGTCGCGCTCGCGCTCACGACGCTCGGCAGCGGCCCGCCGCCGGTGCAGCCGCTGCTGGCAGGCGCGCTCGCGGCGGCGGTCGTCGGACTGCTGCCGCGGCTCGGCTGGATCGCGAGCGCCGCCGTGCTGCTCGGCTGGGTGGCGGGGACGGTCGGGGAGCCCGGAGCGGCGCTCGTGCTGGCCTCCGCGGTCGTCGCACCCCCGCTGCTGCTGCCGCTGCGCGGCCGCGCGTGGTCGGTCCCCGTCGCCGCGCCGCTGATGGGCGTCGCGATGCTCGCGGGCGCCTACCCCGCACTCGCCGGACAGGCGCGCACCGTCTGGCGCCGCGCCGCGCTCGGCGCGCTCGGCTTCTGGATGCTCGCGCTGGCCGAGCCGGTCGTGCACGAGACGCTCTACTACGGGCGCGTGCGCGGGACGGCCGGCGTGGGGGCGCGCGCCGGGGGAGCCGCCGCGTGGGAAGGATCCCTCTCCAGCGCGGCGACGCATGTGATCGCCCCGCTGCTCGACAGCGGCGTGCTCGCCTGCGCCGGCCTGTGGGCGGTCGCCGCCGCGCTCCTCCCGTGGCTCGTGCGCGGGCGCAGGGCGGCGCTCGACCTCGTGGCCGCGACGCTGTGGGCGGCCGGCCTGGCCGCCGGCGCCGGCGCGCTCGGCCGCGCGCTCGGCTCCGGCGTCGTGCCGCAGCCGGACCCGCGCGGCGCCGCGCTGGGGGCCGCCGCGGGGGTGCTGATCGCTGTCGCCGCACGGGCCGTGCAGGGGGCGAGCAATCCCCCACGCGAACCGGATCCGCCCGTGCTGCCGTAGCATGAGGTGGCTTCGGCGCCGCCGATCAGTGCCGTCCGGGCCGGGCTCCCCATCCGACAGGCGCCCCCGCGCAGCGTATGAGCGTACTCCGCAGCCTCGAGAGCAAGATCGCCGGCCTCGTCGAGGGGACCTTCAGCCGTGCCTTCCGCTCGGAGGTGCGCCCGGTCGAGATCGCGCGCAAGCTCGCGCGGGAGATGGAGGAGCACCAGTCGCACTCCGTCTCGCGCGTGTACGTCCCGAACGAGTACGCGGTCTACCTCTCGCCGGAGGATCGCGAGCGCTTCGGCGGCTTCGAGCGCGAGCTGCGCGACGAGCTGGCCGGCTACCTGCTGGAGCACGCGCGGCGCGAGCGCTTCGCGCTGATGTCGAAGCCGTCGATCGAGTTCCGCACCGACGAGCGCCTGCGGCTCGGCGAGTTCGGCATCCAGGCGCGACTCGTGGAGCCGCCGCAGGACGGGCCGGGCGGGACCGGCGCGCCCTCGCAGGGCGCCTCCGGCCACACGATGATCTACAGCGCCGCCGAGCGGCTGCAGGAGCCGCTGGAGGAGCGGGCGCGCCAGCGCGACGCGCGCGCGCTGCTGGTGATGGACGGCAAGCGGCTCGTCGTCGGCACGAGCGGGGCGACGCTCGGCCGCAGCCGCTCCTGCGACGTCGTGCTCGACGACGCGAACGTCTCGCGCAGGCACGCGGAGGTGCGCCCGCGCGGAGGCGGCTGGTTCGTCTCCGACCTCGGCTCGACGAACGGCGTCGCGGTCAACGGGGTGCGGATCGAGCAGGCACACGCGCTGCGGCCCGGCGACCGCATCGAGCTCGGCACGACCCGTCTGACGTTCGAGCTGGAATAGCGGAGGATCACACGCGATGACGACGCTCGAGCCGGCCTCCGTGGCGCTGAAGCTCGCCTTCCTGGCTGTCCTGTACCTGTTTCTGCTGTGGGTCGTGCGCAGTGCGTGGAGGGATCTGCGCGGCGGCGCGCGCGACGCTGGACCCAATCCCGCCCACCCGGGCGGCGGGATCGTGCACGCGGCCGCGCCCGGAGCGGCGGCGACGGACGTCGACGCGACCGGCCTGCACCGCGCCGGCGAGCCGGTGCTGGGCGGCGGCGCTCGCGACGGCGAGCCGCGGCTCGTGGTCGAGCGCGCGGCCGGCCACCCGGACGGGATCGCCTACTCGCTCGAGCACGGCGCGACGCTCGGGCGCGGCGACGTCGAGATTCGCCTCGAGGACCCGTTCGCCTCAACGCGCCACGCGCGCATCGAGCGGCAGGGCTCCGTGCTCGTGCTCGAGGATCTCGGCTCGACGAACGGGACCTACCTCAACGAGGAGCCGCTGACCGGCCCGCAGCCGCTCCACCACGGCGACCGCATCCGCATCGGCGACGCCGAGCTGACCTACCTTCAGGATTGATCCATGCTGCGCGTCGCCGAGCACTTCGAGAAGTCCGACACCGGCCGTCAGCGCCGGGCGAACGAGGACAGCTTCTTCGTGCGCGCGCCGCTGTTCGTCGTCGCCGACGGGATGGGCGGGGCGCAGGCGGGCGAGGTCGCCTCGCGGCTCGCCGCCGAGACGTTCGCGTCCGGCCTGCCCGACGACGGCACCTCCGAAGAGCGCCTCGAGACGCGCGTGCGTGACGCGAACCGCCGCATCCACGAGATCTCGCAGGAGGACCGCGCGCTCAACGGGATGGGCACGACGATCACCGCCGCCTACCTCGACGCCGACGAGCTGGCGCTCGCGCACGTCGGCGACAGCCGTGCCTACCTGCTGCGCGACGGCGAGCTGACACGCCTGACGCGCGATCACACGCTCGTCGAGGAGCTGGTGCGGCGCGGCGAGCTGACGGAGCAGGAGGCGGCCGAGCACCCGCAGCGCTCGATCATCACGCGCGCGCTCGGCCCCGAGCCCGACGTCGACATCGACCTCCACACGCACCGCGTGCAGGACGGCGACGTGCTGCTGCTGTGCAGCGACGGGCTCACGTCGATGGTCCCCGAGCCGGAGGTGGCGGGGATTCTGCGCGGAGCCAGCGGCCTCGGCGCCGCCGGCCGCGCGCTCGTCGCCGCCGCCAACGACGCGGGCGGCCGCGACAACATCACGGTCGTGCTGTTCCGCATCGAGGAGCTGGCGGCCGGCGGCGTGGCGGCCGCCGCGGCGGCGACCGCGGACGAGACGGAGGAGCTGACGCGCGCGGGCGCAACGGCGCTGCGGACCGAGGACGTGCGCGAGGCGGTGGCCGCCGCGGGCGGAGCGGCGGCTGCCAGCCACGCCGATCGGGCGGGTGGCGCGGGGGAGGACGATTCTCGCGACCCCGCTCGCGAGAATCGCCTCGCGCCGCGACAGGACCCGCCCGCCACGGCGCCCGCCCCTCCGCGCGTCGTGCCGCCGCGCGGTTCCCGAGAGCGCGCACATGCGCCCCTGCCGCGCCGCGTGAAGCTGCTCGCCGCGACCGTCGCGACGGTGATCGTCGTCGCCGGCCTCGGCGTCGCCGGCTGGCTCGCGTCGCGCGCCGTGTTCTTCGTCGGCACCGACGCGAGCGGGATGGTGACCGTTTATCGCGGGCTGCCGTGGGACCTGCCCGTGGGGATCCGCCTGTACGAGCAGTACTACGTCTCGGGCGTGCCGGCGGGCGAGGTGCCGGCGGCACGCCGCGGCACGCTGCTCGACCATCGCCTGCGCTCGCGCGACGACGTGCGCAGCCTGATCTCCGAGCTGGAGCTCGGCCAGCTCGCCAGATGAGCGCCCGCAACCGCGAGCTGCTCGGCCTCATCCCGGCCTCGCTGCTCGTGACGGCCGGCTTCGCGGCGGTCTTCATCCAGCAGAGGTCGCTGTCGAACGTCTCGCTGACGTACGGGGCGATCTTCCTCGGTCTGTGCCTCGCCGCGCACGTGTTCCTGCGGATCGCGCTGCCCTACGCCGACCCGTACCTGTTCCCGCTCACGGCGGTGCTCGCGTCGTTCGGGCTCGTCGTGATCTACCGCATCGACCAGACGCTCGCGCGCCAGCAGGCGCAGTGGTTCGTCGCCGGGCTCGGGTTGTTCGTCGCGACGATCGTGTTCGCGCGCGACTACCGCAAGCTCGAGCAGTACCGCTACCTGATCGCTGCCGGCTCGCTCGCGCTGCTGTGCCTGCCGCGCCTGCCGGGGATCGGCGCGCAGGTCAACGGCGCGTACCTCGGCGTGCGGGTCCCCGGCGTGTTCGTCTTTCAGCCGACGGAGTTCGCGAAGATCGGGATCGTCATCTTCCTCGCGTCGTACCTGCGCGACACGCGGCAGGTGCTCGTCGCGGGCGCGCGGCGGATCGCGGGCGTGACGCTGCCGCCGATCAAGCACTTCGGGCCGCTGCTCGTGATCTGGGGCGTCGCGATGCTGCTGCTGGTCGTGATCCGCGACCTCGGCTCGTCGCTGATGTTCTTCGGCGCGTTCCTGGCCCTGCTGTACGTGGCGACGAGCCGGTTCTCGTTCGTCTTCGTCGGGATGCTGCTGTTCGGCGTCGGCGCCTGGTACCTCGGCACGCACGTGCCGCACGTCGTCGACCGGGTGGACGTGTGGCTCGACCCGTTCAACCCCGGGCGGTACCCGAAGGAGGGGTACCAGATCGCCAACTCGCTGTTCGCGCAGGCCGACGGGGGGCTGCTCGGGCGCGGCTTCGGGGAGGCGCTGCTCGTCTCGCCCGGGGGACAGTCGATCCTGCCGGCGCCGCAGACCGACCTCATCTACGCGGTGATCGTCAACGAGCTGGGCCTCGTCGGAGCGGTGGCGGTCCTGACGACCTACCTCCTGTTCGTGCAGCGTGGCTTCAAGATCGCGCTGCTCGCGCGCGACTCGTTCTCGACGCTGCTGGCGGTGGGGCTGAGCGCGGTGTTCGCGCTCCAGGTGTTCGTGATCGTCGGCGGCGTCGTCAACGTGATCCCGCTGACCGGCGTCACGCTCCCGTTCATCTCCTACGGTGGCTCCTCGCTGCTGGCGAACTTCGTGCTGCTGGCGCTGCTGCTGCTGGTGTCTGACCGAGCGCGGAGGCCGTCGTGAGCAGCCCGATCATGCGCCTGTTCGCGACGGTCGTGCTGCTGTTCGCGATCCTCGTGATCTGGACGTCGAGATGGTCGGTGCTCGACGCGAAGGACCTGCACGACAACGCGCTCAACGCGCGCCCGCTGTTCGCGCAGCTGCGGGTCCAGCGCGGCGCGATCGAGGCCGCCGACGGCACGCTGCTCGCGCGCAGCGTGCGCGGCCCGCGCGGGACGTACCGGCGGACGTACCCGACGGGATCGCTGTTCGGCCATCCGGTCGGTTACGCGAACATCGCGCTGCAACAGCTGTCGGGGATCGAGCGCTACCGCAACGACGAGCTGTCGGGCCGGCGCGACGAGCTCGGCTCGCTCGCCGATCAGCTGCAGGGCAAGCGCCGGCAGGGCAACACCGTCGTCACAACGCTCGACCAGGCCGCGCAGCGGGTCGCGCTCGACCAGCTCGCCGCGACCGGGAGCCCGGGCGCGGTCGTCGCGCTCGACCCGCGCACCGGCGCGGTGAAGGTGATGGCGAGCACGCCCGGCTACGACCCGAACAAGCTCGGCGACCCGGGCGTCTTCAGAGCGCTCAACGGCGCCGGCTCGGGCGCACCGCTGCTCGACCGCGCGACGCAGAGCAGCTACGCGCCCGGCTCGACGTTCAAGGTGCTGACGGCCGCAGCGGCGATCGACTCCGGCAAGTACACGCCGGCCTCGATGATCAACGGCGACTCGCCGAAGGCGATCTCGGGCGTGTCGATGCGCAACGACCTCGGCGCGAGCTATGGCGACATCACGCTCACCGCGGCGATGACGAATTCGGTCAACACCGTCTTCGGCCAGATCGGCGAGGCGCTCGGCAAGCGGACGATGGCCGACTACATGCGCCGCTTCGGCTTCTACCGGCGCCCGCCGCTCGACTATCCGGCCAGCGAGATGCTCGCGAGCGGCGAGCGGCTGAACGGGCGCCTGCTGCCGGTCACGAGCCCGCAGGTCGACGTCGGCCGCCTGGCGATCGGGCAGGACAAGCTGGCGGTCACGCCGATGCAGATGGCGATGGTCGTCGCCGCCGTCGCGAACCGCGGCACGCTGATGGAGCCGCACCTGACCGATCGCGTGGTCGACCCCGACGGGCGCACGGTCAACCGCATCGCGCCGCGCGTCGCCGGCACGCCGATCTCCGCGACGACCGCCGCCCAGGTCAACCAGATGATGCGCACCGTCGTCGAGTCGGGCACCGGCACGGCCGTCCAGCTGCCCGGGATCCAGGTCGCGGGCAAGACCGGCACCGCCGAGATCGGCGCGACCGGGGCCAACCTCACGCAGCCGTCGTTCGTCGCGTTCGCGCCGGCTGACAACCCCCGCATCGCGATCGCCGTGACGGTCGAGCGCTCCCAAGGCGGCTTCGGCGGTACCGTTGCCGCGCCGATCGCGCGCGCCGTGCTCCAAAGCCTCCTCCACTGATGTCCGAGACCTCCCCCGAAGCGCTGATCGACGGCCGCTACAAGGTCCTCACGCGGCTCGGCTCCGGCGGGATGGCCGACGTCTTCTGCGCCGAGGATCAGCAGCTCGGCCGCAAGGTCGCGCTGAAGCTGCTGCATCGCCGCTTCGCCGAGGACGCCGAGTTCGTCGAGCGCTTCCGCCGCGAGGCGTCCGCCGCCGCCGGCCTCCAGCACCCGAACGTCGTCGGCGTCTACGACCGCGGCGAGTGGGACGGCACCTACTACATCGCGATGGAGTACCTGCCCGGCCGCTCGCTGAAGGACGTGGTCCGCCAGGAGGCGCCGCTCGACCCGGTGCGGGCGATCGACATCACCGTGCAGATCCTCAAGGCGGCGCGCTTCGCGCACCGGCGTGGGATCGTCCACCGCGACCTCAAGCCGCACAACGTGATGGTCGACGACGAGGACCGCGCGAAGGTCACCGACTTCGGGATCGCGCGCGCCGGCGCCTCCGACATGACGGAGACCGGCTCGATCATGGGCACCGCGCAGTACCTCTCGCCCGAGCAGGCGCAGGGCCACGCGGTGAGCCAGCAGTCGGACCTCTACGCGGTCGGCGTGATCCTGTTCGAGCTGCTGACGGGCCACGTCCCGTTCGACGCCGAGTCGGCCGTGACGATCGCCCTGAAGCACGTGTCCGAGCCGCCGCCGACGCCGAGCGCGTTCGATCCTTCGGTGCCGCCGGGGCTGGAGGCGGTCGTGCTGTGGGCCTTGGAGAAGGACCCGGCGCAGCGCCCGGCCGACGCCGACGCGTTCATCGCCGCGCTCGAGGCCGCGCGCGACGAGGTGCTGGCGAGCGAGGCGCCCGGACAGCGGACGGCGATGTTCGCGCCGGCGGCGATCCCGCTCGACCCGTATGGCGAGGAGGCGCTCGCGGCCGCCGCGCTGCCCGGCGACGTCGCGGCCGAGCCGCCGCCGTACTACGCCGAGCCGGCGCACGGCGAGGACGACGGCGAGCGCCGCCGGCCGCGGTGGTGGACGTGGGTGCTCGCCGCGCTCGCGCTCGCCGCGATCGTCGTCGGCATCGTGCTGCTGATGCGCCCCGGCGACGTGACGGTCCCCGGCGTGGTCGGGCAGGACGTCCAGTCCGCGACCGCCGCGCTGCGCACGGCCGGCCTGAAGGCGAGCGTCGATCACGTCACGAGCAGCAGACCCGTCGACACGGTGCTCGCGCAGGACCCCGGCGGCGGGCAGCACGCGAAGGACGGCGCGACCGTCACGCTCACCGTCTCGCGCGGGCCCGGGCAGGTGGCGGTGCCGTCGGTCGACGGGCTCGACGAGCAGAAGGCGGTCGCCCAGCTGACGGACGCGGGGCTCGTCGCCGACCGGCTCGTGCGCCAGGCGGACGCCACCGTCCCGGCCGGGCGCGTGATCCGCACCTCCCCGGCGGCCGGTCAGACGGTCGCGCGCGGCTCCAGCGTGACGCTCGTCGTCTCCAGCGGACCGAAGCAGGTGGGGGTCCCGGACGTCGTCGGCCTCACGAAGCAGGAGGCGCAGCAGATCCTCGGCAACCAGGGCTTCCAGTTCACCTCCTCCGAGGCGGGCTCCGACACGGTCGGTCCGGGCACCGTCCTGAGCCAGGATCCGATCGCCGGCGCGAAGGTCGAGCCCGGCTCGTCGGTCGCGATCGTCATCGCGAGAGCGATCCCCATGGTCGACGTCCCCGACCTGCTCGGGCAGTCCGGGACCGAGGCGGCCGCCACGCTCACCGCCGCCGGGCTCGTGCCGCGCACCTCGATGCGCGACGTGACCGACAGAGCCCAGGACGGGATCGTGCTCGACCAGCGTCCGGCGCCCGGAACGCAGGTGAAGAAGGGCGCGCCGGTGCGCATCATCGTCGGGCGGCTGGTCCAGACACCGACCACTCCCACCACCCCGACGACGCCCGGCGCAGGGGGCGGCCAGTGACGTCGGTGCCGCGGCGGGTCGTCGTGCTCGGCGGCGGGCGCTCCTCAGAGCACGACGTCTCGCTCGCGTCGGCTGCGTCGGTGCGAGCGGGCTTGGAGCGCGGCGGGCACGAGGTCGTCGCGGTCGAGGTGTCGCGCTCCGGTGCGTGGTCGCTCGGCGGCGCGCCGGTGACGCTGACGCCGGGCGGCGGCCTGCTGGGCGCCGACGTCGTGTTCCCGGTCCTGCACGGGCCGTTCGGCGAGGACGGCACCGTCCAGGGGCTGCTCGAATGCCTCGACGTGCCGTACGTCGGCTCCGGCGTGCTCGCGTCGGCGGCCTGCATGGACAAGGTCGTCGCGAAGGAGCTGCTCGCGCGCGCCGGCCTGCCGCAGGTCGACTACCGCGGCGTGCGGCACGCCGACTGGCGTGCGTCGCCGGGCGCGGTGCTCGCGTCGCTGGAGGCGCTCGGCCTGCCGCTGTTCGTCAAGCCGGCGCGGCTCGGCTCCTCCGTCGGGATCGTGCGGGTGGCTGCGGCAGGCGGGCTGGCGGGCGCGTTGGAGACGGCCTTCGCGCACGACCCGCTGGTGATCGTCGAGGCCGCCGCGAGCGGGCTGGAGATCGAGTGCGCCGTGCTGGGGAACGACGCGCCCGTCGCCTCGGAGCCGGGCGAGATCGTGGTCGTCGACGCGGGGGCGGACGGGACGGGGTCCAGCGGCTGGTACGACTATGAAGCGAAGTACACGCCCGGCGGCATGGAGCTGGTCGTGCCGGCGCGCATCCCGGCGCCGCTCGCCGCCCGCGTTCGCGCGTTGGCGACCGAGACGTTCACGGCGCTCGGCTGCGCCGGCCTCGCACGCGCGGACTTCTTCGTCGACGTCGCCGGCGAGACGGTGCTGGTGAACGAGCTGAACACGATGCCCGGGTTCACCGAGACGTCGGTCTACGGCAAGCTCTTCGCCGCCTCGGGCGTGCCATACGAAGAGCTGCTCGACCGCCTTGTCGCCGTGGCGCTCGAGCGCCACGCGCGCGAGCGGGCGTACCAGTTCTAGATGAGCTGCTCACGGAGTTCGTGAACGTCTGAGAGGAGGTGTCCGGCCTCCGACGGAAGGTGCGGTCAGCGACGACTGACCCGCCGAAGGAGGCCGGACATGGAGGACGGTAGGTGCAAGCTCGGATTGCAGGGGCGTCTCGAGCTGGTGTTGTTGGTCGAGTCGGGGTCGACGCTGAGGGCGACCGCGGCCGCCCTCAGCGTCGCGCCGGCGACTGCGCACCGGTGGTGGCATCGCTGGCGAGAGGCGAGCCCGCAAGAGCGGCCTTCGAGGGTGTGTCTGCGCTCCCGGCCGCCGGTCCCGCGATCGTGCCCGTGGTCGTTGAGCGGCGAGCAGGAGCGGGCGATCCTCAGAGCGCGGGAGACGACGAACTACGGGCCGATGCAGTTGCAGTTCCTCACTGGCCGGCATCGCTCGACGATCTGGAAGGTGCTCAAGCGCCACGGCGTCTCGCGCCGCCGAGGAGCGACGAGCCGGCAGACGAGTCGCCGCTACGAATGGGCCGAGGCCGGGGCGTTGTTGCACATCGACGCTTTCGAAGCACCGAAGTTCGCGGTCCCTGGCCACTGGGCTACCGGACAGCGCGCGGAGCAGCACAAGACTCGCAAGGCCGGCAAGAGTGTGGTCGTCGGTGTCATCGACGACCACACGCGCTTGGTCTACTGCGAGCTGCACGCGGGCGAGAACGCGATCACGGTCTCGGCCACGTTGCGTCGCGCCGCGGTCTGGTTCCGCGAGCAAGGCTGCGGCCCGGTCCAGGCCGTGATGTCGGACAACGCGAAGTGCTACTCGGTCAGCTTCGCGTTTCGCGAGGTGCTCGACGAGCTCGGCGCCCGCCACATCTTGATCCCGCCTTACACGCCACGCTGGAACGGGAAGATCGAGCGGTTCTTCGGCACCCTCGATGCCGAATGGGCACACGGTCGCGTCTGGCCCAACAGCACCACACGCAACCGCGCCCTGTCATCGTTCATCCGCTTCTACAACCGTCGCCGACCACACTCAGCCTGCGGCGGCCGCGCCCCCATCACCCGCGTTCACCAAGACCGCGAGCAGGACATCTAGAGCCTCCCACGGCGTCGGCGCCGCGCCGCCTCAGCGGTACAGCGACAGCTCGCTGATCTCCACGCGGTCGCCGCCGGACGGGAGCCTGGTGATCCAGAGGAGGACCCAGCGGGCTCTCTGGCCGGCGGTGTCGAGGTCGATCGTCTGGCGGGGGCCGACGGAGGGGACGGTGGCGACGAGCTTCCAACCGGGGTCGGGCACGGTGGGCGGGAGCTTGTCGCCGGTCGCGACGTAGACGCTCGCCGCGAAGCCCGGCGTCGGCGTCAGCGCGCGCAGCTGGCGGAAGACCGCGCCCGGCGCGGCGTCGAGCGCGAGGCCGACGCCGGCCTTCTGCAGGTCGCCCGACGAGTAGGACTCGGTCGTCCAGACGGTCGCGGGGTTGCCGTCGATCGCGAACGCGGTCTGGTGGGGGTGCTCGGCATGGTCGCCGAGCGGGTCGTAGTCGTGCGCCGCGTCCGAGTTGAGGCCGACCGGCGTCAGGGCCCCGCTCTGGCCGGCGGTGTTCTGCGTCCCCGTGCCGCGGTGCGTCCGGTCTCCGAGCAGCACGATCCCCGCCACGAGCGCCGCCACCACCAGCAGCGCGCCGAGCGCCAGCCACGCCGGCCGGCTGCGCACCCGCAGCGGGATCCGCCGCCGCGTGCGGCTCGGCAGCGTGCGCAGCACCGCGGTCGCCTCGCCGGTTGCGCTGCCGGAGCGCGCCGCCTCGAGCGCGAGCACGTCCTCGAGGTCGGCGATCAGCTCTTCGTCGCTGCGATAGCGCTCGTGCAGGTCCTTCGCCGTCGCGCGGTCGATCACCGCCGCGAGCGAGGCCGAGACGTCCGGCCGCAGCAGCTGCACGTCGGGCAGCTCTTCGCGGACGTGCTTCATCGCGACCGCGACCTGGTTCTCGCCTCTGAAGGGGACGCTGCCGGTGAGCATCTCGAACAGCACGATCCCGAGCGAGTAGAGGTCGGACTGGCCGGTCACGTCGTGGCCGAGCGCCTGCTCCGGGGACACGTAGTCCGTCGTCCCCAGCACGCGCCCGTCGGCCGTCAGCCCGTCGTCGTCGAGCGAGCGGGCGATGCCGAAGTCGGTGACCTTCGCGCTGCCCTCCTCGTCGATCAGCACGTTCTGCGGCTTCACGTCGCGGTGGACGATGTGCCGCGCGTGCGCGGCACCGAGCGCGCGCGCGATCTCGATCGCGTACGCGACCGCCTCGGAGATCTCCAGCTCGCCGTTGCGGCGGATCCGCTCCTTCAGCGTCTCGCCCTCGACGTACTCGAGCACGATGTAGGGGCGGCCCTGGTCCTCGCCCGCGTCGATCACGCCGACGAGGTGCGGGTGCGACAGCTGGGCGACGGCGCGCGCCTCGCGGCGGAAGCGCTCGAGCTGGTCCGAGTCGGTCGCGATCTCGCGGTTCATCAGCTTGATCGCGACCGGGCGCTCGAGCGTCTCGTCGAGCGCGCGGTAGACCGACGACATCCCGCCCGTGCCGATGCGGGCCTCGAGCCGGTAGCGACCGTTGAGGATCGTCCCGAGCAGCGTGCTCATGGAAGGCTCACCATTCTGTTCCGCGCGTGGCCGTCATCGATGCGTCCTACCACACGGACGCCGCGTGTCCTTGGTCGTGGGCGCTGGAGCCCAGCCTACGCCGGTTGCGGGTCGAGTTCGGCGAGCGCGCCGCCGGCGTCCCGACCATGATCGGCTGCGCGCCGCGGAAGGCGCGACCGGTGGCCGCCGCGCCGCCCGCCTACTCGCCCGGCCGGGCCGGCGGGATCGGCGGGAGCGCGTCGGGGTCGACTGCGGCGGCGGCCTGGTTCTCGGCCTTGACGGCCTCCCAGATCTCCTCGCGGTAGACCGGCAGCTCCTTCGGCGCGGCGATCCCGATGCGGGCGGTCTGGCCGCTGATCTCCATCAGCGTGACGACGATGTCGTCGCCGAGCACGATTCTCTCGCCGGGCCGGCGGGTGATGATCAGCATCGCGTCCTCCTTGGAACCGGGCCGCTGCCGGAGGCGGCCGCGTGGCCACCGGGGGCGGGTCCCGTGATCGCTTGTCCGATCACGGAGGGTGTCACAGGGTCAGGCGGCGCGCTCCGCGGCCGCCGCCAGCTCCGCGAACAGCGGCGCGCGCAGCTCCGCGCCCGGCGCCTGGTTCAGCAGCTGGTGGCCGACGCCGTCCACGATCGCGAGCGGCGCGCGCAGGTTCGCGGTGAAGTCCTCGAGCCGCTCGCTCGCTCGCACCGTCACGAAGACGGTCGCCTCCGCGAGCGCGCCCGCGGCGAGGCCGAGGCGCTCCTCCTCGCCCTCTGCCGGCTCCAGCGCGAAGTCGGCGAAGAAGCGCGTCGGGTCGGCGAGCGGCAGCGCGAGCGCCGGGTCTTCGAGCGAGTGCAGCCACACGAACGCGTCGTCCTGCGCGCGCGCGACGAGCGTGAAGCGGCGGCTGTCGAGGCCGGCGAGGCCGTGTGGGAACGCGATCGCGCTGTCGGGCGCGACCTCGATGCGGCCGAAGCGGGTGCTGTCGATCGTCGTGGGCACGGTGGTCTCCTTGCGGCGGGGGCGGAAGGGCGGGATCAGTGGAGGAAGTCGAGGAGCGAGGACTGGACGATGTTCGCCCCCGCGCGCAGGGCCGCGTTGTAGGCGGCCTGCTGGGTCGTGTAGTCGGTGATCGTCTTCGCCATGTCGGCGTCCTCGGTCTGCGACAGCAGCTGCGTCGTGTTGAGCTGCAGCCCGGACAGGCGTGAGGACGCGATCGCGAGGCGGTTCGTGCGTGCGCCGACGTCTGCGCGGATCCCGTTGAGCGTGTCGGCGTTCGCGTCGAGCCGCTGCAGGTCGGTGCCGCGCAGCGCGGCGGCGTCGGCCGCCGTGCCGCCGCGCAGGTGGTCGGAGATGTCGCGCAGCGTGTTCAGCAGCTTGTCGTCTCTGGCGGCCTGGCCGTCGCCCAGCAGCGCGTGGATGTCGGTGTTGATCGGGACCTCGACCTGGGGCCCGATCGCGCGCGTGATCGTGCCGGCGTCGCCCGCGTATCTGTCCGGTCCGCCGAGCGGGTAGGGCGCCGTGTCGGTCGCGGTGCCGGAGAAGACGTAGCGCCCGCCGTACTGGACGTTCGCCTCCTGCTTGACGCTCTCGGCGAGCTGGTCGATCTCGTCCGCCATCGCGGAGCGCGCGGCGGGGCCGGCGGTGTCGTTGCCGCCCTGCACGAGCAGCTCGCGCACGCGTCCGAGCACGTCGGACACCTGGCCGAGGGCGGTGTCGGAGGTGTTGAGCCAGCCGGTGCCGTCGTCGACGTTGCGCGTGTACTGGTCGAGCCCGCCCAGCTCGCCGCGCAGCGCGAGCGCGCGGCTCGTGCCGTAGGGGTCGTCCGACGGCTTGGTGATCTGCTTGCCCGTCGACAGTCTCTGCTGCAGGTCGGAGACGCGCGAGAGGTTGTCGTTGAGGTCGCGCACCATCGCGCGGGCGCTCATCAGGCTGGTGACGCGCATCGACATCGTCGCCTCCTACAGCCCGACCTTGCCGGTCCGGTTGACGAGCGTGTCGATCATCTCGTCCATCGTCGTCATCGTGCGCGCCGACGCCTGGTACCCGCGCTGGAAGCGCATCAGGTTCGTCATCTCCTCGTCGAGCGAGACGCCGGCGACGCTCTGGCGGCGGTCCTCGACCGCGCTCACGAGCGACGCGGCGGTCGACTGCCCGCGCACCGCCGCCTGCGACTCGGTCCCGATCTGTGCGACGAGCGCCTGGTAGAGCTGGTCGGTTCTGCCGCCGCGCAGTCTCGCGATCGCCTGCGCGACGTCGTTCTCGCCGCTCGCTCTGCCGCTGCCGGTCTGCACCGTCGCTCCGGTCGCGACGACGGCGATCGTGTCGGCCGTGATCCCGGCGGGGTCGAAGAACGGCGTCGACGTGTGCAGCGCGTTGACGCTGCCCACGAGGTTCGCGGCGACCGCGTCGAGCTGGCTGCGGTAGGTGAGCGCCGGGCCGGTCGCGCTCGCGAGGTCGAGCAGCGCGCCGAGCTTGCCGCCCGGCGTTCTCAGCGTCTGCGGCCAGCTGAAGCCGGCCGGTGTGCTCGGGTCGACGAGCGTCACGCCGCCGAAGTCGATTCTCAGGCGGCTGTCGCCCGTGTCGGTGACCGACACCTGGGCGAGCTGGGAGAGTCTGTCGACGAGCTGGTCGCGGCGGTCCATCAGGTCGTTCGGCTGCTGGCCGCGGAAGACGGCGTCACCGATCGCTCTGTTGAGGCCCGCGAGCTCGCTCGCCATGTTGCCGACGTCGCCGTTGGGGCCGGTGATCGCGTCGTACTCGTCCTGCGCCTGCTGCGCGACGGTCGTGAGCTGGGCGTGGATCGTTCTGAAGGTCGACGTGAGCGTCTGCGCCGTCGTCACGAGCGCGGCGCGCGCGCCGACGTTCTCGGGCGCGTTCGCGACGTCGCTCCAGGCGTCCCAGAATCTCGACAGCTGCGCGGCGAGGCCGTCGTCGGTCGGCTCGGCGAACGCCAGCTGCGCCTGGTCGAGCGAGGTCGTGCGGGCGGTCGCGTCGCCGAGGCCCATCTGCTGGGCGCGGTACTGGAGGTCGAGGAACTGGTCGCGCACGCGGCGGATCGCGGCGATGTCGACGCCGCTGCCGAGCTGCGCGCCGCTGCCGTTGTTGACGCTGTTGGCGGGGATCAGGTACGGCTGCGTCGGCTCGAGCACCGCCTCCTGACGCGAGTAGCCGGCGGTGTTCGCGTTCGCGATGTTGTGGCCGGTGACGTCGATCGCCTGCTGCTGGGCGAGCAGGCCGCGGAGCGAGGTCTGGAGGCCGAAGAAGGAGGAGGTCATCGGGTCATGCCTGGAGGTCGAGGGCGTGGAGGCTGCCCGTGTGGCTGCGGCCGGCCGTGCCGTGCGAGCCGGAGACGGCGCCGGCCGCCCGGATGCCGCCGGCCGTGTAGCCGCCGGCGTCGCCGGGCGCGGTGGGATCGACGAGCCGCAGCAGGTGGTCGAGGAACGACAGCTCCTGGCGCATCAAGGCCTGGTTGCACGCGTGCTCGCGCGTCAGCTCGGCCAGCAGCCCCTGCAGCTCGGCGCTGCGCTCCAGCGCGAGCTGGGCGTCCTGCGGAGCCATCAGGGCGGTGAGCTGGGAGAGCGTGACGGCCGTCGGCGCGGTGCCGAGCAGCGCGCCGGCGCGGGCGAGCAGGCGGCTGCGATCCTCGTCCAGCCGTGCGCGGCGCTCCAGCTCCGCCTGGAACGTGGCGACCTGGCGCACGACGCCGTCGACGTCCTGCGCGCGGATCGCGACGCCCTGCGCGAGCACCGCATGCAGCAGGCGGGTGGTCGAGTGCAGCTGCGCCTCGAGGTGCGCGAGCACGTCGCCGGCGAGGCGGGGGTCGGCGATCGTGGCCGCCGTGAGCTGCGTCGGTTGGAAGGCGAGCGCGCTCATGGCGTGGCCGGGAGGCCGGCGGCCGCGCCGGGGGGAGTCGTAGACGGGTTTCGCCCTCCGGTGACCGCAAGCGGATCACCTGCGGGCGACGTCGCGTTGGCGAGCTGGCGGGCGAGGCCGAGGCCGCCGCCGCCCATCACGCCGTCGGTCAGCGCGTCGGGGAGCAGCGAGGCGTAGGGCGAGTCGCCGCCGAGCGCGTCTCTCGCGGAGTCGGTGAGCGACTGGCTGAGCTGCTGCACGAGCAGGCGCTCGAAGCCGAGGCCGGCCTCGTAGGCGTCGCGGCGCGCCGGCGCTGCGGTGCGGATGTCGGCCGGCAGCTGCGCCTGGTCGATCGGCGGGAGGCCACCCGCGAGGCTCATCGCTTCACCTGGTTGGCGATCTCGAGCATCTGGTCCTGCATCTGGATCGCCTTGCTCGCAAGCTGGAAGCTGCGCTGCGCGTCGAGCATGTCGACCATCGAGTCGCCGACGTCGACGTTGGAGCCCTCGAGCGCGCCTTGGCGGAGCGAGGTGCCTCTGCCGACGGCGGTCGGCTGGCCACTCGCGGCGGTTGCGGCGAAGAGGTTCCCCCCGAGCGACTGCAGGCCGTCCGGCGCGGGCACCGTGACGAGCCCGATCCGCCCGATCGCTCTGCCGCCTCCGGCACGCACGGTGCCGTCGGCGGCGATCGACAGCTGGCTGGGCGTCGCCCCTCTCGGCACGGTGATCGGCGGCTGCAGGAGGAGGCCGTCGCTCGTCGTCAGGCGACCGCCGGAGTCGAGCCGCAGCGAGCCGTCGCGCGTCAGCGCGGCGGAGCCGTCGGCGCGCTTGACCTGGAACCAGCCGGGGCCCTGGATCGCGAGGTCGAGCGGCTGGTCGGTCGTCTGCAGCGCGCCCTGGCCCTGGCTGCGGCCGATGAAGCTCGCGGCCGCGCCGGCGCCCGCCATCACGGTCGGCCCGGCGCCTCGGCCCTGCGCGCTGTAGAGCAGGTCGCGGAAGCCGACGCGCACGTGCTTGTAGCCCGTCGTCGACGCGTTCGCGAGGTCATTCGAGACGCCGTCGATCCGCTCCTGCTGGGCGGCCATGCCGGCCGCGGCGGAGTACAGGCCTTCCAGCATCACGCGCCTCCGTTCGGCGATGCGACCTGGGTCGCGGTCTTGTGGAGCGACTCGTCGATCGTCTGGATCACCTTCTGGCCCGCCTCGAAGGCGCGGAAGGAGGCGATCATGTCGACCATCGTGCGGGCCGGGTCGACGCCGGAGCCCTCGAGCGCGCCGCTGCGGACGGTGCCGGTGGCGGTCCCGCCGACGGTGCCCGCGTAGAGGTTGTCGCCCTGCTTGGCAGGGTTCCGGAGCGCGAAGACGGCGACGTCGGCGGCCGTGACGTGCCCGTCGGCGCCGACCTTCACGGGCTGGCCGTTGCGGCCGAGGACGGCGTTCCCGCTCGCGTCCGTGAGCGTGCCGTCGGCGGCGGCCGTGAACTGGCCGTTGCGCGTGTAGCGCGTGCCCTGCGCGGTGGTGACGCCGAACCAGCCGTCGCCGGCGATCGCGAGGTCGAGCGGCTGGCCCGTGTCGCGCAGCGGCTTCGGCGAGACGTCGGTCACCATGCGGTCGGCGGTGACGCCGGTCGTGAGGCCGCCGATCGCCCGGCCGGTCGCGGTGTTGCTCAGCAGCAGGTCGGAGAACGCTCTCTGCGTGACGCGGTCGGCCTTGTAGCCGGGCGTCGACGCGTTCGCCAGATCGTTCGCGATCTGGTCCTGTCGCATCTGCTCGGCGACCATCCCGGACGCCGCGATGTAGAGCCCACGCTCCATGCACCCCCGGTGGTCGGCGGGTGGCGGCGATTCTTGAGCGGCTCGCGTCAGCTCGCGCGGCGGCGCGGTGAGGTCGCCGCCTGCTGTTCGGGACGCCACGTCGTCGGGTCGTCGGTCGGCGCGATCGGCACCGTCAAGAGCCGCCCGCCGTCCGTTTCGCCGATCAGCAGCACGCGACCGGCGTGGCGTTTCAGGCGCCCAGCTCGTCGCGCAGCGCGCTCAGCTCGGCCCGCAGATCGGCGACCTCGCGCTCGAGCGCGGCGATGCGCTGCTCGGCGGCGGGTGTGGGTGGCGCGGGTGCTGGGGCGGGCGGGCTGTCGGCCGCGGGCGCGGCGGGCATGGATGGGAAGGCGGCGGCGGGCATCGGAGTGGGAGCCGCTCCGGCGTCTCCACCGAGCAGCTGCACGTAGCGCTCCTCCTTCTGCCCGGGCTGGCGCTGGAGCTGTGCGACGTGACCTCGCGCGATCAGTCGCGCGAGCGTCGCCTCGACGGCGGCGAGGTCGTCGAAGTGCTGGAGTCGCTCGCTGCGCTGCTTCAGCTCGCCGGGCGTCTGCGCGCCGCGCAGCATCAGCACGCCGAGCAGTGCCAGCTCGTCGGGGGCGAGGCCGAGCGCCTCGTCGAGCAGATGGCGGTACTTCGCGGCGCGCGAGCCGTGGCCGCTCGTCAGCCGCGTCCAGCCGCGGCGGTACGTGTGCTGGAGCGCGTCGCGGATGACGCCCTCGTCGTAGTCCACGACCGGGTTGCGGTTCGTCGCCTGGTTGCAGGCGAGCCGCAGCGCGTTGAGCGACAGCGGGTACGCGTCCGGCGTCGTGCGCTGCTTCTCGATCAGGCAGCCGAGCACGCGGATCTCGACGGCGTCCGGTTCCATGCGCGGGAAGGCTACGACAGCGGCGAGGATGCGGCCGCGCTGCCGCGACGGCGGCGCCCGCCCGCCCGGCGCGGTAGCGTTTCCGGCTCGATGGCCCGCCGCGCAGCCCTCATCCTCGCGCTGATCGCGCTGATCGCGGTCGCCGGCTGCGCCTACGGAACCGCCGCGAGACTCACACCGGCGCAGGAGCGAGCGCGAATCCAATTCGTGAAGGACCACGGGAAGCTCAACGACCGCGACCTCGCGAAGCTGTGCCCCGGGCTGTATCCGACGGACTTCCTCACGAACCACGACAAGTGGCCGGCGGGGAAGCCGAGAAGCGGCGACAAGCCGGCCAGAGTGACCGCCCGCGATCGCGCCGAGGCGCAGGCCGCCGGCTGCGACGTCCGCCCGCAGTGATGGCCGGCCCGCAGCCCGCCCAGGCAGGCGCGGGCGCGCCCCCGGCGGGCGGGGTCGATCCGGCCACGCTCGCGCGCTTCGCCGAGCTGCTCGTCGGCTTCGGCGCGAACGTGCAGCCGGGCCAGATCGTCGCCGTCAGCTCGGAGATCGGCAAGGAGCCGCTCACGCGGGCGATCGCCGCGGCCGCGTACGCGCACGGGGCGACGTACGTCGACGTCTCCTACGCGGACCCCTTCGTCCGCCGCGCGCGCATCGAGCACGGCAGCGACGCGGCGCTCGAGACGGTCCCGTCGTGGATCGGCGAGCGGATCCTCGCGCTCGGCGACCAGCGCTGCGCGCGCGTGGCGCTGACCGGCCCGACCGCGCCCGACCTGCTGGAGGACCTCGACCCGGCGCGCGTCGGCGCCGACAGAGCGCAGACGCTGCGCGAGGCCGGCAAGGTGCTCAACGACCGCACGACCAACTGGACGATCGGCGCCTGCCCGACGCCGGGCTGGGCGCGCGTCGTGCACCCGGATCTCCAGCCCGACGAGGCTCTGGCGAGGCTGTGGGAGCAGATCGTCCACGTCTGCCGGCTCGACGAGGCGGACCCGGTCGCCGCCTGGAGCGAGCGGATGGCGACGCTCGCCGGCGCCGCCGAGCGGCTCACCGCTGCGCGCTTCGACGCGATCCGCTATGAGGGGCCGGGCACCGACCTGACCGTCGGGCTGCTGCCGAGCTCGCAGTGGCTGAGCGCGAGCTTCTCCACGAGAGACGGCATCCCGCACATCCCGAACCTCCCGTCGGAGGAGGTCTTCACGACGCCCGACCCGGAGCGCGTGGACGGCGTCGTGCGCGCGACGAAGCCGCTCCAGCTCGCGGGCGCGACGATCGAGGGCCTGACGGTCCGCTTCGAGCGCGGCCGCGCCGTGCAGATCGACGCCGACAAGGGCGCGGACGTGCTGCGCTCGATGGCCGCCCACGACGACGGCGCCGCGCGCCTCGGCGAGGTGGCGCTCGTCGACGGCAGCGGCCGCATCGGCCCGCTCGACACCGTCTTCTACGACACGCTGCTCGACGAGAACGCCGCCAGCCACGTCGCGCTCGGCCAGGGGTTCGCGTTCGCGGTCGGCGACGCAGATGCCGACCGCGTCAACACGAGCATGGTCCACATCGACTTCATGATCGGCGGCAGCGACGTCGACGTGACGGGCATCGCGGCCGACGGCGCCGGCACACAGGTGCCGGTGCTGCGCGGCGGCGCCTGGCAGATCTGACGCGCGCGCGGTCGGAGAACCGCCGCCCGGCCGCCTAGTCTTCTCCGATGCGACCGTTCGCGGTCGATCTCGTCCTGTTGCGCGCGACGGCGCCCGACCTGCCGTTGGTCGTCGGCCGCGTGCTCGCCGCGCGCGTGGTGGAGCGCCACGGGCAGCACGGGGTCCTCAACCTCGCCGGCGCCTACCTGACGGCAGAGCTGCCCGACGAGGTGCAGGCCGGCGACAAGCTGCGGCTCGTCGTGCAGGAGGCCGTCGGCGATCGCGTCGTGCTGGCGCTCGCGGAGGGGCTGCCGGGGCCGGGGCAGATTCCCCCGCCGCCGGCGGAGGCGCCGGCCGCACCCGCGGACTCGGCGATCGTGCTGGGCACCGACGGCGACGGCAGCGCCGACGGCGAGCGCGCCCACGTCGTCACGCTGCGCTTCGAGGGCACGGCGCTCGGCACGGTCGAGCTGCGCGTGGCGCTCGACGCCGCGCTCGTGCACGCTCGCGCTGCGCTCGCCGAGGGGCCGGGGCTCGCGCTCGCACGCACACGGGCCGGCGCGCTGCGCGCTGCGCTCGCCGGCGCGGCCGGGCGGCCCGCCGAGGTCGAGGTCGTCGCGCGGCCGAACCCGCTGGACGTCTATGTCTGAGTCATCCCCGCAGCCGTCCCTCCCGGCGGACGTTCCTCCGCCGCTGCGCGCGGCCGTCGCGGCCGCGCTCGCATGGCTGCGAGAGCTGGAGCGCGAGGCCGAGGGACTCAGGCGACCTCGCTGAACAGCAGCGCGTCGGCGTCGAGCTCGGTGCGCAGCAGCTTCTTCAGCTGTCCGTGGATCTGGCAGACGCGGCTCTCGGACACGCCGAGGATGTCGCCGATCTCACGCAGCGTGAGGTTCTTGACGTAGAGCAGCACGGCGACCTCGCGCTCGCGGCGCGGCAGCCGCTCGAACGCGGCGCGGAAGCGCAGCTTGGCCTGGTCGCGCGCGGTGTGGTGCTCCGGGTCGGCGAAGCGGTCCTCGCTGACGAGCGTGTCGATCCGCTCGATCGCCGTCTCGTCGTCGCTGAGCACGAGCGTGTTCAGCGAGGTGACGTCGGAGGCGAGGATCTCGTCCTCGCGCTTGCGCAGCTCCTCGGGCGTCGTGCTGAGCGCGTGGGCCAGCTCCGGCCGCGTCGGCTTGCGGCCGTGCACGCCGATGAAGTGCTCGCGCGCCTGGTTGATGTCGCGCTCCCAGCGGCGCAGCGAGCGCGGGGCCCAGTCCTGGCGGCGCAGCTCGTCGAGCACGGCGCCGTGGATGCGCGTCCACGAGAACTGCTCGAGCGTCGCGCCCTTCTCCGGGTCGTAGCGCTCGATCGACTGGATCAGCGCTTCGAGCCCGCACGAGATGAAGTCCTCGACCTCGCAGCGCGCCGGGATCTCGCGCACCTTCTTGTAGACGATGTACTTGACCATCGGCGCGAACGTGAGCACGAGCCGGTCGCGCACGCGTCGATCGCCGGAGTCGCGGTACTGCCTCCACAACGTGAGCGCATCCTCGGCGGAGATCCGTCCCCCCGTGCGCTTGGTGTCCAGCTGCATGCTCTCTCCGCCTTCCCTAGGTGACCGCTTCGTGGTGGTGCGCGGCAGGTATCGGAAGAACGCCAAGGCGCCTGCATCGCCGCTATGGGGTAAAGGCACCAGGACATACGTCCAGGATTCGGCCATCGGGGACATAACGCTGCACCGCGATTGATCCAGATGGAGCCGTGCTCGTACCAGGTGCGACCTGTGCAGAATCCCAGGGGTTGCAGGAAGAAAACCCCAGGGTGAAGACCCCTCTGGACGGCCCGCGGGGACCGCCGCTCCGCGTTCTCGCTCAGGACTGACGGAGGCCGGCCGACTACCCCGGTTGTCCGCCCCCCGTCGGAGGTTCCCTCGCATGGCGCTCCGCCTCACCGGCTCACCCACGACCGCACAGTCCGCGACGCCGCCAGATCCGTCGGCCGCGGCGGCGGCGTGCCTCGACCGCCATGACCTCGGCGGCTACGGCGCGCTGTTCGCCGAGGCCGCGTCGATCGCGGACGTTCACGCGCGCTACGCGGCGCGCGTAAAGCTCGTCGAGGCCGCCCTGCGCGCCGGCCAGGCGGCCGATCGCGCCCGCGTCCCGGCGATCTACCTCGCCGCCGCGAGAGCGACGATCGTGCTGCTGGAGGAGGAGCCGCGCGAGCCGGTCCTGCTCAACTACGCGGGCGTCCTGCTGTACGAGCTGTGGAGCCTCGACGCGGCCGCCGCGCTGTTCGCGGCCGCGCGCCGGCTCGACCCCGAGCTGGCGAACGTCCAGCGCAACCTGGACGAGGTCGTGCGCCGTCGCAAGGGGGGCGCCGCCCCGGCCTTCCCGCGCGCGACCGCGATCGCGCTGACCGAGCTGGCGAAGCGCGCGCGCCGCGCCGCGGACCGCGCCCGCCCCGCCGAGGGCCTGCGCCTGAGCCTCTGCATGATCGTCAAGGACGAGGAGGAGATGCTGCCGCGCTGCCTCGCCGCCGCGGCCCCCGCGGTCGACGAGATCGTGATCGTCGACACCGGCTCCTCCGATCGCACGATCGAGATCGCCCGCGAGTTCGGCGCGACGGTGATCGAGCGCGCGTGGACGGGCTCCTTCTCCGACGCGCGCAACGTCTCGTTCGACGCCGCCACCGGCGACTGGCTGATGTTCCTCGACGCCGACGAGGTGCTCGTCGAGGAGGACGTCGAGCGCCTGCGCGCGCTGCGCGGCAAGACGTGGCGCGAGACCTTCTACCTCAGCGAGATCAGCTACACCGGCGAGCTCGGCGACGGCACCGCGGCGACGCACACCGCGCTGCGCGTCTTCCGCGCGCGGCCGGAGTACCGCTTCAGCGGCTCCCTGCACGAGCAGATCGCCGAGACGCTGCCGCTCCACCTGCCCGAGCGGATCGAGGCGACCGACATCCGCATCGAGCACTTCGGCTACCTCGGCGCGGTGCGCGACGCGAAGGAGAAGTCGCGCCGCAACATCGAGCTGCTGCTGAAGCAGCGTGACGAAGGTCAGTCCAACCCCTTCCTGCACTACAACCTCGGCTCGGAGCACGGCGCCGTCGGCGACTCGCACGCCGCGCTCGCCGAGTTCGAGCGCGCGTGGGAGCTGATCGTCAACGATCCGCAGGGTCGCACGTGGGGCTTCATGCCGGCGCTCGTCTCGCGGCTCGTGCGCGCGCTGCGCATCTGCGGCCGCCACGAGGACTGCATCGCCCGCGGCGCCGAGGGCCTCGCCCGCTACCCCGGCTTCACCGACATCGTCTTCGAGCAGGCCTCCGCGACGCTCGCGCTCGGCGACGCCGACGGCGCGCTGCGGCTCTACCGCACGTGCGTCGAGATGGGCGACGCGCCGAGCAGATACACGGCGACCGTCGGGATGGGCACGTTCCTGCCGACGATCGCGATCGCAGAGATCCACCACGCGCGCGGCGAGACGGCCGAGGCCGTGGCGCTGCTCGACGCCTGCCTCGCCGAGTTCCCCGGCTTCTTCGGGCTCGTGCTGCCGTTCGCGGCCGCGCTGCTGGCCGACGGCGCCGCGCCCGACGCGGTCGTCGCGCGCGTCGAGGCGTGCGTCGCGCAGCTCACGCCGACCGTCCGCTTCATGCTCGGCACCGCCCTCTACGAGCAGGGCGAGACGGAGGCGGCCGAGGCGCAGTACCGCCTGCTGCTGGAGGCGCAGCCGGGCAGCGGCGCCGCGCGCGTCGCGCTCGCCGAGGCGCTGCTGTCGCAGCGGCGCTGGGACGACGCGGCCGCCGAGGCCGCTGCGCTCGCCGACGACGATCCGCACGCGCACGCCGCACGCCGCAGCGAGCTGTTCGCGCGGCTCGTCGCCGGCGACGCCGCCGCCGCCGGCGCGACGCTGGCGCGCGCTGCCGCCGGCGGCATGCCGAGCGGTGAGCTGGCGCTGTTCGCGGCCTGGTGCGACCTTGTGACGTCGCCCGAAGGCGGCGGCTTGCGGTCGCCGGAGGGCGAAACCCCTGTTACCGGCGGCTTGCGGTCGCCGGAGGGCGAAACCCCGGTCGGCGGCTGCTTGCGGTCGCCGGAGGGCGAAACCCTTCTCCCCGCCCTGCCACTCGAAGCGCTCGCCCCGCTCGCGACGACGCTCGAGGCGCTGCTGCGCGTGCAGGAGGTCGATGCCTTCGGCGCGCTCGTGCCGCTGCTCGACCGCAGCCCGCTCGCCCCGCGCGAGCGGCGCGAGCTGCTGGCGGGCATGTACCTCCGCCGCGGCTTCCTCGCGTCCGCGGCGGAGGAGTGGCTCGCCATCTGCCAGGCCGACCCGCGCGACGTGCGCGGGCTCGTCGGGCTCGCGCAGGTTGCGGCTGCACAGGGGATGACCGACGACGCGATCGAACTTGCACGCGAGGCCCGCGCGCTCGAGCCGGGGGAACGACGTGCGACGCGACTGCTCGCGCGGCTCGCGCCGTTGGCGGCGTAGCTCGGGCGGGCGGGATCGGCTCCCGCTCCGCTCAGCGCTCAAGTTCCGTCGTGGCCGGCCGATAGTGCCGGGAGAAACCATCGATCGCGGTGCCGCCAAGGACGGCGGCGCCGGAGATCGCCTCCACGAGGAGCTCGAGATGGGCCTCGACGTCGCACCGGTCGGATCAGCAGGCTTCAGCGCCGCAGCGGAGCATGCGCAGCGCGGCTCGCGCACGGCTGCGCCGACGGGCGCCGACGACGCCGCGACGCTGTCGTCGGGCGAGATCCCCGCGAGCCCGCCGCCCGAGGTGCTCGCGGCGATGGACGGCGCCGGCCGCGTGGCGCGCGAGCTGCACGCGCAGGGCCGTGAGCTGCGCTTCGTCCCCGGCGACGGCGCCAACCCGCTGCGCATCGAGGTCCGCGATCTCGACGGCAACGTCCTGCGCACGATCCCGCCGAGCCAGCTGCTCGACGTCGCCACCGGCTCCCCGCTCGACTGACGGATCGCCTGCGGCGATGTCCACGTCCTCTCCCAGCACCACCATCCCGCTGCTGAACATCGGCGGCCTCGCGTCCGGGCTCGACACGAACGCGATCGTCACCCAGCTGATGGCGGTCGAGCGCCAGCCGCGCACGAAGCTCGACACGCAGGCGTCGCTCGTCACCGCGCGCCAGTCGGTGCTCGCCGACTTCCAGTCGCGGCTGCGCGCCGTCGAGGCGGCGGCGCAGGACCTGCGCTCCGTCTCGCTGTGGGCGCCGACGCAGGCGACCTCCTCGAGCGACCCGACGCGCGTCTCCGCGACGATCGTGGCCGGCTCCGGTGCGGGCGTCGGCGGCTATCAGGTCGAGGTCTCGCAGCTCGCCGGCTCCGCGCAGCGCACCTACGCCTTCACGAGACCCGCGAGCGCCGGGACCATCACGATCGACGGCCACGCCACGGCGGTCGCCGCCGGCGCCTCGATCGGCGACGTCGTGAGCGCGATCAACGAGGACACGAGCGCGACCGTCTACGCCGCCGCGACCGACAGCGGAACGCTCGTGCTGTCGTCGCGCAGAACCGGCGACACCGGCACCGGCTTCATCGCCGTGACCGACCCCACCGGCGCGCTCGCCGAGCAGGCGGCGCAGGCGAAGCAGGGCCGCGACGCCCTCTTCAAGGTCGACGGCGTCGCCGGGTCCTCCTCGTCGTCGACCAACGTGACGAACGCGATCCCGGGCGTGAGCCTCACGCTCGGCGGCGTGACGACGGTCAGCGGCCCGATCACGGTCACCGTCGGCGCCCCGTCGGCGGATCCCGCCGCGGTCAAGCAGAAGCTGCAGGCGTTCGTCGACGTCTACAACTCGACCGTCGACGCGATCCGCGCGAGACTCGACGAGAGAACCGTGAAGAACGCGACGACGCCTGCGGACCAGCAGGCGGGGATGCTCAACGGCGACACGATGCTCACGGGCATCCTCAGCCAGATGCGCCAGGCGATCTACACGCCGGTCAGCGGCCTTCCCGCCGGCATGAGCAGCCTCGCCGACCTCGGCGTGTCGACCGGCTCCGCCTCCTCGACGATCTCCAGAGACTCGCTCGCCGGCAAGCTGACGATCGACGCGACGAAGCTCAGCACCGCGCTGTCGAGCAATCCGGCCGGCGTGCGCGACCTGCTCGCGGGCCCGGCGAACGTCGGTGGCTGGGCGCGCTCGTTCGAGAGAATCGTCCACGATGCCGACACGACCGGCGGCACGATCGACATCCGCATCGTCGGCGACAGCTCCGAGCTGAAGCAGCTCCAGCAGAGCATGGCGGACATGGACCAGCGCCTCGCGCTGCGCGAGACGACGCTGCGCGCCCAGTTCACCGCGATGGAGACGGCGCTCGCGCAGAGCAAGACCCAGGGCGACTGGCTCACGGGCCAGATCGCCGCGCTGCCGCTGCACTGACCGCGCTCAACCTTCGGCCCACCGGACCGATCACCCGGGTAGCGTCGCCCGCAGATCGCCGCGTGCGGTGATCGGAGGGCGAAACCCACGTCCCGCAGATCGCCGCGTGCGGTGATCGGAGGGCGAAACCCACGTCCCCGATCCGGGAAGGGCCATGAGCAGCATGAACTTCGCGGCCTCGCCGCAGGCGTATCGAGAGAGCGCGGTGCTGACCGCGCCGCCGGAGCGGCTGGTCGTGATGCTGTACGACGGCGCGCGGCGCTTCCTCTACCAGGCCGCGACCGCGATGCGGGACGGCGACGTGCCGACCGCGCACGAACGGCTGCGGCGTGCCGAGCGGATCGTCGAGCACCTGCTCGCGACGCTCGACATGAGCCAGGGCGAGATCGCTCAGAGACTCGAGGCGATCTACGCCTTCTGCCTCCAGCTGCTCGCCGAGGGCCGTATGAGAAAGAACCCGACCGCGCTCGACAAGGTCGGCGAGCTGCTCGGCGAGCTGCGCGAGGCGTGGGCCGAGCTCGCCGGCCGCGGGGGTGCCGCAGCCGGCCAGGTGGCCGGCGGAGGCGAGGCCCCCACGGGTTCGCAGGCGGTGGCTGCGCCGGCGTGAGCCAGACGGCCCCGTACGAGCGCCTCGCCGCGCTCGCCGAGCGCGAGCTCGCGCTCGTGACCGCGTTCGAGCCCTCGCGCATCGGCGAGCTGGTCGCGCTCCAGCAGACGCGCACGACGCTCGTCGCCGCGCTGCCCGCCCGCCCGCCCGACGCCGCGCGCCCCGCGCTGCTGCGCGCGCACGAGCTGCAGCTGCGCACGACCGCGGCGCTGACCGTCCTCTGCGACCAGCTCGGCCACGAGCTCGGCGACGTCGACCGCGGCCGCCAGACCGCGCGCGGCTACGGCACCGGCGCGCCCGCGCGGCCGGTGCTGGATCGGATGGGGTGAGCTGCACCGGCGCTCTGCTCGGCGCCACTCAAGATTGCTGCCTCCCGGCCGATCCACCTGCGTGATCCCCAAGGAGGGGGTCGCAGGATCGTTCGCCAGGGAGGCCACGCAGGGACCCCTTCTCACTGCATGAGCCTGTTCGACACCACCCAGCTCTCGCTCGAGGCCGCGATGCGCGGCTCCTCGCTGCGCCAGACGCTGCTCACCGACAACCTGGCGAACGTCAACACGCCCGGCTACCAGCGCAAGGACGTCGACTTCCATGCGGCGCTCCAGGCCGCGCAGGAGACGGGCGCGCCGATGGACAGCGTCGCGTTCAGTCCGAGCGTCGACAGCTCGCGCACCGTGCGCGCCGACGGCAGCGGGATCGACGCCGACCAGGAGTCGGCCTCGCTCGCCGAGAACGCGCTCGAGTACCAGGCGCTCGTGACCGTCTCCGGCGCGCGCACGACGATCCTCCAGACCGCGATGGGCGTCCGCTGATGGGGCTCTTCGACGCGATCGACGTCGCCGGCAGCGGCCTCGCGGCCGAGCGCCTGCGGATGGACGTGACGGCCGGCAACCTCGCCAACGCGCAGACGACGAAGGGTGCGAACGGGCAGCCGTACCGCCGCCGCGAGGTCGTCCTCCAGGAGGCGCAGGCGGACGGCCAGAGCTTCGGCTCGATGCTCAGCACGGCCGTCACCGGGGCGAGCGTCGGGTCTCCCGTGAACGGCGTGCAGGTGTCCGGCATCGTCGAGGACCCGTCGCCCCCGCGCCGCGTCTACGACCCGGGCCACCCGGACGCCGACGCGCAGGGCTACGTCTCGCTGCCCAACGTCAACCCCGTCACCGAGATGGTCGACCTGATCGGCGCCTCGCGCAGCTACGAGGCGAACGTGACCTCGATGCAGACGGCCAAGCAGCTGTTCTCGAAGACGCTGGAGCTGCTCAGATGACGATCCCGCCGATCGCCCCGTCCGTCGCCGGCCTCGGCCCCGAGTGGCAGATCCCGGGGGTCGGCTCCGTCGGCGGGCTGGCCGCAGCCGGGCCGCCCGGCGCGCCCGACGCGCTCGGCGTCGATGGCATCTCGCCCGCCGGCTCCGCCAGCTTCGGCGACGTGCTCGCCAAGCAGGTCGGGAACCTCTCCGACCTCCAGCAGACCGCCGCCACCGCCGCGCAGTCGCTCGCGGCCGGAACCGCGACCGACGTCTCCTCCGTCGTGACCGCGGTCGAGAAGGCCCAGCTCGCGATGCAGCTCGCCGGCCAGATCCGCACGAAGGGATCTGAGGCGGTCACCGACATCTTCCACACGCAGATCTAGCCGGAACCGGTCCCACCCCCCACCCCCAACACCGCGGAGCACTCCCTCATGCCCCTTCGCGCCCTCCTCGCCAACATCACGCCGCGCGGCCGGATCGTGCTCGGCGCCGTCGCGCTCGGCACGATCGTCGTCCTCATCCTGCTGATGAGAATGGCGTCCGCGCCCAGCTACACGACGCTGCTGACCGGGCTCGACCCGGCGCAGACCGGCAAGGTGACGGTCGCGCTCGACACGAAGGGCATCGGCTACGAGCTGCAGAACAACGGCACCGCGCTCGCCGTCGACAAGGGCCAGACGGCGCAGGCGCGCATCGCGCTCGCCAGCGCCGGGCTGCCCGGCACCGCCCAGCCCGGCTACGAGCTGCTCGACAGACAGGCGCTCGGCACGAGCAACTTCCAGCAGAACATCAACTACCAGCGCGCGCTGGAGGGCGAGATCGCGAAGACGATCGAGCAGGTCCAGGGCGTCAGCGGCGCGCAGGTGCAGCTCGTGCTGCCCGACAGAGAGGCGCAGCTGTTCTCCGACAACACGAGCCCCGCGACCGCCGCCGTGCTGCTCGACGGCGCGACCGCGCTCGACCCCGGCTCCGTGCGCGGGATCGCGCAGCTCGTCACGAGCAGCGTCCCCGGCCTCCAGTCCGACAAGGTCACGATCACCGACGGCAGCGGCCAGCTGCTGTGGCCGACGGGCAGCGGCAGCGCCGACGGGACAGCGGGCGACACGGGCGGCCTGCTCGCGAAGCAGGCGGCGGAGGCGCGCTACGACCAGCAGATGGCCGGTGCGCTGACCGCGATGCTCGCGCGCACGGTCGGGCCCGACAAGGTGCAGGTGCAGGTCCACGCCGACCTCAACGCGAACCAGGCGACGCAGGAGCAGCTCGTCTACGGCAGAAGAGGCGTGCCGCTGCAGGCGCAGTCCGAGACGGAGACGCTGAGAGGCGGCGGCGGGGGTGCGGGCGGCACCGCCGGCACCGGCGCCAACACGCCCGCGTACGCGCAGGCGACGGCCGGCGGCAGATCCGACTACAGACGCAGCACGGCCAACGACACGTTCGGCGTCGACAAGACCATCACGCACACGAGAATCGCCCCGGGCGCGGTCAACACCCAGCAGGTGTCCGTGCTGATCGACAGATCCGTGCCCGCGTCGGCGATCCCGCAGATCAGAGCCGCGGTCGCCAGCGCGGCCGGGATCGTCGCGAGACGCGGCGACCTGCTGACGGTGGGCCAGGTCGCCTTCGTGAGACTGCCCGCGGCGCCGTCGCCGAGCCCGGTCGCCACCTTCGGCGGCTACGTCAAGTACCTCTTCCTCGGGATCGCCGTGCTCGGCTTCCTCGGCTTCGTCACGCGCCAGCTGCGCCGTCGCGAGCGCGAGACGCTCGCCGGCGAGCCGACGTGGCTGAGCGAGATCGAGGCGCCGCGCACGCTCGCGGAGCTCGAGCGCCTCGAGCGCGACGACCACCCGACGCAGGTGCGCCCGCTGCGCACGCCCGAGCAGCCCGCGCGGCTGCAGGTGGAGGACCTCGTCACGCGCGATCCCGACCGCGTCGCGCAGCAGGTGCGCGCGTGGATGGCCGAGGACGACAAGTGACGGGCGTGACGTCGCCCGCAGGCGATCCGCTTGCGGTCGCCGGAGGGCGAAATCTGTCTCCTGCGGTAGCGGGAGAGCGAAGCACCGATGCGGGAACGCCTGGACGATGAGCGCAATCGACGTGCCCACCGACGCCGTCGAGGACGTCACGCCGGGTCCACCCGCGCTGCCCCAGCGCACGATCCCGCGGATGGCCGGCCGCACGAAGGCGGCCGTGCTGCTGATCGCGCTCGGCCCCGACAAGGCGGCCGAGATCTTCAGGCACCTGCGCGAGGACGAGATCGAGGCGCTGTCGCTGGAGATGGCGAAGTCGGGGCAGATCAACCCCGACACCTCCGCCTTCGTGTTCGAGGAGCTGGCCGCCGTCGTGCAGGCCTACGACTCGCTCGCGACCGGCGGCGTCGACTACGCGCGCGAGGTGCTCGAGCGCTCGCTCGGGTCCGACCGCGCGGCTGAGATCATCGGCCGCCTTTCGACCGTGATCGAGCGCCGCCCGTTCGAGTTCCTGCGCCGCACGCCGGCCGACCACATCGTCACGTTCCTGCGCAGCGAGTCGGCGCAGACGATCGCCTTGGTCGTGGCCAACCTCCACACGACGCTCGCCGCGCAGGTGCTGTCGTGCCTGCCGGAGGAGCAGCAGGCGGACATCGCGCTGCGGATCGCGCGCATGGGCGAGACGCCGCCCGACGTCGTGCGCGAGATCGAGAACGTCATGCGCCGCAAGCTGGAGACGGTCGTGCAGCAGGAGTACTCGGCCGCCGGCGGCGTCAAGTCGCTCGCCGAGATCCTCAACCACACCGACCGCCCGACGGAGCGCAACGTGCTCGACACGATCGCCGAGGAGGACAGCGAGCTGGGCGAGGAGGTGCGCCGGCTGCTGTTCGTCTTCGAGGACATCGCGAGACTCGACGACCGCTCGATCCAGATGGTGCTGCGCGAGGTCGACCAGAGAGACCTGGCGCTCGCGCTGCGCGGCGTCGAGGAGACGGTCAAGGAGCGGCTGCTGTCGAACATGTCCGAGCGCGGCGCGCAGATGCTGCGCGAGGAGATGGAGTTCCAGCCGCCGCAGAAGAAGCGCGTCGTCGAGGAGGCGCAGGGCCGCATCGTCGGCGTCGTGCGCCGCCTGGAGGACTCCGGCACGCTCGTGATCGGGCGCGGCGCCGGGGACGCGGTCGTCTGATGGGCGAGCCCGCCCACCCGCGCGCGTCCGGCGCGACGGGTTCCGAGCCGTACGCGTTCGAGCCGCTCGAACAACCGCCGCCGGTGAGGCTGCGCGACCTCGAGTCGCCGCTCGCCGCCGCGCAGGCGGAGGCCGAGGCGATCCGCGCCTCCGCGCGCGCGGAGGGACACGCGGACGGGCTCGCGGCGGGGCTCGAGGAGGGCCGCGCGCAGGTCGCGGGCGCCTTGGCGGCGCTGGAGTCGGCGTTCGGCGAGGTCGTCGCGCTGCGCGAGGCGACCGCCGAGACGGTCGAGCGCGATGCCGTGGAGCTGGCCGTGCAGCTGGCGGAGAAGATCGTCGCCGGAACGCTCGCGGCCGAGCCCGAGCGCGTGCTCGACGTCGTGCGCGGTGCGCTGCGCCGGCTCGCCGAACGGCGCCGCGTGACGATCCTCGTCCACCCCGACGACCTCGAGCTGGTGCGCGCCGCGTCCGGCGGCTTCGCCGGCGAGCTCGGCGGGATCGAGCACTGCGAGGTGCAGTCCGAGCGCCGCATCGCCCGCGGCGGAGCGATCGTCCGCACCGACGAGGGTCAGGTCGACGCGTCGGTCGAGACGCAGCTCGCGCGTGCGCGGGAGCTGGTGGAAGCGGAGCTCGGTCCCATCGCCCACCCGCGGGCACCCGCGTGAGCGCAGACGCGGATCGGTCCGGCACGGGAGCCGCGTCCGGGGACGCCGCTCCCCCGACGCCGCTCTTCTCCCGCGCCGCCTCGCTGCTGCGTGGCAGCGACCTCGCGCGGCGCTCCGGCCGCGTGTCCGACCTGATCGGCCTCGTGATCGAGGCGACCGGCTTGCAGGCGGAGGTCGGCGAGGTCTGCCTCGTCAACGGCGACCGCGGCCACGACCCGGTACCCGCGGAGGTCGTCGGCTTCCGCGGCCAGCGCACGCTGCTGATGCCGCTCGGCGAGATGGAGGGGATCGGCCCCGGCACGACCGCGCGCGCGACCGGCTCCTCCTTCCGCATCCGCGTCGGCGACGACCTGCTCGGGCGCGTGATCGACGGGCTCGGCAACCCGCTCGACGGGCTGCCCTGCGCCGACGGCGGGCGCCCGCGCTCGACCGCGGCCGCCCCCCCGGACGCGCTGTCGCGCCCGCGCATCGAGGAGCGGGTCGACCTCGGCGTGCGTGCCCTGGACGCGCTCGTCCCCTGCGGCCGCGGGCAGCGGCTCGGGATCTTCGCCGGCTCCGGCGTCGGCAAGTCCTCGCTGCTCGGGATGATCGCCCGCTCCACGACGGCCGACGTGAACGTGATCGCCCTGGTCGGCGAGCGCGGGCGCGAGGTGCGCGAGTTCATCGAGCGCGACCTCGGCGACGCGCTGTCGCGCTCGGTCGTGATCGTCGCGACGTCCGACCAGCCCGCCCTGGTGCGCATCAAGGCGGCGTTCACGGCGACCGCGATCGCCGAGCACTTCCGCGACCAGGGCAACGACGTGATGCTGATGATGGACTCCGTCACGCGCTTCGCGATGGCGCAGCGCGAGGTCGGGCTGGCGATCGGCGAGCCGCCCGCGACGCGCGGCTACACGCCGTCCGTCTTCGCGCAGCTCCCGCGCCTGCTGGAGCGCTCGGGCACCGCGGCGGCCGGCTCGATCACCGCGCTCTACACGGTGCTCGTGGACGGCGACGACATGAACGAGCCGATCGCCGACGCGGTCCGCTCGATCCTCGACGGCCACGTCGTCTTGACGCGCGAGCTCGCGCACGCCTCCCACTACCCGGCGATCGACGTGCTGCAGAGCGTCTCGCGCCTCGTCGGGGAGGTCGTGACGCCGGAGGTGCGCGCCGCCGGGCAGGCGGTCCGCCAGCTGATGGCCGCCTACCGCGAGAAGGAGGACCTGATCGCGATCGGCGCCTACCAGCGCGGCACCGACCCTGTGGTGGACGCGGCGATCGCGCTGCGGCCCGCGCTCGAGCGCTTCCTGCGCCAGGCGGTCGACGACCGCACGACCGCGGCCGACGCCGACCGCGGGCTGCTCGACATCGCCGCGGCGATTCACGAGCACGTCGGTACCGACGAGACGGTCGACGCCGAGCCGGTCGTGAGCGCGCCCGGAGCGGTGGCCACCGCGCCAGCCTTCGTCGCCCCGGGCGCCGGGGCGGGAGGGGCCGTGGCCGACGGCCTCGTCACCCCCGTCGCCTCCACCGCGATCCCGCCGCTCAACCTGCGCGTGTAGCGAAGATGTGACGGCCGAGCACGGGTCCGCCCGCCGCCGCTCTATAGTCCTGGCTATCCCCCGGAGCAACGCCGACCAGGTCGATCATGATAAGCTTCAGAGCTTGTTACAAAGCTGTTACAAGCGTGCTTGCTGAGGCGCTGAGATGAGCTTCCCAAGACTCAAGCAGGGGGCTGCCCCTGCCGATCTCGACTGGTGAAAGGAGGTCAGCATGGCCACAAAGCCGGTCATCCGCGATGACGCCGACGGCACGCCAGAACCAATCCTGGTCGAGATCGACATCGACGAGTTCGAGGAAGACCGCCACGATAGCCAGTGGCGAGACTTCCTCCGCCGCGCCAAGGCCTACAGCGCGCGCCTGCGTCGCGAAGGCCGCCTCGAGTAGCACACCGCCTCGCCCGAGCGCCTTGGGGGTACGGCGCCGCCTTCCCGTTGATCTGGCAGGATCCTGCGCAACACGGCTCCTGTTTCCGGGTGTCATCGACCCGCGCAGGTCTGCCGTGCCGCGGATGGAGACGAGGAGAGGCGCTTGAGCGAGCTGTTTGAGTTCGTCGGCTACGACTTCCAGGCCGACTACGGAGAGCGCTGGGTGCGCTGGACGCCCGAGAGGGCCGACCGCGAGCCGGAGCTGAGCGAGGCCGTCGAGGCGTTCGAGTCCATCAACAATGCCGCGGGCAGGCACTGTGCCGATTGGCTCCGCTACGAGTCGCTCAGAAACCACCCGTCGACTGTGACGCATCTACTCGTCGTCAACGGCGAGGTTCACGGGTACTTCGCCTTGTGCTCCGGCCACGCACGGCTCTCGCAGCGCGATCGCGAGCGGGCGATCGGCGACGAGCGCGCTCACGAGTTCACTCCCGTCCAGCCCGTTGCTCATGTGGCGTGGCTGGCGAAGCGGCGACACACGCACGTCTCCGGACTGGAGATCATGGCGCGCGCCATCGGCGTCGCGCTGGAGGTGATCGACACCGGGCAGGGACAGATCGCGCTGTCGCTGAATGCGTTCGACGCGCGGACGGCAAAGATGTGGAGAGACCGCTATGGCTTTCGCAGATCCCAGCCGCTCGACGGACGTGTGAACCTGTGGAGGGGACTCTTCGACGAGCCGGATGTCGAGGAGCCGGGCGGCGACGAGTAGCGCGGACGCGATGTCGGCGGGAACGACGATCGTCTTGACGCTCGGGCCGGCGGCGATCACCGGGCTCGTCGGCTACGCGGTCGCACGCACGCACGTCGGGATCACCGAAGTGCAGGTGGCGGCCGAGCGCGACCGGCTGCGCACGGAGCACGCCGAGGCAGCGCGCCAGAGCCGCCAGGCGGCGTACCACGCGTTCCTGACACTCCTCTATCGCCTCGACATGCTCGTCAGCGGGTTCGGCTCGGAGGACTTCAGCGATGCGGTGTTCAAGCACTGGGCCGATGAGTTCCTCCAACTGTGCGGTGGAATCGGCCTGTCTTCTGAGCCGCCTGTGCGCGCGGCGCTGCATGACGTGCGCAATGTGATCGACGCGATCGGGCTTGCTGCCGTGAGCACGCACGACCACCGGCCCTTCGCCGAGAGTTTCGCGGCCGCCTACCGCGCGCAGCGTGGCGCGCTGGACGGCTCGATGAGCGCGCTGCTGACCGCGATGCAGGTCGACGTCGAGCTGACGCATGTCTAGCCCCGTCCGATCATGCCAATCGGCGGGATGCACCCGTGAGTGTCGAGTGTGCCTTGATCCGGCAAGATGAAGGGATGTCAACCAATCCGCCCCCACGCAGCGTCAAGTTCTCCGACGACGAGCGGGGCGGGTGGTCCTCCGATCGCCCCCGGCGCGACGGCGCCGCCCAGCGGCCGGCGGACGTCTCGACCCGCTGCCGCACGCTCGTCCCGTCCGACCGGCTGCGCTACTCGCCCGGCAGCCTGCTGCTGATCGTCGCCCCGTCCGCCGCCGAGCGCGACCGCTTCGCCGCGCGCGTGCTGGAGGACAGAAACGCGTATCTGTCGCTCGACAAGGTGCGCGCGCTGCTCGCCGGCCGCGTGCCGGCCGAACAGGTCGAGGAGCGCGCGCTCGAGCTGCTGGACACGGCCGTCGGCAGACGCCTCGAGGCCGGCGAGTCGGTCGCGCTCGGCGCCGACGGCCTCGGCCCGGAGGCGCGCGAGCGCTACGTGCGGATGGCCCACGCCGTGCGCCGGCCGCGCCACGTGATCCTGCTCGAGGCCGGGCGCGACGACGCCGACGAGGACGCACGCGCCGCGCTCGACGAGCTGCGGCGCGCGCTCGTCGCGGGCGAGCTGGGCAACGAGGGGATCCAGACTGCGCTGCGGCTGAGCGGCGGGACCGTCGCCGAAGTCAAGAAGATCGTCTTCCGCCCGCCGCCGCGGGACGAGTAGGCGCGGGGCGCATTCGCCCGCAGGACGCCCGTCGCGCGACGCGTCCCGGCGCAGCGTGATCTCATGCGGTCCGCGATGACCGACCGTTCGCCGGCCACGACCGACGCGCTGCTCGCGTTCGACCGCGACCACGTCTGGCACCCCTACGCCGCGCTGCCGGCGGCGAGCGCCCCGCTGCTCGTGGAGTCCGCCGGCGGCGTGCGGCTGCGGCTCGCCGACGGCCGCGAGCTGATCGACGGGATGGCGTCGTGGTGGTGCGCGATCCACGGCTACCGCCACCCGCGGCTCGACGCGGCGCTCGCCGAGCAGGCCGGCCGCATGTCGCACGTGATGTTCGGCGGGCTCACCCACGCGCCCGCGATCGAGCTGGCGCGGCGGCTCGTGGAGCTGACGCCGGACGGGCTCGAGCACGTCTTCCTCGCCGACTCCGGCTCCGTCAGCGTCGAGGTCGCGATCAAGATGGCGCTGCAATACCAGCGCTCGCGCGGGCGGCCCGAGAAGCACCGCCTGCTCGCGCTGCGCGGCGGCTACCACGGCGACACGTTCGGCGCGATGGCCGTCTGCGACCCGGTCGGCGGGATGCACCACCTGTTCGCCGGGACGCTGCCCGCGCAGGTCTTCACCCCGCGACCCCCGGGCGGCTTCGACGCGGCGCTCGACCCGGCGTGGGCCGAGCAGGTCGAGGCGCTGTTCGCCGCGCACGCGAGCGAGCTGGCGGCCGCGATCGCGGAGCCGGTCGTGCAGGGCGCCGGCGGGATGCACGTCTACGCGCCCTCATACGTGCGGCTGCTGCGCGAGCTGTGCGACCGCCACGACGTGCTGCTGATCCTCGACGAGATCGCGACCGGCTTCGGCCGCACCGGCGACGTCCTGTTCGCGGCCGAGCACGCGGGCGTGGCGCCGGACGTGATGTGCGTGGGGAAGGCGTTGACGGGCGGCGCCCTGACGCTTGCGGCGGCGCTCTGCAACGCGCGCGTGGCACGCGGGATCGCGGATGCGAAGGGCGAAGCCGGCGTGCTGATGCACGGGCCGACGTTCATGGCCAACCCGCTCGCGTGTGCCGTGGCGCTCGCGTCGCTCGAGCTGCTGGAGGAGCGCGACTGGCGCGAGGACGTCGCGCGGATCTCGGCGGGACTGCAGGCGGGGCTGGCGCCGGCGGTCGCGCTCCCCGGCGTGCGCGACGTGCGCGTGCAGGGCGCGATCGGCGTCGTGCAGCTCGAGCGCGACGTCGACGTCGCTGCCGCGACGGCCGCCGCCGTCGAGCGCGGCGTGTGGCTGCGCCCGTTCCGCGACCTCGTCTACGTCATGCCGCCGTACGTGATCGGCGATCACGACCTCGCGGCGGTCGCGGCCGCGGCTTGCGCAGCCGCTGCCGCGGTTTCCGCTTAACTGCCGCAAGGCCGGCCCGCGGCTCGAAGCAGCCGTGCTGTCGAACACCCGTCCACTGCCTCCAGTTCCGGACGGGCGCGCCGACTACCCGGGCCGTGACGTCGTTCCGCTTTCCCCTCGAGCGTCTGCGGGCGCTGCGCGAGCGTGGTGAGGATCTCGCCAAGCAGGAGCTTGCCGGTGCCCTCAACAGCCGTGCGCGCTGCGCTGAGCGGCTGCGCTCGATGGGCGAGCAGGTAGCCGGCGCGTTCGCCGCGCAGCGCGCGGCCGCCGTGGACGGCGCCGCGAGCGCCGCGGATCTCGCCGCGCACCAGGCGTACCTCGAGCGGATGGAGCAGGTGCGCGAGGCCGGTCAGCTCGACCTCGACCGCCACGATGCCGAGGTCGGTGCGCGCCGCGACGCGCTGCGCGAGGCCGCCCGTCAGCGCCAGGCGCTCGAGCGGCTGAAGGAGCGCCGTCGCGCCGACCACGACCGCGCCGTCGCGCGCGCCGAGGGCGCGGTGCTCGACGAGATCGCGTTGACCCAGCACCGCAGGAGCGCGTCGTGAGCTTCACGGCGACCGACCCGGCCGCCGTGCCGGCGATCGGGCCGCAGTCCGCGGTCGCGCGCATCGCCGAGCTGCAGCAGCTGATCAGCCAGGCGCGCTGCGGAGGCGCCGCCTCGAACGGCGGCGCGAGCTTCGCCGACGCGCTCGCGGGCGCAGGCGCCGGCCCGAGCGCGGCTGCGGCGGCGACGGGATTCCCCGGGACCGCGGGCGCGTATGGGACGACGGCCGCCCACGGGACGTCCGGCGCGCCCGGCACGCCCGGCGCCGGGACGAACGTGACCGCCGCCGACACCGCCGGCACGACCCCGTACGACGGCCTCGTGACGGCGTCTGCGCAGCGCTATGGGGTCGACCCGGCGCTGCTGCACGGCCTGATCCAGCAGGAGTCCGGCTTCGACCCCTCCTCCACGAGCGGTGCCGGCGCGGTCGGGCTGTGCCAGCTGATGCCCGGCACGGCCGCGTCGCTCGGCGTCAGCAACCCGCTCGATCCGGCGCAGTCGATCGACGGCGGCGCGCGCTACCTGCGTCAGCAGCTCGACGCCTTCGGCGGCGACCCCTCGCTCGCGCTCGCGGCCTACAACGCCGGCTCCGGCGCCGTCCGCAGATACGGCGGCGTGCCGCCCTACGCCGAGACGCAGGCGTATGTCCAGAAGGTCCTGGGCTACGCGAACGCCTACCGCAGCTCGCACCCCGCGATGGGCGCGACGGCTGCCGCCCTGTCGACCTCGACCCCTTCCTTCTCATGATCCAGCTCTCCAGCGCACTGCTCGAGCCGCCCGCGCCCGCGCCGCACTGCTCCGAGATCTCGTCCCACCCGCCCTCGCCACCGGGGTCGCCGTTCTCCTCGGTGCTCGACGACCACCAGGCCCGGACCGCCACTGCGGAAGGCCACCAGAGACCGGACACGAGCCGTGCCCCCGTCGCTGACCGCGACGCGCACGAGCCCCGGGTCGACGCCGACGGCGACCCCAAGCACGAGCGCGACGGCACGGCGCCCGCGGGGCCGGACTCGACTCACGCCTCCGCGCTCGCCGCGCTGCTCGGCGGCGTGCCGTTGCCCGCCGGCGTCGCGACGACGGTCGTCGCGAGACTGACGGTCGACGCCGCCGCCACGACCGCGACTGCTGCGCCGGCGCCCGGCCTCCCCGGTGCCTCCGCGCCGGCGACCGCGATCCCGACCGGTGCGAGCGTGCCGGCAGCCGCCTCGGCGCTGCCGCTCCGCCCCGCCGCCGGCGCGGCGGTGGCGGACCCGACCGCTGCTGCGGCGACCGCCGGACCTTCCGACACCGCTGGGCCGAGAGCGCTCGCGGGGAGCGCGACCGCGGCTGCCGGCGTGCCGAGCGCGGCGGCCAGCGTCGCCAACGCGCTCCAGGCCGCGTCCGCGCGGCCCGCCGGTGCGGGCGTCCTCGACGGAGCCCACACAGCGACGACGGGGCAGGACGCCGCGGCTGCCGCGCCCGCGGGCGCGATCGCCGGGGCCCCGGCCGGCGGCTCGGCCGGGAGCGGCGGCAGCGCCGCCGGCACCGCCGACCACGCGCCGGCGCAGACCGCGCCGGCCCCCGCGCCGACTGCGACGCCCACGGCCGCGCCGGCCTCCCCGACCTCGACGCAGCCCACTCAGGCGAGCAGCGCGTCGCCGACGCCCGGCGTCGGGCTCGAGCACGCCGTCGAGACGGTGCGCCTCGCACTGCGCGCCGCCGCCGACCGCGGCGTCACGCACGCGCGCATCAGCCTCACGCCGCGCGAGCTGGGCGGGATCGAGGTCCACCTGCGACAGACCGCCGACGGACTCGTCGCGCGTGTCGTCGCCGAGCACACGACGGCGGCCCAACTGCTCCAGCAGGCCGGCGGCGACCTCCGCCGCTCGCTCGAGTCGCAGGGCCTCACGCTGCTGCGGCTCGACATCGGCGCCTCCGGCGAGCAGGGCGGCCGCGCCCCCGGCGACGGCCGCGGCCTCGCCGACGGCGCGAGCGGCGACGGCTTCGAGGGCCGTGCGGGACGCAACCGCGCAACCACCTCCGACGACCCGCTCGCGGCGCTCGACTCGACCACCGACCCGGCCTCCTCGACCACCACGCTCGCGCTCTCCAACGGCGCGCTCGTCGACGTGCTCGCCTAGCGCCAGCGCAGGAGGGACGAACCATGCCCATCAATCCGCTCGACACGACCCCGGCGCCCGGCAGCGTCGGCGCGCAGCAGACCAGACAGCCGGGGATCCTCGGCAAGGACGACTTCCTGAAGCTGCTGATCGGGCAGATGAAGAACCAGGACCCGCTGAGCCCGAGCGACCCCTCGCAGCAGATGGGTCAGATGACGCAGTTCTCGATCCTCGAGCAGATCTCGAACCTCGCGCAGTCGCAGCAGGCGGCCGCGTCGAACGACTACGACCAGCAGGCGGTCGGGCTGATCGGCAGAAGCGTCACGTACACGAAGGCCGACGGCTCGAGCGCCTCCGGCGTCGTCGAGCAGGTCAGCTTCACGAGCAGAGGCCCGACGCTCACGATCGGCGGCGTCAGAGGCATCGCGCCCGTCGTCGTCACCGAGGTCAGATGAGCCAGCCGCTCCCCAACGCCGCACTGCTGCCGCCGGGGATCGCCGGGCCGCAGCCTGCTGCGCCCGTGGGCGCGAGCAACCGCATCGCCGACGCGCAGGCCGTCCACGGCCCCGCGTTCGGCGAGCTGCTCGCACGCACGCACAGCGTCTCCTTCTCCCGCCACGCGCTCGAGCGGCTCCAGCGCCGTGGCATCGAGCTCGGCGAGCAGACGCTCGCCAGGCTCGGCGACGGCGTCGACCGCGCGGCGGGCAAGGGCTCGCGCGCGTCGGTCGTGTTCGTCGACGGCACCGCGTTCGTGGTCGCCGTCCCGAAGCGCACCGTCGTCACGGCGGTGGATCCCGAGCACATGCGCGAGCAGGTGTTCACGAACATCGACAGCGCCGTCATCGCATGACGCGGACGGCTGACACCCACGGCAACGACAGCGGCCGGACCTCCTTCCCGAGGGAGCCGCTCACCGTCACCCGAAAGGACGTGATGCCCCGATGATGCGAGGCATGTTCTCCGCGATCAGCGGACTGAAGGTCAACCAGACGATGCTCGACGTGACCGCGAACGACCTCGCGAACGTCAACACGATCGGCTACAAGTCGGCGCGCACGACGTTCCAGGACTCGCTCGCGCAGCTCCAGCGCGGCGCGGCCGGCGCGAACCAGTCCTCCGGCGGCTCGAACGCGCTGCAGGTCGGCCTCGGCGTGCAGCTCGGCTCGGTCGACAACCTGATGTCCGGCGGTGCGCCGATGACGTCCGGCAACCCGCTCGACGTCTACATCCAGGGCGCCGGCTGGTTGCGCGTCGGCCTCGGCGACGGCACGACCGTCCCGACCGACTTCCAGTACACGCGCGCCGGCAACCTCACGATCAACGCGTCGGGCCAGCTCACGACGCAGGACGGCCACTACCTCGTCGGGCTCGACGCGACCGCGACCGCCAGCGGCACCGGCTTCACGTACGCCCCGGGCACGAGAGACAGCTACATCACGATCCCGCCCGGCTCGACCGACACGACGATCGGCCAGGACGGCGGCGTCTCGTACATCGACCAGAACAGCAGATCGAGAACGTTCGGCCAGCGCGTCACGGCCGGCTACCTCGCGCTCGCGAAATTCTCGAACGAGGGCGGCCTCCAGCGCACCGGCGGCTCGCTCTGGCTGCAGTCCGCCAGCACCGGCGCGCCGACGATCGGCACCCCGAACACGAACGGCTTCGGCCAGACGAACGCCGGCATGCTCGAGATGTCGAACGTCGACCTCGCGACCCAGTTCACGACCATGATCACCGCGCAGCGCGGGTTCCAGGCGAACTCCCGTGTCATCTCGACTGCGGACGAGATGCTGCAGGACCTGGTGAACCTGAAGCGGTGATCTCCGCTGGGGGGTGCCGCAGCCGGCCGAGCGGGTGCCGAAGGTGGCCATGTGGCCACCGGAGGCGGGTCCCGCATCGGGATCACCGGCGGAGGCGGGGCCCCCATCGGTAGCGGAGACGGGGCGCCGGTTGAGGGACCGGCCGCCCCGTCCTGCGCCCGCCCGCGACCTTCCACAGGAGGCACACGACGTGATCGTCCTGCACCGCCTCGGCCACGACGCCGAGCCCTTCCATCTCAACCCGGACATGATCCTGACCGTCGAGGCGACGCCCGACACGGTCGTGACGCTCGCGAGCGGCGCGAAGGTCGTCGTGGCCGAGGCGCCCGACCGCGTCGTCGGCGAGATCCTCAGCTGGCGCTCCGAGATCCTCGCCGACGCGCTCAGCGGGCGGCGGCCGGCGCTGCGCGCGATTGAAGGTTCGCCGCCGCCCGCCGATCACCCGGGCTGATGAAGGCTGCAACCGCAATCGGGATCGCCGCGGGCGTCGGCGCGCTGCTCTTCGCCTCCATGATGGAGGGGACGCAGCCGATGGCGTTCTTCAACATCCCCGCGCTCATCATCGTGATCGTCGGCACCGGCAGCGCGACGCTCGCGAGCGTCGGGATGAACACGATGAAGATGATCCCGCAGCTCTACAAGCTCGCGTTCGGGCCGCCCGAGCTCGACATGCGCGGGCGCGTGGAGCTGGTCGTCTCGCTCGCCGAGCAGGCGCGCCGCGAGGGCCTGCTGGCGCTCGACGCGCAGCTGGCCGAGATCGACGACGAGTTCACGCGCAAGGGCCTGCAGCTCGTCGTCGACGGCACCGATCCGGAGCTCGTGCGCGAGATCCTCGAGGCCGAGATCGACGGCATGACGACGCGCCACGCAGCCGGCGCGACCGCCTTCGAGAAGGCCGGCGGCTACGCGCCGACGATGGGGATCATCGGCACGGTGATGGGGCTCGTGCACGTGCTCCAGAACCTCTCCAACCCGTCGATGCTCGGCCCCGCGATCTCGACCGCCTTCATCGCGACGCTGCTCGGCGTCGGCGCCGCCAACGTGATCTTCCTGCCCGTCGCCGCGCGCCTGCGCGCGCTCTCGTCGGCCGAGGCCGAGCTGCGCATCCTCACGCTCGAGGGGATCCTCGCCGTGCAGGCGGGCGACAACCCGCGCGTCGTCGGCGACAAGCTGCGCTCGTTCGTCGCGCCGGCCCAGCGCGAGGGCGAGGACGATGCGGCGGGCGGCCGCGCAGTGTCCGACGCCGCCGCCGGCGCTGCGCAGCCCGCGGCGGAGGCCGCCTAGCCATGTCCGCCGCCGCCCGCGGCCGTCGCCGCCGTCACTCCGACGGCGGGGGGCACGAGAACGAGGAGCGCTGGCTGCTCACGTATGCGGACATGATCACGCTGCTGCTGGCGCTGTTCGTCGTGCTGTTCGCGATCTCGTCGGTCAACGTCTCGAAGGTGAAGATGTTGCAGCAGTCGTTGCGCGACGCCTTCTCCGGCAAGGTGATGAACGGCGGCGAGGCGATCCTGCAGACGTCGAACAGCGTCGCCGTGAGAACGCTGGACAGCGCGCCGAGAGTCGTTCCGAGCACGCCGTCGATCGGTCGCCCCAGCACCCCGGCCGCGCAGGCGTCGTTCGCAGCGCGGCGCGAGCAGGACGAGCTGCAGCACCTCAAGCGCATGCTCGACGCGTACGCCGCCGCCCACGGCTTCAAGGCGCAGGTCGAGACGGTCGTCACGCAGCGCGGGCTCGTCGTGCGGCTGCTGACCGACAACGTCCTGTTCGACTCCGGCCTCGCGCAGCTCAAGCCCCGGGGCCTGCCGCTGCTGGGCGAGGTGGGGACGCTGCTCGGCGTCGACCGCGTCCATCCGATCATCGTCGAGGGTCACACCGACGACGTGCCGATCTCGACGTCGCAGTTCGCCTCCAACTGGGAGCTGTCGACGGTGCGCGCCGCCGCCGTCGTGCGCTGGCTGATCGCCCGCAGCGTGCCGCCGAAGCGCTTCTCGGCCGCCGGCTACGCCGACCTTCACCCGCTCGCCTCGAACGGCACGGCCGCCGGCCGCGCGCGCAACCGCCGCGTCGAGGTCGTGCTCCAGCGCATCCACGCGCTGCCCTCGAGCGACCAGCTCTCGCCCGTGCTTCCGAAAGGCACCACCCCATGAAGAGAAAGAAGATCCTGATCCCGCTGCTCGTGGTGGTGATCGCGGCCGTGGCCGCGAAGTTCGTGCTGGCAAGACCGGCGCCGGAGCCGCACCACAAGATCGACGGGATCGTCTACGTGCTGCCGAAGGAGTTCCTGGTGAACCTCAGCGACGGCCGCTACGCGAAGCTCAACGTCGCGCTCGTGCTCGACCCGTCCCAGCCGACGGCCGCCGCCGGCGGCGAGGGCGGCGGCGCGTCGCCGCCTGACGGCTTCGGGCCGCTCGAGCAGGAGGCGGCGGTGCGCGACATCGTCACCGACGTCGTCACCGGCCAGAGCGGCGACGAGCTCGTCAGTGCGAGAGGCCGCAGACAGGTGAAGGCGGAGATCCTCGCCGGCCTGCGCGCGCACACGGACGTGAGAGTCAACGAGGTCCTGCTCCCCGACGTCGCCGTCCAGTAGGAGGCCTGACGATGAGTGAAGACAACCTGGAGCTGCCCGCCTTCGATCGAGCGGCGGGTGCTGGCCCTGACGCCTTCGGCGCGGCGGGCCCCCACGACCTCGGACGCCTCAGCGAGGTGCCGGTCGAGCTGGCGGTCGAGATCGGCCGCACGCGCATGACGGTCGGCGCGACGCTGGAGCTGCGCCCCGGCTCGATCGTCGTGCTCGACCGCGTCGCCGGGGAGCCGGTCGACCTGCTCGTCAACGGCACGCCGATCGCGCGCGGCGAGGTCGTCGTGATCGACGAGGAGTTCGCGCTGCGCGTGACCGAGGTGCTCGGCGAGCGCGCCGGCGTGTCCGGCCCGGCCGACGCGCCCGACGTGGAGTCCGACCCGGCCGCGGCGGCCTGAGCGGAGCGGGACGATGACCGTGCCCGACCAGCTCGTCGTCTGTGCGCTCGGCGCCGAGCAGTACGGCCTGCCGATCGGGCAGGTGCGCGAGATCGTGCGCTACGTCGAGCCGCGCTACGTCGCGGCCGACGACGACGGCGTGCGCGGCGTGATCGGCCTGCGCGGCCGGCTGCTGCCGGTCCACGACCTCGGCATGCGGCTGGGGCTCCCGGCGACGGCCGCGTCGGCAGTGCCGCCGGCGACGGCCAAGATCGTCGTCGTCGAGGCCGGGGACGAGCTCGCGGGCCTCCTGGTCGACGACGTCGTGGAGGTCGCGACGATCACCGCCGAGCAGGTCGAGGAGGTGCCGGCCGCGTCCGCCGGCGGCCGGGCCGCGCGCGTCGCCAAGCTCGGCGAGCGGCTCGTCCTGCTGGTCGACGCTGCGGAGCTGCTCGACCTCGCAGACGCGCCCGCGTAGGAGCAGCCTCCGTGCCCGCCGCCGCGTCCCGCGTCGTCGTGATCGCCGCCTCGACCGGCGGCCCGCGCGCGCTGGGCGCGCTCGTGCCGGCGCTGCCCGCGCCGCTCGGCGCCGGCACCGTGATCGTCCAGCACCTGCCGCGTGGCTTCACCGCCCCGCTCGCGCAGCGGCTCGACCAGGTCGCGCGCCTGCGCGTGCGCGAGGCCGGCGACGGCGACGTGCTCGACCCGTGCGTCGCGCTGCTCGCGCCCGGCGGCTCGCACCTGCGCCTCACCGCCGCCGGCACCGCATCGCTCAGCCAGGCCCCGGAGGTCGGCGGGCTGCGCCCGCGCGCGGACCTGACGATCGCCGACGCCGCGCGCGCGTACGGCGAGCGCACCGTGCTCGTCGTCCTTACGGGGATGGGGAACGACGGCCTCGAGGGCGCCGAGGAGGTGCACCGCCGCGGCGGCCGCGTGCTGGTGGAGGCCGAGTCCACGTGCACCGTCTACGGGATGCCGCGCGCCGTCGAGGAGGCGCACCTGGCCGACGTCGTGCTGCCGCTCGGCGAGCTGCCCGAGGCGATCGCGGCGGAGGCGGTCGCATGATCGACCAGCAGGACTACCTGCCCGTCTTCCTGGCGGAGTCGCGCGAGCACCTGCAGGAGCTCGGCCTTGCGATCGTGCGGATCGAGGCGGCGCCCGACGATCGCGCCGCAGCGGACCGCGTCTTCCGCGTCGCGCACTCGCTCAAGGGCATGAGCGCCGCGATGGGCTTCGACGCGATCGCCGCGCTCACGCATGGGATGGAGGACGTCTTCGAGCTGCTGCGCCAACGCACCGGCGGCCTGCCGCCCGACGCGATCGACGTGCTGTCCGCCTGCCTCGACGCGCTCGAGACGGCCGTGGACCAGATCGCCGCGGGCAGCGACGGCGGGACGCGCCTCGACCCGGCCCCGCTCGTCGAGCGCCTGCGGCGGCTCGCGCGCGAGCGCACGCCGTCGCAGGAGCTGGCGCGCGACGGCGACGCGGCGCTGCCCGACCTGACCCGAGCGCCCGCCTCCGACGGCGGCGAGCGCATCTTGCACGTCGTCGCCGACCTCGCCGAGGACTGCCAGATGCCGGCGGTGCGCGCGTTCATGCTGTTCGAGGCGCTGCGCGTGCACGGCGAGCTGGTCGGCGGCGTGCCCGCGCCCGAGAGCGTCGAGCGCTTCTCGGGGCGCCAGATCGAGGCGTGGGTCGCGACCCGCTCCGACGAGGCCACGGTCGACGAGAGCGCCCGTGCCGTCGGCGAGCTGGCCGACGTGCGCGTGCGCGAGGCGCCCGTGCTGGCTCCCGCCGACGGCGAGCCCACGCCGGTCGCCGCGACCGCAGCCGCCTCGGCCGGCGCGACGTCGCCCACCGTCCGCGTCGACGCCGAGCGGCTCGACGAGCTGCTGCACCTGATGGGCGAGCTGGTCCAGCACCGCACGGCGGTGGAGGCGCTCGCGGCCGAGGCGCCGGACGCGGTTCCCGGCCTGGCGCAGGCCGTGCAGCGCCTCGCGCGCACCTCGCAGGCGCTCCAGACGACCGTCACGCGCGTGCGGATGGTCCCCGTCGAGTCCGTCTTCCTGCGCTTCCCGCGCCTCGTGCGCGACCTCGCGACGCGGCTCGGCAAGCAGGTCGACCTGCGCTTGACGGGCGCCGACACGGAGCTCGACCGCACGGTCGTCGACGCGCTCGGCGACCCGCTCGTGCACCTCGTGCGCAACGCGCTCGACCACGGGCTCGAGACGCCGGCCGAGCGCGTGGCGGCCGGCAAGCCGCCGACCGGCGTGCTCGAGCTGTCCGCGCGCCACGCCGGCGGACACGTGGTGATCGCGGTGCGAGACGACGGGCGCGGGATCGACCCGCGTGCGGTGGGCCGCGTCGCATGCGAGCGCGGGCTGATCGACGCCGCGACGGCCGCTGCGCTCGACGCGACGGCCGCCGCCGAGCTGCTGTTCGCGCCCGGCTTCTCGACCGCCGCCGTCGCGACCGACGTGTCCGGCCGCGGCGTGGGAATGGACGCGGTGCGCGAGCGCGTGCGCGCGCTTGGCGGCGAGATCTCGCTGAGCTCGGAGTGTCTCCCTCCGGTCACCGCAAGCGGATCACCTGCGGAGGACGGGTTTCGCCCTCCGGTCACCGCAAGCGGAGACCTGCGGACGGGGTTTCGCCCTCCGGTCACCGCAAGCGGAGACCTGCTGACGACGTCACAGGGCACGCGGGCGCAGCTGCGACTGCCGCTGACACTGGCGTCGATCCACGCCCTGCTCGTCACGGTCGACGAGCTGCCCTACGCAATCCCGTTGGACCGCGTGGTGCGAACGGTGCGGCTCGACGCGCAGCCCGTGCGCACCGTGCGCGGCGCCCCATTGCTCCCGCTCGGCGACGAGCTGCTGCCGCTGCTCGACGGGGCTGAGGCCCTCGCCGCGCGTGCCGTGGCCCACTCCGCCGAGCGGACCTACGCCGTCATCCTCACCGCCGCCGGCGGGCGCCGCCTCGCGCTCGCCGTCTCGGCGCTCGCCGGCCAGCGCGAGCTCGTCACGCGCCGTCTTCCCCGTGCCGTCAGCCAGCGCGCCGCCGCAGCCGGTGGCGCCGTCCTTCCCGACGGCGGCATCGCGCTGGTCGTCGACTGCGATGCGTTGGGTGACGTCGCCAGCAGGTCGCCGCTTGCGGCGACCGGAGGGCGAAACCCCGAGTCGCCGCTTGCGGCGAACGAAGGGCGAAACCCCGAGTCGCCGCTTGCGGCGAACGAAGGGCGAAAGCCCGATCCCGGCCAACCAGAAGGAGTCCCAGCATGATCACCGACTACGACGAGCGACAGCTCGACGCCCTCAGGGAGCTGGCGTCGATCGGCTCCGGCACCGCCGCCACCGCACTCGCGCAGCTGCTCGGCCGCCCGGTCGAGCTGGCCGTCCCGCGCGTGCTCGCGCTTCCGTTGGCGGACGCGCTCGACGCCGTCGGCGAGCCCGACGCGATGGTCGCGAGCGTCGTGATGCCGACCACCGGCTGCGCCGGCGGTGCCCGCGGCGACGCCGAGATCGTCGTGCTGCTGCTGTTCTCCTACCGCTGCGCCGCGACCCTCTGCGAGCTGCTCTGCGTCGAGCCGCGCAGCGAGCTGGGCGACTCCGCGCTCGGCGAGATCGGCAACATCCTCGGCGCCTCCGCCGTCGGCGCGCTCGCGACGATGACCGGCCTCGCGCTCGAGCCGCAGCCGCCGCACGTCCTCTACGACATGCTCGGCGCGGTCGTCGCCTCGGTCCTCAGCGCGACCGCCGGCGAGCTCGACTCGGCGCTCGTGCTCGACGCCGAGCTGGCGGTCGCGGACGCCGCCTGCGGCCTGTCGTTCCTGCTGCTGCCCACGGCGGTCGGCGTCGCCGAGCTGCTCGGCCGGCTCGGCCTGGGAGCAGAGGAGTGAGCGAGCGGTGAAGGTCGTGCGGATGGGCGAGCTGAGGGCGTCGGCGACGCCGGAGGACGAGCTGGTGTCGATGGGCCTCGGCTCCTGCGTGGGCGTGGCGCTCGTCGACCGCGAGCGCGCGATCGCGGGGCTCGCCCACGTGATGCTGCCGGCCGCGAACGCCGCCTACAGCGCGCCCGCGAAGTTCGCCGACCGCGCCGTGCCCACGCTGCTCGCGCTTGCCGAGCGGCTCGGCGCGCGGCGCGAGCGGATGGTGGCGGTGCTCGCCGGCGGCGCGCAGATGTTCGGCGGGAACGCCAGAGGCGCCGGCGTCGCCGGGCTCGACCTCGGTGCGCGCAACGAGGCCGCCGTGCGCGCCGCGCTCACCGCGGCGGGCATTCCCGTGCGCGCCGCCGCGACCGGCGGGGCTCGCGGTCGCACCGTGCGCGTGCGCGTCGGCGAGGCGCGCGTGACGGTGAAGGAGGCGGGCGGCGAGGAGGTCCCGCTGTGGCACCCGGCCGCTGCTGCCGATGACCCGGGGGAGACACCATGAGCGAGCTCCTCACCAACGATCAGGTCGCCGCGCTCGTCGAGGCGGCGCAGCAGGGCGAGCTGCCCGACGACCGCGCGGGCGGGAGCGGCGCGAGCCCCTCGCGCCGCAGCCGGCGGCTGCGCAGCGTCGACTTCGCGCGCCCGACGAAGTTCACGAGCGAGCACGAGCGGCGCATCGTGCGTGCGCTCGACGCCTTCTGCACCACGGCCGCCACGCGCCTCTCCGCCGAGCTGCGCGTGCCGCTCGAGCTGGAGGTGATCGACACGACCCAGCTGCCGTGGTCGAGCGCGCAGTCCGCGCTCCCGCCCGACTCGGTCGGCGCCGCGCTGGCGGTCGCCCCGGTGGGAACGCGCATGCTGCTCACGGCCGAGCTGCCGCTCGTGCTGCTGACGATCGAGCACCTGCTCGGCGGCGGGCCGGAGCGGCCGCCGAAGGCGCGCAAGCTGAGCGAGATCGACTGGGCGCTCACGCGCCGCCTGTTCGACATGCTCACGCACCACCTGTCGCTCGTGTGGCAGGACCTCGCCGGGCTGACGCTCGAGACGCGCGACGTCGACACGCACATGGAGGGCCTGCAGGTCACCGCCGTCAGCGACCCGACGCTGACGCTCACCTTCGAGGCGCGCGTCGACCGCCACTCCTCGACGCTGGCGCTGCTCGTGCCGTGGAGCGCGATCGACGGCGTCGCCGACGAGCTGGCCGGTCGCGAGACGCGCAACGAGGCGACCGACCCGCGCATCGCCGCCGCAGTGCGGCGCGCCGTCGCCGGCGCCGAGGTCGTGCTGCGCGCCGAGGTGGCGCACGTCGAGATGGCGATCGACGAGGTGCTCGCGCTCGAGCCCGGGGATCTCGTGCGGCTCGGCGCGCCCGCCACGGCGGGCGTCGGGATCTACGCAGAGGACGTGCCGATCCACCGTGCCCAGCCGGGCCGCAGCGGCACGCGACGCGCGGTCCAGGTGACGGCGCCGGCAGGCGGTGGCGCGTGAGCCCCGCCGACCCCGCGAGCACCACCGACGCGCTGATGCGCCTCGGCGCCTCGACCGCCGAGGCCGTCGCGAAGGCGCTCGACGCGATCTGCCCCGAGCCGGTCGAGCGCGGCGACGTGACCGTCGTGCCCGGCGAGGAGAGTCCCTTCGAAGGCTTCGACGGTCCCGCCGTCACGGTCAGCGTCGCCTACGTGGATGGCGTCACCGGCGGCAACGTGCTGCTGATGACGCCGCGCGGCGCGCGCCTGATCGCGGCCGCGATGGGCGACCGGGTGGGCGGGCTCGACGAGGCGGACGACGGCGAGGAGCCCACCGAGCTGGAGCTGTCCGCCGTTGCCGAGGCCGCCAACCAGATGTTCGCCGCGGCCGCGAGCGCGACCGGTGTGGTGCTCGGGCAGAACGTCGAGATCGCCCCGCCGGACACGCGCCTGCTGGCGGCCGCCGCGACCGACGCCCGCGAGGCGTTCGACGCGACGCCGCACGCCGTCAGCGCGACGTTCCGTGCCTGCGGCGAGCCGTGCCGGCTCGTGCAGCTCGTCCCGAACGCGTTCGTCGTGCGCATGACGCGCGCGCTCGGCGAGCAGGGGACGGAGCAGCTGAGCGGCGACGCCAGTCTCGCCGCGCTGGGGATCGCGCACCGCAGCGAGCCCGGCGAGGAGCGCCGGCTCGACGACGCGCTGCGCGACATCCGCGTGCGCGTGTGGGCCGAGCTGGGCCGCACCCACGTCTCGCTCGGCGAGGCGCCGGAGCTGCCGGCGGGCGCGGTGCTGGAGCTCGACCGCAAGGCCGACGACCCCGTCGACCTGTACGTGAACGGCCTGCGCTTCGCGAGCGGCCGGGTCGTCCTCACCGAAGAGGGCGAGTGGGCGCTGCGGCTCGAAGAGGTCGCGGGACGAACGGCGCGCTCCGCGGGCGCCGGGCTTGACAGCGACAAGGAAGGAGCCGTGATCTAGATATGGCACGCGTGCTCGTCGTCGACGACGCAGCGTTCATGCGCAAGGTCCTGACCGACGCGCTCACCGCCGGCGGCCACGAGGTGGTCGGCGAGGCGGGCGACGGCGACGCGGCGCTCGCCGCCTACCAGGACCTCCAGCCGGACCTCGTGACGCTCGACATCACGATGCCGCAGAAGGACGGCCTCGCCACCCTGCGCGAGCTCGTCGAGATCGACCCCGCCGCGCGCGTCGTGATCTGCTCCGCGCTCGGCCAGGAGACGAAGGTGCTCGACGCGATCAAGGCCGGGGCCAAGGACTTCGTCGTCAAGCCGTTCGAACGCGACCGCCTGCTGGGCGCCGTCGAGAAGGCGGTCGCCTGAGCGACGATCGCCGGGGCTCCGGCTCGGCTGCCTGCCGCCTACCAGCCTCTCCGTCTCGCCCGGAGCGCCCGCTCGTGCTCGCCCTGGAGCTGCTCGAACCCCACCCACAGCACGTTCATCGCCGTCGCGACGATCTGCTCGCGCGGGACGTGGGGGTGCTCGTCCCACCAGATCGCGAGGCCGGCGAAGCCGGCGCGCATCACCTCGGCGGCCATCTCGAGCGCCTCGGGCTCCGTCGACCCGGCGATCCGCTCGGCACCCGGCTCGGCGCCGAGGATCGCGCCGAGCGCTGCCCGCCCCTGCGCCTGGATCGCCCGATGCGCCGCGCGCGCCTCCGCGTCGCCGGTCGCCTCCTGGAAGTACATGCGCGCCGCGAAGCGATGCTCTTCGACGTAGCGCGCCCACGCGTCGAACGCGCGGTGCATGCGCACGTCGGGAGCGGCGTTTCGCCCTCCGGTCACGGCAAGCGGCGACCCGGCGTTTCGCCCTCCGGTCACCGCAAGCGGCGACCCGGCGTTTCGCCCTCCGGTCACCGCAAGCGGCGACCTGCGGTCGACGTCACCGCTGAGCTGCTCGACCCACATCGCCAGCAGCTCGTCGCGCGTGCGCTCGAGCAGGCGCGTGAAGAGGTCCAGCTTCGAGGCGAAGTGGTCGTAGACGACCGGCGGCGTGACGTCGGAGCGCCGTGCGATCTCGTCGATCGACGCGCCCGCGTAGCCGCGAACGGCGAACACCTCCGTCGCGGCGCGCTCGATCAGCTCGCGCCGCGCGGCGGCCGACAGCCGTCTGCGCGGGGTCGGCAGGCCTGCGCCCGCGCGCCCACGCCGCGGGGTTCCCGCCCGGACATCCTGCTTCGACAAACCTAACGCTCCCTAGGTACTGTTGCTGGCGAGCACTAGGTTACGCACACGCGGACCCGACACGCAGCGAAAGGGCGGCCGACATGAGCGCGACAGGGCAGATCGTCGAAGACCCGGTCTTCAGACACCGGCTCAGGTTCGAGGCGACGACCGACGAGCACGGCGCCCCCGCCGTCGCGGTCGAGATGTGGGTCGATCCGGGCGGCGGCGTGCCGCCCCACGTCCACCCACGGATGGAGGAGCGCTTCACGGTGCTCGACGGCCGCGCCGAGTTCCTCGCCGGCCGCAGATGGGTCGGCGCCGACCCCGGCGAGACGGTCGTCGTCCCCGCCGGCACGCGCCACGCGTACCGCAACCGCGGCAGCGTGATCGCGCACGTGCGCTGCATCGCGACGCCCCCGGACCCGGGCCTCGAGGGCTTCCTCACCGACGCCGCCGCGCTCGGCCGCGCCGGCCGCATCTCGAAGCACGGCATCCCCAAGGGGATCAAGGGCTGGCTCCAGGGCGCGGTGATGATCGATCACTATGGCGAGATGGTCGAGCTGGGCTTCCCCCCGCTCCCGCCGCCCGCCATCCAGCGCCTCGTCCTCCCCCCGCTGGCCCGCATCGGCGCCCGCCGCGGCTACCGCGCCGGGCGGCTGGGCTGAGCGAGCGTCGCGAGCGGCAGTCGCTCCTGATGCCCGCGCCCCGCGAGCGCCGCTGCGACACGTACGTCTGACCGGCCCACCGTCGTTGGACACGCCGGCGCACGGTGTGAGGTTCAACACGCCGGACCGGCATGGGGGGCGCTGCGTCGCTTAGCCCGCCCGGCGAAACGTCACCTACAAATCTGCCAGTGAGGGACTTGACCCTCCCGGGCGACGGTGATCAGATGACGCAATGTCACCTGGGAGAAGGCTGGGCGCGATGGCGTCTACACAATCGAGCGTGTTCTGGGCCCGTGGGCTGCTGCTTGGGATCCGCGGCGGTCCGGTG
>DASRXW010000020.1:0-78057 GCA_035654055.1 Conexibacter sp.
ATGAGCCGGGTGCTTGTCACGGGGGGCGCCGGGACGATCGGCGCGGCGGTCGTCAGACGCCTGCTAGCCGACCCTGCCTATGAGGTACGCGTCTCCGACCAGCGGCTGGCGCCGCAGTGGATGCGCGAGGGGTGCGAGGTCCACACGGGCGATCTGCGCGTGGCGGCGGAGGCACGGGCGGCGACGAAGGGCTGCTCGCAGGTGATCCACCTGGCTGCGATCGTCGGCGGGATAGCGAACTTTCATCGCCTGCCGCACACGCTGACGGAGGTCAACAACGCGCTCTACAACTCGGTCATCCGGGCGGCGCTGGACCTCGAAGTGGAGCGCTTCGTATACGTGTCCTCCTCGATGGTCTTCGAGCGGGCCGAGCTGTTCCCCACGCCGGAGGACTACCTGCCGCGCTGCCCCGTGCCGGCCTCGGCGTACGGCTTCTCCAAGCTCACGGGAGAGGTCTACTGCCGTGCGGCCCACGAGGAGCACGGCCTGCCGTACACGATCTGCCGCCCGTTCAACGCCTACGGGCCCGGTGAGGTCCCCGACGAGGAGCCCGGGATCGCGCACGCGGTGCCCGACCTGATCAGGAAGGTCCTCTCCGGCCAGCGTCCGCTCGAGATCTTCGGCTCGGGCGAGCAGACGCGGACGCTCACGCACGTCGATGACATCGCGGACGGGCTCGTGGTCGCGATGAGCTCCCCGGCGGGGCTGAACGAGGACTTCAACATCTCGGCGGCGCGGGAGCTGACGGTGGCGGAGATCGCGAAGATCGTCTGGGAGGCCTGCGGGCGCGACCCGGAGAAGTTCGCCCTCGAGCACCTGCCGAGCTTCGCGGTGGACGTGCAGCGGCGCTGGCCCTCGGTCGAGAAGGCGCGGGAGCTGCTGGGCTGGGAGGCGCGGATCGGGGTCGAGGAGGGAATCGCGGCGACGGTCGACTGGCTGCGCGACCGCCAGCAGGCGGCCTGAGCTCCCGCGCCGCGGCGCCGGCCGGGACGCTCGCCGGCGTACCGCCCCATCGCCGCCCGTCTATAGGCTCCCGGCGGTGAACGACCGCCGCTCAGCGCTGATCACCGGCATAACCGGCCAGGATGGCTCCTACCTCGCAGAGCTTCTGCTCGAGAAGGGCTATGAGGTCCACGGCATGGTGCGCCGGGCCTCGACGGAGAAGTTCGAGCGCATCGAGCACATCCGCGACCGCATCACGCTGCACCAGGGAGACCTGCTCGACCAGCGCTCGCTCGTCGACACGCTGCGTGCCGCGCGGCCGCAGGAGGTCTACAACCTCGCCGCGATGTCGTTCGTCGCGCTCTCGTGGGTCCAGCCGACGCTGACCGCGGACTTCACCGGCGTCAGCGTCACGCGCATGCTCGAGGCGCTGCGCGAGGCGTGCCCCGAGGCGCGCTTCTATCAGGCCTCCAGCTCCGAGATGTTCGGCAAGGTGCGCGAGGTCCCGCAGAACGAGAGCACGCCGCTCTATCCGCGCTCGCCCTACGGCGTGGCGAAGGTCTACGGGCACTTCATCACGATCAATTATCGCGAGTCATATGACTTGCATGCAACCAGTGGCATATTGTTCAATCACGAGAGCCCTCGCCGCGGGCTGGAGTTCGTCACGCGCAAGATCACCTGGCATGCGGCGGCGATCAAGCACGGGCTGCGCGACAAGCTGGCGCTCGGGAACCTCGACGCGAAGCGCGACTGGGGCTTCGCGAAGGACTACGTCAGAGCGATGTGGCTGATGCTCCAGCAGGACGAGCCGGAGGACTTCGTGATCGCGACCGGGCACACGCACACGGTGCGCGAGTGCGTCGAGGTCGCGTTCGACGAGGCGGGCCTGAGCGACTGGGAGCGGTACGTCGAGATCGACCCGCAGTTCGTGCGTCCGGCCGAGGTCGACCTGCTGATCGGCGACCCGACGAAGGCGAGGGAGAGACTCGGCTGGGTGCCGGAGACGACCTTCGACGAGCTGATCCGGCTGATGACGCGCGCGGACCTGGAGCTGCTCGCGCCTTAGCGCGGGCCGGCCGCGCGCTCAGCCGAGCGCGCGCTCGTAGACGGCGGCCGTCTCGGCCGCCGTACGCTCCCAGGAGAAGGCGGCCGCGCGAGCGAGGCCGGCGGCGCGCAGCCGCTCGCGCAGCGCCGCGTCGCCGAGCAGCCGTTCGAGCGCGGCGCGGATCGCCGCCGGGTCGCCCGGATCGAACAGCAGCGTGGCGTCGCCGGCGACCTCCGGCAGCGAGGCGCGGTCCGAGCACGCGCCGGGCACGCCGCGTGCCATCGCCTCGAGCACCGGCAGGCCGAACCCCTCGTAGAACGACGGGAAGACGTGCGCGACGGCCACGCGCCACAGGCCCTCCACGTCCGCCGCCGCCAGCCATCCGGGGAAGCGCACCTCCGCGCCGACGCCTGCCGCCTCTGCGCGGGCGCGCAGCGCCGGCTCGTGCTCCGTCGGGTAGCCGGGCACGACGAGCATGGGGCGCTGCTCGACCGGGAGTCCCGCGAGCGCGTCGATCAGCCCTTCGACGTTCTTGTGCGGCCGCTTGGCGGCGAGGCTCAGCAGGATCGGCCGCTCGCCGAGCTGCAGCCGCGCGCGCAGCTCGTCCTCCGGCGTCGCCGGCGCGTCGGCCGGCGGCAGCGTCGTCGCGAGGTGGACGACGTCGATCCGCTCGGCGGGGAGGCCGATCTCGCGCACCACGTCGTCCTTCGTCGCCTGCGAGTCGGCGATCACGCGCCGCGACGCCTTCACCGCCGCCGGCACGAGCAGCCGCATGCCGAGCCCCCGCAGGCCGAAGTGCGCGTCTGGGGCGACCGCGTAGTGGAGGTCGTGCACGGTCGTCACGCGCGGCGGGCCGCCGGCGATGCGCGCCGGGCCGGTCGAGGCGAGGCTGTGGACCAGGTCGGCGCGCAGCTCGCGCGCGAGCCGCGGCACGTGGCGCTGCTCTCCCCACACCCACTGGCGGCGGTCGCGCGCGTCGACCGGCGCCGTGACCGAGCGCAGCGGGCCGCTCCACGGCGCGTCGCGGTCCTGCGCCGCGACGCGGTTGACGATCGCGACCGGCTCGAGCCCGTCGATCGCCGCCAGCCGCGGCAGCAGCTCGCGCGCGTAGACCTCCATGCCGCCCGTCTCGCCGGGGACGAGGAAGACGAGGTTCAGCGCGACGCGCACGGGCGGCGGCTCAGCTTCCCGGCGCGTCTGCGGGGCGGGCGGGCGGGCAGGGCGAGGCGCCGAGCCGCGCCAGGTCCGCCTCGACCAGCTCGCCGACGAGCTGCTCGAACGACGTCCGCGGCGCCCAGCCGAGCACGTCGCGCGCCTTCGACGCGTCGCCGACCGGCGGCCACTGCTCGGGGGCGCGCACGAAGCGCGGGTCGACCTCGACGCGGTCGCGGCCGTCGGGCAGCGCGCGCGAGACGCCGGCCGCCGCGAACGCGGCGTCGACCAGGTCGCCGACCGTGTGCGGCACGCCGGACGCGAAGACGAAGTCGCCCGGCTCGTCGTGGCGCAGCGCGAGCACCATCCCCTCGACGACGTCGCGTGCGTGGGACCAGTCGCGCACGGCGCGCAGGTCGCCGAGCGTCAGCGTCTCCGCGCGGCCGGCGGCGATCGCCGCCACGCCGGCGCTGACCTTGCGCGGCAGGAAGCGCTCGGGCCGCCGCGGCGACTCGTGGTTGTACGTGATCGCCGAGACGAGAAAGCGGCCGTGGTGCGCGCGCAGCGCGCCGACGAGCCCGTGCGCGGCGAGCTTCGCGACGGCGTACGGGCTGCGCGGGCGCATCGGCGAGGTCTCCGACTGCGGCGACACCCCGGCGTCGCCGAAGATCTCGCTCGACGTCGCGACGAGCGTGCGCACGCCGTCGAGCGCGCCGGCGGCGGCGAGCAGCGCGGCGGTGCCGGTCACGATCGCCGCCGTCACCCCGCTCGGGTCCCGCCACGAGTCGGGCACGAACGTCGGCGCGGCGAGGTGGAAGATCTCGTCCGGCGCCGCCTCGGCGACCGCGCGGCGGATCGACGCGGGGTCGAGCAGGTCCATCGCCAGCAGCGCGACGCGGCCGTCGAGCTGCTGCAGGCCGGCGCGCTCGAACGCCCCGTCCGGCCGGCGCACGGCCCCGATCACCTCGTCGCCCGCGGCCAGCAGCCGCTCCGCGAGGTAGCCGCCGTCCTGCCCGGTGATGCCGGTGATCAGCACGCGCCGCCGGCTCATGCCGTCACCGCCTCGTGCCCGTAGGCCGCCAGCACCGTCTCCAGCGAGCAGTCCAGCGACAGCCGCTCGGCATTGCGCCCGAACCAGCCCGCCGTCGCCTCGCGCAGCGCCGGGCCGGCGTCCCACACGCGCAGGATCGCCGCGGCGAGGTCCTCGGGCGAGGCGCTCTTGGCGACGAAGCCGTTCTCGCCGTCGTCCACCAGCTCGGTCGCGGCGTTGTCCTCGCCGGCGACGACGACGCTCGGCGTGCCGCGCGCGGCCGCCTCCACGACGACGAGCCCGTAGCCCTCGCGCGAGGACGGCAGCACCATGCAGAGCGCCGTGCGCAGCGCCTCCTCGACGCGCGCGTGCTCGACGAAGCCGGGCGCCTCGACGGCGTCGCCGAGGCCGAGCCGCTCGATCTCGGCCAGCACGCGCCCTCGCTCCGGCCCGTCGCCGTAGACCTCAGCGCGCAGCTCGGGCGCGCGCTCGCGCGCCCGCGCGAGCGCGGGCAGCAGCGCCGGCACACGCTTCTCCGGGATGTGGCGCCCGGCGAACACGACGACCGGGCGCGCCGGCGCCGGCGCGGGCGCCTCCAGCGCGCCGACGTACTCGCCCGTCAGCACCGTCGGCTCGCTGCGCAGCCCCTCGCCGCGCAGCCGCGCGGCGTGCAGGCGCGAGAAGCAGAAGGCGCGCTGCGGAACGCGCGCGCACAGGCGCTGCACGAACGCGCCGACCGCGCCGGCCCCGCGGCCGAGGTATGCGCGCCAGTACGCCCGCGACCACACCTCGTGCCAGTCGACGACGATCGCGTAGCGCCCGAGCGGCTTCGCGACCGCTGCGGCGAGCAGAGAGAAGTAGGGGAACGACGCGGTGTGGACCGCGTCGTAGCGGCGCCCGTGGAGCAGCAGGTGCCACAGCACGCCGAGGCCGAACACGAGCGGCGGGAGGATCCGGCGGCGCCCGCTCGCGTCGCTCACGTACAGCGCCATCCGCGGCCCGACGACCCGCACGTCCACGCCCGTCACGCCGGGGTCGGTCCCACGGTCCCACTGGCGAAGCGTCAGGTACGTCACCTCGTGCCCGTCGGCCGCGAGCCGCTCGCCGAGGTTGCGGTACCAGCGCTCGGCGCCGCCGACGGTGTGGGGGAAGAGGCAGTCGTAGAGGAGGCAGATGCGCACGCGCGCGGAAGGTTCGCACAGCGACGCGGCGGCACCGTGCGCCGAGATCCGGCGTGGCGATGCAATAGCATCGCGGGGCAGGAAACGCGCGACTTTCCCCTCGAATGCGCGTTGCAGCGCACAGCGGCGAATCCAGGGGCGTCGCCCCTACGCATGAGCACGACCGAGAACACGATCGCGGCACCCCCCGCCGGGGCCGTTGCGGACCGCCCGCTGGTGTCCGTCGTGATCCCGTGCCTCAACGAGGCGGAGAACATCGAGGCGTGCGTCACGTCGGCGCGCGAGGTGCTCGATCGCAACGGGATCCCCGGCGAGGTCGTCGTCGCCGACAACGACTCCGACGACGGCAGCCGCGAGCTGGCGGAGGCCGCCGGCGCGCGCGTCGTGCACGAGCCGCGGCGCGGCTACGGCAGCGCCTACCTCGCCGGCTTCGGCGCGGCGCGCGGAGAGTTCATCGTGATGGGCGACGCCGACCTCACGTACGACTTCGACGAGATCCCGCGGTTCCTCGCCGAGTTGCAGGACGGCGCCGACATGGTGATCGGCGACCGCATGAAGAACATCCACCCGGGCGCGATGCCGTGGCTGCACCGGTACATCGGGAATCCGCTGCTGTCGGGCTTCCTCAACGTGCTCTTCCGCACCGGCATCAGCGACGCGCACTGCGGCATGCGCGCAGTGCGCGCGGACAAGCTGCCGCAGCTCGACCTGCGCACGACCGGGATGGAGTTCGCCTCCGAGATGGTGATCCGGGCGGCGAAGGAGGACCTCGACATCCGCCAGTTCCCGATCGAGTACCACCCGCGCGGCGGCGAGTCGAAGCTGTCGAGCTTCCGCGACGGCTGGCGGCACCTGCGCTTCCTGCTCGTCCACTCGCCGAACCACCTGTTCATCCTGCCGGGGGCGCTGATGGCGCTGCTCGGCGTGCTCATCTCGGCGCTGGTGCTCGCGCATGTCGACGTGCTCGGCCGCCAGTGGGACAACCACGCGTTGATCGCCGGCTCGCTGCTGACGGTCGTCGGCACGCAGGTCGTCGCGCTCGGCCTGTGCGCGCACGCGTACGGCACGTACTTCATGAACGAGCGCGACCCGTGGTTCGACCGCATGCGGCGCCGCTTCAGACTCGAGCACGGGCTGCTGCTCGGCGGCGGGATCGCGCTCGCGGGGCTCGCGATGGTCGGCGGGATCATCGTCGAGTGGATCGAGCGCGGCTTCGGCTCGCTCGGCGAGGAGCGCCTCGCGATCGTCGCGCTGACGCTCGTGATCGTCGGCATCCAGATCTTCTTCTCGTCGTTCCTGCTGAGCATCCTCGGCCTGCGGCGCACCGTCTGACGTCTCGCCCGTGACGTTCGTCCTCGCGGTCCTCGCCTTCCCGCTGCTGCTGGCGGTGCTCTCGCTCGGCGTGGGCCTGCTCGTGCAGCGGCTCGTGGGCATGACGCTGCCGGCGCTGCTGCTCGCGCCGCTCGGCTTCGCGGCGATCGTCGGCGTCTCGCAGCTCACCACGTGGTCGGGCGTGACGGCGCCGCTGACGCCGGCGATCGTCGTCGTGCTCGCGCTGGCGGGGATCGCCCTGAGCTGGCGCGCGACGGCAGCGCGCCGGCGCGGGCGCCGCAGCGGCTGGTGGTGGGGCTGGGTCGCCGGGCTCGGCGCCTACCTGACGGCTGCGGCCCCGGTGATCCTGACGGGCCACGTGACGTTCCCGGGCTACCTGCTCGACACGACCGGGGCGATCCAGCTGATGGGGGCGGAGCGGCTGATCACGGAGGGGCACAGCTTCACGATCCCGGGCTCGGGGACCGGCCTCGCGCTGAACGGCTTCTTCGGCAGCGGCTACCCGTCCGGCGGGCTCACCGCGTTCGCCGGCGTCGGGAAGCTCGTCCCGGTCGACCTGATCTGGCTCTACGCGCCCTACCTCGCCTCAATGCTCGGCCTCTCGGCGCTCGTGCTGACGTTCCTCGCGCGCCGCGCCGGGCTCGAGCGCGCGGCGGCGGCGATCGCCGGCCTGCTGGCGGCGGTGCCGGCGCTCGTGTACGCCTACCTGCTGCAGGGCTCGATCAAGGAGATCGCCCTGCTTCCGACGCTGATGCTGCTCGGCGCGCTGATCGTGCTCGCGCGCGAATGCGCAAACCCGTCCCCACCCACCCCGCGCGCACTGATCCCGCTCGGCGTCGTCGGCGCGGCCGGCTGGGGGACGATCGGCTTTGCCTTCACGCCGTGGCTCGGGCTCGCCGCGATCGCGCTGCTCGCGCTCGGCTGGGGCGCATTGCCGGGAGATGGGCGCACGCGCGTGCGGACCGTCGCGCTCGCAGCGGCCGCGGCCGCTGGCGCGCTCGTGCTGCTCGCCCTGCCGACCGTCGCCGACTTGCAGACGTCGCTCGACCAGGCGAGCAACGTGACGACCGCGAACGCCGCGGCGGTCGCCGACCCCGGCAACCTGCTGCGCCCGCTGCTGAAGGTGCAGGCGCTCGGCGTGTGGCTCGGCTCCTCGCATCGCGGCGACCCGGAGCACCTCGTCCAGACGTACCTGCTGATCGGCGTGATGGCGGTCGCGATCGTGCTCGGGCTCGTGTGGCTGCTGCGCCGGCGCAACTGGGCGCTGCTCGCGGTCGTCGCCGTGTCGGTGATCGTGTGGCTGCTGCTGACGCCGCGCGCGACGACGTGGACGGCCGCGAAGCTGCTCGTGCTGCTGTCCCCCGTCGCGGTGCTCGTCGCCTGCGTCGGCGCGTTCGGGCGGCTCGGCCTGCGCCGGCTCGACGGGCTGCTCGTCGGCGCGGCGATCGCCGTCGGCGTGCTCGCCTCCGACGCCTACCTCTACCACTACACGACGATCGCGCCGCAACAGCGCTTCGACGAGCTGCGCCAGATCGGCGAGCGCTTCGCCGGCAAGGGCCCGACGCTGACGCCGGACTTCGACGAGTACACGCTCTACCTGCTGCGCGACATGGCGCCCGACGCGCCGGGCAACGCGCGCAAGGTGCGGCCGTGGTCACGGGGCGACGGCCAGGCCATCGCCTACGGGCAGACGATCGACGTCGACGCGCTCGACCCGCGGCTCGTCGACCAGATGGCGACGATCGTCGTGCGCCGCTCGCCCTTCAAGAGCCGCCCGCCGGGCGACTTCGTGCTCGCCTGGCGTGGCGAGGACTACGAGGTGTGGCGGCGCTCGGCCGACGCGCCCGCGGCGCGCGAGCGCCTCCCGCTCGGCGCCGGCGTGCAGCCCGGGGGCGTGGCGGCGTGCCGGAAGGTGAAGGCGCTCGCCGGGCGCGGCCGCGCCGACGGCGCGCAGCGGCTGCGCTTCGTCCCGCGCACGCCGAACGTCGCGCCCGAGCTGAGACGGATGGATCGCACCCGGCTGGCCGTGCTCCTGCCCGACGGCGCGTTGATCGGCTTCGGCGGCCCGGGCGCCGTCACGGCACGCGTCGAGGTGGGGCAGGCGGGCGCCTACCGACTGTGGATCGACGGCTACACCGGCCGCGCGCTGCACGCGACGATCGACGGGCGCCCGGCGGGCAGCGTCGCGAACGTCAGCGGCGGTGACGGCAACGTGCTGCGGTTCGACGCGCTGACCCTGACGGCGGGGACGCACATCGTGCGGATCGCGCGCGGCGGTGGCGGGCTCGCGCCCGGCGACGCCGCTCCGACAGGCATCCGCGCGATCGTGCTCGAGCCGCTCGCGGACGAGGCACACCAGCTCCGCAGCGTCCCGATCGGCGACTGGCGGGCGCTGTGCGGACAGCAGCTCGACTGGATCGAGACGCTCTGAGCGGCGACCATCGGGTTTCGCCCTACGGTGATCGCAAGCACCACCTGTGGGGATCGGGTTTCGCCCTACGGTGATCGCAAGCGACCACCTGCGGGCGACGTCACCTGCGCAGCGCGTGGCGCAGGCCCGCCTCGACCTCGTCGGTCGCGACGTCCCACGTGTGCGAGGCGACGAAGTCGATCCCCGTGCGGGAGCGGCGCTCCCACTCGGCGGAGTCGTCGAGCAGGCGCTCGATCGTCTCCGCGAGCTGGAGCGGGTCGAGCGGCGCGAGCGCGAGCGGCCCGCCGTCGGCGCCGAAGATCGACTCGGCGCTGACGCCCGTCAGCTCCACGCACGGCAGGCCGCAGGCGAGCATCTCCTTCGGCATCAGCGAGAAGTTCGTCAGCGACAGGCACAGTCCGACCGTCGCTTCGTTGTAGAGCGCCGCCAGCTGGGGCGCGCTCAGGACGTCGCAGTGCTCGTATGGGAAGGACGTCTGCGGCGGCCGGTCCGTTCCGAACAGGACGATGCGCGTCTCGGGCCGGCGCCGGTGGAGCTCGGCGAGCGCCATCAGGCCGATCGGCACGGCGCGGCGGTCGGTCGAGTGACGCGCGTAGTAGACGACCGTGTTGCGCCGCCGCGCGATGCCCGCGTCGGGCGCGTAGATCGCGTGGTCGACGCCGAGCTGGAAGGCGTCGGCGGAGGCGCCGTAGCGCGCGGCCACGAGGTCGCGCAGCCACGGGCTGGCGGCGATGCAGTGCAGCCCGCGGCGGTAGGTGTCCTCGGCCAGGTGGTACTCGGTCGAGGTCGGGAAGAACTCCGGCTCGTGGTCGTTGACGACGTACGCGCGCGCGCGGCAGCCGTCGAGCAGCAGCGCCGGGTGCACCGTCTGCCAGCCCGTCGCCAGCACGACGTCGGCGCCGTGCCAGTCGGCGAAGCCCTTGTACACGGGGCCGTCGAACGGCGCGAACCACGCGTTGATCTCCTCGCGCAGGACGGCCGGCCAGCGGTTGTCCGTCTCCCCGAGCAGGTCGCTGACCCACACGCTGCACACGTGCCCGCGCTGCTCGAGCCGCGACAGCAGCTGGAAGAGCGTGTTGTGGCCGCCGCTGCCGCGCCGCCACGGGGGAACGATCAGCGCGAGCCGCAGCCGCTCGCGCTCCGCCATCCCGGGAATCGGGTCGAGCAGCGGGACGGGGCCGTCGCGCAGCACGCGCGCTGCCTCGGCGTAGTCGTCGCTGGCGCGCTGCGCGGGGATTGCGCTGCCGGTCGGCGCCGACACGGGCGGGCTGCCGGCAGCTTCGGCCGCCTCGCCGGCTGGAAGCGCCGCACCGTCGTCGCGCCGTTCCAGTGACAGCCGCTCCCGCACCCCGGCCGGCAGCCGGTCCGCGCGCGAGCCGAGCGCCGAGAAGACGCGCCGGCCGCCGTGGTGGACCGTCGCGCGACCCGCCCAGCGGGCGCGCTCGCCGGCGGGTGCGCCGCGTTCCTTCAGCCAGCGCAGGTCGGCCGCCGTCTCGGCGCGCACGGTTCGCAGCGCCCTCACCGGGTGGAACGCCTCGACGTGGCCGGTCGTCACGCGCAGCCCGCGGTACTCGTCGAAGTAGCGGCGCATGAACTCGACCGCTCCGTAGTCGTGCGCGTGCAGCACCGCAGCATCGGGGTGGTAGGCCTTCAGCCAGCCGGCGGCGAGCAGGTCGCGCCCGAACGCCTGGTCCTCGGAGTAGGCGACCTCGCGGAAGCGGATCTGCTCCCAGCACTCGCGCCTGTAGGCGGCGTTGACGTTCGACAGGAACGGCGGATCGCCGGGGCCGTGCAGAGCGGGCCCGCCGCCGTCGGCCTCGAAGCCGGCGAAGTGCCGCTCCAGCTCGCGCGCGATCATCGGGCTCGTGTCCTCACGGGCGAGGTGCGGGCCGAAGACCGCGCCGACGCGCTCGTCGAGCGCGAAGCCGGCGCGCACGGCGTCGAGCCACCCGGGGACCGGCGTCGCGTCCTGCGTGAGGAAGCAGATCAGCTCGCCGCCCGTGCGCTCGGCGCCGAGGTTGCGCGTGCGGCCGTGGCCGAACGCGTCCGGCGGGATCTCCAGCAGCTCGACGCCGTCCGCCGCGCGCGCGACCTCCAGGGAGCGGTCCGTCGAGCCGGAGTCGATCACGAGCACCTCGTCGGCGCCCTCGCGCGCGAGCGCGCCGAGCAGCTCGGCGAGATGGCGCTCCCCGTCCTTGACGGGGATCACGACGGAGACGCGGCTCACGACTGGCGCGTGAGCGTCCGCTTGACCTGCTTCAGCGCGCGCGCGACCGCGCGCATCGCCCGCATCAGTCCGCGCACCTGCGCCGCCCCCGGCTTGCGCATCAGCGCGTTGAGGTCGAGGTGCCAGCGGTCGAGCCAGTAGGCCCGCTCCTGGGCTGCGGCGACGGCGCGCCCGGCGCGCTCGGCCTGCTCCAGCAGCTCGGCCTCGAGCGCCGCGACGCGCGCGTGCAGCCGCTCGATCTCGGCCTGCCGGTCTGTCTCGGTCGCGCTCATCTACAGATTCTCGGCGATCCGGGGCGCCTCGCGGTTGAAGAACCACAGGCCGAGGGCGAACATCGCCGCGATGATGGCGAGCGGGATCGCCAGCCGGCCGGTGCCGCCGGCAGCGGCCGCCGCCGTCGGGGCGGCGCCGTCGACGAACGCGTGGCGCATCTGGGTGAGGATCGTCGCGATCGGGTTGAGCGTCACGAGCGCGTGCTGCCACCTGATGCCGGCCTTCTCGCCGACGAGCGTCGTCACGTAGATGATCGGCGAGCCGTAGAAGAGGATCTGCTGGAGCACGTCCCAGATCGGCTGGATGTCGCGGAAGCGCACGTAGAGCGCGGACAGCAGCATCCCGATGCCGACCGCGAGCGTCGCCATCAGCGCAATCAGCGGCAGCAGCTCCAGCCACGTCCAGCTGATCTCGACGCCGGACGCGAACGCGAACGCGAGCACCGCGACGAAGTTCGTGCCGAGGTTGAAGAGCGCCGTCAGCGCGACCGACAGCGGGATCACGAGCCGCGGGAAGCGCATCTTGCGCAGCAGCCCCTCGCGCGCCAGCAGGCACTGCACGCACCCGCCGGTCGTCTCGGTGAAGAAGGTCCACAGCACGATCGACCCGAGCAGGTACACGGGGTAGTGCGGGATCCCGGCGCCGAGCCGCAGGACCTGGGTGAAGAACGCGTAGAGGACGCCGAAGAACAGCAGCGGTCTCGCCAGCGACCAGAAGTAGCCCAGCACCGAGCCGAAGTAGCGCAGCTTGAAGTCGGTCGCCGCGAGCGTGAGAGTCAGGTTCCAGAAGCGGCGCAGATCGTCGCCGAAGGCCGACGGCCCGTTGTTGCGGCGGCGAGAGCCCGGGGTCGCGAGCGCCGAGCTGGGGGCGACGTCACGGGCGCTCATGCCGACTTGACCTCGAAGGTGTGCGGCAGGTTCGTCACGCCGCCCGTGTAGAAGCCGCCGTGCACGATCAGCTGGGCGATGTCGGTACGCAGGTCGTACGCGTCCGCGCCCGGCCCGTGCCGCGCGATCGACGGCGTGAGCAGGTACGTGCTCGCGACGAGCCAATTCTGGAACTCGAAGCGCGCGACCGCCTCGCCGTCGGGCGCGAAGACGCCTGTCGGTCCGATCGTCATGTCGGAGTGCGCGCCGAAGATCGTCGCCCCGACGTCGTTGCGCAGCGTGAAGCCGAACACCGGGTGCTCGACCGTCTCGTGGAAGCGGACGCGCATGCACACGCGGCACAGCTCGCCGTGCGCCAGGTCGCCGACGCGCTCGCCGGCGCCGTTCTCGAACCACGCCTCGACGATCTCGGCGGCAGACTGGTCGCCGAAGCGCCCCTCGTCCTCACCGCCGTCCTCCGGAAGCTCGTGGACGGTGCGCCCGAAGTTGAGCTCGTTGTAGCGGCGGGCGATCGTGTACGGCTCGCCGAGCGCCACCATCTTGCCCTTCTCCAGGAGCACGGCGCGGTCGCAGAAGCGCTCGACCGCGCTCATGTCGTGCGTGACGAAGAGGATCGTGCGGCCCTCGTCCTTGAGGCGGTGGAACTCGGCGAAGCACTTCTGCTGGAAGGCGGCGTCGCCGACGGCGAGCACCTCGTCGATCAGCAGCACCTCCGCGTCGACCTGGATCGCGACCGAGAAGGCGAGCCGCACGATCATGCCGGAGGAGTAGTTCTTCAGCTTCAGGTCGAGGAAGTCCTCGAGCCCGCCGAAGGCGATGATGTCGTCGAAGCGCTCGCGCGCCTGCTGGCGCGTGAGGCCGAGCATGATCGCGTTGATCATCACGTTGTCGCGGGCGGTCAGGTCCATGTTGAAGCCGACGCCGAGCTCGATGAACGGCGACAGCCGCCCGCGCACGTGCAGGTCGCCGCTGTCGACGTCGTAGATCCCGGCCAGGCACTTCAACAACGTGCTCTTGCCGCTGCCGTTGCGGCCGACGATCCCGAAGAACTCGCCCTCTGACACCTCGAAGTCGACGTCGTCGACGGCACGCAGCTCGTCGTAGGTGTTCTTGCGGAACGGGTGGAGGGCCCGCTCCTTGAGCGTGTGGTACTGCTGGTGCGGGATCCGGAACGCCTTGTTGACGTGACGGACGACGACTGCGGGCGAGGTGCTCGGCCGCGGTGCCGCGGCCGGCGCCGGCGGGTGCGATGCGGTGCTCGTCACTGCGACGGAACGCTAGCAACCGGCGCGGGGGCCGGAGCGTCCGGCGCGCTCAGCGCCAGCAGCGCTGCGAGGCGCTCGCGCATCAGCTCGATGGAGGCGACGCGCCGCACGACGTCCTGGCCGGCCGTCGAGAGCTCCCGCCACAGCTCGTCGTCGGCGTGCAGCCGCACGATCCGCTCGGCGAGCCCGGCCGCGTCGTCGGCGATCAGCAGGTCGCGACCGTCCTCGGCGCCGAGGCCCTCGGCACCGGTCGGCGTCGTCACGACCGGGAGGCCCGCGCCGAGGCTCTGCGTGACCTTGCCCTTCATGCCCGCGCCGTAGCGCAGCGGCGCGACCATCGCGCGCGCCCCGTCGATCAGCGGCTGGAGGTCCTCGACCCAGCCCGTGACCTCGACGTTGGGGCCGGCGAGCGCCTCGACCTCGGGCGTCGGCTTGGAGCCGGCGATCACGACCGGCACGTCGCCGAGCCGCTGCCACACGAGCGGCATCACCGCGTTCACGAGCGTGACGGCGGCGTCGACGTTCGGCGGGTGCTCGAAGCCGCCGACGAACAGGACGCCGGCGCGCCCCTCCAGCGGCGCGATCCGCGCGGCGATCTCGTTCACGACGGGCACGACGATCACGTGCGAGCCGGGCGCCTCGCGCTCGAGCTGCTCGCGCTCCTCCTCGCTGACGACGAGCGTCACGTCGCTGCCGCGCACGAGCCCGAGCTCCAGCTCGCGGATCGTCGCGGCCTTCGCCTCGGCATGGGGCACGCCGACCTCGGCGCGCCGCTGCTCGCGCACGTAGTGCAGGTCGACGGTGTCGTATGCGATGACGGCCCGTGGGGCGTACTCACGCAGCACGTGCGTGTGCTGAGCGGCGACATAGGGGCGGCTGACGATCGCGAGCTGGAGGTCGCCGCCGATCGCCGCGAGCTCGCGGCTCATCCACGTCGCGCCGTAGATCACGTCGACGCCGCTCGCCTGCAGCTGCTGCGTGTACGGCTGCGGGCAGGCGCCGTCGTCGGGCACGAACGTCACGCGACAGCCGAGCGCCTGCAGCGACTCCACCAGTCTCAGCATCCGCAGCGAGCCGGCGTCGTGATCGGGCAGCGGGATGCGATGGTCGATCACGAGCACGTGCGGCCCCGTGGCGCGGTTGCTCGCGCGCCGCATGTTCGCGGGCGAGGGGCGCAGCTGATCGCGCTCGAGCTCGGTGCGCCACTTGTCGGCGAACTTCGGCCGGTTCAGCTCCTGATGGCGCTTGGAGCCGGCGCTCGTGTCGGTCCCGGCCGTGGCGCCCTCGTGGTGCACGACGCGCGCCGTCGGCTCGTACATCACGCGGTAGCCCTTGGAGCGCAGCCCGAAGCAGAGGTCCGCGTCCTCGTAGTACATCGGCAGATAGCGCTCGTCGTAGCCGCCCAGCTCGACCCACGCGTCCCTGCGCACGAGCAGGCAGGCGGCCGACCCGTAGTCGACCTCGCGCACGTAGTCGAACTCGTGGAAGTCCGGATCGCCGCCGTTGCCGAAGTTCGCGGCGGAGCCGTCGCGGAAGACGATCCCGCCGGCCTCCTGGAGGCTGCCGTCGGGGTAGACGAGCTTCGCGGCGACGGCCCCGACATCGGGCGCGGCGTCGGCCTGCGCCACGAGCGCGCGCAGCCAGCCGAGCTGGACCTCGACGTCGTTGTTCATCAGCACGAGGTATCTGCCGCGCGCCGCTGCCGCGCCGCGGTTGACGCTGCGCAGGTAGCCGATGCCGGGGTCGTTCACGACCACGCGCGCGCCGTGCAGGTGCTCCCACAAGTGCGCGTTCTCCGCGTCGGCGGCGTCGTCGACGACGATCACCTCGTAGGCCGGGCCCTCGGTGTGGTCGGCGATCGAGCGCAGGCACGCAGCCGTCACCTCCGCACCGCGATGCGCAGTGACGACGAGCGAGGCGACCGGCCGCTCGAAGGTCGGGAAGCGGATCTCGCCGTAGGCGGGACGCGCGCTCGCGTCGTCGCCGGAGCTGCGCGTCCCAACCGTCCGCCCGGCCGCCCGCAGTGACCACTGGAGCGTCCGCGCGCGCCGCGAGCCGTGGCCGCCGAGCGCGCCGTACAGCTTGCCCCGCGCCCGCTGGAGCGTGTTCCACACGACCGACTCGCGTATGCGGTGCAGCTCGGCGGCGTCACCTGCGCGTGCGGCCTCCAGGTCCTCGATCTCACGGCGCTGCTGCGCGATGCGGTCGAAGCTCTCCGCGAGCGCGCGGCGCTCCTCCTGCGCGCGCTCGGCCGCCCCGCGCTCCCGCGCGGCGGCGTCGTCGAGCGCCTGCCGGGTCATCGCGAGCGTCTGCTCCGTCTGGGCGATCGTGTGCTCCGCGCGGGCTGCGCGCTCCATGTGCGGGTGCACGATCGTCAGCTCGTAGTCGTTCAGCGTCGAGTAGGCCGGCAGCTCCGGCAGCGCGGCGGCGGACGCCACGGCGACGAGGTACATCGCCGCCGGCTCACCGGCCTCGCGCCAGTCCTCTCCGGCGCGACGCAGCGCATAGGGGCGCACCGTGGGCGGTTCGGTGGGCTCGAGCGCGGCTATCCGCGAGCCGGCGGCGGCGCGCTGGCCGAACAGGCGCACGTGCTCGAAGCGGCCGCCGAGCAGCGCGCGCAGCTCGTGCTCGGTCAGCTCGTGCTCGTGGTAGGGGTTGTCGGCGCCGGTCGCGTCGGTGTACATGCGGCGGTCCGGCGTCGAGATGACGAGCAGGCCGTCCGGGGCGAGCACATGCTGGATGCCGGCGAGCACGCGCTCGTGGTCGGTCACGTGCTCGATCAGCTCGAAGGTGACGACGAGGTCGAACGAGGCGGCCTCGAATGCCTCCAGCTCCAGCGCGGACCCCTCGCGGAACTCGAGGTTGGGGGCGGCGTAGTTGAGCTGGCTGTGCTGGACGGTCGTCGGGTCGATGTCGATCCCCGTGACGTGTGCCGCCTTCCCCGCGAGGATCGCGCTGCCGAAGCCCTCGCCGCTGGCGATGTCGAGCACACGGCGAGCCTCCGCGAGCTCCGCCGCCCACAGGTAGCGGTGGTAGTGCTCGTAGACGACCTGCACGTCCGGCGTCCATGGAACGCACCGCTCGCCGGTCCATTCGATCAGCCGTGGGGCCCCTGCGCGCCGCTCGATCGCCATCCCGGCTGGAGGCTATCGAGCGCCCGAGCGGAGTGGCCGGCCGGTGCGCCCGCCGGTCAGCGCGTGGTCGAGCTGCAGCGGCCGAGCAGGCCGATGCGAGCGCGCGTGATCGCGCCTCCGCCGATTGGGGGCGTGATCGCGACGGTCATCGCGTGCGTGTTCGGCGGGGCCGTCGCGTAGACGCGGCCGGTGGTTCCGGGGAGGACCTCGCCGCTGGTATGGCCGGAGAGGGCGTCGCCGCTGTCGGAGTTGAGAACCACCGTCGCGGGCTGCCCGCCGGGTGCCGTCGTGAGCTCCACGGCGACCGTCTGCCCCGGGCAGGCCGGCACGCTGCGGCTCGCCCCGGCGAGGCGCTCGCCCTTCGCGAGGCCGAGTCTCGCGTCGAACATCGGCGACGCCGGTCTGGCGACGAGGCGGTAGAGGTCCCACCCGCGATCGGCGAAGGCGATCTCGCCATGCCGCGCGAGCAGCCCCGGAAGCCATCCTGGGGCGCCCGCGTTGCGGTCGGGGCCGGTCACGATCGCCCAGCCGATGCCGATCGCCCGCAGGCGCCGCAGCGCGTCGTCGGGCTGCGTCGGGAGTGGGCCCGAGAGGGTCAGTCGCACACCGACCTCCCAGGGAGCCGACAGGTCGCGGTCGCTCAGGAAGATCCGCTCCTGAGCGGGCGAGACGGCGTCGGCTCCAGGCGGGGCGAGTCGTTGGTAGGCGGCGAGCACGTCCTTCTCCGGCAGCAGGAACCGCAGGTAGTTGTCTGTGTCCCAGCGACCGAACGCGGCAGCGAACGGCACCTTGCGGTAGGGCACGTTCCAGAAGCTCGCCACGGTCGACGGCAGGTAGAGCGCGGAGGCGGCGCCGGCGGCCACGAGCAGGGCAGCGGCCGTCGTCCTGCTCGCTCTCCAGTCGCGCAGCTGCGCGACGATCAGCAGCACGGCCACCATCGCGCTCGGCAGCACGTATCGGAGGTAGCGGAACTGAGCCCACCACATGAGCAGGCCCACCAGCAATGCTGCCCAGACGACGACGCCCGCGCGGCGGTCCGCCTGGCGCCAGCCGATCAGCACGGCGAGCACGAGCGCGGCAACGAGCAGCCCGAGTGCGCCCGGCGGCATCGCGTCGTTCATCAGTGAAGGATTCACGATCGCCTCGTAGGGGACCTTGACGATCTCCCACAGATGCGCCTGCTTCCAGAACGGGAAATTGAACTGCTCGTTGACGAGCAGGTAATGCGGACTCTTGAAGAGCGTGTTGTAGGAGGGGAAGACCGGGTTGCCGGTGTCGATCCAGCGCAGCACGAGTGCCGGGCCCGCGACGGCGAGGCCGCCGATCAGCACGCCGCCCAGCCGCATGCCCAGGCCCCGGCGCGGACCGGCGATCACCAGCCAGCCGGCGACGAGCATCGCCGTGATCACGAGCAGGTGGAGCTTGAACCAGACGCACCCGCCGGCGAGCAGCCCGATCGCTACGGCCGTGCCAAACGACGAGGCTCGCGACCGATCCTCCGCCGTGAGTCGGCCGCCGGCCGTGCGAAGGACGGCGATCGCAAGCGCCACTGCGCCGAGTGAGAGCAGCAGGTCGTCGTCCGCGGTCGTCGCCTGCCAGACGAGCTGGGGGACGATCCCGACGGCGAGCGCCGCAAGCGGTCCCACGACCGAGCGACCGCCGGCCCACCAGATCGTGGCGGTCAGGACGATCCAGGCGAGCGTCTGCAGCTCGCGGCCGACGTCTGGCGCTCCGACGGCGTGCCCGGGCACGGCGACGATCTCCGCCAGCCCGGTGACGTTGAGCTGCGGGTGAGAGAGCAGCGACCCGATGGAGCCGGTGTGCGCCCACAGTTGAGGGAGGTACGCCTTCGCCGAGAGCGGGTCGAACATGATCTCGGGTGCCGACAGCCAGACGATCGTCCACCCGAGCTGCAACAGCAGCAGGCCTGCGCACGCAGCGCCGACCGGGGAGCCCGTGATCGCAGCCCACGCCTTCCCCCGTCGTGTCCAGCCCTCGCGTGCTCCGGTCCAGGCACCAAGGACGCCGAGGGCGATCGTGAGCGCACCGGCGCTCCACCAGGCGAGCAGGTGGAGCCGGCCGAGCGCGAGGATGATCAGCCCCGCGACGCCGAACCCGACGACCAGCTCGACGACGACGACGTCTCGCAACGGCGCTGCTGCCAGCAGGCGCAAGGTCACCCGCCCGATCAACCATGCGGCGGTAACGGTGAAGACCGCCATCGTGACGTCCCAGGCATGTCCCCCGACGGTGATCGCGGCGCCCGCCATCGCGGCAGCGACCAGCGCGCCTGGGGCAATTGCGAGCATCCGGAGACGAGCGGGCGCAAGCGCTGCGACGCCGACCGTGATCACGGCAGCGATCGCGTTGAGGTCGATGACCGCCTTCGCGTGGTCGGCCTCGAAGATCGCGTCGGGATCCAGAAGCCCGACGGCGATCGGGATCTGCACCATCAGGACGACGCCCACGACGGCCGCGATCAGTACGAGCCCCCCTCCGGGTGGGAGCGCTGTACGCCGCGAGCGCACCGTTGTCGTGGGCGCGCTGTGCATCGCGCTGCGGCCGCTCAGCGCCAGCTCGCCACGCCGATCAGCGACTGCCCGATCGGACGCGGGACGATCGTGCGGACGACGCGATCTGCGAGCCGCATGGCGGGAAGGATGCGCTCGACCGTCTCGACCGTCGAGGCCTCGATCGACGTGCGCCGGAGGATGCGTCCGCGTGCGAACCAGCCGGCGAGGCCGACGACGTTGAAGCCCTCGATCGCGACCTCGGCTCCGGGGACCGCGGTCCGGTGCACCTCGCGCAGGTTGCGCGCGGTGTAGCGTCGATGGTGCCCCATCGCGAGATCCACGCGACCGTAGGCGAGCGGGTGCGCGGGCACCAGCGTGACGATGCGCTTGAGCCGACCCGGAGCGGTGACGTCGAGCAGCCGGCGCAGCGTGGCGATCGCGCCGACGTGGTCGTGGATGTGCTCGAGGACGTTGGCCGACACCACGGTGTCGATCGCCTCGTCGTGGAACGCCGCCCCATCGTCCTGCGTCGGGTCGAACGCGTCGACGCGCACGCTTCGCCCCTCCATCTGAGGTCCGCGCGCAACCGCGTTCAGCCGCGAGAGCATCGTCGGGTCGGGCTCCGTCAGGATGAGCCGCTCGCCCGGCAGCAGCGGCGAGAGGTTCCCGATCCCGGCGCCCAGCTCCAGCACGACGCTTCCGCAGTGCGGCGCGAGACGCGACACCATCCACCGTCGGTACTGGACTGCGAGGCCGATCGCATCGAGCGCGAACGGCGTGACCGCAAGATCGGCGTCCGTGGCGGTCTCGACGGCGCTCACGCCTGCGGTGCTCCGGACGCCGCGAGCTGGTCGCGCAGATGCTCGCCCCACTTGCGCTGTCCGTACGTGACCGCTGTGAAGCGCTCGCGGACGAGGACCCAGAGGATCGCGGGCGCGACGCGCCAGGTGATCTTCTTGCCTTCCTCGAAGGTGCGCCCGAAGTAGCTGATCGGCAGCTCGTAGATGCGCACGCTCGGCGTGCGCAGGGCCTTCGCCGTGATCTCGGGGTCGAAGCGGAAGTCCGGCTCCTCGAGCTCGAAGCTGCGCACCAGGTCGGTGCGGAACGCCTTGTACCCGGTCATCAGGTCGCTGAGCGTCGTGTTGTACAGGACGCGCGCGACCAGGCTCAGGAACTTGTTGCCGACGTAGTGCGAGAACAGGTGCGCGCGCTGGGGTCCTCCGCCATGGAGGCGGGTGCCGTACACCACGTCCGCCTGACCGGCGACCAGCGGCTCGATGACGCGGGGGATGTCGACGGGGTCGTACTCGAGATCCGCGTCCTGCACGATCACGATGTCGCCGCTCGCGGCGCGGATCGCGTCCTGCATCGCGGCGCCCTTGCCGCCGTTGCGCAGGCGTCGATGGAAGCGGACGTTGTCCAATTCGGCCGCGAGCTGCTCACCGATCTCGGGCGTCGCGTCGGACGAGCAGTCGTCGACGACGACGATCTCGACGGCGAACGGCAGGGACGCAACGCGCTCGACGACGCGGCGCAACGTCGCCTCCTCGTTGTACGCCGGGATCAACACGCTGACGAGCGCGTTCTCGATCGGCGTCGCTCCCTGCTGATGTGCCGTGACGTGGTACGGCTCGAGTGCGTGCGCGCCGAATTCGCTTGCCGACATCGGCGGCGACTCTAGCAAGCGCTCCCGCCGTTGCCATGGGGCGAGCGAGCCGCTCGTCATCCCGACCTGGCAAGCTGCCGCGGACCGATGGCTTCGAGCGCACAACCGCTCACACGTTCCCCGGGGACGCGCTCCGTGGCCGTGCGGCTGGGTGCCTGGGGGCCCTACGCCGTGCTTGCGGTGGCGCTGGCGTTCTTCGGCTGGTGCGCGCTCACCGCGATCGCGCATCCCGGCCCGCAGTACGACGAGGTGCTGTTCGTCAACGGGGCGCTCGGCGGTCATTATGCGAACGGCAGCTTCGTGTCAGATCGCTTCCTCGGCGTCGTGACGATGCTGATGCCGTACATCGGAGCGCTGAAGTCCTGGCTCTACGCTCCGCTGTTCGAGGTCTTCGGCGTGTCGATGAGCACGATCCGCGTTCCGGCGATCGCGGCATCGGGCGCCACCGTCTGCCTCGCCTTCGTGCTCGCCCGCCGGCTCTTCGGCGCCTGGCCGGCGGCGCTGCTCGCCGTGCTGATGGCGACGGATCCCACCTACATCGCGATGTCGAAGACGGACTACGGTCCGATCGTGCTCAGCGGCCTCCTGCGCGTCGGGGCGCTCGCGGCGTACTTCGCGTGGATGCGCACCGGCTCGGTCCGCTACGTGTGGCTGCTGGCAGGCAGCGTTGCGCTGGGGATCTTCAACAAGGTCGACTTCCTCGCGTTCGCGGGGGCGCTGGCGCTCGCGGCGATCGTCGTCGATCACCGCGGCATCGTGAGACGCGTGCGCGAGCGTCCGCGTGCGTTCGCGCTCGTGGCGGTCGCGCTCCTCGCGGTGCTGGTCGTCGAGTACATCGAGATCTACGCGCCCGCGCGCGCGTTCCCGGCCGCGAAGTCCGGCGCCGATCTCACGGGCCGGCTGCACGAGGTCTGGATGCTGTTCCGCTGGACGATGGACGGGACGGGCTTCTACCAGTACATGACCGGAGCCTTCCTCGGCGAGCGTACGGCCGTCGCGCCCGCGACGGTCGCCGTCGTCGTCCTCGCGGGCGCGCTGGCGCTGTGGCGGCTGAGCCGGCGCGGGCGCCGTCCGGATCCGGCCGTCGCGCCGCTCGCGGCGACCGCGAAGACGGCGGGCTTCCTGCTCCTCCTGCTGCTCACGATCTTCGTCGTGCTGGCGGCCACGCCGCAGGCGGTCGGACCGCATCACGCGATGCTGCTGTGGCCGCTGCCTGCGCTGCTCGGCGTCGCGCTCGTGAGCGCGGCGACGCAGCTGCGCCGTCCCGCCCTGCGCGCCGGCGTCACCGTCGTGCTCGTGCTCGGGCTGGTCGCGCTCGCCGGCAGCCAGATTCGCGTGGCGAGCACGTACCGGGCGGCGTTCGCGAGCGATCGCACCTGGCTTCCGGGCTGGACGACGGAGGCCTATCCGCTCGCCAATGCGGTGAAGCGCTATGCGCCCGGCGTCGACACGATCGTCACCGCCGACTGGGGCATCGGCAACCAGCTGCTGGCGCTCGGCGACGACGACTCCCGCCGGCGCATAAACGACGACTGGGGCGCGTTCGCCGGCGGCACGCCGGCGTCGATCGACCAGCTGGCCGCGGCGACGCTGCGCGGACACCGCGCGATCGTGCTGATGCACGTCGCGGGAGCCGAGGTGATGCCGCACACCACTGCCCGGGCCGAGGCGATGATCAAGCGCCTGCACCCCGTGCACCCCGTCGAGGTGCTCTACCGCGGACGCGCGCTGCTCGCGTACGTCGTCGACGACCGCCGCTGACAGCGGCTACGCTCACCGCCAATGGACCGGCTGGTCGTCGTCGGAAACTGCCAGGCGAAGGCGCTCGAGCTGATGTTGAGCACGAACGACGCGTTCGCCACTCGATTCGAGCTGGTCAGCTTCCCGCCGGTGCACGAGATCCCGGATGCGATGGTGCCGGAGCTGCACCGTGCGGTCGCCGCCGCCGCGGTGGTCGTTCCGCAGCGCGTCGACGAGGGCTATCGCGACGGCGTGGGGCTCGGCACCGAGACGCTCGCGCGCATCGCCGGGACGGCGACGGTGCTGCGCTGGCCGAGCGTCTACTGGGCGGGCTACGTGCCGGACCTCTTCTACCTGCGGGACGCGGCCGGGCAGCCGGTCGTGGACGGCCCGTTCGACTATCACGACCGCGCGATCCTGGAAGCCTACGCAGCGGGCGACGACGTGCGGCGGACGTGTGAGCTGCTCGAGGACCCCGGGCGCCCGTCCGACGCAGCGGCGTGGGCGGCGAGCGCGACCGCCGAGCTGGACGTCCGGGGCCGCGGCTGCGACGTCGAGGTCGCCTCGTTCATCGCCGCGCACTTCCGCGAGCAGCTGCTGTTCTTCACGATGAACCACCCGGCCAACCGGATGCTCGCCTTCATCGCGCAGCGGCTGATCGATCTGCTCGGCCTTCCGGGCGCCGTCGACGCCGGTCGCATGCCGGCGGAGGTCTTGGGCTCGACGTTCTACCCGCTCCATACATGCCATGTGCGCGCCCTCGGCCTCGAGTTCGGCTCCACGGCCACGGCCGGAAGCGTTCCGTTCAGGATCCGCGGGGTCGAGCGTCCCGCTGCGGCCGCCGTGCAGGCGTTCTTCGACTACTACGACGCCAACCCGCAGCTTGTCGAGCTGAACCGTGCGGCGAGCGTCGAGGTCTAGCTCACGCCGTGCGTGCTCGGCAGGCTGTGCGGCGGTCGGCGGCGCCGGTTGTGCATCAGCTCGGTCGCGAGCAGCACTCGCGCGACGTACCACGTGCTGGCGGCGACGCCGGCGCTGCCGCTGCCGTGCGCGCGCGGTGATGCGCTGATCGGGTGCTCGACGATTCGCGCGCCCGCGCGCCCGGCCTCGATCAGCGCCTCGACCGTGTCGCCGAGGTATTCGACGGGATAGTCGGCGGCGAAGCGGTCCAGCAATGGACGCCCGATCGCCCGGAAGCCCGATGTCGAGTCGGCGACGTAGGTGCCGGTGGCGCGCGCGGCGCGTCGCGCCAGCAACGCCATCGCGAAGCGCCGCGCGCCACGCACGGCATAAGCGCCCGCGCCCTCGACGAAGCGCGAGCCGATCACCAAGTCGGCGCCCGTCTCGCGCATGCAGGCCAGCAGCGCCGCGATCTCGTGCGGATCGTGCTGTCCGTCGGCGTCCAGTTGCACGGCGACGTCATAGCCGTGTGCGAGCGCCCAGCGGAAGCCGCACCGCAGCGCACCGCCGACGCCCAGGTTGAGCGGCACCTGCAGCACCACTGCGCCGGCTGCGCGCGCGCGGTCCGCCGTTGCGTCCGTGGAGCCGTCGTCGACGACGCAGACGTCGTAGCCGAGATCCCGTGTGGTCGTGACGACGTCACCGACGCTTCGCTCCTCGTTGAGGGCCGGGACGACGATCAGCACGCGCTCCGCCTGGGCCGTCATGCGAGCGACCGTCCGATCGCCTCGGGATCCGGCTCTTCGCGGCGCACGTGCTGTGCCTCCAGCGTGCGCACGCGCTGCTCGACCAGCGCGGCGTGCTCGGCGAGATCCTGCACGGCGCCGTGCAGGCCCGACAGCGAGATCGACAGCTGCAGGCACACGAGCCCGAGGAAGGCGACGAAGATGCCGAGCGAGAAGCCCGTCGGCGTGAAGCCGATCGCGCGGACGTGCGACGACAGCATGCTCAGCAGTGGTGCTCCGACGAGGCCGAGCACCGACACCGCCAGCCAGCCCATGCCGTAGCGGATCGACAGCAGCCGCCGCCGCACGAGCACGACCGTGGAGATCGTCAAGGCGGCTGCGCCGGCCATGAGGATCGCCAGCTGCGTGCTCATCCTGTCGCCGCCTCCGGCATCGGCGGCTCAGGATACTGAAGGGGTCGGTGCCACTCGCTTCCGCAGGGCCACGACATGGTGCAGCGCAAGCCATCTGCGGGTCGGCGCCAGCAGCCGCTCGACCTGGCGCAGGCGCGCGCCCGAGCGGCTGGGCACGAGCTGGCGGAAGTTCAGGCCGCCGGACAGCAGGTAGCGCGGCCAGTTGGCGAGCGGCTCCTCGACGACGACCTCCAGCCTCGGGCAGCGCTGGTCGAACAGCGCCCGGTCGCGCTCGAAGACGATGTAGGAGAGCGCCTGGTTGGCGCCGTGCATGATCGAGCGGTCGGAGTCCTCCCACGTCTGCTGCGTCCGGTCGAAGCCCTCCGTCTCGAACAGCCGCGCATAGAAGGCCCCGGCGACCGGCCCGTGATAGGGCTCGATCAGGACGCAGGTCCCGCCGGGGACCAGCACGCGGTCCAGCTCGCCGAAGAACGCCATCGGATCGGGCAGGTGGTGGAAGCAGTTGATGCCGAAGATCGCGCGCGCGGAGGCGGGCTCGAGATCCATCGCCTGCGCGTCGAGCACCCGGTCGAGGTGCGGGTGCGGCTTGATGTCGGTCGCCACGACCTCGGGGTAGCGCTCGCTGAAGAGGCTGGAGCCGGCGCCGATCTCGATCCGCTGCCCGTCGCCGGAGCCGTGCTCCCGGTCGATCTCCATGCAGCGGTCGTAGAACTCGGCGAAGACCGCTCTCATGATCGGCTTCTCGGCGAGCACCTGGCGATGCACCTCGAGCATGTCGCTGGTGTCGACGTCGAGTCCGGCGAGGCGCGGCTCCTGCAACCGGCTCAGGACGGCGTCAACGGGGCTCACGGGCATCGGCTTCCTTTCGCTGGGTGGGACGTACGACGTCCTCGAACGCGCGAGCAGTCAATCCGACGCGCGCGAGGTCGGTGCGCGTGGGATGTCTGCGCATGCGCATGAGGCCGGCGACGTTGTCGACGGTGAAGGGCAGCGGGATGCCGATGCCGCGTGCTGCGCGCGCGATCGCGAGGAGCGGCGTCAGCGGGATCGGCACGAGGTGCGCGCCGGGACCGGCCAGGGTCCGGTAGAGCGCGCGCATCGGGACGGCGTCGGGGCTTGCGATCCAGAATGTCCCGTCGAGGTCGTCTCGCACCACGTGCTCCGCAGCAAGGCACACGTCGCCGACGGCGACGACCTGCACCGGCTTGCCCGCTCCAGGGACGGGGAGCGCCGTGCGACCTTCGGCGGCGCTGCGCATGCGCGCGAAGACGCCGCCGTCGCCGACCACGAGGCCGAGCTTGAGCACGGCGTCGCCGGGCTGGTCGAACAGCCGCTCGATCGCGAGCTTCGAGCGGCCGTACGCCGAGATCGCGTCGTCGTGGGCGGAGAAGCTCGAGAGGAAGATCGGCTTGACGCCGCTCGCGCGCGCTGCGTCGAGCAGGATGCGGGCGCCGACCGCGTTCGGGTCGGGCCCATGCTCGGGGATCCGGTCGGCGAACGCCGCGTGGATCACGGCGCGAGCGCCGTCGAGCGCGGCGGGCGCAGGCGCGGTCAGCTCGTACCGCAGATGGGTCACGCCAGGGAGATCCGGCCCGGCGCCCGCTCGCGACAGGGCGCGGACCGCGAAGCCGCGCTGCGCGAGGTGGGCGGTCAGCGCGCGGCCGACGAATCCGCTCGCGCCCGTCACCGCGATCGCGTCAGCCATCGCGCATCGTCTCCAGCACGCCGGCGGCGACCCGGTGTGCGTTCGCCATCAGCGTCAACGTGATGCCCTTTGCCGGCAGGTAGCGAAGGCCGCTGCCGTCGGCCACGTACACGCGACGGGTGCCGGCGAGCCGGCCGCTGCCGTCGAGTGTGAACGGTGCGCCGTCGGCAGCGACGGGCAGCGTGCCGCCGTAGTGGATGCTCGCGCCGTGCGGCGTCCGGATCGCCTTCAGCGGAAAGCATCCGAGCCGCCGCAGCGTGCGGGCGAGGAGCGCCTCGCGCCCGTCGTTGGCGCGCTGCTCGTCCGCGCTCAGGCGGTAGTCCGCGGCGAGCGCGTCCCCGGTCGGGCTGTCGGCATGCGGGTCGAGCCGCACCGTGCGGGACGGGTCGCCGCGGTCGGGGTGGTGGACTCCGGCGATCGTGAAGCTCGACAGCAGCTCGTGCATGATCCGCCGCGCGTCGCGAAACCCCAGCGGGACCTCTCTCACGAGCTTGAAGAGGAGCAGCGAGCGGTAGCTGAAGAACGCCGCCTGCAGGATCTCGCCGCCCTCCTCACCCGGCTCGTGGTACATGATCAAGGGACTGAAGCTCGGCTTGCGCGCGGCGATCGCTCTGCCCAGCATCCGCGGCTGCACGCATGGCATGTACGTGTACGGGTTGGACAGGAGCGGCAGCGCTCGACCGGGCTCGCCGAACGACCGCAGGACGATGCGGGCGGTGCCGAGCGCGCCGGGCGCGAGCACGAGTCGGCGCGCCCTGAGCTGCTCCTGTCCGCTGCCGTCGCATCGCATCGCTTCGACCGCGACGCTGTCCGCCCGCTCCTCGAAGCGGGTCACGAGACGGCCCACGAGGTACTCGACCGCACCCTCGGCGCGCAGCGCGTCCATCGTGATCCACGAGCGATACGCCGAACGACCGTCGTCGCTCCAGAAGTCCATGTCGTTCCCGGACGTCGGCTCGCGCCCGTCCTTCGGCTCGGTCAGCAGCGCGAGCGCCGAGCGGCCGAGGTGGAAGCCTTGGCGGTTGAACCGCGTGCGACGGCGCTCGTAGGCGGCGAGCAGCCCGCGGAGGTTCTCCTCCAACGGCGGGGCGGGCTGGATCCGCTGGAGGTCGCCGAGGCAGTGGCGCGCCGCGTCGTCGCGCGCCCCCGAGATCCCGATCCGGTCGGCGACGACCTGGTAGGCCTCTCGCAGCGGGCCGGCCGGCAGCCCGGCGCGCTCCAGCTCCGACGTGGAGAAGACGAAGCAGCCGAGGCCCCATCCGCCGCCGAGGCCGCCGTACGCCAGGCTCTCCAGCGGGAAGAACGTCTCCGAGACCACGGGGATGCGCGACGGCACGCCTCGCACGAGGTGTCCGCGTGGCGGCGTCAGCTGCGATCCGACGCGGTTGTCAGCCCACGCGACACCCTCGTAGTCGATGCCGAGGAAGTAGGCGTGCTGCTCGTCGTCGGTGGTGCGGATCGTCGTGAAGTCCCCGGGAGGGACGAGCCGGCCGTACGTCGTGTCGCGCTCGCCGACGTCGAGGACGCCGACGCGCAAGCCGGTGCCCCCGAGCGTCTGCGCCGCCATCGCGCCGCTCGCCCCGGATCCGACGAGCAGCACGTCGTATGTCGGGACGCCGCTCACCGGGTTGCTGCGATGACGAGAAGCCCCAGCAACGCCCGCAGCGCGCCTGGGGCCGCCGCGGCGAGCACCGAGAGGACGACGAGCGCGCGGGCTCGTCGGCGCGCGAGGAACAGGTCGGCGTGCTGCGGCGACGCCTCGAGGACGGCGAGCATGGTGTACCCGCGCTGACGGATGTCGCTCGTGGGGCGTACGAGGGCGAGCGCGCCGTCGACGGCGTTGAAGATCCACGGCCAGGCGAGCATGCGCCGCCACAGTCGCGCCTCGCGACCCGACAGGGGAATCGCGCGTCGGGTCACGGCGTCGGCGTAGCGCATGCGCTCGGCGTCGGTGGGGTCGCGTCCGATCAGGCAGCGGGCGACCACGCCGGCCTCGAGCTGGAGAGCGATCTCAGACACGATGACCAGGCGATGCTAAAGGTCGCCGCGGCTCGCAACGCATGCCGTCCCGCGCGCGGGCGGCGCTGAAGCGCGCGACGCGTCAACGCCGTACGACCGCGTCCCACCGCGCGTCAGCCCCGCGTGCGGCATCCTTCCCACCAGTGCGCGCCCGCTTCCCCGTCACCCCCGAGCGCTTCCTGACGATCGCCTACGTCGCGCTCGCCGCGCTGACCGTGATCGTGCTGACCGGCGCCGCCGTGCGGCTGACCGACTCCGGACTGGGCTGCCCGGACTGGCCGCGCTGCTACGGCAAGGTCGTGCCGCCCCTGTCGTTCCACTCGGTGATCGAGTTCGGCAACCGCGCCTTCTCGGCGCTGATCGGCCTCGTCGTCGTCGGGGCGTGGCTCGCGTCGTTCCTGCGCACGCCGCGTCGCAACGACCTCATCTGGGTCTCGACGCTGCTGCCGCTCGGCGTCGTCGCGCAGGCGGTGCTCGGCGGCTTCACGGTTCGCCACGAGCTGGCGCCCGGCTACGTGATGGCGCACTTCGGCCTCTCGATGGTGATCCTGATCGCGGCCGTCGTGCTGGTGTTCCGCGCCCGCTACGAGCCCGGCGCGCGCGTACCGTCGCACGACCGGATCACCGTCTGGCTCGTGCGCTTCCTCGCCGCGCTGGGCGCCGTCGTCGTGTTCGCCGGCACCGCCGCCACGGCCGCCGGCCCCCATGCCGGCGGCAGCGACGGCCAGTTGATCCACCGCCTGCACTTCCGCGGCGCCGGCCACACGCTCGTCTGGGTGATCCACCGTCACGCGACGCTCGCCGCGCTGCTCGGGATCGGCGTGATCCTCGCCTGGTTCCTCGCCCGTCGTCGCGGTGAGAACCGCGAGCTGGGGGATGCGCTGATGGTCGCCGGGATCCTGATGGCCGCGCAGGGGCTCGTCGGCAGCGTCCAGTACGAGCTGGCGCTGCCGGCCGACATGGTGTGGGTCCACGTCACGCTCGCGACGGTCACCTGGATCGCGCTGCTGTGGTGCGTCGGCGCCGCGGGTCGGCTGGCGCCGCGCGGCACCCCCGCGCCGCCGCGCGGTGAGCGGGCCGCCGAGCAGCCGCCGCTCGAGGCGCTCGCGCCCCGCTGAGCGCTGCGTCCCAGGTGCCCTCCCCCTCCGACTGCCACGCGCGGACGGCGCGCGGCGCTGAGCCCCGCGCCCGGACGGTTCGGCGCTGCGCGCCCCGCGCCGTCCGGCCCCTTAAGCTGACCGGATGCCGTCCCCCGCCGGTCCGAACCGCCTGCCTGCGCTGCTGATCGCGCTGACGTGCGCGCTGCTCGCGGCTCTGCCGGCGAGCGCGGTGGCGGCGGGTCCGGTGGCGCACATCGCCCACGACCGCTCGCCGGCGATCAGCGGCCCCACGGCGCTGATCGCGCTGATGCCGGTCGACGTCGCGAAGCCGCCGCCGGGCGGGCAGCGTCCGAGCGTCGCGGACCTGATCGACGGGCATCCCGAGCTGGCGCTGGGGATGCTGAGCGCGACGCAGTCGGGCTACAGCCCGCAGCAGTCGCTGCTCGACATCACCTCCGGCACGCGCACCTCGCGCGGCACCTACCACCCGCAGGACCCGCCGGAGATGAGCCTGCTGCCGATCGCGGGAGCGACCCCCACCGGTCTCGGCTCCGGCCTGATCGTCAACTGGCTCGCGGCCGTCGCACGCGCCGAGAGCGCGCCCGCGGACGTCGTTCCCGGCCTGCTCGCCAGCTCGATCCCGGGCGGCGCCGGGCACGCCGGCATCCACGGGCAGCCGAACACGGAGGCGCTCGTCGCTGCCACGCGCGCAGGCGTCGTCGACAGCGTCTCGCTCGGCCGGGGTGACTCGGTCGCCGCACGCGCGGGCGCGCTGCTCCAGCGCCACCGCTTCGTCGTCGCGCTGCTGCCGGCCGGCTACGCCGGCGACCGCCAGCTCGACGAGCTGATCGCCGCGCGCAGGCCCGGCGAGCTGCTCGTCGCGCTGGAGGACCCGCCGCCCTTCAACGGACCCCAGCTGCTGTGGGCGGGGATCGCCGGGCTCGGCCCCGCTGACGCCGGCTTCACCTCCGCGACGACGCACGTCGACGGGATCGCCGCCGCGATCGACCTGCTGCCGACGATCCTCGGCCACCTCGGCGAGCGCGTGCCGTCGTCGGTGCGCGGCCAGCCGATCCACGTCGCGGGCGCCCGCGACGCCGCTGCGCTGCAGCAGCTCAACGACCGCCTCGCGGTGATCGGGCCGCGCCGCATCCCCGCGCTCGAGACGTTCCTGTTCACGTGGCTCGGCCTCGTGCTGCTCGCGGGCATCGTGCGCGACCGCGCGGGTGTGCGCTTCGGCATGCGCATCGGCGGGCTCGCGCTGCTGTGGCTGCCGGCCCTGCTGCTGCTCGGCGCGGCGCTCTCGCCGAGCCAGCAGGCGGAGCTGTTCCTGATCGCCGGCGGCTCGTTCGCGCTCGCGCTGCTGACCGATCTGCTGCTGCCGTGGCCGCGCGGCCCGGCCCTGCCGGCGATCCTCGCGCTCGTCGCCTACACGCTCGACCTCGCGAACCACTCGCACCTCATCATCCGCTCGCTGCTCGGGCCGAGCCCGCGCTCCGGCGCGCGCTTCTACGGGCTCGGCAACGAGCTCGAGATCGCGCTGACGATCGTGCTGCTCGTCGCGCTCGCGGGCGTCGTACGCTCCCGCGCCCGCACGCGCGGGAACGCGCTCGCGTTCGCGCTCGGCGGCGTCGCGCTCGCGGCGGTCGTCGGCTCGGGCCGGCTCGGCGCCGACGTCGGGGGGATCTTCACGATCGCCGGCGGCACGGCCGTCGCGACGCTGATGCTGCTGCCCGGGGGCTTGACGAAGCGGGCGATCGCGATCGCGATCGTGGCGCCGCTCGCCGGGGTCGCCGCGCTCGCCGCGCTCGAGCTCGCGACCGGCGGCGACGGCCACTTCACGCGCACGGTGCTGCACGGCAGCGTCTCCGACCAGCTCAACACGCTCCAGCGTCGCTACGAGCTCGCGTGGTCGATCGTCTCCGGCGGATACGCACCGCTGCTGACGACCATCTGCGCGCTCGCCGTCGCCTATGCGATCGTCCACCGCGGCCGCGTCTACGTCACGATCCGCGACGACGCCGTCTGGCGGGCCGCGCTCTGCGGCGGCCTCGCCGCATCGGTCTCCGGCTCGCTCTTCAACGACTCCGGGCCGATCCTCTTCTTCATCGGCGTCGTCTCGCTCGGCTTCGTCACGGCCTACCTCCGCTCGCCTCCGGGCGCGAGCGCGAGCGTGAGCGCGGGCGAGGGGGAAGCGGCCGCGACGGGGCTGCCGGCGGAGTCGGCAAGCGCCGATCGAGCGGCGGCACCGCCGGCGAAGCCGGTGGTGGGTGAGGATGCACGTCCCGCGGCCGAAGGTGCGGCGGGCGCGCCGGTGGGTGGGTCTGCGTCGACGGGACCCGCACGCAGCAGCGTCGGAGCTCTCCCGTGAGCACCGCAGCCCCCGTCTTCGCGATCCTCGGGATCACCGTCTCGAGCAACCTCGGCTATCTGCTGCCCGCACTCGTCGGCCTCGAGTCGATGGGGTTCCCGTCGCCGGGCGAGACGGCGCTCGTGCTCGCGTGCGTGCTGGCGAGCCGGGGCAAGCTGCAGATCGAGCTCGTGATCGCGATCGCGGCGGCCTCGGCGATCGTCGGCGACAACGTCGGCTATTGGATCGGCCGCAAGGCCGGCCGGACGGTGCTGACGTCGGAGCGCGGCCCCTTCCACCGCCGCCGCATCGCATTGATCGCCTACGGCGACCGCTTCTTCGCGCGCCATGGCGCGAAAGCCGTCTTCCTCGGGCGCTGGATGGCGCTCGTGCGCGTGACGGCCTCGTGGATGGCCGGCATGAACCACATGCCGTTCCGCACGTTCTTCCTCTGGAACGCGCTCGGCGGCATCACGTGGGCGCTCACCGTCGGCCTGGTCGCGTACTACGCCGGCGATGCGGCCGTGCGCGTGATCGAGCGCTTCGGCGTCGGCGCGGCGATCGCGCTCGGCGTCGCGATCGTCGCCGGAATCGTGTGGATGAAGGTGCGCGAGCGTCGCGAGCTGCGCGACGAGCGGGAGCGCACGCCCAGCGAGTGAGCGCGCGCCGCCTCAGGCGCCCGGCGCCTGCGGCGGCAGCCAGCCGTGGTGCACGGGCGCCTCGTCCGGCGCGGGCGGGGCGGCGACCGCGGGCGGCGCCTCGGCGGTCGGCGACGTGCGCACGACCCACGTCTTCGCGATCTTGTCGTGCAGCGCCTGGTTCTGCGGGTCGCGCAGCGGCCACAGGTAGTCGACGACCGCGTACACGTAGAACGTGATCGCGATCAGCAGCTGCTGGGCGACGACGGTGCGCAGGAAGCCGGTCCAGAACGTGATCTGTGCGCCGTCGATGCAAACGACGCGGATCCCGACGACCTGCTTGCCGAGCGTCTGGCCGTTGCGCGCGCCGCCGCGCGCCATCAGCAGCGGCGCGTAGAGGAAGCCGAGCGGGATCGCGACCGCGTAGGCGACGATCTCGCTGGCGCGGCTGCCCGGATCGTCGACCACGAGCAGCGCCACGACCACGGCGACCATGACGACCCCCGCGATGACGAGCTGGTCGAGCAGGAACGCTCCCGCGCGCGTCCACCAGTCGGCGAACTGCCGCGCGGGCACGTCGCGCGGACCGGGGCGCCCGTACAGCTCGGCGGCGGAAGCGGAGGGAGGAGGCGCGGCAGTGGGCACGGGCCGACCCGCCGGGCCCGCGTCGCCGAACGCGCGTCGCGCGATCTCGTTGGGGTCGTCCGTCATCGCCGTGGATTCTCCCAGGCGCGGCCGACCGCTCCGCCGGGCGGCCGCGTGCCGCCCGGCCTACTGGCGCTCGACCTGCTGGCGCTCGAGGTCGAGCGCGCAGGAGTTGATGCAGTAGCGCTTCCCGGTCGGGCCGGGGCCGTCGTCGAAGACGTGGCCGAGGTGTCCGCCGCAGCTCGCGCACAGCACCTCCGTGCGCTCCATGAGGAGGCTGCGGTCGCGCTCGGTCGCGACGCCGTCGTCGTCCATCGGCGCGGTGAAGCTCGGCCAGCCGGTGCCGGACTCGAACTTCGTCCCCGCGTCGAACAGCGGTGCGCCGCAGCCGGCGCAACGGTAGGTCCCCGGCGCTCTCTCGTCGGCGTACGCGCCCGTGAAGGGCCGCTCGGTCGCCTTCTCGCGCAGCACCGCGTACTGCTCGGGGGTCAGCTCGGCACGCCACTCGGCGTCGCTCTTCGTCACCTTGGCCTTGCTCGCCATGCGCATGCACCGTCCTTCGGAAGTTGGCTCCTGCGAGCGTAGCGGCGCGTGGCGGCGAGGCGCTTACGCGTCGCTTACGGCCGCTGCCCCGGCGGCGTCGCGCTCCCGGGCTCGTCACCGGTCTGCGCTGCGATGCGCATGCGGCTGAGCGCGGCGCGCAGGATGCGCGAGACCTGCATCTGCGAGACGCCGATGCGCACGCCGATCTCCGACTGCGTGAGATCCTCCGCGAAGCGCAGGCGCAGGATCTCGCGCTCGCGCGAGGTCACGCTCCGCATCAGCGACTCCAGCAGCGTGCGATCGTGGGCGCGCGCGAGGTTCGCGTCATCGGCGCCGAGCAGGTCCCCGAGCGTCGCTCCGCCGTCCTCCTCGCTGCTCGCAGGGACGTCGAGCGAGAGCGCGCGCTGCACCCCGGCCACGTCGAGCGCCTCGAGGACCGCCTCGAGCGAGAGCCCGGTGGCGTGCGCCAGCTCGGCCGGGGTGGGCGTGCGACCGCCCTGGTGGTCGGCGATCGCGCGCTTCACGCGCAGCGCGGCCTCCTTGAGGTCGCGGGGCACGTGGATCGCCCAGCCGCGGTCGCGGAAGTGCCGCTTGAGTTCACCGAGGATCGTCGGGACGGCGAACGTCGTGAAGGCGATGCCGCGCGAAGGGTCGAAGCGGTCGACCGCGTTCACGAGCCCGAGCGATGCGACCTGGAAGAGGTCGTCGAGCGATTCGCCGCTGTCGCTGTAGCGCAACGCGAGGTGGCGTGCGAGGCCCAGGTGCCGCTCGACCATCGCGTCGCGCTCGGCGCTCGTGCGGCGGGGCGGCCCTTCCGGCTGGCCGCCTGCACGCGGGTAGACTGGCAAGCGCGGATGACTGCGATCGTGCTCGCTTCGAAGTTCCTCGTCGGGCACCATCCCGTCTCCCTCCCGGCGTGTGTCGCTTGGAGCGCCGGGGGTCTGGGGCGCCGAACTCGCTCCGGCGCACATGGCTGCCGGTCAGGCTCCGATCGTAGCGCGCCCGTCACCTCCTGCGCGGGGCCCGTGCCGCGGGGTGGCGCGTGACCGCCAGCGACCTCCGCGTGCTCGTCGCCGACGAGGACGCCGCCGCGCTCGACCGGCTCGCCGGCCTGCTGCATGAGCTGGGCCACACCGTCTGCGCCTATGCGGTGCGCGTCGGCGAGGTCGCCGACCGCATCGCGAGCGACGACCCCGACGTCGCGATCGTCGTGCTGCACGAGGACGACGACCACGCGCTCGCGCTGATCGAGGAGATCGGCGCCTACGCCTCGGGCCCGGTGATCGCCGTCACGCAAGAGGCCGACCCGGAGTTCGTCGCGCGAGCCGCCGAGCGGGGGATCGCAGCCGAGGGAAGGTCGGACGACCGGGCCGTCGTGCAGAGCGCGATCGAGCTCGCGCTGCGCCGCCACGCCGAGGTCGCGCGCCTCGAGACCCAGGTCGACCAGCTCGAAGGCGCGCTCGCCCGCCGCGCCGTCATCGAGCGCGCGAAGGGGATCCTGATGGAGCGCCACGCGATCGACGCCGACGACGCGTTCGAGCGGCTCCGCACGCACGCTCGCGCCGAGCGCCGCCGCGTGGTCGACCTCGCGCGCGCCGTCAGCGACGGCACGCGCGATCTGACGTAGCGTGGCGGATCAGCCGCAGCCGGTGTTGTTGCCGCAGCTCCCGCACGTGTAGCAGGAGCCGGTGCGCTGCATCATGCCGCCGCACTGGCTGCACGCCGGGCCGACGTCGAGGCCGGTCATCTTGGCCGGGACGACCGGCGGGGTGTCGGTGAGCGCGGTCGTGGGCGCGACGCTCGCACCGCCCGCGGCCGGCGCAGCGGCCGCGGGGCCGGCGGTGTCGCCGCTGACGGACGTGGCCGTGTCCTGCGCGATCTTCCGCGCGCGCACGCCCGGCGTCATGATCCCCAGCTCCTCCTGGATCTCCTCGTCGAGGAAGCGGGAGGCGAGCCAGCGCATGATGTAGTCGGGCAGCGACTTCGCGAAGGGGATCTCCGGGTTCATCGTCATGCCCTCGGGCTCGAAGCGCATGTAGCTGAACTTGCGCACGAGCGTCTCGAGCGGCACCCCGTACTGGAGCGCGATCGAGATCGCGGTCGCGAACGAGTTCATCATGCCGCGCAGCGTCGAGCCCTCCTTGCCGATGTCGGTGAGGAAGATCTCGCCGACGCTGCCGTCCGGGTAGAGCCCCGCGGTGATGTAGCCCTCGTGGCCGCCGAGCGAGAACTTGTGCGTGAGCGACTGGCGCTCGCGCGGCATCCGCTTGCGCGCCGGCGCGACCTTCGCGAGCGCCTCCGCGACGGCCGCGTCGATCGCCTCCTGGCCGACGGCGCCACCCGCGGGCGCCTCCTTCTGCGCGTCGGTGCGCAGCGCCTGCGCCGTCTTCGAGCCGTCGCGGTAGATCGCGAGCGCCTTCACGCCGAGGTGCCAGGCCTGGGTGTAGGCGTCGGCGATGTCCTCGACCGTCGCGGTCTGCGGCAGGTTGACCGTCTTCGAGATCGCACCCGAGATGAACGGCTGCACCGCGCCCATCATCTTGATGTGGCCCATGTGCGAGATCGCGCGCTCGCCGACCGCCACGTCGAACACCGGCAGGTGCTCGTTCGCGAGTCCCGGCGCCCCGACGATCGTGCCGTGCTCGTTGACGTGCGCCTCGATCTGCTCGACCTGCTGGTCGTCGTAGCCGAGCGTCTGCAACGCGAGCGGGACGGTTCTGTTGACGATCGTCATCTGACCGCCGCCGACGAGCTCCTTGAACTTCACGAGCGAGAAGTCCGGCTCGACGCCGGTCGTGTCGCAGTCCATCAGGAAGGAGATCGTCCCGGTCGGCGCGAGCACCGTCGCCTGCGCGTTGCGATACCCGTGCTGGTCGCCCAGCTCGACCGCCTCGTCCCACGAGCGGCGCGCGGCCGCGAGCAGCTCGTCGTCCTCGGACGTCGCGTCCGGGATCGCGTACGACGCGTCGCGGTGCATCCGCATGACCGCGTTGTGCGGGTCGCGGTTCTCGTCGTAGCGCTCGTACGTCCCGACCGCCGCCGCGATCTCGGCCGAGCGCCGGTACGCGCGGCCGGTCATCAGCGCCGTGATCGCGGCCGCCGTGCCGCGGCCCGCGTCGGAGTCGTACGGCATGCCGTTGCTCATCAGGAAGGCGCCGAGGTTCGCGTAGCCGAGCCCGAGCTGGCGGAAGGCGTTCGCGTTCTGCGCGATCCCCTCCGTCGGGTAGCTCGAGGCGCCGACGACGATCTCCTGCGCGAGGAAGACGATGTCGATCGCGTGCTCGTAGGCGGCGACGTCGAACGTGCCGTCCGCGCGCCGGAACTTCATGAGGTTGAGCGACGCGAGGTTGCAGGCCGAGTCGTCGACGTGCATGTACTCCGAGCACGGGTTCGACGCGTTGATGCGCCCCGAGCTCGGGCACGTGTGCCACTGGTTGATCGTCGTGTCGTACTGGACGCCCGGGTCGGCGCAGCGCCACGCGGCCTCGGCGATCTCGTTCATCAGCGCGCGCGCGTCGAGCGCCTCGCCGATCGCCTCGCCGGTCGTGCGCGCGATCAGGCGCCACTCGTCGCCCGCCTCGACCGCGCGCATGAACTTGTCCGAGACGCGCACCGAGTTGTTGGCGTTCTGGTATTGGATCGAGGTGAAGCCGTCGCCGTCGATCGACATGTCGAAGCCGGCGTCACGCAGCGCGGCGGCCTTGTCCTCCTCCTTGGCCTTGCACCAGATGAACTCCTGGATGTTCGGATGGTCGACGTCGAGCACGACCATCTTCGCCGCGCGCCGCGTCTTGCCACCGGACTTGATCGTCCCGGCCCACGAGTCGGCGCCGCGCATGAAGGAGACGGGGCCGGAGGCGGTGCCGCCCTTCGCCAGCGGCTCCATCGAGCCGCGGATGTTCGACAGGTTGATGCCGGAGCCGGAGCCGCCGCGGAAGATCATCCCCTCCTTCGTGTTCCAGGCGAGGATCGACTCCATCGTGTCGTCGACCGAGAGGATGAAGCAGGCCGAGCACTGCGGCTGCTCTTCGAAGCCGACGTTGAACCAGACGGGGCTGTTGAACGCCGCGATCTGGTGCAGCAGGATGTGCGTCAGCTCGGCCTCGAACGTGTCGCCGTCCTCGGCGCTCGCGAAGTAGCCGCGCTGGCGTCCCCAGTCGGCGATCGTGCCGGCGACGCGGCCGATCATCTGTTTCACCGAGCGCTCGCGCGCGGGCGAGTCGAGCTGACCGCGGAAGTACTTCTGGGCGACGATGTTCGTCGCGTTCTGCGACCACGTCTGCGGGAACTCGACGTCCGTCTGCTCGAAGGAGACCTTGCCGCCGTGGCCGATCCTGGCGTCTCGCAGCTCCCATTCCACGCGCTCGAACGGGTGGACGCCCGGCTGCGTGAAGAAACGACTCAGCCGCAGGGCGTCGCCGGTCGTGGCGTCGATCGTGGTGGGTGTCTGCGAGCTGTTCTCCATGCCTGCCTGCTCCTTGTCTTCCCGCTATTTGCCGCTGTTTCCCGTGCCTCTGACCGCGCTCAGGGGGTAACAGCGAATCATCGCCCGACGGTCGGACGGAACCGGTGCGCGAGGTGGGCTGCGGGGCGCATGCAGCTACCGTATCGCCGCGGCCAGCAGAAGCGCGGGGGTGCCGGGCGCGCTGGGCGAGCCCGCTACGATCGCCCGCAGATGACGTCTCGCATCCGCATCCCCGGCGCGCTCGCGCTCGCCGCCGCACTGCTGCTCGTGCCGGCTGCGCCAGTGCTCGCCGACCAGGCCTACGACAAGGTCGCGTCCGCCTGGGCGCAGGCGGGCGGCCAGCTCGACCCGTGCGCCTTCACGCAGGCCGAGCTCGAGGCGGCGGTCAGAGGGATCCCGCCGGCGATCAGAAGCGTCGTGCCCGCCCTCCGCAAGGCGATGCTCGACGGGATCGCGGCCCACATGCGCGGCGCCTGCAAGGGCAGAAGATTGGAACCAGGGACCACCGGCGGAGCGGCGGCGGGCGGGGCCGGCGGGACGCCCGCCACGACGACGCCTCCCGTGACGACGCCGACGGCACCCGCGACCACCGCGCCGACGACGACCGTGCCCACCACCACCGCGCCCACGACGAGCACGACGCCCGCGCCCGCGGCGACGCCCGCACCGCCGGCCTCCGGCGGCACGCACGCGCGCGACCGCACGCCGCTGCTCGTCGCGCTCGTCGCAGCCGGCGCGCTGCTGCTGCTCGCGTTGCTGACGTGGGGATGGGCGCGCATGCGCGGCTGGGATCCGACATGGGCGGCACGCATGCGCCACGCCTGGGGCGAGGCTGGCTTCCGCACGACGAGCACCTGGTCGGAATTCACCGACTGGCTGCGGCTCGGACGCTGAATCGGCCGCCCGCAGCGCGGGCTGCCCGCGGCGGCGCGGTGCACGTCGCGACGGCCAGGCCGTCTGATTTACTCCGCGCCCCATGAAGCTCCTCGTCACCGGCGGCGCCGGCTACATCGGCTCGATCGTCGCCCAGCAGCTGCTCGACGCCGGCCACGAGGTCGTCGTGCTCGACAACCTCTCCCGCGGCCACCGCGCCGCCGTGCCGGCGGCCGCGCGGCTCGCCGAGGTCGACCTGCTCGACGCCGAGCGCGTGCGCGACACGCTCGCCGAGGGGTTCGACGGTGCGCTCCACTTCGCCGCTCTCGCGCTCGTCGCCGAGTCCGTCTCGCACCCCGAGCGCTATTACCGCACGAACGTCGGCGGCACGCTCAACCTGCTCGACGCGCTGCGCGCCGCGGAGGTCGAGCGGCTCGTCTTCTCCTCCACCTGCGCCGTCTACGGCGAGCCCGCGGTCGTGCCGATGGACGAGACGACGCCGACGCGCCCGGTCAACGCCTACGGCGCCTCGAAGCTCGCGGTCGACGGGATGATCGGCGACGAGTGCCGCGCGCACGGGCTCGGCGCAGTCAGCCTGCGCTACTTCAACGTCGCTGGCGCAAGCGGCTGCCTGGGGGAGGACCACCACCCCGAGACGCACCTGATCCCGAACGTGCTGCGCGCCGCGCAGGGGCTCCAGGCCGAGGTCAAGCTGTTCGGCACCGACTACCCGACGCCCGACGGCACGGCGGTGCGCGACTACATCCACATCGAGGACCTCGCGAGCGCGCACCTGCTCGCGCTCGACGGCGCGCGCCCCGGGGAGCACCGCATCTTCAACCTCGGCAACGGCAACGGCTTCTCGGTGCGCGAGGTGATCGACGCTGCCCGCGAGGTCACCGGGCTGGCGATCCCGGTCAGCGAGGCGCCGCGCCGTCCCGGCGACCCGCCGATGCTCGTCGCCGCGAGCGGCAAGATCCGCGCCGAGTTGGGCTGGGAGCCGCGCAAGCCGGCGCTCGCCGAGATGGTCGCCGACGCATGGGCGTTCGCCCAGTCGCGTCCGCAGGGCTACGCCGGCGAGCCGTCCGCGCAGCACGGCTGACGCCGCCCCGCCCGCGGCAAGTGGCGCACGCGTGCCCCCGGAGGCGCGAGAATCCGGTTCTTCGGGGGAACTGACCGAACTGCTCGGGGAGAGGAGCACCGGTGGCTGGAGCTAGATGGCGGTGGACGCTCGCCGTGGTCGTGGCGCTCGTGGCGGGCGTCGCGGGCTGCGGCAGCAGCGACAAGAGAACGGACGTGAAGAAGATCGCGTTCGTCGCGCCGTATCGCGACAACGAACTCGACTGGACGCTGCAGGCGAGAGAAGTCGTCAGCGAATTTCCGAAGGCGCTCGGCGTGAGAGTCGACACCGTCGACGCATCGCAGACGAGAGACGTACGCGGCGCGCTGGAGCAGCTCTCACACGAAGGCGACCAGCTCGTGATTGCCCACGACAGTCGCTATGCGGACGCCGCCGAAGCGGCCGCCGCCGACACGAAGGTGCCGGAGCTCGTGTGGGGCGAACGCCCGCACGCGCCGAAGGGGCTCGTCGGCCAGATCACCGTGCAGGACAAGGAGGGCGGCTACATGGCCGGTGTCGTCGCCGCACATGCCGCGATCACGAGAAGACTCGCGATCGTCGTGCTCGCCGACGGGTCCGACTGGGATCTCGCGACGTGGAACAGGACGGCCGGGGGCTTCGTCGCCGGCGCGCGCAGCGTCGACCCGCGCGAGCAGATCGCCTACACCCAGGTCGGCCAGGAAGGTCACGCGACCATCGCCCAGGTGCACGACGCCGCGGCGAGACTGCTCGCGAGCGGCTCGCAGATGATCTTCACGCTCGGCGGCGCCTCGACGCTCGGCGCCCTGCGGGCGGTCGAGCAGCGCAGCGGCGAGAGCCAGTACGTCGGCGTCGTCGGCGACAAGGCCACGTTCAACAGAGAAAACTTCGTGCTCGCCTCCATCATCTGGGACACGAGACCGGTCTTCCGCCAGGTGCTGGCCGACCTGAGAGCCGGCAGATTCGCCGAACGCCCGTACTCGCTGACGCTGAAGAACAGAGGGATCTGGCTGCTCCAGACCGGCCGCACGCCGAACGACGCCTATGAAGCGGCGATGGCCGAAGGGAGAAAGATCGAGGCCGGCACGCTCCAGGTGCCCGTCACGTCGACCAGCGAAGCGGTCAAGGCGCTGATCGCCGGCGCCCCTCAGGGCTAGCCGGTCGCGGCGCGGCGCGCCTCGCGCGCCGCGCTGTCGGCCGCGCCGCCGGCGCCGACCGGCGCGCTCGCCGCGGCTGCGCCGTCGCGCTCGATCACGTCGCGCATCTGCCGCTCGATGCCCGGGACCTCTCTGCGCCCCTGGCGGTCGAGCAGCGACGCGAGCGGGCCGCGCAGCAGCAGCATCGCGCGGATCCAGCCGGGCACCATCACGTGGCGCGCGCGCCGCGCGACGCCGTTCGTGACGGCGTCGGCGACGTCGGACAGCGGGTAGGTCCTGCCGACCGGGCCGCTGATCTTCTCGCGCATCCCGGCCATGCCGCCGCGCTCGTCCGCGCCGCGCACCATGTCGGTGTCGATCCACGAGAAGTACGCGACGCCGACGTCGACGCCGAGCGGTGCGACCTCGGTCCGCAGGCAGTCCGCGAACGCCTCGACGCCGGCCTTGCTGGCGCAGTAGGCGGACATGAACGGCGCGTGCGCGATCGCCGCGACGGAGGCGACCTGCAGCACGTAGCCGCGGCGCTCGATCACGTGCGGGAGGGCCGCGCGCACGGTGCGCCAGCTGCCGAGCAGGTTGACCTCGACGACGCGCTCCCACGCGGCGGGGTCGATCGTGCGGACCGAGCCGCCGGTCGCGATGCCGGCGTTCGCGATCACGACGTCGATCCCGCCGAAGCGCTCGACCGCGCCCTGCACGGCGGCCTCGATCGCGGCGACGTCGGTGACGTCGGCCTCGAACCAGGCCGCGTCGGGGCCGCAGTCGGCGGCGACCTTCGCCAGCTCGTCGGGCTCGAGGCCGACGAGTGCGAGCTTCGCGCCGCGGGCGGCGAGCTGCCGGGCCGCGGCGGCGCCGATGCCGCGCGCGGCGCCGGTGACGAAGACGACCTGGCCGCCGAGTGCTTGCGCCCTCAGGGGGCGTGTGGAGTCGGGCATGTGCTGGACGCTACCCGCGCAGCAGGTCTTCGAGCGCCGCCAGCGCCGCAGCGCTGACCGCTTCCGGCGCTGCGTCCGCGTCGATGACGCGGATGCGCTCGGGCTCGGCCGCGGCGAGCCGGTCGTAGGCGGCGGCGATCGTCGCGAAGAAGCCGTCCTGCTCGCGCTCGAGCCGGTCGGGCGCCTCGCCGCGGTCGTCCTGTCGCGCGCGGCCGAGCGCCGGGTCGATCCGCAGCAGGAGGGTGCGGTCCGGCTGGAGGCCGCCGGTCGCGAAGGCGTTGATCGCGCGAACCGGCGCGACGCCGAGCGAGCGGCCCGCGCCCTGGTAGGCGAGTGAGGAGTCGACGAAGCGATCGAGCAGGACCCACTCCCCGCGCGCGAGCGCCGGCTCCAGCGCCTCCTCGACGAGCTGCGCGCGGGCGGCCGCGTAGAGCAGCGCCTCTGCGCGCGGGCCGACCCGCAGCTGCGGGTCCTTCACGAGCGTGCGGATGCGCTCGGCGGCGGCGACGCCGCCCGGCTCGCGCAGCAGCGTCACGTCGATGCCGCGCTCGCGCAGCGCATCGACGAGCCCGCGCGCGAGCGTCGTCTTGCCGGCCCCGTCGAGCCCCTCGATCGTGATCAGCCGGCCGCGCGCCACGGCGGCGACCTTACCGAGGTGCGCCGCCGATACCCTCGTCGCCGATGGCCGACCTCCCGGGCACCGAGCACCACCCGCACGCCCGCGCGACGCTCGGCGCGGCGCTCGCGGGACTCGGAGCCCCACCCACCCAGCCGCCAACCGCCGGCCCGTCGCACGCCTACCTCTTCCACGGCCCCGCGGGCAGCGGCAAGCGCACCGCGGCGCGCGCGTTCGCGGCGGCGCTGCTGGCCGACGGGGCTCCCGATCCCACGGGCGTGCACACGCGCGTGGGGCACGGCACGCACCCGGACCTCACGTGGGTCGTCCCGAGCGGCGCGCACGAGATGCTCGTCGGCGACGTCGAGGAGGCGGTGATCGGCGCGGCGGCGCTGACGCCGTTCGAAGCGGCGCGGCGCGTGTTCGTGCTCGAGCGCGCCGACACGCTGATCGAGCAGGCGGCCAACAAGCTGCTGAAGACGCTCGAGGAGCCGGCGCCGTTCGTCCACCTGATCCTGCTGACCGACCGGCTCGGCGAGGTGCTGCCGACGATCCGCTCGCGCTGCCAGCTCGTGCGCTTCGACGCGCTCTCGCCGGCCGAGCTGGCCGAGCGGATCGGGCGGCGCGGGATCCCGCCCGAGCAGGCGGCGGCGTGCGCGCGGCTCGCGCTCGGCGACGGCGAGCGGGCGTTGGAGCTGGCGCTCGGCGACGGGCCGGCGCTGCGGGCGGGCGGCGAGTCGCTCGCCCGCGCGGCGCTCGCCGGGCGCGTCGGCGACGACGCGCCGTGGCGCGAGCTGCTCGCGGTCCGCAGGCGGCGCGGCGACGCGGCCGTGGCGGAGGTCGAGGCGCAGCTCGCGGAGCAGCTCGAGTTCGTCGCCAGAAGAGAGCGCAAGCGCGTCGAGAACGACTACGCGGATCGCATCCGCCGCACGCGCCGGCGCGTCGAGACGGGCGCGCTCGACCTCGGCCTCCAGCTGTCCGGCCTGTGGCTGCGCGACGTCGCCTGCGTCGCGTGGGGAGCGGAGGATCTCGTGCACCACGTCGATCGCGCCGCCGCGCTGTCCGAGGACGCCGCCGGGCGCGACCCGCAGCGCCTGCGCGCGGGCGTCGAGCTGGTCGAGGACACCCGCCGCCGGCTGCGCAGCAACGTCACCGAAGAGCTCGCGCTCGAGACGCTCGCGTACCGGCTCGAGGCGCTGCTCCTGTGACGTCGCCCGCAGGCGGCCCGCTTGCGGGCGCCGGAGGGCGAAACGCCGACTCGCAGGCGGCCCGCTTGCGGGCGCCGGAGGGCGAAACGCCTACTCGCCCGGCCAGTGGCCGCTGCGCTCGAACTCCTCGCGCGCCCGCTCCTCCTCGTCGCGCTCGCGGTTGCTGACCAGGCTCAGGCGGAAGAGGACGTTGATCAGCAGCACGATCCCCGCCGAGCCGATCAGCACGACGCCGGTCCCCGCGGCGTTGCCGCCTGCGATGAGGCAGACGATCCCCGCGATCGTCATCGCGAGCGGGATTCCGTAGCGCACCGCCCAGAGGCCGAGTTGCCGCATGGGGCGGATGGTAGTTGATACAAGTTTGGACAGAGTGTCACAGCGAACGGTCGAGGACGAGGCGCTGCTCGACGCCACGCAGGCGTGTGTGCTGGCGGTCGGCGTGCGGCGCACGACGATGACGGACGTCGCGCGGCGCGCGAGCGTGAGCCGCATGACGCTCTACCGCCGCTACGCCGACGTGACCTCGCTGATGCAGGCGCTCATGACGCGCGAGTTCACGCAGATCCTCGAGCAGGTCGAGGCCGAGGTCGCGACACTGCCGACCGCGCGCGAGCGGCTCGTCACGGCCGCCGTGTCCGGCGTCGACCGGCTCACCCGCCACCCGCTCTTCCTGCGCATCGTCGACGTCGACCCCGAGCTGCTGCTGCCGTACATCACGACGCGCCGCGGGGCCTTCCAGCGCGCGGCTGTCCGGGCGTTCGAGGTGCGTCTCGCGGATGGGGTCTCGGACGGCTCCGTCGCGACGAGCGACCCGGCTGCCGCCGCGCGCACGATCGAGCTGGCGTTGCGCGGCTTCGCGTTCCAGACGCTCGCCGTCGGTGCGCACGACGAGCGCGCGCAGGAGCTGGCCGAGCTGCGCCTGCTGCTCGACCGGTACCTGGCGCCGGCCGGCGACGCACCCGCGCAGGCGCCGGTCGGACCACGCGTGCGCGAGGGGCGCTCGCGGGTGGCGCCATGACGGCCCCCGCGCCGCGCATGCGCTGGTGGGGCTGGGGCGAGGACGGCCACGACGCGCCGCTGTCCGCCACGGCGCAGGCGCTGCTCGGCTCCGAGCTGGGCATCGCGCCGGGACACCATCGCCACCCCGTCGCGCTCGATGACGTGCGCCTGTCCGAGCCGGCGCTTCCGCCACGGGCACGCGAGCGGCTCGCCGCGATCGTCGGTGCCGAGCACGTGAGCGACGACCGCCTCGCGCGCGTGACGCACGCCGCCGGTCGTGGCTACCACGACCTCGTCCGCCTGCGCGCCGGGGACGCGACGTCCGCGCCCGACGCGGTCCTCCACCCCGGCAGCGCCGAGGAGATCGCGGCCGCGCTGCAGGTCTGCGCGGAGGAGCAGGTCGCCGTCGTCCCGTTCGGCGGCGGCACGAGCGTCGTCGGCGGCGTCGAGCCGCATCGCGGCCGCTTCCCCGCCGTCGTCGCGCTCGACCTCGCGCGCCTCGACCGCCTGCTCGCCGTCGACTCGCGCTCGCTCACCGCGACGGTGCAGGCCGGCATGACCGGTCCCGCGCTCGAGGCGGCGCTCGCCGAGCACGAGCTGACGCTCGGCCACTTCCCGCAGTCGTTCGAGTTCAGCACCGTCGGCGGCTGGGTCGCGACCCGCTCATCCGGCCAGGCGTCGACCGGCTACGGCCGCATCGACGCGCTCGTGCTCGCGCTGCGCGTCGCGACGCCATCCGGCGAGATCGCCACCCGTGCGGTGCCCGCATCGGCCGCCGGCCCGAGCCTGCGCGAGCTGCTCGTCGGCTCGGAGGGGGCGCTCGGCGTCATCACCGAGGTCACGCTGCTCGTCAGAGTCCGCCCGAGCGTGCGCCGCTACGAGGCCTGCTCGCTGCCGCGCTTCGAGGCCGGCGTCGACGCCTTCCGCGCGCTCGTGCAGGCGGGCGCCGCGCCCGACGTCATGCGCCTTTCCGACGCGCAGGAGACGCGCGTCTCGCTCGCGATGTCCGGGGGCGACGGCCTCACGACGCGCGCGCTGCGCGGCTATCTGCGCGCCCGCGGCCACGGCGACGGCTGCCTCGCGATCGCCGGCTGGGCGGGCACCGACGAAGCCGAGCTGCGCCGCCGCCGCAGCGCTGCCGCGCGCGTGCTGCGGGCGCACGGCGCGGTTGGGCTCGGGACCCCGGTCGGCCGGGCGTGGGAGCACGGCCGCTTCCACGCCCCCTACCTGCGCGACGAGCTGCTCGCGCACGGCGTGCTCGTCGAGACGCTCGAGACGGCCACCACCTGGGACCGCCTGCCGGAGCTGCACGACGCAGTCGTCGCCGCGATCGACGGCGCGCTGCGCAGCCGCGGCACGCCGCCGATCGTGATGGCCCACGTCTCGCACGTCTACCGCGCGGGCGCCTCGCTCTACTTCACGCTCGTTGCGCGCCAGCAGGAGGGCGCCGAGCTGGAGCAGTGGCACGCGGCGAAGGTGGCTGCGAGCGACGCGATCCTCGCGCACGGCGGCACGATCACCCACCACCATGCGATCGGCCGCGACCACGCACCGTGGCTGGCGGGCGAGGTTGGGGAGCTGGGGATCGAGCTGCTGCGCGCGGCGAAGGCGACGCTCGACCCGGCCGGGATCATGAACCCCGGCACGCTGCTCGACCCGGCGCCCCTGCCCGGCGCCGGGGCTTCGAGCTGAGCCTGCGCGGCGTCGCGCCGGCGGGGACTCCTACGCGTGCGTCACGGGGTTGACGACGATCCGCCCGCGCTCGCACACGGGGCCGTTGCGCCACGGCAGCACGAGGTGGCCGCTCGCGTTCGGCGGCGTGATCTCGATGCGCGCCGGCGTCGGCTCGCACGCGCCCGTCTGTCTGTCGCCGCTCCCGGTGATCACGCCCCACTGCACCGTCGTCTTCGCGCTCTGGCCCGGGGTGAGCGTGACGACCCTGGCTCTGTGGCCGGTGTCGCGCACGACGTTCGTCGGCAGCGGGATGTTCGTCGCGCCCAGCAGCAGGCCGCCGGGGTAGCCGGCGAGGCTGCACGTCCTGCGGGTGACGTTCGTCAGCAGCAGCTTCGCCTGGCGCTGACCGGCGCCCGCGCTCGGCGCTCTCAGCTCACCGAGCAGCATCGATACGGTGCAGCGCGGGGCTCTCGCGGCGGGTGCGACCGCGGGCAGCGCGGCCGTGGCGGCGAGCGCGACGGCTGCGGTCGCGGCGGCCAGGCCGAGGCGACGCGAGGCGCGGTAACGGGGAATGGGGCGGAGCATGCAGTGGCCTCCGGGGAGTCGTGGCTGCGCGCGGTGCGAGCCGGTGCGCGCGCAGCGTAGCCCGCGTGCGGGCGAAACTGGCTGCGGCTGGACGTCCGTTCAGGTGGCGGGTGCGGTGGCGGCGAGCGCCTCGTGCGCGGCGTCGAGCGCGGCTGCGCGCCACTGCGGAACGAGCCCGAGGCGTGTGCGGCGGTCGAGCAGGTCGTCGGCGGTGAGCGCCAGCTCGTGCTCCACCGCGAAGCGCAGCTGCGCGCGCGAGGCGGGGACGCCCAGGGCGAGCGGTGCGCTGCGCGCGTCGTCCGGTCGGTCGGCGCCCGTCAGGCGGATGCGGTGCGTGACGCAGGGAGCGGCGGTGGCGCCGGGGCGCGCGGCGACGCGGTCGAGCGCGTCCTGGGCCATCCGCCGCGCGGTCGTCAGCTTGCCGCCGACGACGGTGACGACCCCGTCGTGCTCGACGACCGCGTGACGGCGAGAGAGGTCGGCGGTGTCCTGGACGCCGTCTTCCCCGGCGCTGTCGTTCGCGAGCAGCGGGCGCAGGCCGGCGAAGCGCCCGACGACGTCCTCCCGGGTCGGCGTGCGCTCGAGCACGCGCCCGATCGAGGTGAGCAGGAACGCCTCCTCGTCGGCGTCGACCGTCGGCACGTCGGGGATCGCCCCGTCGAACGGCGCGTCGGTGATCCCGATCAGCACGAGTCCGTCCGGGCGCGGGACGGCGAAGACGAAGCGCGAGCCGCCGCCGGGGAGCGGCGCGTTGACGGCGGCGCGTGGCTCGCCGACCGCCGCGGCGGGCACGAGCAGGTGCGAGCCCTTGCTGGGCCGCAGACGCACGGCGCCGCCGCTCAGCTCGCCGGCCCACACGCCGGTTGCGTTCACCACGTGGCGGGCGCGCAGCTCGAAGGAGCCGCTTGTGCCGCCGTCGCCGTGCTCGTCGTGCACCGTCGCCCCATCGGTGCGCAGCACGCCCGCGGAGACGTAGGTGAGGATCCGCGCTCCGTGCGCAGCGGCGGTGCGGGCGATCGCGAGCACGAGCCGCGCGTCGTCCTCGATCTGGCCGTCCCAGTGCAGCAGAGCGCCGCGCAGCTCGCGGTCACTGAGCCCGGGCGCGAGCCGGCGCGCCTCCTCGGCGCTCACGCGGCGCGCGGGCGGCAGGCGGCGGCGGCTCGTGCCGGCGGCGGCCCGCAGCGCGTCGCCGAGGCGCAGCCCGGTCTCCAGCGTCGCTCCGGCAGCGCGGCCGACCTGTCCGCCGAGCGGGACCAGCATCGGCAGCGCGCGGATCAGATGCGGCGCGCTGACGTCCATCAGAATCGCCCGCTCGCGCGCGGACTCCCATGCGACGCCGACGTCGCCGTGCGCGAGATAGCGCAGCCCGCCATGCGCGAGCTTAGAGCTCCAGCGGCTCGTGCCCTGCGCGAGATCGCCGCGCTCCACGAGCGCGACGCTGAAGCCCCGCGACGCGGCGTCAAGCGCCGCCCACGTACCGACGATCCCTCCGCCGACGACGAGCACGTCGATCGCCTCGCCCTCCGCCAGCGCCGCCAGCTCCCGCGCCCGCCGCGCGGCGTCGAGCGAGTCGGACCCGACCGGTCCGGGAACGCCCCCACGACGAAGTGACACCATGCGTCTAACTGTAACGCGAGTGCTTGCGTCCGCGCGCCAGCACCGCGCCCATGCACCGTCGCAACCCCGCCGATCCCGCCACACGCCACCCCACCACCCTCGGCTACCATGTCGGCCGCGCCGACGTAGCTCAGCTGGTAGAGCACTTCACTCGTAATGAAGGGGTCCCCGGTTCGAATCCGGGCGTCGGCTCTCGCGAAGTGGCTGCAAATCAGCCGTTTTCTTCGCTCGTCGGCCGAGTATCACGCGAGCGCGACGCGCCAGTTTCGCGCCTCGTGGCCAATTCGTGGCCGAACCCACGAGGGATGTGTCGTGCTGCTGGCCTTCGGCCTTGTCGCGGACGCACGTACCGCCTAGCGTTGCGTCTGCGCGTGAACAGCAGCGTGTTGTCGCTGACGGGTACTAGGCGATCGCCAAAGAGCCCCAACGCCTCAGTGAATGCGGGTGGTGACAGGTTCGCTGTATGGCTGCTCGTTGGTGCCGACCTGCACCTCGACGGCACGCTCGCGTGTTCCCGGCTGCTCGTGCAGCGTGACGGAGAAGCGGGTGCGGCCGCGGCCTCCAATCGCGGCGTAGACGAGGTGGGCGAGCTTCGTCGGCCGCGCATAGATGTCGAAGGTCGCTCCGCGCGCCGGGATCGACGTGCGCCAGGTCACGTGGATGAGGCTGCCGTGGCGGCGCGCGACGAGCTGCAGGACGCGCGGGACCGGCAGCAGCGGCAGGCGGCGCAGGCGCAGGTGGAGCGCAAGTCGAGTAACCCGCGACGAGCCGGCGGCGGCGCAGGCGACCAGCGAGAGCCTTGCCGACGCCTCGCCTCTGCGGGCGAAGGTCTGGCCGGCGAAGGGCTCGAGCGTGAGCACGCTGGGGCGACCGCGCGACAGCTCGACGGAGTTGCCGACGAGCGATGTGTTGCCGGAGGACGGGTCGAGTGCGTATGCCGTCGCGATCGCGCGCACGACGCAGGGTCCGCGGCGGCAGCGGACGCGCAGGCGCAGCGCCTGACCGCCGTGCAGCGCGCGCGGTCCGAGCAGGCTCGCGGAGAGGCCGGGCGATGGACCGTCGGAAGTCGGCGTTTCTCGACCCGGCACCAAGACGTGCAGGAGGCCACCGCCAAGGAGCGTGTCGCCGGCGTCTTGCATCTGCATGCGGGCATTGTCGGTCCATGCCGCGCCAAGCCCTCCGTCGGAGAGCATCAGCGGCTGCGCCGCGTTCGCCGCCCGGCAGGGGCTGCCGACCCGCACCGCGCTGGTGAGCCCACCCGAGATCGTTCCTCGCGCGACATGCGCCGAGGCCGCGCTGTTGCGCTCGCCGGGATCGACCCAGGTGACGAGCACGCGACCGGATCCGTCGAGCGCGGCCGTGATCTTGCTGCCCTGCACATCTGGGGGTGGCGCTGGCCCGGAGCTGTCGGACGGCACGTAGCCGACGCTCGACGAGCCATTGTCCGCTGGGCCGCCTTCGAGCAACTGCTCGTGCCCGAACACGCCGCCGGGCCTGCGCAGCAGAGCAGAGGTGGGGCCCGGGGCGGAGCGGGCAGCGACCACGGCGCTGCCGTCGTCGGCGAGGGCGACGGCCAGTTCGTCAAGCGATCCCGAGACGGGGAGGGCGACGGGAGCGAACGTCGACGCACCTGCCGCGCGCTCGTACGCCGTGACGGAGCCGAAGCCATAGTTGACGATGAGGGTGCGGCCGGCCGGCGTGACGGCGAGCGCGACCTGATTGCCCGTAGCGGACGCAAGCGACTGCGGCGCCGCGAAGCGCTCGCCGTCCGTCGTGCTCGCGATGCGCAGCAAGGCTGCCCCGCGAGGCGATCCGCGAGACACCCACACGGCGGTCGCGTGTCCGGCCGCGTCGATTCCCACAGCTGGATGCCTGGCCGACAGCGAGCCGTTGCCCTGCATCACCGGAGCCTCGAACGGCGCATCGGCGGTTGGGCGGACGGCTGCCAGCACATGCTCGGCCAGAGGTCCACGTCCCTGCAGGGCCTCAACCCAGGCGACGACCGCCGCTCCGGTTTGAGCGACGGCAACCGACGGCGGCCCGTCGAACACGGCCTCCGGCCCGAGCGTCACCGGTGTCGCACCCGGCTCGGCGGCCTGCACCACCGAGTGGAAGGTCTTGCGGTTGTGCACGACTGAGCCGACGAGCAGCGCCCGTGCGCCCGGAGCGGTGCCGACCTCGGCGCACGTGGCGAGCCATCCGAGGGTCGTGGTCGTCCCGGGCGCGATCCCACGGGAGCCGACGGTCAGCAGGTCGATCGCGGAGGTCGTCCTTCCGAGCCGGCCCAGGAGAGCGAGCCGGCCCGGCCCGGCGGAGCGCAGGCAGTCGGCGACGCCGTCGCCGGGGATCGGATGGGGCGGCAGCTCGACCCACCCCGCAGCGGGCGCCGCGACGCCCACCGTCAGCACGACCGCAAACAGCGCCACCCGTCGCACCGGCCGCATCAAACCAGAAACCGATGTGATGCGAGCCGGCAGCCCTTGCTCCCTACTTCGTCGAGCCCCACGCGACGCCTGCCCACCCAGGAGGATACAGACCCATATTGTAATAGCAGACTATAAGTATTAGCCTGGGCGTATGTCCATCTTCCGGAGTACCGTCCGCGCCTCCCTCGTCACCGCCACCGCGCTTGCCCTGGCGCTCTCGGTCGTCGCCGCGCTTCCAGCGACGGCAGCCGCCCCCGCCCCCGTCGTGAAGCTCAGCGGCAGGATCGCCCCGGACAGCCACAGACTGGCGGCCGGCACGCCGTTCACGCTCACGCTGAACACGCGCTTCACGAGCGTCCCGCCCGGCGCGGATCTCGTCCTCCAGCGACTCGACTACCTCTTCGCGCGCACCGCAGTCGTCAACGGCCGGCTCTTTCCCTGGTGCGACGCCGCGAAGCTCGCCCGGGCGAATGGCCGGCTCTCCGTCTGCCCGAAGGGATCGAAGATCGGCAGCGGGACGGCGGCGGGCACCGCCATCGCGCTCGGCGTGACGTCGGGCGCCGTCATCACCATGTTCAACGGACCTGGCGGCCGGAGCATCACGATGAACGTGAGCATCACGACCCCGGCGCTGATCAACGCGACGTTCGCGGCGCCGTTCGTGACGCTCAAGGGCGGCCGCTGGGCCAACAAGCTCACGGTGGTCCTCCCGGACTCGCTCAGGTCGGTGCTCGGAGGGGACGTCGTCACCTCGCGCATTGACGTCACGACCGGTGCGACACGCATGGTCCATGGCGTGAAGCGCGGCTACATCGAGGCCGTGCGCTGCCCGAAGAGCGGGAAGGCCCGGATCCACGGCGAGTTCACGTTCAACCAGGGCGCCGTGGCCAGCGCCGACACCACCGTCGCGTGCTGAGGTGCCCGCCTCAGCGCGGGTCGTCCACCAGCGCCTCGTCCGCGTGGATGATGTGCATCACCGCGTTGATGAGCGCGAGGTGGGTGAAGGCCTGCGGGAAGTTGCCGAGGTGGCGGCCGCTGTGCGGGTCGATCTCCTCCGCGTACAGCGCGAGCGGGCTGGCGTAGGAGAGCAGCTTGTCGCAGAGGTCGCGGGCGCGCTGGACCTCGCCGATCTCGACCAGCGCGGACACGAGCCAGAAGGAGCAGATCGTGAACGAGCCCTCGTCGCCGGACAGGCCGTCGTCCGTCTCCTCCACGCGGTAGCGCAGCACCAGGTCGTTGAGCGTCAGCTCGTCGGCGATCGCGAGCACCGTTCTGCGCACGCGCGGATCGCTGCTGGGGAGGAAGCCGAGCAGCGGGATCAGCAGCAGCGAGGCGTCGAGCGCGTCGGTGTCGTAGTGCTGGACGAAGACGCCGCGCTCGTCGGTGCCGCGGTCGCAGATCTCGTCGTGCATCTCGTCGGCCGCCGTGCGCCAGCGCTTCGCCGCGTCGCGGTCGCCGCGCAGTCGCGCCAGGCGCGCGCCGCGATCGGCGGCGACCCAGCAGAAGACCTTCGAGGACGTGAAGTGGCGCGGCTCGCCGCGCACCTCCCAGATCCCGCGGTCGGGCTCGCGCCACTCCGCGACCGCCGTGTCGACCTGCTGCACGATCAGCGGCCAGATGCGGTCGTCGAGCCGGTCGCCGGAGCGCACGTGCAGCCGGATCGAGTCGAGCAGCACGCCCCACACGTCGTGCTGGCACTGGTCCCACGCGTCGTTGCCGATGCGCACGGGCTTGGCGCCCTCGTACCCCGACAGGTGCGGCAGCTCCTCCTCGTCGAGGCGCTCGCGCCCGTCGATCCCGTACATGATCCGCAGCTGCCCGCCCTCCTCCAGGCGGTCGGTGATGAAGTAGAGGAAGTCGTGCGCCTCGCGGTCGAAGCCGAGCGTCGAGAGGCCCCACAGCATGAACGTCGAGTCGCGTAGCCAGGTGTAGCGGTAGTCCCAGTTGCGCTCGCCGCCGGGCGTCTCGGGCAGCGAGGTCGTCGCGGCGGCCATCATCGCCCCGGTCGGCGCGTAGGTGAGGCCCTTCAGCGTCAGCGCCGAGCGCTGCAGGTGGACGCGCCACGGATGGTCCGGGAAGCGACCGCGGCTGATCCACTCGTGCCAGAAGTTGCCCGTCACGGACAGCTGGTCGGCGGCCTCCTCGTACGTCGCGGGCGGCAGGTGCGAGCTCCAGCCGAGCGCGCAGTAACGCGTCTCGCCTGCCCGCATGCGCGTCTCGGCTCGCGCGCGCGGGCCCTCGAAGCCGAGCCGCATGTCGGTGCGCAGGCGCAGCTGCATGCCCCCCCGCTCGACGGTGCAGACGCCGTCGCCGTAGCCCTCGCCGTCGTAGTGCCATCTGCCGCGTCTGCGCGCGTAGTCGTGCGCCGGCTCGCAGTCCATCTCGACGTCGACGAAGCCGTTGAGGCAGCGCATCGTGCGCAGCAGCACGTGGGCCGCCTCGTGGTCGCGCGGGGAGCGCGCGTAACGGTGCGAGCGCTCGTCGCCGTGGTGCCACGGCCCGACCACGAGCACGTCGCGCACGACGAGCCAGCCGGTCGGCGTGCCCCACGTCGTCTCGAGGATCATCGTCCCGGGCAGGTAGCGGCGATCGGCGGGCACCGCCTCGTCGCGCGGGCCGACGCGGAAGCGGCCCGCATGGCGGTCGAGGATGCCGGCGAAGACGCTCGGGCCGTCCATCCGCGGCAGGCACATCCACTCGACGTTGCCGCTCGGCGCGACGAGCGCGCAGACCTCGCAGTCCGACAGGAAGCCGTAGTTGGCGATCGGCGGGAACGGGCTGCCGCCAAGCGGGATCTCGTGCAGCGCGGCTTCGGTGGGGGCGACCTCGAACTCCACGGCCGGCGAGACTAGCGCGCCCGCGGCCGCCTGCGTCTGGCCAAACGGATGAGCTTCTGCGGTCGTCAGCCGATCGCGCCGACCGCCGCCAGCACGATCGCGAGCGTGCCGAGCACGACGCGGTAGGCGACGAAGACGCCGAGCGTGTGATGGGCGAGGTAGCGCAGCAGGAACGCGATCGAGGCGTAGCCGGTGACGAACGCGAGCACGGCGGCGATGACCGTCGGGCCGACGCCTGCGCCTCCGCCGCCGCCGATGTGGCGCAGCTCGAACAGCCCCGACAGCACGACCGCCGGGACGGACGGCAGGAACGAGTATCGCGCCGCCGCCGCGCGGTCGAGGTCGCGCAGCAGTCCCGCGCAGGTCGTCGCGCCGGAGCGCGAGACGCCCGGCACGAGCGCGAGCGCCTGCGCGAAGCCGACGAACGCGCCGTCGACGCTCGCGCTCGCGCTCAGCCCTCCGCCCGCGCCAGTCGCACCGCCAGGCGGCTGTGGCGGCGACCCACGTCTGCGGTCGCCGCCGCGCGCGCGACCATCGCGCGGGTGCCGACGACCACGGTTGCGGTCCGCGCGCGCGTGATCGCGGTGTAGAGCATCTCGCGGCGCAGGAAGCGGCCGCCCGCGGCCGGGTGGGCGACGACGATCGCGATCGGCAGCTCGATCCCCTGCCCACGGTGCACCGAGCAGGCGTACGCGAGCCGCAGCTGGCCGACCTCCGCCGGGGGGATCTCGATCACCGCGCCCGCGTCGGTCGCGACGAGCAGCCCGCCTGCGCTCGTGTCACCGTCCTCGTCCTCGGAGCTGTCGGCGTCTCCGTCGAGTGCCTCCAGCAGCCGCAGCAGCGTCCCGTTCATGATCCCCAGCTCGTGCAGGTTGCGCCCGACGAGCATCAGCTTGTCGCCGATTCGCAGCCGCCCGTTGCCGACCGGCTTCCCATGCGGGTTGAGCGCCGCCCGCAGCGCGTCGTTCAGCGCGTCGATCCCCAGCTCGCCGCGGTACACGGGCGCGAACACCTGCACGTCGTCGACCGGGTCGACGCCGTAGTGCTCCGGCAGCCGCCGGCTCACGAGCCCCGCGATCTGCTCGCGCGCCGCGACCGGGTCGGACCGCTCGATCAGGAACAGGTCGTGGCGCATCTCCTGCGTGTGCATGAAGGAGGGCGCGCGCCCGACGCGGATCGCGTGCGCGCCCTGCACGATCATCGAGCCGGCCGCCTGGCGGAAGATGTGCGCGAGCCGCGCGGTCGGCACGAGCTCCGACGCGACCAGCTCCGCGAACGGCTTGCCGGCGCCGACGGGCGCGAGCTGGTCGGCGTCGCCGACGAGCACGACGTGCGTTCTCGGACCGACCGCGCGCAGCAGCGTCACGAGCAGCTCAAGGTTCGCCATCGACGTCTCGTCGACGACGAGCAGGTCGGTCTGGAGCGGGTCGTCCTCGTCGAGCGTCGGACCCTCGCCGGGGATCCAGCCGAGCGCGGAGTGGACCGTCGAGGCCTCGAGCCCCGTCGCCTCGCGCATCCGCAGCGCGGCGCGCCCCGTCGGCGCGACGAGCAGCAGCGACGCGCGCTGCTGCGCCGCGATCGCGCCGATCATGCGGATCGAGGCGGTCTTGCCGGTGCCAGGGCCGCCGGTGACGAGCGAGAAGCGGTGGGCGAAGGCGCCCTGCACGCCGGCCCACTGCTCCGGCGCCAGCTCGCCGCCGTCCGGGAGGACGTCCTCGGGTGGCGCGTCGGGCGGGTGCAGCTTCGGCGACGGCTCATCGGCGAGCAATCCATGGACGCGTTGGGCAAGCTCGCGCTCGAGTGCCGCCGTGTCGGCGCGGTAGACCCAGACCGCGTCGCCGTCCGCCGTCGCGTCGCGATCCACGTCCAGCTCCAGGTCGCCCGCCTCGGCCATCTCGCGCACCAGCTCCCCGTCCGGCGACTCGCGGCCGAGCAGCTCGCCGGCGGCGGCGCGCAGCGCGCCCTCCGGCAGGCACGTCGAGCCGTCGCGCTCCGCCTCGGCGAGCACGTGCAGGATCGCCGCCCGCGCCCGCGCCGGGCTTTCGAGCGGGATTCCCACCCCGCGCGCGATCGCGTCCGCCGTCGCGAAGCCGACGCCGAAGACGGCCGTCAGCTCGTACGGTCGCTCGGCGACGATGCGGTACGCGCGGTCGCCGTAGTGGCGGTGGATCCGCGCCGCGAGGTGCGCCAGCCCGTGCGGCGCGAGCAGCAGGTGGAGCCCGCGCGTGGCGCGCAGCGCGTCCCACGAGCGCGCCGCCTCGCCGGCGCGCGTGGCCGACAGCCCTGCGCGCGCGAACGCCGCACGCGGGTCGGCGTCGATCGCGCTCAGCACGCCCTCGCCATGCGCGGCGTACAGCGCCGCGGCGCGTCTCGGCCCGACGTGGCGGACGCGTCGCAGGTAGGCGACGAGCGCGTCCTCGTCCGCCGGCGCGAGCGGATGCGCCTCGCGCACCTTCACCTGCGGCCCGTAGCGCGGGTCGCGCACCCACGCGCCCGTCACCGCCGCGCGCTCGTACGGCTCGAGGTGCGCGAGCGGCCCGACCAGCACGACGTGCTGCCCGTCCGCCTCGCCGTCGAGCACCGCGAAGCCGCTGTCCTCGTTCGCGAAGCGCTGGCCGCGCACGACGACCTCGGCCGCGAACGGCGCGCCCTCCTCCGGCAGCGTGTCGCGCCGCGGCGGCACGTCAGGTCAGGCGAGCGCCGGCGCGGCCGGCTCGTCGGCCGGCTCGTGGCCGAGCTCGCGCGAGATCTCCTGCACGTGCGAGCGCACGAGCTCGCCGAGCTCGCCGAGGTCGTGGCGCAGCAGGCGCGCCGTCGGGCCCGAGACGCTGACCGCGGCCAGCACCTCGCCGTCGGCGTCGAAGATCGGCGCGGCGACGCAGGCGACGCCCTCCTCGTACTCCTCGCGGTCGATCGCGTACTTGCGCGTACGCGCGCGCCGCAGCTCGACCTGGAGCTCCGCCGCCGTGGTCAGCGTGTGCGGCGTGAGCGCGGCGAACGGCGCGCGCGCGGTCAGCGCGGCGATCATCGCCGGCGGCTGATGGGCGAGCATCACCTTGCCGGCGCCGCAGGCGTGCGCCGGCACGCGACGCCCGATCTCCGTGAGCATCCGCACCGCGTGCGCGCTCTCGGCCTGGTCGACATACACGACCGTGTCGCGGTCGAGCACGCACAGGTTCGTCGTCTCGTTCGTCGCGTCGCGGATCGCCACGAGATGCGGACGCGCGGCCGTGCGCAGGCGCTCGGTGCGGTGCTCCGGGCCGCCCGCCAGCTCGACGACCTTCAGGCTCAGCCGGTAGCGGCTCGTCTGCGGGTCCTGCACGACGTAGCCGCACTCGATCAGCGTCGCGAGCAGCCGGTGGGTCGTGCTCGGCTGAAGACCGGTGCGGTGGGCCAGCTCGACGAGCCCGGCCTCGTCGGCCGCGGCGACCGCCTCGAGCAGCTCGAAGCTGCGCACCACGGACTGCACGACGGTGGGGTGCTTGGCTGTGCTCGGCATCGCCTCGTCTCTCCTGCCCGTGGTATGACGGACATTTCCATACTACGGAAACGACCGACCTCCCGGAGGCCGCGATGCACGCCGATCCGCCAGCCCAGCAGCCTGACGCGCCGCCCGCGGGCGCCAAGCCGGTCGTGGGCATCGTCGGCCTCGGGATCATGGGCGCCCCGATGGCGCGCAACCTGCTGCGCGCCGGCTTCCCGCTCGTGGTGTGGAACCGCACGCCGGCACGTGCCGACGCGCTCGTCGCCGACGGCGCCCAGCGCGCCGCCTCCCCGCGGGCGGTCGCCGAGCGCGCGGCCGTCACGATCACGATGCTGTCCGACTCGCCCGACGTCGAGGCGGTCTACCGTGCGCCCGACGGCGTGCTCGCCGGCGCCGCCTCACGCGACGTGCTCGTCGACATGAGCACGATCGCGCCGCGCGTCGCGCGCGAGCTGGCGTCCGACGCCGCGGCGCGCGGCGCGACGATGCTCGACGCCCCGGTCAGCGGCGGGGACGTCGGCGCGCAGGAGGGCACGCTGTCGATCATGGTGGGCGGTGACGCGGGAGCGCTCGCTCGCGCCCGTCCGGTGCTGGAGGTGCTCGGCGCCCGCATCACGCACGTGGGGCCGAGCGGGGCCGGACAGGTCGTCAAGGCGTGCAACCAGGTCGTCGTCGCGCTGACGCTCGAGGCGCTCGGGGAGGCGCTCGTGCTCGGATCGAAGGCGGGCGTCGACCCGGCCGTGATCGTGGAGGCGCTCGGCGGCGGGCTCGCGGCCAGCCGCGTGCTGGAGGTGCGCGGCCCGAAGCTGCTCGCGCGCGACTTCACGCCGGGCTTCAAGCTCGACCTGCACGCGAAGGACCTCGCGATCGTGCTGGCGACGGCGCGCGAGCTGGGCGTCGCGCTGCCCGGGACCGCGATCGTCGACCAGCTCTTCCGCGCGGAGCAGAGCCGCGGCCATGGCGAGGCCGACAACTCGACCGTCGTGCGCGCGCTCGAGCGGCTCTCCCGGCACGCGATCGGCGGCGGCGCCGAGGCGTGAGGAGAGCGCGCCGACGCGCCTCCTTCGGACATGCGTCCAGGGCCTCCGTACGCCGTCTTCGTGTTCTTCGCGAACGCGAACAATGAACGTTCCGGGAGCTTCGTCAACTGAGCCTCGCGCGAGCGGCGGAGCTTGTCTGATCAATCAAATTAATCGCTTGACGTGGCGCGCCGGCCGCGTTAGCGTGCCCTTCGCGATCGACTGAAGAAGTCGCCCGCATGGAGGGGGAACGCGGTATCGGCGCGCTGCGGCGATGCACGTTCAACAACAGTTCTTCGTATTTCCGAACGTTAAAGCTCGAGGTCGGGAGGCTCGTTGCTGCACGCAAAGGCTCAATCGCAGGTCGTTGCGGCAGCAGGTCACTCAATCTCGCAAGATCTGTCGGTCGATGATCGCCGTGGGCGCCGGCTCGCGACCTCCGTCCTCCTGCACGGGGCGGACGAGCGCGACGGAGGCAGCAACACGCCAGCGCACGGAGGCGCGACGCATCACGATCGGCAGTGCACGGCGGCCTCGTGCCTGCGTGCGCAGCGTGGCGATGGGATGTGGACCCGGAGCCGTCGAGCTCGGGGGATGCTCGACGTCTTCTACCCCGGGACCTCCGCCACGTTGTCGCAATCGGCAGGCGTCGCCGCCAACCGCCATTAGAGCCGCCTCGGTGGCTCCAATGGCCCTCGGCGGCCAGCGCGTGGGGGACGCGCTGGCCGCCGACCACTTTCTGGACGGCGCCTCGCCGCGCCTGGCAAGCGTCCTCGGTCGCTCGGCTGCGCTTGCAGCCCACGCTCCCTGCGTCCTTGCCAGCCACGGCGATGCGCTCGCCAGAAAGCGGTCGGCTCTGTGGGTGCCGGCGTTGTCGGCGCGTTGTGGTTGCTAGTCGAGGTGTGCTTTGAAGAGGTCGAGGAACTCGGCGGCGAGGTCGCCGTTGCCGGTGACCTTGAGGGTCGACGGGGCGCCTTCGGGGCTGAGTGCCTTGACCCAGGCGGCCTGGGCGCCGCTCATGCGTGTGTCCGGTTCGGGTGAGTCGTTGTGCTCGATGCGGGCGCGGCCGTGGTCGCGCACGAAGGTGTAGTGCTCCGGGCCGCCGGAGGCGTCGGCGATCGTGAGCACGAGGCGGCCGTCGGCGGTGGCGGCGGCGCGCGGCAGCAACGGTGCGAGGCGGAAGCAGGCACCGACGTCGACCCACTCGTCCTCGCGCGGGCGCGACCAGTGCGTGCGCAGCTCCCAGCGCGCGAGCTCGCCGATCGCCTCCATGAGCGCGTGGCCACGCTCGGTCAGCTCGAGGTCGACGCGCGGCGGCAGCGAGCGGCGGCGACGGCGCGTGATCAGTCCCGCCTCCGCCATTCGCGACAGGCGCGACTCCAGCGCGCCCGCCGAGACGCCGGGCAGCCAGCGGCGCAGGGCCTCCAGCCGCAGCGGGCCGGAGGCGAGGTCGCGGACGATCACCATCACCCAGCGGTCGCCGACGACGCTCAGCGCACGGGCATCCGGCGCCCACTGCCGGCGTGGCTTGCTGCCCTGGTCTCCTCGTGGCATGTCGCCTCCCCCGGCCCGCGTGCCGACGACGCGCAGCCATCCCTGGCGGACGCCGTCGAACGGACACGTCGTCGATTGACTTCCCAGAGTCGTCTTGCAGCAAGGAACGGAAGCGTTCCCGGATCCCGCCCGCACCATACCAAAATCCGGGAACACGACATTCGAGGTTGGACGCCCCCTGGACGCAGTGGGTCGCGTCCAGACGGGGGGCCGGGGCGATCAGCCGAAGCGGAGTCTCGCGCCGGTCAGCTCGGGGACCGTGACGAAGCCGTAGCCGCGCGCCTTGAGCGTGTGGATGATGCCGGGGAGCGCGGCGAGCGTCTGCGAGCGCGGTCCGCCACCGTCGTGCATCAGCACGATCGAGCCATCGTGGACGTTGCCGACGATCCGCGAGTAGATCGCGCCGCTGCCGGGGGTGGACCAGTCCTGCGGGTCGACGTCCCACTCCACGGTCGTGAAGCCGAGCCCGTGCGCGAGCCCGATCAGCGAGGAGCTGACCGCGCCGTACGGGGCGCGGAAGAGGCACGGGCGGAAGCCGGTGGCGCGCTGGATCGCGCTCGCGGTCGAGGTGATCTGGCCCGACGCGAACGCGCCGCCGCCGGATACGTTCGGATGGCTCCACGTGTGGTCGCCGACCATGTGGCCCTCGGCCAGCTCGCGCTTCACGAGCGCCGCGCCGCCGGCGACCTGCTGGCCGATGACGAAGAAGGTGGCGTGCACCTGCTCGCGTCTCAGCACGTCGAGCACGGCCGACGTGTAGGGCGAGGGGCCGTCGTCGAACGTCAGCGCCACCACGTGGCGGCCACGCGAGCCGTTCGTCACGTACGCCGGACCGGCGGGCGTGCAGCCGACCGGCTGGGGAGCGCGCAGGCGCAGCACCGCGCCATCGGCGGGCAGCGCGTCGAAGCAGCTCGTGCCGGAGGCGAGTGCGCAGCCGCTTGTGCTCGCGAGCGTGCGCCAGCGCACGGAGCTGTAGGGGATCCCCAGCTTCGCGGGGTCGAAGCGCGCGACGAGCGAGCGCCCGTCGGGACGGGCGACCCGGCCGCCCAGCGGATGCGACGGTCCGTGCCCGCCCGAGCGCAGCACGCGCGCGTACGTCAGTCGAAGCGTCGAGCCGGATGGGGCCACGCACACGTCGCGCGAGTTGAAGCCCTGCGTCTCGTAGACGAGCCGCACGCACAGCGACTGCGCGGCGGTGCCGAGCGTGGCCGGCGTCCACGGCCGCGAGGCCGTGAGCGACCACACGAGCACGCCGCCGTCCTGCGTCAGCGTCGCGGTGTGCAGGTGAAGCGGAACCGACCCGAGCGGTGCGATCGGCGTCGTCGGCGCCGGCGTCGGGGTGGTTCCACCACTGCCGCCGCCACCGCTCGTGCTCCCGGGCGGCGTGTCGCCCGGGGCCGCGCCGCCGGGGCCGGCGGCCGTCGCGGTGGCGCCGCCGGCTGCGAGCGCAAGCAGCACGGCGATTGCGATGCGACGGATCCCCTGCACGACGCGCAGCTTAGCCGCCGCGGCGGCACCGCCGGCGCTCGCTCGCGCAGGTGTTCTAGACGGCCGGCTGGACCGCGTCGTGCACGGCGAGCCGGCTGCCCTCGATCGTCACCGCGCGCCGCCCGGCGAGCAGCTCCGCCAGCTCGGCCCCGACGAGCTCGCGGCGCCAGCCGTCGAGCGCGCGCACGTCGGGCTCGGGCTCGCTGCGCCGCGCGGCGATCACGATCCGCTCCAGCTCCGCGCGCGATGCGACCAGCTCGTAGGCGAGTCCGGCCTCGATCGCCCGCGAGCGGATGACCGCCTCGACGAGCGCGACGAGCGGCGCGTCGCGCGGCTCGGAGCCCGGCCCGCGCGCTTCGCGGGGAATCGGCTCCGCGGCGCAGCCGCGCTCGACGACGGCGATCAGCTCGGGTCCGCGCCGCTTCAGGTGCCCGCCGTGCAGGCCGCGGATCTGCTCGAGCTCCGACGCTCTCGCCGGCTTGCGCTTCGCGATCTCGACGAGCGCGGCGTCGGGCAGGATCGTGCCGACCGGCTTGTCCTCGGCCGACGCGGTGCGCTCGCGCCACGCGCCCAGCTCACGCGCGACGGCGCGCGAGCGCGGGTCGAGCGAGGCGGCGCGCGGGAGCCGCTCGAAGGCCGTCTCCGGATCGCGCTCGTCGCTCGCGCCCTCGAGCCGACGGCACTCCTCGCGTGCCCACTCGAGCCGGCCCTTCGCCTCCAGCCGCTCGTGCAGCGCGTCGCTGAGCTCCAGCAGGTGCAGCACGTCCTCGCGCGCGTAGGCGAGCTGCTCGGCCGTCAGCGGGCGCGCGTCCCAGCGCGTGTAGCTCGCGCTCTTGGCGACGTGGAGTCTCAGCACGCCGCCGAGCAGGTTGCCGTAGCCCGTCTGCGCGCCCTGGCCGGCGAAGCCGGCCGCGACCTGCGTGTCGAAGATGCTCGTGACCTCGGTGTCCCAGACGCGCCGCAGCAGCGCGACGTCTTGGCGCGCGGCGTGCAGCACGATCTCGATCTGCGGATCGGCGAGCACCTCGGCGAGCGGGGTGGGGTCGAGTGCTTCGAGCGTGTCGAACAGCGCGATGCGTGTCCCGCCGGGGGCATCGGAGTCGTCGGCGACGACCTGCACGAGGCACAGCAACGCGCGGTAGCGCCCCTCGGACATGAACTCCGTGTCGATCCCGAGCCGGCCGCCGGCGCGCGCGAGCGCTGCGATGTGCGCGACCTCGTCCTGGCCGGCGAGCGTGGGGGCCGTCGATGCTTCCACCGCTCCGCATCATGACCGAGCGGCGCCGGCGGCGTGTCCGTGCGACCGCAGATTAACCGACCGCGCTGGTAGGATTTCCCCCGTGATCTTCTCCTCGAAGGCCGAGTACGGCGTCCGCCTGATGGTCGAGCTGGGGCGGCAGACGCCCGAGCAGCCGACGAGCCTGAAGGCGATCGCGGAGGCCGAGCGGCTGCCGCTCGCGTACCTCGAGCAGGTCGTCGCACGGCTCAAGAGAGCGGAGCTCGTGATGAGCGCTCGCGGCGCGCACGGCGGCTACTGGCTCGCCCGTCCCGCCGAGCAGATCACGATGGACGAGGTCGTGCAGGCGCTCGAGGGCGCGATCGCCCCGATGGAGTGCTTCGTGACCGAGACGACGGAGCGCGTGCTCTGCTCGCATCAGCCGTCGGTGGCCGGCGAGCACCAGCACTGCGCGACGAAGCTGCTGTGGATGCGCGTGCAGGGCGGGATCGCCCGCTCGCTGCAGACCACGACGCTCGCGGAGCTGGTGGACTTCTCGCGCCGCGAGGCGGCCGCGTCGGTCCCTCCGACGATCGCCGCGACGGTCGACGCCGCCGCTTCCCCCGCCGCCGCCGTGCCGGCGGCCTGACTTCCCTCCCCCGAAACCCCACGCAGGAGACCATGGCCGAGCTCGAGATCCGCAACCTCCACGTCCGCGCCGGCGAGCAGGAGATCCTCAAGGGTCTCGACCTCGCCGTCGGCAAGGGCGAGATCCACGCCCTGATGGGCCCGAACGGCTCCGGCAAGTCGACGCTCGCGAACGTCGTCATGGGCCACCCGAACCTCGAGGTGACCGAGGGCCAGGTCCTCTTCAAGGGCGAGGACATCACCGAGGCCGACACCGACGAGCGCGCCCGCATGGGCCTCTTCATGGCCTTCCAGTACCCGGTCGCCGTGCCGGGCGTGACGGTCACGAAGTACCTGCGCACGGTGCTCAACGCGCACCGCGAGTCGCGCGGCGAGGAGCCGATCTCGCTGAAGGACTTCCGCCAGACGGTCGAGGCCGCGATGCGCCTGACCGAGGTGCCGAGAGAGTTCTCGGCGCGCTACCTCAACGAGGGCTTCTCCGGCGGTGAGAAGAAGCGCATGGAGATCCTCCAGCTCGCGCTCCAGAGACCGCAGATGGCGATCCTCGACGAGACGGACTCGGGCCTCGACATCGATGCCCTGCGCGTCGTCTCCAACGGCGTCAACGCCATCGCGGGCGACCACATGGGCGTGCTGATCATCACCCACTACCAGCGCATCCTCCACCTCGTGCAGCCGAGCCACGTGCACGTCATGTACCAGGGCCGGATCGTCAAGGAGGGCGGTCCCGAGCTGGTGACGGTGCTGGAGGAGAAGGGCTACGGCTGGATCAGGGAGGAGGTCGAGGCCGCCGCGGCCTAGGCCCTCACGATGTCCGCGACCGCCGCCAGCTCCACGTTCGACGCCGCCGCGGTCGCGGCGCAGTTCCCGATCCTCCAGCGCGAGATCGCGGGGCAGCGGATCGTCTACCTCGACAGCGGCGCGACCTCGCAGAAGCCGGAGGCGGTGCTCGACGCGCTCGACGCGTCGCTGCGGCTGCACAACGCGAACATCCACCGCGGCGTCTACACGCTGGCGCAGGAGGCGACCGAGCGCTTCGAGGGGGCGCGCGAGCGGATCGCGCGCTTCATCGGCGCGCCGACGGCCGAGACGATCTTCACGAAGAACGTGACGGAGGCGATCAATCTCGTCGCGTACGCCTGGGGAAGGCACAATCTGAGCGCAGGCGACACGATCGTGCTCACGCCGATGGAGCACCACGCGAACATCGTGCCGTGGCAGCAGCTCGCACAGGAGGTCGGGGCGCAGCTCGCGTACGTCGAGCTGGCGGAGGACGGCCGGCTCGACCTCGACTCGCTCGACGCGCTGCTCGCGCGCGGCCCGAAGCTCGTGACGGTCGCGCACGTCTCGAACGTGCTCGGCACGGTCAACCCGGTCGAGCAGATCGTCGCCAGAGCGCACGCGGCCGGCGCCGTCGTGCTCGTCGACGGGGCGCAGGCGGTGCCGCACCTGCGCGTCGACGTGCGTGCGATCGGCGCCGACTTCTACGGTTTCACCGGCCACAAGGTCTACGGACCGACCGGCGTCGGCGTGCTGCACGGGCGGCGGGAGCTGCTCGAGGCGATGCCGCCGTTCCTGACCGGCGGCGACATGATCGCCTCGGTCGACTTCGAGCGCTCGACGTTCGCCGAGATCCCGCACAAGTTCGAGGCCGGCACGTCGCCGTATGTCGAGGCGACCGGCCTCGGCGCGGCGGTCGAGTGGCTCGACGCGCTCGGCGTGGAGGCGGTGCGCGCGCACGAGCAGTCCGTGACCGCCTACGCGCTCGACGCGCTCGCCGAGGTGCCCGGGCTGACGATCTACGGCCCGGCCGCCGAGCACCGCGGCTCGCTCGTCTCGTTCGCGCTCGACGGCGTGCATCCGCACGACGTCGCCGAGCTGCTGGGCCGCCGCAACGTCTGCGTCCGCGCCGGTCACCACTGCGCCCAGCCGCTCATGCGCCGCCTCGGCGTCCCCGCCACGACCCGCGCAAGCTTCGCCGCGCACTCCACGAAAGACGACGTCGACGCACTCGTCGAGGGCCTCCACGAGGTCCGAAGAGTCTTTCGTTTGTGAGCACTAGCCCGGCGAAAGCCGCCTTTAAGCGGGAAGAATCGTCGTGTCTGGCAAGGAAGCAGGGAGCGTGGCCTGCAATCGCAGGCGAGCGACCGATGACGCAGCCAGGCGCGACGAGGCGACCGCTTAAAGGCGGCGAGGGCCGTGGTCGCGACGGCCCTCGCCGGTTCGCCGCTGCCTCGTCTCGCGTCCCCGCGAGCAAGTCAATGGGCGGCAGGTCAACCGGAAAGTTGCGCGCAGAGCACGCCCCCAGCCAACCAAGGCAAATCCTAGTATGGCGTTGCCCAGAAGTAAAGTAGTTCGACGCACCGTCTACGGGAGCCAAGGGTTGGTCCCCACTGTGGCTAGGGTGTAGGGCGATGGACGACCTCTATCGCGAGTACATCCTCGAGCACTACAAGCGACCCCACAACTGGTCGCCGCCGGCGCCTGAGCTGGTGTCGCCGGAGCTGGAGTTCGAGGACAGCAACCCGCTCTGCGGCGACCAGCTGCGCGTCCAGATCGCCGTCGATGAGCAGCGTCGCGTCGCCGACGTGCGCTTCTCCGGGCACGGCTGCGCGATCTCGCAGGCCGCCGCCTCGATGGCCTCCGACGAGGTCAAGGGCATGCCCGTCGACGAGCTGCTCGCGCTCGACAAGTCGTTCGTGCTCGACCTGCTCGGGATCGACATCTCAGCCACGCGCATGAAGTGCGCCCTGCTGTCGCTCAAGGTCCTCAAGAGCGCCGCGCTCGGCGGCGCCGCCGCCTGGCCGGACGCCGACGAGGCCGCGTAGGGCACCCGCGGCCTCGCTCGCTACACTTCAGGCCGTAAATCCGATCGCCGCACTAGGACTTTCCCCTTGCCTGAAACGATCACCGTCTGCCCCGTCACCGATCTGCCGCCCGGCGCGATGCGCCTGGTCGAGTGGGAGGAGCTCGAGATCGGCGTCTTCAACTGCGGCGGCACGTTCTACGCGATCGAAGACCGCTGCTCGCACGATGACGGCCCGCTCGCCGAGGGCGAGCTGGACGCGGCGACGTGCACGGTCGAGTGCCCGCGCCACGGCTCGCGATTCGACCTCAAGACGGGCAAGCCCCTGACCTTGCCGGCCTACGTGCCGGTGGACACCTTTCCCGTGGTCGTCGTCGACGACGTGATCAAGCTGGAGGTTGACTGACATGGCCACGCCCGAGGTGCTTGCCGAGCAGCAGAGCCTGAAGGGGATCAACGCGGACTACCAGGAGCGCTTCGGCTTCCACGATGCCGAGAACTACCTGTACAAGGCGCCGAAGGGCTTGTCCCGCGAGCTGGTCGAGAAGATCTCCGAGTTCAAGAGCGAGCCGCAGTGGATGCGCGAGTTCCGCCTCAAGGCGCTCGACCACTTCCTCGCCCGCCCGATGCCGACGTGGGGCTCGCCGCTGCTGGCCGAGGTCGACTTCGACAACATCCACTACTTCGTGCGCGCCTCCGAGCGTGCCGAGCGTTCATGGGACGACGTTCCGGAGGACGTCAAGAGAACGTTCGACCGTCTCGGGATCCCAGAGGCCGAGCGCAGATTCCTCGCCGGCGTCGGCGCGCAGTACGAGTCCGAGGTCGTCTACCACCAGGTCCACAGAGACCTCGAGGACCAGGGCGTGATCTTCCTCGACATGGACTCCGCGCTGCGCGACCACGAGGAGCTGGTGCGCGAGTACTTCGCGACGATCATCCCCGCGAACGACAACAAGCTCGCGGCGCTCAACAGCGCGGTGTGGTCGGGCGGCTCGTTCGTCTACGTGCCACCGGGCGTCCACGTCGAGATGCCGCTGCAGGCCTACTTCCGCATCAACACGGAGAACATGGGCCAGTTCGAGCGCACGCTGATCATCGCCGACGAGGGCTCGCACGTGCACTACGTCGAGGGCTGCACCGCGCCGACGTACTCGTCGGACTCGCTCCACTCCGCGGTCGTCGAGCTGATCGCCAAGCCCGGCGCGCGGATCCGCTACACGACGGTGCAGAACTGGTCGCAGAACGTCTTCAACCTGGTCACGAAGCGCGCGGTCGCCGAGACCGACGCGACCGTCGAGTGGGTCGACTGCAACCTCGGCTCGAAGCTGACGATGAAGTACCCGTCCGTCTACCTGATGGGCGAGCGGGCGCACGGCGAGATCCTCTCGATCGCCTTCGCCGGCGCTGGCCAGCACCAGGACGCCGGCGGCAAGATCGTCCACGCGGCGCCGAACACGACCTCGAACATCTTCGCCAAGTCGATCTCGAAGGACGGCGGGCGCGGCTCCTACCGCGGCCTGCTGGAGGTGGCGAAGGGCGCGCACGGCGCGAAGTCGAAGGTCGTCTGCGACGCGCTGCTGCTCGACGAGCACTCGCGCTCGGACACCTACCCGACGATCCGCATCGGCGAGGACGACGTCGACGTCGGCCACGAGGCGACCGTCTCGAAGATCGGCGAGGAGCAGGTCTTCTACCTCCAGTCGCACGGGATCTCCGAGGAGGAGGCGTCGAAGCTGATCGTCAACGGCTTCATCGAGCCGATCACGAAGGAGCTGCCGATGGAGTACGCGGTCGAGATGAACCGCTTGATCGAGCTCCAAATGGAGGGCTCTATCGGCTGAGCCTGGCGGCGCCTCGGCGCGCGGGCACCGCCCGCGAAGCGGGTGGTCTGCGTCATCGGGGTTCGAAGTAGCTCTGCAACTCCTTCACCCCTGCTTCCTTGCCAGGCACGCCGATCCGCTCGCCGGCCTCACCCGATCCCGGCAACTCCGACCCTTCAACTCTGCGCCCTATGACCACCACTCTTGAATCCCCCGCTTGGCTCGCTGAGCGCCGTGCTCGCGCCGCCTCACTCGCATCGACGCTCGACCTGCCCCGCTTCAAGGGCAATCCCGGCTGGGAGTTCACCGACATCTCGGCCCTCGATCTGTCGGCGTATGCGCCTGCGAGCGCGGGTGACGCGGGCGCCGTGGAGCGTGCGGAGGCGCTGTTCCAGGGGCTCGAGGCGCCGTACGTGCTGACGCAGGTCGACGCGACGACGATCGTCCTGCCCGATGACCTCCCCGCGGGCGTGACGGTCACCTCGCTCGAGCGCGCCGCTGCCGAGCAGCCGGACCTGGTCGAACGCCATCTCGGCTCGATCGTCACCGACCAGGACGCGTTCGTCGCGCGCAACGAGGCCGGCTTCAGCGGTGGCGCGTTCGTGCACGTCGCGGCCGGCACCGCCCTGGACCGGCCGGTCCTCGTCACCGCCGTGCAGGGCGCCGAGCGCAGCGCGCTCGACTGGCGCACGCTGATCGTCGTCGAGGACGGCGCGCAGGCGGAGGTGTGGGAGCAGTACCTGTCCGGCGACCCCGCACAGGACTCCGTCTTCAACACCGTCGTCGAGCTGGTCGTCGGGGAGAACGCGCGGCTGCGCTTCGTCTGCGGCCAGGCGCTGAGCGAGAGAAGCTGGATCTTCGGCACGCAGCGCGCCGAGGTGGCGCGCGACGGCGCGCTCGACTGGGTCGCGCTCGGCTTCGGCGCGGCGCGCGGCAAGGTGCGGATGGAGACGAAGCTCGCCGGCCCGGGCGCCGACGGCAGAGTCACCGGCGCCTACGCCCCGCACGGCCGCCAGCACGTCGACTTCGACACGACGCAGGAGCATGCCGCTCCGCACACGACGTCCGACCTCGCCTTCCGCGGTGTGTTGCAGGACCGCTCCGAGGCGGTCTGGCGCGGCAACATCATCGTCGACCCGGGCGCGCAGCAGACCGACGCGTTTCAGGAGTCGCGCAACCTGCTGCTGTCGAAGCGCGCGCACGCGGATGCGATCCCCGGGCTGGAGATCCAGGCGAACGACGTGCGCTGCACGCACGCCGCCGCGATCGCCCAGATCGACCCCGACCAGCTCTTCTACCTGCGCTCGCGCGGCCTGCGCGAGGAGGCGGCGAAGCGGCTCGTGATCGAGGGCTTCCTGGCCGCGCTCGTCGAGCGCTTCGAGGACGGCCGCGTCCGCGAGGTGCTCGGCGGCGCGCTCGAGCGGCGCCTCGGCGCCGTGCTCGACCCGGCCTGAGCCGCGGCGTCGTGCGCGCCGTCCTGTTCGACCTCGACGGGACGCTGATGGACCACGACGGCGCGCGCGTCGCGGGGCTGGCGGCGCACGTCGCCGAGCAGCTGCCCGGCCTCGCCGAGGACGAGCTGGCGCGGCTCGACGGCGAGTGGCGCCGGCTCGAGGCGCTCCACTACGACGAGTACGCCGCCGGCCGCTGCTCGTTCCAGGAGCAGCGGCGCCGCCGGGTGCGCGGGCTGCACGCGGCGCTCGGCCACGCCGAGCCCGCCGACGCCGAGGCGGACGCGTGGTTCGCGGGCTACCTCGGCCACTACCGCGGCGCGTGGCGCGCGTTCGACGACGTGCTGCCGGGGCTCGCCGCGCTCGCAGCCGCGCATCCGGCCGCGGCGCTCGGCGTCGTGACGAACGGGGAGGGGGAGCCGCAGCGCGCGAAGCTCGCCGCGATCGGCCTCGCCGAGCGCTTCCCGCTCGTCGTCGCCTCCGCCGAGGTCGGGCTCGCGAAGCCGGATCCCGCGATCTTCGCGCTCGCCTGCGAGCGGCTCGGCGTCGCGCCGACCGCGACCGCGCACGTCGGCGACCGCCTCGACCTCGACGCGCACGGCGCCATGGCCGCCGGCCTGCGCGGGATCTGGCTCGACCGGCCGGGCACGGGCGTCTCCGCCGACGCGGGCGCGCCCGCCGCCGGCATCGCCACGATCGCCACGCTCCACGAGCTCCCCGCCGCGCTCGCCGCCTGAGCCGCGCGTCAGCGCCGAGCTGCCGCCGCGGCCGGCGCACGCGGGTAGGCTGGCGCCACCCGTCTGCGTCGCACGAGGAGGAGCCGCGATGGAGCTCACGCCGCGTCAGCGCCGGTCGCTCGAGGCGATCTGCGACACCTTCTGCCCGCCCGCGATCGGCCTCCCGAGCGCGAGCGAGCTGGGCGTGCCGGACGCGGTCCTGGCGCTCGTCGCGCGTGATCCGCGCAGCGCGTCGCGGCGCGAGCTGAAGCAGCTGCTCGGCTTGTGGGACACGGCGCCCGTCACGGCGCTCGGCGGCGGCGGGCTTCACCGCTTCAGCTCCCTCCCGCGCGAGCGGCGCGAGCAGGTGCTGCTTAGCTGGTGCGACAGTCGCGTGCCGCAGCGTCGCGCCGCCTTCCACGCGCTGCGCAAGGCCGCGCTGCTGACCTACTACGGCCTGCCGGCGCTCGGCGGCGGCCCGAGCCCGGTGTGGGAGGCGATCGGCTATCCCGGCCCCCTCGGCGCGCTGGACGACCCGCCGCCCAAGCAGCTCACGCCGCTGTCGATCGACGAGAGCACGACGCTCGACTGCGACGTCTGCATCGTCGGCTCGGGCGCCGGCGGTGGCACCGCCGCCGCGGTGCTGAGCCAAGCCGGACTCGACGTCGTCGTGCTCGAGCGCGGCGGCTACTACGACGACGCCGACTTCGACGGCGCCGAGCTGAAGGCCCTCACGACCCTCTACTCCGGCGCGCCCGCAGCGACCCACGACCAGTCGGTCGGGCTGATCGCCGGCTCCTGCCTCGGCGGCGGCACCGTCGTCAACTACTCGACGTCGTTTCGCACACCCGACGACGTGCGCGCCGAGTGGGCCTCCCAGGGCGTTCCCGCGTTCGCGTCCGCCGACTTCACCGTCTCGCTCGACGCGGTCTGCGAACGGCTCGGCGTCAACCAGGAGCACAACGATCCCTCGACGCGCGAGCAGAAGCTGCGCGACGCCTGCCTGGCGCTCGGCTGGCACATCGACGCGATGCCGCGCAACGTCAGCGGCGCGTGCGACCAAGGCAGAGACTGCGGCTACTGCGGCTTCGGCTGTCGCCGCGGCGCGAAGCAGTCGACCGCGAAGACCTGGCTGCGCGACGCGCAGGGGGCGGACGCGCGGATCGTCGTCGGCGTCGCCGTCGACCGCGTCACGGTCGAGGGCGGCGCCGCGCGCGGCGTGACGGCCACGACCGACCAGGGCCACCGCCTGACCGTCCGCTCGCGCGCCGTCGTCGCCGCCTGCGGCGCGCTCCACACGCCCGCGCTGCTGAAGCGCTCCGGCCTCACGAACCCGAACGTCGGCAAGCACCTGCGGCTGCACCCGGCGACCGCCGTGTGGGGCGTCTACGACGAGGAGCTGCGGCCGTGGGAGGGCACGATGCAGGCGCTCTACTCCGACGAGCACCGCAACCTCGACGAGGGCTACGGCGTGAAGTACGAGACGGCGGCCGGGCACCCGCATCTCGCGGTGCCGTTCATGCCCTGGCGCGGCGCGCGCGCCCACCACGAGCTGATGCAGGCGATCTCGAACACCGTTGCGTTCGGCGTCCTGCTGCGCGACCGCGACGGGGGCGAGGTGCGCATCGACCGCGACGGCGAGCCGGTCGTCCGCTACCGCCTGTCGGACTACGACACGCGCCATCTGCGCGTCGGGATCGAGGGCGCCGCGCGCATGCACGAGGCGGCAGGCGCGCAGCGGATCTTCACCTCGCACAGCGACTGGGTCGCCTATGACCCGAGCGCGGGCGGGCGCGGCGGGTCCGGCAGCCGCGCGCGCTTCATGCGCGACGCCGACGCCTGCGGCTACGCGAACGGGCGCTGTCAGCTCGGCTCCTTCCACATCATGGGATCGGCGCGCATGGGCGGCTCGCCGGCGACCTCCGTGTGCGACCCGAATGCGCAGACGTGGGACGTGCGCGACCTCCACGTGCTCGACGGCTCTGCCTTCCCGACCTCCTCCGGCGTCAACCCGCAGATCTCGATCCAGGCGATCGCGCACATGGGCGCCCGCGCGCTGGCGGCGCGGCTCGCGTAGCGCCTCACCGGCCGCGCATAAGACTGGGGTTCCGGGCGCACGGACGCTGGCGCGGGTCTGGTATGCAGGGGACGTGAAGTCGGCAGAGGTGCTCGTCGTGGAGGACGAGGACGATGTGCGCCGCCTGGTGCGGGTTCTGCTCGAACGCGCCGGCTACACCGTCGTGGAGGCGGCGAACGGGATCGAGGCGCTGCGGCGCCTCGAGAGCGACGCTCCCGACCTCGTCGTGCTCGACGTCGCGATGCCGGAGCTCGACGGCTGGCAGACGCTCGAGCGCATCCGCGACCTCAGCGACGTGCCGGTGCTGATGCTGACCGCGCGCGCCGGCGAGCTCGACAAGGTCCGCGGGCTGCGCAGCGGCGCCGACGACTACGTCACGAAGCCGTTCGGCCGTCAGGAGCTGCTCGCCCGCGTGGAGGCGCTGCTGCGCCGCACGAGCGGGCCGCCCGAGGTGCGCCCCGCCTACGAGGACGCTGCGCTGCGGATCGACTACGTGAGCCGCGAGGTGACGGTCGGCGGGCGAGAGGGCGGGCGTCCGGTCCAACTGACGCCGCTCGAGTTCAAGCTGCTGTCCGCGTTCGTGCGGCATCCGAACGAGACGCTCAGCCGCACGCGCCTGCTCGAGCTGGTGTGGGGCGACGTCGAGGGCTTCGGTGGCGACCAGGTCAAGCTCTACGTCGGCTACCTGCGTCGGAAGCTGGGCTGGGAGCCGTCGAACGGTGGTCCGCTCGAGACGGTGCGCGGCTTCGGCTACCGCTACCGACCGCCGGCAGCAGGATCGTGAACGTCGTCCCGCGACCGACCTCGCTGTCGACGGACACGGTGCCGCCGTGGCCCTCGACGATCGTCCGCACGATCGTCAGCCCGAGCCCCAGGCCTGGAACCGAGCGGACGGTCGCGCTGCGCGCACGGTAGAAGCGGTCGAACAGATGCGGCTGGTCGTCGGCGGCGATGCCGGCGCCGGTGTCGGCGACCTCGATCCGTGCCTGCGCCCCGTCGTTCGCGAGGCGCACGACGACTCGGCCGCCGAGCGGCGTGAACTTCAACGCGTTCGAGAGCAGGTTGTCGAGCACCTGCGCGATCCGGTCGCGATCGCCGATGCAGCGCTCGACGGGCTCGAGCTCCTCGACCAGCGCGACGCCGGCCTGCTCCGCGTGCGGACGCGCCAGCTCGACCGCATCCCGCACGAGCGCGACGAGGTCGAGCTCGCCGGGCTCCAGCAGCAGCGGTGCGCCCTCGACCTGCGCGGCGAACAGCAGGTCGCCGACGATCCGCACGAGCCGGTGCGCGTTGCGGTCGATCACCTCGAGGTGGCGCGCGTGCTCAGGCGGGAACGGCGCGGCGTCGTCGCTCAGCACGAGCTCGACGTAGCCGAGGATCGCCGTCAGCGGCGTGCGCAGCTCGTGCGAGACGAGCGCGAAGAAGTCCTGCTTCGCGCGCTCCGCCTCGCGCTCGGCGGTGATCTCGCGCACCACCAGCAGCCGGCCGATCAGGCGACCGCGGCCGTCGTGGACGGGCGCCGCGTAGCGCGCGAACGTGCGGCGGCCGCCCGGCAGCACGACTTCGTCGCGTCGCTCGGCTTCGTCGGCGCCATCGCGGCTTGCGCCGTCGCGCACGAACGGCGTGCGCGGATCGAGCGTCGTCGCGTGCATGGCGAAGGCGGCGCGCACCGCGCGCATCGGCGGGTTGTCGACGATCACGGCGCCGTCGCCGTCGAGCAGCGCGATCGCGTCGGGCGTCGTGTCGAGCACCGCGCGCACGATGCTCGCGCCTTCGCGCGCCGAGCGGACCGCCTCGATCAGCTCGCTGCGCTGCTGCGCCAGCTCGCGGTTCTGGCGTTCGAGCGCCGCGCGGCTCTCCTCGAGCGAGTCGGCCATCTGGTCGAAGGTGCGCGCCAGCTCGCCGACCTCGCCGATCCCGTCGCGACGACCGACACGGGCGTGCAGGTCGCCCGCGGCGAGCCGTCGCGCCGCGTCGACGACGCCACGCAGCGGCGCGAGCAGCGCACGGCGCAGGTAGAGCATGACGCCGATCGCGCACAGCAGCGTGGCGACGACGCCGGTCGTGCCGGCGATCCAGGCGAGCCGGGTGAGGCGAGCCACGCGGTCGCGCTCGGCGGTGCGCGCAGCGCGCTCGCGGGTGACGAGCGTCTCGAGCCGGCCGTCGAGGGCACGCGCTGCCGGCGTCTCGGGATACAGGGCGCGGTCCACCGGGTGCGCAACCGCGTAGGCACGTACGTCGCGTGCGAGCGCCGTCGTGTCGCGCTGGCCGGCGGCGCGGCCCGCTTGTGCGAGCGCGACGGCCCCTGCGCGCATGCCCGGCGCGTCGTCGTGGGCGAGCGCGATGCGGATGTCGTTCGACGTCATCGCCACCTTGGCGACGGCTCGCGCCTCGCGGTCGGCGGCGCCGAGGTCGTGGAGCGTCACGAGCAGCACGACGAAGACCGTCAGGTGCAGGGCGGCGAGCAGGCTGATCGCGGCGACGAGTCGCGTGCTGAGGCCACGCGTGCGGCGCATGCTCAGACACGCTACCCGCACCGCGCGCGTTGCGCGGCGTCTGGCAGCGTCGCGTTGCGCCGTCGCACGTTGCGCGGCGCGTCCCGGTGGGAATGATCGTGCTGTCAACCGCAAATCGAGATCCGGGGGTACGCCATGTCCGATCCCGCGCCGGCCCGCGTGCTGCTGGTCGCCAACCGCACGGCGGCCACCGAAGGCCTCTGCGACGCAGTTCGTGCGCGCGTGCGGCGCGGACCAGCGACGTTCCATCTCGTCGTGCCGGCCCACCCCCACGGGCTGCACAAGGTCGTCGACCCGCAGGAGGGCGACGCGGGCGAGGCGGAGGGAACGCTCGCGAAGGCGCTGCCGCTGCTCGGCGCGGCGGCCGGAACGCCTGTCACGGGGCACGTCGGCGACGCCGAGCCGTTGATGGCGATCGAAGACGCCATCAACCGCGCGCCCTACGACGAGATCGTGATCTCCACGTTGCCACGTCGCCTCTCGCGCTGGCTGCGCCTCGACCTGGTCAGCAAGGCGCGGGGGATCGGGCTGCCGGTGACGCACGTCGAGGCACGCGACGAGGAGCGCGTCGCCGCCGCGGCCGGCTAGGGCTCGGCGCGATCGAGCACCCGATCGCCTGACGGCTACTCCAGCGTCGCGTCGACCGTGATCTGCGCGCCGCCGGCGAGCAGTCGCGAGATCGGGCAGTTCCGCCCGGCCGACTGCGCCGCCGCCTCGAAGCCGGCGGCGTCGATCCCCGGCACGCCGCCTGCGACCGTCAGCGCCGAGCGCGTGACGGTCGGCGCGTCGTCGACCATCTCCAGCGTCACGACGGCCGTCACGTCGAGCCGCTGCGGCTCGTGGCCGCCCTGCCCCAGCTCGTGCGAGAGCGCCATCGCGAAGCACGACGAGTGCGCGGACGCGATCAGCTCCTCGGGGCTCGTCTGCCCCGCGGAGCGCTCGGTGCGCGAGGCCCACGTGACGGGCAGCTCGCCGAAGCCGCCGCTCGCGCCGGTGACGCGACCGCCGCCCTTCGTGAGCGAGCCCTCCCAGGTCGTCTGCGCGGTCCGCTCTGCGATCGGCATGCCGGCTCCCCTCCTGCGGTCAGTGGTGCTCGATGACGCGGTCGATCAGGCCGTACTCGACCGACTGCTGGGCGGTGAAGAAGCGGTCGCGCTCCATGTCGTGGTTGACCTGCTCCTCCGGCTGCCCCGTGTGGTGCGCGTAGATCTCGTCGATCCGCTTGCGCGTCTTGATGATCTCTCTCGCGTGGATCTCGATGTCGGTCGACTGGCCCTCGAAGCCGGCCGACGGCTGGTGGATCAGTATGCGGCTGTTCGGCAGCGCCATGCGCTTGCCTCTCGCGCCGCCGGTCAGCAGCAGCGAGCCCATCGACATCGCGATCCCCACGCACATCGTCGACACGTCGGGCTTGATGAACTGCATCGTGTCGTAGATCGCGAGGCCGGCGTAGATCGAGCCGCCGGGGGAGTTGACGTAGATCGAGATGTCCTTGTCGGGGTCCTGCGACTCGAGGTGCAGGAGCTGCGCCACGACGAGGTTCGCGATCTGGTCGTCGACCGGCGAGCCAAGGAAGATGATCCGCTCGTTGAGCAGCCGGCTGTAGATGTCGAACTCGCGCTCGCCGCGCGCGGTGCGCTCGATGACCATGGGGATGAGGGGCATGGGCTGAAGGCTCGCACATTCAGATGGCGAGCACCGCCGCGCCCTCGAAGGCGCCTGTGCGCAGGTCCTGCAGCGCCTGCTCCGCCCCGTCGAGCGGGTAGGTCGTGACACGCGTGCGGACCGGGATCCGCGGCGCGATCGCGAGGAACGAGGTGCCGTCCTCGCGCGTGAGGTTCGCGACGGAGCGGATCGAGCGCTCGTGCCACAGCTCCTCATAGGGGAAGGAGGGGATGTCGGACATGTGGATGCCGGCGCAGATCACCGTGCCGCCCCGCGCGAGCGCGCGCAGGGCGGCCGGGACGAGCGCGCCGTCGGGGGCGAAGACGATCGCGGCGTCGAGCCGCTCGGGCGGCTGTTCGGCGCTCGCGCCCGCCCAGACGGCGCCCAGCTCGCGCGCGAACGCCTGACCGGCGGCGTCGCGGGGGCGGGTGAACGCGTAGACGCAGCGGCGCTCGTGCACGGCGACCTGGCACACGATGTGGGCCGCCGCTCCGAACCCGTAGAGCCCGACCCGCTCGGCGTCGCCGGCCATCCGCAGCGCACGATGGCCGATCAGGCCGGCGCACAGCAGCGGCGCCACCTGCAGGTCCGGGTACTGGGCCGCGGGCGGGAGCGGGAAGCAGAAGCGCGCGTCGGCGACGGCCAGCTCGGCGTAGCCGCCGTCGACGTCGCGGCCGGTGAAGCGGGCGCGCTCGCACAGGTTCTCCCTGCCGCTGCGGCAATAGCGGCACTCGCCGCAGGTCCAGCCGAGCCACGGCACGCCCACGCGCGCGCCGATCGCGTGCGTCCCGATGGCGTCGGCGACGAGCACCTCGCCGACGATCTGATGTCCAAGCACGAGCGGCACGTGTCCCGGCTCCAGCTCGCCGTCGCGCAAGTGCAAGTCGGTGCGGCAGACCCCGCACGCGCGCACGCGCAGCAGGACATCGCCCGGCCCGGGGGCCGGATCCGGCAGCTTGGCAGCCCGCAGCGGCCGCCCCGGCGCGTCCAGCATCATCGCCCGCATGCACAGATGATGGCGCGCCGCGCAAGCATCTAGATACCGTGCAACCACAGTGGCGAGCCGTCGCGTCAAAAGGCCGTCACCGGCGGGCCGGCCGCGAGGCGGCGAGGGTCGGTCCGCCTACTGCGCCAGCCGCTCGAGCGCGCGCTGGTTCTCGGCCATCAGCCGGCGCAGGCGGGCCTGGAACTGCTTGTCGTCGCGGCGCGCCTTGAGGCGCTCGTCG
>DASRXW010000021.1:0-66576 GCA_035654055.1 Conexibacter sp.
CCCCGGTGAGGAGGAAGACATCGACATCTGTAAGGGCATCGAACACACCCACTGGGATCACCGTCTGCACCGAGAGGCGCTCCTCTACCGCCATCCGGAATCGGTCATAGCGAGCACCAGCACGCAAGACCTCTGGCAGTACGGCAGCCAGATGCGCACCCGGCCGGCAACGATCCAGCACACCGTCGACGAACAGAGAGGCTTCAGTCGTGAGGCCGGACGTCCAGGTACAGCCGGCGGGCGCGACGACGCGCCCATAGGGCGGGTTCAGCAGGACCGCATCGGCGGCTCCCGGGTTCAGAGTGCGACCATCACCGATCTCGATGTTGGTAAGCAGGCGAGCCGGGTTGCGACGCCTTGTGGTCGATCGGGCTCCGCGGTGCAAGGCGGCGAGCACCAGCCGAGCGCGGGCTGCGCGGACGAACTCGGGAACGAGGTCCCGACCGATCAACCGACGATTCCAGCGGACGAGGGTCGTCTCCAGGGACGTATCGACATCGAGACGGGCGCTGGCGGCGAGCAGCAGATCCCCGCACCCACACGCGGGGTCGATGAAGCGCCGTCGGTCCTGCGGTACGAACTCGAACAGGCGCCGGGCGAGGTCCTCGCCGGTGAAGAACGCGCCGAGTGTGCGGAGCTCGTCTATCGCTACAACGTCGCGAAGCCGGCGACCGGCCTCACCATCGAGATGCGGTGCTAGGTCGTCGACCGCGGTCCGCGGATCTCGCCTCGCGAGACGCTCGAGGTGCTCGACATATGGCACAAACCGCGCGACCATTGGTCGCACTCCTGCGCCGTGGTCTTCAAGCACTCGCGTCATTCGGGACTTTGCAGGTCTTGAACGGGCTGGCTCTCGGCGAACAGCCCCAGATCGTCGAGTGTCTCCCGCGCCAATCTGGCAGCGGCCTGCGCACGATCCTGCAAGGCAGACTCGTTCCTGTAGCCAGCGATCGTCTTCAACGCATCGCGCATCTTCTCGGCTTCGTCTTGTCTGATGGGTCGCAAACTGTTGAATCTATTGAAGACTTCGGACTGCCATGAGCACCACGCCTAACCCTCAGCGCGGCCGATACGCGTCCGCACGGTGCGCGACGGCGACGACCGACACGCTGCGCGACTCGTCGTCGATGCGGTACACGATCCGGTATGGCCCGCGGCGTGCAGACCAGCAGCCCTCCAGCTCAAAGCGCAGCGGCTTGCCGAGACGACGCGGGTTGGAGGCGATCGCGCCGAGCGTCTCGATGACCGCGGCGACGACCGAGATCGGCAGCCGGTCGAACTGCGGGCGTGCGGGTGGCATCACCCGCACGTCCCACGACCGCTCGCTCACACCGCGGCGTCGCGCCGACGAGCGAGCTGCGCCTGCACGTCGGCGAGCGACGCGCCCGGCTCGCCATCGGCGATCGCCTGCTCGCTCTCGCGAATCTGATCCATCGCCGCTGGGTCAGACAGGATCGCGAGCGTCTCCTCGAGGCTCTCGAGATCGTCCGGGCTGATCAGCACCGCCGCCGGCTTGCCGTTGCGCGTGACGACCACGCGGTCGTGCTGATCCTCGACACGGTCGACCAGCTCGGACAGGTGCGACTTGACGGACGACAGCGGAAGCGTCTCTGACATGACCATGATTCTAGTCAGGAGAAGAGGCTCTTGCAAGGAGCCGCTCCGTGCAACCTCTGTGCAGCCGAGATCGTGAACTCCTGTACCCCCGGGTTCCCTCAAATCGCCGAAATCCCCGATTCCAAGGGACATGAGGGCACGGGAGGGAACCCGCGGCCGCGCCTTTGGAGCCGGCTATCCGGGTTCGAGTCCCGGCCCCCCAGTACGGCCATGACGAGCTGGGCGTCCCGGGTACAAGCCGTTCAGCTCAGCGGTTCATTCGATGCCTGTCGCCAGAACGCATCCAGCGACCCCGTGCGCGAGCAACCACCGCTGTCCCTCGCGAGCGAGTCGGCGGCGCTATGAAGATGCTGTCGGCGAAGTCGGCGAGCATCTTCGCTGCGTCCAGACACTCGGTTCGGGACCTCCACAGAATCTGCCAGTTGCGTTTTGAGATTTCGGACGCGCCGTGTTGCTCCTCAAACGCTCGCGCCGTCGTGATGGCGTGCAAGCCGCTCATCAGGACCGTCCACTGGTCAGCATCTAGACGCGTGCCGAGAACTCGTAGCTCCTCGTCGAAGTCAGACGCCCGCGGGACGTCAAAGAGGGAGCCCCAGGGAGTCTAGCTCTCTGCACTAGCGCCGAAGACATCGCCCGTTTGCTCGATCATCGCTGACATCGTCCGAGCCACCCCGCGGGCCTCAGCACTCAGCGCAACCTCCTCTCGTCGCGCAACCATTGATTCGCGCTTGATCGCCGTACCGAGCGTCGCACCACCAGACACCAAGCCGCCAACGACGACGGCCCCAACGGTTCCCCAGTCCCACGGCATCGGCGCAGCCTTCCACAAGGAGTGCCTCGGCGAGTCAGGTCGCCTGGTTCAGGGCGTGTGAGGGCCCGAAGCGCTCCGCGTGCAACTGGCGGATGTGCCGTAAGCAGGAATCCTGTTTCGAGCTTGGGCCCGTGAGGCCAGTTGGTCAAATCGCCCGTGTGACAGGCGATTGTGTTTGGCCAGGTAGCTGGCAAGGCAAGCCTGCGATCCATTTCACCGCGGCCGGTAGACGTCCGCCCGATGGCGACAGCGACCACGAGCACTGCGTGTGCCTCGTCTTCGATGCGATAGACGATCCGGTACGGGCCGCGGCGAGCGGACCAGTAGTCCTCCAGCTCGAAGCGCAGCGGCTTGCCGAGGCGACGCGGGTTCGACGCGATCGCGCCGAGCATCCCGAGGGCGGTACGAGCCTCCTTTGCACCACTATGGCCTTGACATGGCGCCACTTTGATGTCACAGTGGTGCCATGAATCTGACGCCATACGTTGAGCACCTGCGGAGCGAGCTCGCCGTCGCCGCTGACGCCGGAGGCGAGGACGCCCGCGCGCTTGCCGAGCGCTTGGTCGCTCCGCTCGAGTCGGCGGTCCGGCTGATGTTGCTCGATGCGCTCTCGGCGGCCGCGGACGAGATCACGCGCGAGCTCGCGCCCGCTTCGGTCGAGCTGCGCCTGCGCGCCGGCGAGCCCGACTTCGTCGTGACGCCGGCGCCGGCCGACGAGCCGGACGAGCCGGCTCATAGCGCCGCGCCGCCGCTCGCGCCGCCCGAAGGCGACGAGGGCGCGTCGGCGCGCATCAACCTCCGGCTGCCCGAGCAGCTCAAGGCCGGCGTCGAGCAGGCCGCAGGCCGCGAGCGGCTGTCGGTCAACGCATGGCTCGTCCGTGTCGCGGCCGCCGCGCTCGCGCGCGACGATCCCGGCCGCCGCCCGCCACAGCGCGGCGGCCGGGTCGGCGAGGCCTACACCGGCTGGGTGCGCTGACCGCCCGGCCATCCGGCTTCCACACGACCCGACTTCGAACCTGACCTTGCAGGAGGACACTGCCATGCCGAGCTTCGACACTCCCGGACCGATCTCGGCGACGATCGACGTCGCCGTCGGCGACGTGCGGATCGCCGCCGGCGACCGCAGCACCACCGTCGTCGACGTGCGCCCCAGCAACGCGTCCAACGACGAGGACGTCAAGGTCGCAGAGCTGACCCGCGTCGAGTACGCGGACGAGCAGTTGCTCGTCAAGGCTCCCAAGCTGCGCTCCTGGTTGAGCCGCAGCTTCGGGTCGATCGACGTGACGATCGAGCTGCCGGCCGGCTCGCACATCGACGGCGCCGGGCAGTTGACGGACTTCCGCTGCGACGGCCGACTCGGCGACTGCCGGATCAAGACCGGCATGGGCCACATCCAGCTCGACCGAGCCGACGCGCTGAGCCTGAAGAGCGGCGTCGGCGACATCGGCGTGGACCGTGCGACAGCCCACGCCGAGGTCACGGCCGGGTCGGGCGACGTGCGCCTGCGCGAGCTCGACCGCAGCGCCGTGATCAAGAACTCCAACGGCGACACGTGGGTCGGCGTGGCCGGCGGCGACCTGCGGCTCAAGGCGGCCAACGGCAGCATCGCCGTCGACGTGGCGCACGCCGGCGTCGTCGCCAAGTCCGCCAACGGCGACGTGCGGCTGGGCGAGGTGATGCGCGGCTCGGTCGTGCTCGAGACCCAGCTCGGCGACCTCGAGGTCGGCATTCGCGAGGGCACCGCCGCCTGGCTCGACGTGCGCGCCAAGGCCGGCAAGGTCCACAACGCGCTCGACGCCGCCGAGGCTCCCGAGCCGTCGGGCGAGACCGTCGATGTGCGCGCTCGCACGACCGCCGGCAGCGTCGTGATCCGACGTCCCTGACGAGCCACCGATCACCAGCAGACCCCTAGGAGAATCTCCGATGCCACCTCCCATGACACGCCCGCGATCGGCGATCGCGGCGACCGGCCTGCGCAAGTCGTTCGGCGAGCACGTCGTGCTCGACGGCGTCGACCTCGACGTCGCCGAGGGAACGATCTTCGCGCTGCTCGGTCCCAACGGCGCCGGCAAGACCACGATCGTCCAGATCCTCTCGACCCTGATCGGCGCCGACGCCGGCGAGCTGACCGTCGCCGGCCACGACCTCGCCCGCGACCCCGACGCGGTCCGTGCGGCGATCGGCGTCACCGGCCAGTTCTCGGCGATCGACAACCTGCTGACCGGCCGGGAGAACCTGATCCTGATGGCCGACCTGCACCACCTGGGGCGGCATGAAGGCCGCCGGCGCGCCGACGCGCTGCTCGACCGCTTCGACCTGACCGACGCGGCAACGCGGCCGGCCGCCACGTACTCCGGCGGGATGCGGCGCCGGCTCGACCTGGCGATGACGCTGGTCAGCACCCCGCGCCTGATCTTCCTCGACGAGCCGACGACCGGCCTGGACCCGCGCAGCCGCCACACGATGTGGGAGATCATCCGCGACCTCGTGACCGGCGGCGTCACGGTCTTCCTGACCACGCAGTACCTGGAGGAGGCCGACCGGCTCGCCGACCGGATCGCCGTGCTCGACCACGGCAGGCTGGTCGCCGAGGGGACCGCGGACGAGCTGAAGCAGCTCGTGCCCGGCGGGCACGTCCGACTGGAGCTCGCCGACCCGCACGGACTGGACGCGGCCGCCCGCGCCCTCGGCGCGTCCGCCCGCAGCGACGAGTCGCTGGCGCTCGAGGTTCCCAGCGACGGCAGCGTCGCGTCGCTGCAGGCGCTCCTCAACCGCCTCGACGCCGAGTCCATCGCCGTCGCCGGCCTGAGCGTGCACATGCCCGACCTCGACGACGTCTTCCTCGCACTCACCGGCAGCGACACCACCCACACGGAGGCCGCACGATGAGCACCGTCTCGTATGCACTGCAGGACTCGGCGACGATGCTGCGGCGCAACCTCCGCCGCACGCTCCGCTACCCCGCCGCGGCCGCCGCGACGATCGGCGTTCCGCTCGTCTTGCTGCTGCTGTTCGTGTACGTCTTCGGCGACACGATGGGCGCCGGCCTGGTCGGCGTGTCGGGCGGGCGCGCGCAGTACCTCAACTACGTCACGCCCGGGATCGTCCTGATCGCGGTGGCGGGCGCAGCCCAGGGCACGGCGATCGCGGTCGCGATGGACATGTCCGAGGGGATCGTCGCCCGCTTCCGGACGATGGCGATCGCCCGTGTCTCGGTGCTGACCGGACACGTCGTCGGCAGCCTGATCCAGACGATGGTCGCGATCGCCGTCGTGATCGGCGTGGCGCTGCTCCTCGGCTTCGGGCCGTCCGCCGGCCCGCTCGAATGGATCGCCGTGCTCGGCCTCCTGGCGACGATCACCTTCGCGCTGATCTGGCTGGCGGTCGCGCTCGGGATGGTCAGCAAGAGCGTCGAGACCGCGAGCAACCTGCCCCTTCCGCTGATCCTGCTGCCCTTCCTCGGCAGCGGGTTCGTCCCCACCGGCTCGATGCCGGCCGGGATGCGCTGGTTCGCCGAGCACCAGCCCTTCACTCCCGTCATCGAGACCCTGCGCGGACTGCTGATGGGCACCCCGATCGGCGACAACGGCGTCCTCGCCGTCGCCTGGAGCGTCGGCATCGGGCTGGCCGGATACGTGTGGGCGAAGCGCCTGTTCAACCGCGACCCGACGCCGTAGCCCCGGCACGCGCGTGCTCGGCCGGATCGCGCCGACCGTGCTCCAGGCGCGGACCGCTATCGTCCTTGGCGGAGTCGATCGCACCCGAGCCTCGGGTCAGGGAATCCGGTTCGAAATCCGGAGCTGACGCGCAGCGGTAGGGACGCGCGAGACGACGCGATCGCCACTGGGCCGGACGGCCTGGGAAGGCGGTCGTCTCGATCGCGTCCGAGCCCGAAGACCTGTCGATTCTGTCCCACCTCCGCGTGGGGCACCGGACAAACAGCGGCCCCGCGAGACGGGCCGCACGGAGACAGGAGCAGACCCATGGCACGCACCGCCGTCCTCGGGCTTCGCCGCATCGGGCCCGACCGCGAGCTGAAGCACGCGCTCGAGTCGTACTGGAGCGGCAGCACCGCCGCCGACCAGCTGCAGCAGACGGCGCGCGCGCTGCGCGCCGCGAGCTGGCGTCGCGCGAAGCTCGCCGGGATCGACGCGATCCCCTCCGGCGACTTCAGCCTCTACGACCACGTGCTCGACACGGCGTGGGCGCTCGGCGCGATCCCCGAGCGCTTTGGGGACCTCGACCGCACCGACGACGACCTCGCGAGCTACTTCGCGCTCGCGCGCGGCAGCGCCGACGCGCGGCCGTTGGAGATGACCAAGTGGTTCGACACCAACTACCACTACCTCGTGCCCGAGCTGCGCCCCGGTCAGGCGTTCGCGCTGCGCGCCGGCCACTGGCTGCAGCAGCTCACGGAGGCGGCCGATCTCGGGATCCGCACGCGCCCCGTGGTGCTCGGCCCGTGGAGCTTCCTGCTGCTCTCCAAGGGCCTCGACCGCCCGCTCGACGCGCTCGAGCAGCTCGTGCCCGCCTACGAGCAGCTGCTGCGCGAGCTGCACGATGCCGGCGCGCGCGAGGTGCAGATCGACGAGCCCTGCCTCGTGCTCGACCGCAGCGCCGCCGAGCTGGATGCCTTCGTCGCGGCCTGGGTGGCGCTCGCCGCCGCCGTGCCCGAGCTCGAGCTGTGCCTCGCGACCTACTTCGCGGGTCTCGACGGCAACGGGACGCTGGAGCGCGTGCTCGCGCTGCCGGCCGCGGAGGTCCACCTCGATCTCGTCCGCGCGCCGTCGCAGCTCGCGCCCGCCCTGGCGCTGCTGCGCGAGCGCCCGACGCGGCTGTCGCTGGGCGTCGTCGACGGCCGCAACGTGTGGGCGACCGACCTCGACGCCGCGCTGGAACGCGTCGACGCCGCGGTCGGCGCGCTCGGCTCCGATCGCGTCACGATCGCCGCGTCGTGCTCGCTGCTGCACGTCCCCTACGAGGCGGCGCGCGAGCAGGAGATCGACCCGGAGGTGCGCGGCTGGCTCGCCTTCGCGGTCGAGAAGCTCGCCGAGCTGCGCACGCTGCACGCCGCGGCCGGCGCGGTGCCGCGCGACACCCTGCTGGCGCCCGCGCGCGCGGCGACGAGCAGCCGCCGCAGCTCCTCTCACACCAACGACCCGGCGGTGCGCGGGCGCGTCGGCGCGCTCGCAGCGGGCGACTATGCGCGCTCGGCGCCCCATCCGGAGCGGCACGCGGCGCAGCGTGCGCGCGTCGCGCTGCCGGAGCTGCCGACGACGACGATCGGCTCCTTCCCGCAGACGGACGAGATCCGCGCCGCGCGGCGCGACCTGCGCGATGGGCACCTGACCCCGGCCGACTACGAGCGCTTCCTCGAAGGGCAGATCGCGCATGTCGTCGAGGTGCAGGAAGAGCTGGGCCTCGACGTGCTCGTGCACGGCGAGCCCGAGCGCAACGACATGGTCGAGCACTTCGGCGAGCAGCTCGCCGGCTTCGCGTTCTCCCAGCACGGCTGGGTGCAGTCGTACGGGTCGCGCTGCGTCAAGCCGCCGATCCTCTACGGCGACGTCTCGCGCCCGGCGCCGATGACGGTCCGCTGGTGGCGCCACGCGCAGTCGCTGACCGAGAAGCCGATGAAGGGGATGCTCACCGGTCCCGTGACGATCCTGCAGTGGTCGTTCGTGCGCGACGACCAGCCGGCTGCCGAGACGTGCACGCAGATCGCGCTCGCGATCCAGGACGAGGTGCGCGACCTCGAGCGCGCAGGCGCGTTCGCGATCCAGGTCGACGAGGCGGCGCTGCGCGAGGGGCTGCCGCTCCAGCGCGGCGAGCGCGAGGAGTACCTGCGCTGGGCGGTCGACTGCTTCCGCCTGACCGTCGCCCCCGCCCGTTCGGACACCCAGATCCACACGCACATGTGCTACTCGGAGTTCAACGAGATCATGGACCACATCGTGCGCCTCGACGCCGACGTGCTCTCGATCGAGGCGTCGCGGTCCGACATGGAGGTGCTCGACGCCTTCTCCCGCACCGGCGCCGACGCCTACCCGAACGAGATCGGCCCCGGCGTCTACGACATCCACTCGCCGCGGATCCCGTCGATCGAGGAGATCGAGCGGCTGCTGGAGCTGGCCGAGACGCGCGTCGGCCGCGAGCGGCTGTGGGTCAACCCCGACTGCGGGCTCAAGACGCGCCGTTGGGAGGAGACGCTCCCGGCGCTGCGCAACATGCTCGCGGCAGCCGAACGGCGCCGCGCAGCGACGCCCGTCGCGACCTGAGCGACGGGCGCGAGCACGATCGGCTCGGATGGCCGCTCGTGCGGGCATGCTGTTCCCGAACCCTGGCGTGACGGCAAGGAGGCAGCATGAGATTGAGTGCGCGGAACCAGCTCTCGGGCACCGTGACGAGGATTCACGAGGGCGCGGCGATCGGAAACGTGGAGATCGACGTCAACGGGCAGCGACTGGTGTCCTCGATCACGGTCGAGGCGATCCACGAGTTGGGGTTGGCCGAGGGGGCGAGCGTCGTTGCGATCGTGAAGGCGTCGGACGTGATGCTCGCAGTGCCGTAGCCGCGCACCGTCGGTCGCCGGCACGCTCCGGGCGCTAGGCGTCGGACTCGGCGATCGTGTCTTCCACGAAGCTGAGCGCCGCGGTGGCGGTCGCGCGGCGCCAGGCGTTGATGAGCGCCGCGGGCTGCACGTCGGACGACTCGACCGCCTCGAGTCGCGCGAGCGTGTCGACGAGGAGTACGAGCTGCGCGTGCAGCAGCGGGAGCGTCGAGCGGTTGCGGCGGCGCAGGAGGTGGATCTTGAGCAGCAGGTTGGGGCGCATGTCCCGGATGCGGCGCTCCGGCGTTCTCAGCCAGCGTGTCACGAGTCGCTTGGCCTGCGTGGTGGCGACGAGCTCGGTCCGCCGCGGGGCGGCGTCGCCGGCTGTGATCGCGCTGACCTCGACCAGACCGAGCGACTGCAGGGAGCGCAGTGCGCGATAGGTGAGCTGCTCGTTGAGCGACCAGATCTCGCCGACGTTCCCGGCAGGTGCCATCAGCGCGGCGATCGCGTAGCCGTGCGCGGGGCGCTCGCACAGCAGTGCGAGGACGGCCCACTCGCCGACGAGGAGATCCTTCTTCACGCGCACGCGCGCAGCATACGTTCGCGTCGCGGAGCGCCGGACGGTCGTCAGCCGAGCCGGTAATCGCGTGCGTAGGCCATGACGAGCTGCCCGGCCTCGGCGTTCAGGGCGCGCACGGGCACGCGGGCGTCCTGCGGTGCCCGGCCTTGCAGCAACCCGTAGGGGAGGTCCACGAGCGCGTCGGCGAGGTCACGCAGCCGTGGCGCGACGAGGCAGCGCAGGATCCCGCCGTGCCGCAAGTCCTGGAGCGTCGCGCGCGTCGCGATCCCGGGGAGCGCGACGCCGCCGGCGTAGCGGCGAGCGTGCTCGCCTTCCGGGAGGTGCTCGCCGAGGGCGCGAGCGGCGCCGGCGGCCGTCGCGTCGTTCCAGCAGAGCACGACGCGCACCTGCGGGTAGTCGCGCAGGGCGCGTGCGACGGCGGCCTGTGCGTCGGCCGTGCCCTGACCTTCGGTCGCGGCGACCGCCTGCACGCCCGGCGCGCGGCGCGCGAGCTCGTCGAGCAGTGCCCGCTCGGCGACCGGCGCGAGCGGCGCGACCGGATCGGGGACGGCGGGGCGCGCGGGCGGGCGCACGAGCAGCGCCTGCGCGTGGTCGCCGAGCGAGCGCGCGGCCCAGCCGGCGACGTCGCGCGCGAGCAGGCGCCCGCAGCGGGCGGGGTCCGCGACGATGCGCGCGGTCTGCTGCGGCAGCGGCGTCAGGTAGGAGACGACCTGGACGTCGCGCGCGAGCGCGGCGCGCGCGAGCGGTGCGACCGCGGCGGCATCGAACGGCGCCACGACGATCGCGCGGAAGCCGCCGCGCGGGCCGGTCCACGTTCGCAGCGTCGCGTGCTGCGCCTCCACCCCGGCCGCGTCGTCGCTGAACGTGATCGCGGCCCCGCGGGCGTGCGCACGCCGCTCGACGAGCCGGCGCAGGTCGGCGACGGGCGGGTAGTAGGAGGCGTAGTCGATCGCGATGCTGCGCCGCGCGACCGCGCGCGCGTGCGGACCGGAGTCGCCGCCGCTGCCGCACGCCGCCAGCGCGCTCGCGGCGCCGGCGCCGAGCAGTGCGCCGACTCCGGTGCGCAGGAGCGTGCGGCGGTCGATCGGCTCGCCGTTCATCGGGCCGCGCCGCTCGGGACGCGGCGGCGTGCGCGGACGCCGCGCTGCTGTGCGACGGTCAGCACGAGGCCGAGCGCGAGCACGATCGCGAGCAGCACGAGCGCGTCGGCGGTCGCGCCGGCCGGGTCGCCCGCGGAGAGGTCGAGCAGGACCGTCGAGGCGAGCGTGTTCGTCTGGTCGCGGATGTTGCCGCCGACGATCACGACGGCGCCGACCTCGGCGACCGCCGAGCCGAGCGCGGCGATCACCGCCGCGAGCACGCCGACGCGCGCCTCGCGCAGCGCGAGCAGCGCGAGCTGCCCGCGGCGGGCACCGTACGCGCGCGCCTGGTCGAGCAGGCCGGCGGGCAGCGCGTGCACGGCAGCGGCCGTCAGCGCCGTCACGAGCGGGAGCGCGAGCAGCGTCTGCGCGAGCACGACGGCGTCGAGCGTGTTCGTCCACGCCAGCACACCGAGCGGCGAGCCGGGCAGCAGGAGCAGCGCGAGATAGATGCCGAGCACGACCGGCGGCAGCCCGAGGCCGGCGTTCGCGGCGACGAGCGCGGCGCGGCGCCCGCGCGAGCGGGCGTCGGCCAGCAGCAGCCCGAGCGGCAGCCCGAGCCCGAGCGCGAGCGCGGTCGAGGCGAACGCGACCCACAGCGTGCGCCACGCGGTGGCCACGAGCGCCGCGTCGCCGTGAGCCACGCGGTCGAACGCCTGCGCGAGCAGCTCGAGCACGAAGCGCACGGTCAGTCCGCCTCCCGGAAGCGCACGCCCGCCTCGACGCGCAGCCGCACGGCCTCGCCCTCGGCCGGTCCGGGATGCGGCGCGCGCACCTGCACGCGCCCGTCGTCGAGCTCGACCTCGCACAGCACGCCGTCCTCCTCCGGGATGCGGCGGCGCACCGTGCCGGTCAGCTCGCCGGCGGGGTCGAGCGCGACCTGCGCGGGGCGCACGCAGCGAATCGTCCCGTCGCGCTCGCGGATTCGCCCGCTGAAGCCGAGGAAGGCGGCGACGTCGATGCTCGGCGGCCGCTCGAGCACGTGCGGCGGCGGGCCCTGCGCGGCGAGCCGGCCGTCGAGCAGCACGAGCAGCCGGTCGGCGAGCGCCCATGCCTCGGCGCGATCGTGCAGCACGAGCAGCGTCGCGCGGCCGGGGTCGCGCAGCGCCGACGCGGTGTCGTGCAGCAGCTCCCCGCGCGTGGGCGCGTCGAGGCCGGCGAACGGCTCGTCGAGCAGCAGCGCGTCGGCGCCGAGCGCGAGCGCGCGCGCGAGGTGCACGCGCCGCGCCTCGCCCCCAGACAGCTCGCCGGCTGCGCGCTCGGCGAGGCGCTCGGCGCCGAGGCGCGCGAGCGCCTGCTCGGCGCGCGCACGGCGCTCGGCGCGCGGCACGCCCCACCAGGCAAGCGCCGCCTCGACGTTGGCGCGCACGCTGCGCCGCGCGAGCGCGGGCGCCTGCAGCGCCGCCGCGACGCGCCCGTGACGCTCGATCCGGCCGCCGGCCGCCGGCAGCAGCCCGGCGAGCACCGCCAGCAGCGTCGACTTGCCGACGCCGTTGGGGCCGAGCACCGCGACGACCTCGCCGCGCCGCAGCTCGAGGTCGAGCCGGTCGAGCAGGACGCGGTCGCCGCGGGCGACGACGAGCCCCGCAGCGCTCAGGACGCGCGACCCGGGATCCATCCGCTGCGGCGGTGCTGCATCGTGGTCAGGGCGGCGGCGAGGACGAGGAACATGCCGAGCAGGACGGTGCCGTACGCGACCGAGGCGGCGTCCTGGCCGCCGCCGTTCCAGCGGTTCAGGGCCGCCGTCGCGAGCGTCGCGCTGCCGAGCTGGGATCCGACGACGAGGATCGCACCGACCGACGCGATCGCCGTGCCGAGCGCCGCGATCAGCGCGGCCAGCACGCCGACGCGCGCCTCGCGCAGCGCGAGCGTGCCGCGGCGCCACGCCGGGGCGCCGAACGCGCGCGCCTGGTCGACCAGACCCTCGGGCACGCGCTGCACCGCCGCCGCGGTCAGCGCGACGACGATCGGCAGCACGAGCAGCGTCTGCGCGAGGACCACGGCGTCGAGCGTGTAGATCCAGCCGAGGCCGGAGAGCGGCCCGCCGCCCCAGCGCGAGTCGGGCCACAGCAGCAGCCACAGCAGCACCCCGAGCGCGATCGGCGGCGTGCGGATCCCGGCGTTGAAGACGCCGAGCAGCAGGCCGCGGCCGCGGAAGCGCGCGAGCCCGAGCGCGCAACCGGCCGGCAGCCCGAGCAGGGCCGCGATCGCTGTCGACTCCAGCCCGATCCGCAGCGTCCGCAGCGTCGTCGCGACGAGCGCGGCGTCGCCGTGCAGGACGAGGTCGAGCGCCTGGCGCAGGCCGTCGAGCAGCTGCTGCACGGCTCAGGGTCTGCGGACGTAGACGAGGCGGCCGTCGGCGAGGCGGTAGACCGAGCCGACGCGCGCGCCGCTGCCGGCGGCGCGCCGCTGCGTGAGTCTGAGCGTCGTGAGCTGGTCGCCGCGCTTGACGATGATCGCCTCCCCGGCCGCGGTCTGTCGCACGAGCGTGACGTCCCTCTTCGTCAGCAGGTCGGTCAGGTGGACCGACTGGAGCGTCGCGAGCAGGAACGCGACCGCGAGCACGATCCCGATGTCGAACATGTTCACGAGCCCGTCGAGCGGGTCGCCGGCGCGATCGGCGTGGCGCTGCGCGCGCGGCGTGACGCGGATCACGCGACCGCCTCCGCCGGCACCGCGCCGACAGCCTCGACGCTGGCCGCCAGGAACTCGAGGTCGGACAGGTCCTGTGCGTAGAGGCGGTCGCGCACGAGCGAGATCCCGAACGCGATCGCGCCGATCATCAGCCCCAGCACGGTGACGCTGAACGCGACCCGCAGGTTGTCCGTGAGCTGCGTCACGTTGCCGCTCGCGAGCCCGGCGAGCGCCGGCGACAGCGGGATCAGCGTCCCCATCAGCCCGAGCGCCGGGCCGGCGCGCACGAGCAGCCGCGTGCGCTCGAGCCGCCGCAGCGACTCGAGGTCGTAGTCGGCGAGCGTCTTCGCGAGCGCGTTCGCGCCGCCGGACGTCGCCGCCTGCCGCAGGATGCGGTCGACCGCGCGCTGCATCCGCTCTCCCGAGACGACGCCGCGCAGCGCCGTCTGCGCGGCGGCGCGGTCGCCGCCGGACAGCGCCGCGGCCGCATTGCCGGCAGCCTGCTCCAGCGCGGCGTCGTCGTGACGGCGGCGCCGCAGCAGCTCGGCCGCGAGCGCCCCCAGCTCGACGAGCACGACCGCCAGCGCGAGCAGCGCGAGCACCAGCACCGGGATCCGCAGCGCGTTCGCGGCGTCGAAGACGACGTTCTCGACCGACGCGAGCACGATCACGACGCACCCAGGCGGCTCGTCAGGTGCAGCCCCGACTCGCGCGCGACGCCGAGGCCGAGCAGCAGCACGAGGCCGAGCCCGGCGAGCAGCCACCAGCTCAGCGGCTGCGACGGCGACGCGGTGGCGCGCGCGGCGGCGTCGCGGCGTGCACGCGCGTCGTCGGGCGTCGCCACGAGGCCGGCGGCGGTGCGGAGGGACGCGCCGTCGGAGGCGAGCAGCACGCCGGAGACGCGGTTGGCGGACGCCGTCGATGTCGCGCCGAGTGGGTGGCGCCCGCCCGTAAGCGGCGCCGCTCGCGCGCGGCGCACAGCCTCTGCGACCGCCCCGGACGGGGTCGCAGGCCCGGCACCCCGCGGGATCGGGGCGCCCACCACGCCCGCACTGCGCGCCGCGCTCGGATCGGCCGGCTCTGGGACGGAAGCCGTCTGGCGACCGTGCTGCGCGTGCGCCACTGCTCGCGCGCTCGCGCGTCCCTGCGCACGGCGCCGCCCGCCGGATCGCTTCGCGCCACCGTGCGCCGGCCCCTCGGACGGCGCGTCGCGGCTCCCGCTGCCGCCACCGGCGCCGGTGGCGCCCCCACCGCCCCCGCTCGTCCCCCCGCCGCCGCCGTCGCTCGGCGTGCCGACCTGGACGCGCACGAGCCCAGCGCCGCTGCCGCCGTCTCTCGTGAGCGCCGTGACCGTGGCCACGTAGCTCTGCGCCGCGGCGTACGCATGGTCGATCTCGGCGGCGCCGGTCGTAGTGTCGCCGTCGCCGAAGTCCCACGTGAACGTCGCGCCGGGGCTCGGCGGGTCGACCTTGGCGGTGAAATGGATCGACGCCCCGGACGGCGCCTGCATGCGGTCGGCGCTCGCCGAGACGACCAGCCTGGGCCCGAGCGTCGTGAGATGGACGACGAGGTCGGCGCCGGTCGGCGGATCGAGGGCATCGAGCTGGTTCACGTCGAGATCGTCCCTCAGCGGCCGGAAGAAGTGCACCTCGGTGCCGAGCCTGGTGAGGGGATCGAGGTTGTAGTCGGGGTCGAACGTCGCCTCGTGGATCCCGCGCGGATCTCCAACGAAGCCGTCGACGATCTCCGATCTCGTCAGCACGACAGCTCCCGCCGTCGCGTTCGGCCGGTCGATCGCCATCGTGATGACGTGCGCGGGGTCGAGGCCGGCGAGCTCGACGAGCCGTCTGGCCGACGTGCCGCCGTGGCGCTCGGACACCTCCTGGCCGCTGGGCTTGCGCGTCGTCGCCAGCGTGGTGCGTTGCACGTCGACGTTGTCGTGCAACAGGGCGAGCGGCAGATAGGGACCGGGGTCGCCGTTGACCGTCGTGCGCACGCCCCCGCTCGCTCCCGCGGGCGCGGACGACAGGGCCAGCGCCGCTGCGCTCGCGCCCACCGCCAGCACCCGCCGAGCGGTCGGAGCAGGGAGTGGGAGGCGAGCTGGAGGCATCGGGAAGGGGCGCCGCCCCGCCCGGCGATCACGCGAGCGGGAACGGTGATCCGAGTCAGCGACGAATCGACCTGTCCGCGGTGATCCTGAGCGCCACCCGCTCGACACGGACGTTGCCGTCGAGGTCGGTCGCCCGCAGCGTGACGCGATACGTGCCCGCGGGAAGCTTGCGCTGCCACTGCAGCGTGACGACGCCGGCCTTCGCGGCTCTGCGCGTCGCGCTCCTGACCGTCCTGAACGTCACGACGAAGCGCAAGCGCCCGTGGCGCCTCACGTGGCGCACCGTGCGCTTCGCGATCGTCGCCTTGACCGTGCCCGGCTCGCTGATCGTCAGCGTCAGCCGCGTGCGCGTCAGCGCGAGCCTGCGCACCGTCGGCTTCGTGTGGTCCACGAGCGATCTCGGCGCCGGCGGGGCGACGACGCTGACGACGCCGAGGTCCTGCGTGCTCGGGCTGAAGGCGTTCCAGCTCGTGGCCTGGAAGCGCCCGAGGCTCACGCGGTAGGTCGTCGTGCTCGCGATCGTGGGCGTGAACGTGACGGCGCCGGAGGCGTCCGTCGTCTGCGGTCCGCCGGCGTCGGCCCAGCTTCTCCCGCCGTCCGTCGACTGCTGCAGCTGGACCGGCATGCCGTTCACGACCGGCGCGCCCGGCTGGCGGTTGGCGAGTCGCAGGCTCAGCGTCACGTGGGCCCCGGCGCTCGCCGTCGCCGCGAACGGCGACGTGAGCGCCACCGACGGGAACGCGTCGGCGTGAAACGCCGGGTCGGTCGTCGTCGGATACGTGTCGACGGCATCTTGGAACTGCCGCGAGGTGAGGAAGTCGACGAATCGCTGCGCCGCCGCGACGTCGACGCCGCCGACTCTGGCCGGGTTCACGACGTAGACGCTGAACGGGTTGACGAGCAGGTCCTTGCCGCCGCGCGCCTCGGCCGCGTTGCTCTGGCTGACGATCGCGAGGTGCGTGATCGTCCCGCTGTCGAGCAGCCGGTTGTAGGTGCCGCGATCGACCATCGTGTAGCAGCCCCCGTTCGCGGTCGCGCACACGTCGGCGTCCCCCAGGTTGCCGGCCTGGCCCTTGCCCGACTGGACGTACCACGCCGGGTACCCGCCGACGCCGTCGCTCGGCTCGAAGCGACCCGCTGCACCATTCGCGTTTCTCGCGGCCTGCTTGGCGACGGTGCTCGTGAGGCCCCACATCAGCTGCTCCTGCACGTTCGTGCCGGAGTTGTCGCCGCGCGAGACGAACGTCGCCGTGCCCCCGCTGCCGGCGGTCGCGATCGCCTCCAACGCCGAGATCGCGTCGTGCGGCGCCGTCAGCCTGACCCCCGCCGGGTCGCCGGTGGGACCGACGATCACGTAGTCGGAGTAGAAGATCGCGCGACCGGCCGACTCGAGCGACCAGCCGTCGGTGACGAACTGCTGCTCCAGCGTCGGCGCGTGCGTGATGACGACGTCTCCGAGCCCGTTCTTCGCATTGTCGAGCGCTCTGCCCGTGCCGACCGCCGTGTACTGGAGCGTGTCCCCCGGGTGCGCCTGCGCGTAGAGCGGCTTGAGCAGACCGTCGACCAGACCCGCATCGACGGTGTCCGTCGTGCTCTGCACGCGAATCGGGTCCGCCGACGCCGACGACGCCGTGATCACACACAGCAGTGCCGACAACGTCACAGCGCGAACGAACCTTCCCTCCATCGTGATGCTCTCCAGGACTCGTTGACGGCCGACGCCCGCGAGACTACTGATCTTTTGAGTAGACCCGACGAGGTCAGCCGAACCCGCGCACACGCGGTCGCGCGCCCGTAGGATGTCCCGCTCCCGCCGGAGAGGAGGCAGGATGAAGGAGTTCCGCTGCGCGGTGGTCGTCCCCGACTGCACCGCGCGCTTCGAGGCCGAGAGCGAGGCCGGGGTGCTCGCGCAGGTGGCGCGTCATGCGCACGACGATCACGGCATGGAGCACGTGCCGGACGACCTGATCGAGGCGGTCCGCGCTCACATCCGCGACGTCGAGTAGCGCCGTCATCCCTCGGGCGGAACGTCGGCGGCGTGCGCAAGCGCCTCGACGAGCCGTTCGAGCTCGACGATGCCCGCGTAGGCGCCGCCGGCGTCGCAGCACACGAGCGGGTGGAAGCGCGTCGCCGCAGGGCGCAGCATCGCGCGCTGAGCCACCTCGGCCAGGCCGTTCGTCGCGCCGACGACGAGCGGCTCTGCGATCGGCGGGTCGCCGCGCCGGCAGGCCTCCCGCTGCTGCAGCCCGACCGGCCGCCCGCGCGCGTCGAGCACCACCACCCACTCCAATCGCGGCTCGGCTGCGAACGCCGCCGCCGCCCGATCGTCGCTCGCAACCGCCGGCGCCGCCTCGACGAGCGGCGCGAGCGAACCCGGCGCGAGCATCGCCGCACCCCGCTCGCGCACGTAGCGGCTCAGGGCGAACGCGATCGGCGTGAGCGTCTTCGCGCGCACGCCGATCAGCGGGCCCTGCGCGAGCGGCACGCGCAACCGCAGCAGCGCGTCCAGCTCCTCCGTCCGGCTGACGCCCAGCGCGACGAGCGTCGTGCCGAAGCGCGTCGCGATGCGCTCGATCTCGTACAGCAGCGCGCGCTTCGCCGGCTCGCGATGGAGATCGGCGACGAGCGCCGCGTCCAGCTTCGCCATCGTGGGGCGCACGAGCCCCACGAACCGCAGCACCCCGTCCTCGCCGCCGACGTGGTCGACTGCGAAGCGAGCACCGGCGCCGCGCAGCTCGCCGACGGCCGCGACGAAGCGCCCCTCGTCGCGCCGGGCGAGGCGCGGCACCAGCTCGACGATGAGCCCGTCGAGCGTCTCGGCGCGGGCGAGCGCACGTCGCACCGGCTCGCGCACCAACGCCGCCGGGCGGATGTTGACCGTCAGGAAGCAGCCGTCCGGAAGGCTCTCGCGCGCCTGCAGGACCGAGCCGACGACGAACGCGTCGACGTCCGGCTGGAGGCCGCGCCGCAGCGCCTCCGTGCGCCATGCCTCCGGCGTGACGGCGTCCGGGAAGCGCTCGACCGCCTCGTAGCCGCAGATCGTCCCGCGTGCCAGGTCCCCGATCGGCTCGTAGGCGAGGCGACAGTGGCCGCGACGGTCGATCAGGTGCGCGACGGACGCGTGTCCGGACGCGTCTGCACGCCACTCCGACTGCTCGTCCAGCGCGTCGCCGACCACCCGCTCACCCGTTCGGCCGGCGCGGCGGCGCGGGCCGCTCGGTCGCCTCGCGGCGTACCCGACCGGCGGCGACGCCACGCTCGGACGCCGGGCCGCGCGGCGCGGCGATGCCGAGCACGCGCATCGCCTTCAAGCCGAACGACAGCTTCTCGCGGCCGTCGGTGGAGTTGACGTCGAGGCCGGTGATCTCGCGCACGCGCTCGAAGCGGTAGCGAACCGTGTGACGGTGCGTGATGAGGCGCGCCGCGGTCGCGTTGACGTTCCCGTCGCACTCGAGGAACGTCTCGAGCGTGCCGACGAGATCCGACGTCTCGTACTGCTCGTCGTAGGCGACGAGCTTCGAGACCGTCTCGTCGTAGAAGCGGCGCAGTTCGGCGGGATCGCTCATGTGCGGCAGCAGCAGCTGGTAGGTGCCGGTGTCGTCGTAGGCGAGCAGCGCCTCGTCCTGATCTCCCTCGACGACGTTGGCGGCGAGCAGCGCCTCGTTGCCGGCACGGTGGAGGTCGACCGGGTCGCGCGCGACGCGACTGCGGCCGACCGCGAAGGCGAAGCCGCTGAGGTTCGCCTCCAGCTCGCGCAGGACGGTCGCGGCGACGCGCCGCCCCGCCTCGCCGTCCGTGTCGGACGCGAGCACGACGACCTCGTCGCCATCGCCCTCGCGGGTGGCGGCGGCGATCGCGCCGGGGGCGATCGAGCGCGCGCCGCGCTCGGCGAGCGCGAGCAGCCGCGTGCGCCAGTCGTCCTCGACCGTCGTGCGGGCATGCGCGCGCACGACGACGACGCTGCCGCCGCGGTCGAGCGCGATGCCGAGCTCCTTGCCGCGCGCGACGAGGTCGTCGCGGTCGGCGATCTCGCGTGCGAGCACGGCGTGCAGGAACTCGGCCGCAGCCGCCTCGGAGGCGCGCTCGGGGCCGCGCACGCGCTCGACCTCGGAGGCGACGAGCGTCGTGACGAACCGCAGCAACGCCGGGTCGGGGGAGCCCTCGCGCCCTCGCAGCCGCAGCTGACCGACGGCCGTGTCGGCCACGCGCAGCTCGACGCGCTCGACGCCTTCCGCCTCGCGCAGCAGCGCCCGCTCCTCGGCCGGCGAGCGCGCGGCGACGGCGAGCACGACGCTCGTGCGGTCGATCAGCACGAGGCTCGCGTCGAGCGCGCGCGCAGCGGCACGCACGATCTCGGGCAGGCCGGCGCCGGCAGCGACCGCTTCCGTGATCGCCTCGAGCGCCCGCAGGTCGGGCACGGAGGCCGGCTCGCCGCGCGTTTGCGAGGACATCATCGGATTGTACGGCGCCCCCGGCTCGCGCCCGCCACAGCGGGGAGCGTCGACAGCAGAGTCAGCGCTCGCGGAACGGGTCCTCGACGCGCACGCCGGCGTAGTCGACCGCGTCGCCGAGATCCTCCGACAGCACCACCTCGCATCCGAGCGAGCGAGCGGCTTCGAGGATCGCCGCATCCCAGTAGGAGATCTGGAAGCGATCACGCGTCGCCAGCGCTGCATGCATCACGTCCGCCGTGATCGGGGCGACGGAGAAGCGCTGGAAGGACTCGATCAGCTCCACGGCGTCGTCGTGAGCGATCCGATCCGGTCGACTCGCGCGCGTCGCCTGCACGTAGAACTCCTGCAGGACCTGGACCGAGAGCGCCAGGTCCCGTCCCTTGAGCAGCTCGTTCGCCCGCTGCGCCTTCGCCTGCTCCTCCGGATCCCGTGAGATCGCATAGAGGAGGACGTTCGTGTCAGCGAACCGCACGCTCGTGCAGCTCGTCGCGGTCGAGGCGGTCGCGTGCGCGGAAGTCGCCGATCCGCTGCTGGACCGTTCGCTGCTGGGCCTCCAGACGAGCGAACTCCGTCTCGTCGTCCGACAGCGAGCGGAGGAAGCTGCCGACGAGTGCACTGACCGAGCTGCCGCGCTCGGCGGCGCGGACGCGCGCCTCGCGGTAGACGTCGTCGGGGACCGTGACCGTGATGTTCTTCACGCCGACGACGGTAGCACAGCCTCACAGTTCCTGTGTTACACAGGCCGTGAGCCGGGCTCAGAAGAGCCGCGGCCAGTAGTAGATGACGGCGGCGCCGGCGAGCACGCCGAGGCCGACGAACGCGCCGAGCACCCACAGCGACAGCAGGCCGGCGACGACCCGCTCCCACGCGCGCTGGTAGGAGGAGACGACCGGCACCATCACCAGGCCGACGAAGGCTGCGGCGCCGGCGATCCCGGCGCAGATGGCGACGAGCTGTGTGACCGCGTCGTGGCTCATGGGCGGCCGTCATCGTGCCATACGCCGCGGACCTGCGCGAACGCGGCGTCGACCGGGCGCACGCCCGTGGCGCCGGGGAAGCCAGTGCGCAGCGCGGCCGCGGCCTGCTGGGCCGCGGCGGGCCCGTCGTCGCCCCAGAAGAGCCCGACGACGGTCGGGCCCGAGCCGGACACGAGTGCATGGTCGGCGCCCGCCGCGCGGGCCGCCGCGAGCGCGCCGTCGATCCACGGGCACAGCGAGCGCGCCGCCGGCTCGAGGTCGTTGACGATCAGCTCGAGCGGGAGGACGGGCGCAGGTCCGCCGCCCGCGGGCAGCGGACCTGCGGCGGGCGGCGCGAGTGCGGCGTCGAGCGCCGCGCGACGCTCCGCCAGCTCCGCAGCGTCGCGCGGCAGCCCGAGGCGGTCGGCCTCGCGGAACACGTCCGGCGTCGCGAGCGCACGCGGCGAGGGCAGCACGAGCGCGCCGTGCGGGGGCAGCGACGGCAGCGGGCGCACGTCCTCGCCGGCGCCGCCGACGAGCACCGGGCCGGGCGCGACCTGCGACGGGACGTCGGCGCCGAGGCGCGGGGCGAGCGTCGCGAGCAGCGGGTCGTCAGGCCGTCCCGCGGCGTGCGCGGCGAGCCGCAGCGCGGCTGCCGCGTCGCCCGAGCCGCCGCCCATCCCGGCCGCGACCGGCACGCGCTTGACGATCGTCAGCCGCAGCGGCGGGCCCTCCCACCCGCTCGCCGCACGGTAGGCGGCGAGCGCCTCGCCGGCGAGGTTCGGTCCCTCCACGCCGGCGCAGACGATCTCATCCTCGCCGGCCGAGCAGCCCGCATCGCCGACGCCGGGAGCCGCCGCGACGAGCGCCCCGCCGGGCAGCGGCTCGAGCGTCAGCTCGTCGGCGAGCGACAGCGGCTCGATCACGGACGCCAGCTCGTGCAGGCCGTCCGCGCGCGTCGCGCCGAGGAACAGGCAGAGGTTCACCTTGCCGGGGGCGAGCGCGTAGAGCGTCATGCGCCGGCCTCCGGCTCGCCGGTCGCGCGCGCCTGCCGGACCGTCTCCCACAGCTCGCGCAGCCGCGCCGGCGCGAGCCGCTCGGCGCGCACGTCGGCCGGCTCCCCGAGCGCCTCGAGCGCGGCCCGCACGTCGTCGCGCGACGCCACGCCGGCGAGCGCGAGCGAGCGAGCCAGCGCCTTGCGACGGTGCGCGAACGCGCCCTGGACGAATGCGCGCAGCGCGGGCGGGGGCGCCACGCCGCGCCGCTCCAGGCCGACGAGCACCGAGTCGACGTTCGGCACCGGGAAGAAGACCTGGCGCGAGATCCCGCGCACGACGCGCACGTCGCACGCGAGCTGCGCGAGCACCGACGGGACCCCGTACGCGGACGTGCCGGCCGGCGCGGCGAGGCGCTCGCCGACCTCCTTCTGCACCATCGCGACCCAGCTCGTCACGCTCGGGAGCTCCTCGACCGTGCGCAGGATCGCGCCGGCCGCGATCCCATACGGCAGGTTGGCGACGACCTTCGTCGGGGCCGGCCGCAGCGCGGCGAGGTCGAGCGCCATCGCGTCGGCGAAGTGGAGCGAGGCGTTGTCGAAGCCGTCGAGCGCGTCGCGCAGCGCCGGCTCCAGCGAGCGGTCGAGCTCCACGACGTGCACGTGCGCCGCGCGCGCCGCCAGGTGCTCCGACAGCACCCCGAGCCCGCCGCCGATCTCCAGCACGACGTCGTCCGCGCCGAGCTCGGCCGCGCGCGCGATCACGTCGAGGATGTTCGAGTCGATCAGGAAGTTCTGCCCGAGATCCCGCTTCGGTCTCACGCCGAACGCGCGCAGGCGGCGCAGCGAGGGCTGGGTCGGCAGCTCGCCCGGCCCGCCCACGGCGGCGCCTGCCTCCGTCGCGCCCGACTCTCGCTCCCGCCGCCCGTTCACCAGCCGAACAGCTCGGCGGCGTTGCGCTCGACCTGCGCCTCGAGCTGCTCGTACGCGACGCCGCGCTCGGCGGCGAGCGCCTCGGCCGTCAGCGTGACGTTCGCCGGCTGGTTGCGCTCCTTGCGCACGGCCTGCGGGGTGAGGTACGGCGCATCGGTCTCGACGAGCACGCGATCGTCCGGCACGCGCGCCGCTGCCGCGCGCAGCGCGCCGTTCGGCGGATACGTCAGGTTGCCGGCGAACGAGATCCAGTAGCCGCGCGCGACGCACTCGTCGAGCCGGTCGGGCATCGAGAAGCAGTGGAGGATCACGCGCACGTCGCCGGCCTCGGCGCCGAGCAGGTCGAGCGTCTCCTGGTCGGCCGAGCGCGTGTGGATCACGAGCGGCTTGCCGGTCTCGCGCGCGAGCCCGATCTGCGCCGAGAAGGCGCGGGCCTGGTCGGCCGCCGGCGCGGCGTCGCGGAAGAAGTCGAGGCCGGTCTCGCCGATCGCGCGGCAGCGCGGGTGCGCGGCGAGCGCCTGCAGCTCGGCGAGGTCGGCGGCGTCGAAGCCGGTCGCGTGGTTCGGGTGGCGCCCGACCGCGACGTAGACCTGCGGGTGGTCCTCCGCGATCGCGAGCGCCGCGCGGCACGAGTCGCCGTCGGTCCCGACCGTCAGCATCCGCCGCACGCCGACCCGCTCGGCGTCGGCGACGAGCTGCTCGGGCGGCGGCGCGCAGGAGGTGAGATGGGTGTGGCTGTCGATCATCGCGCCGCTCCGCCGGTCATCTGCTTCGGGAACAGCGGCTCGAGCGATGCGACCTCGCCGCCCCAGCCGGTCGCCGCCGGTGCGGCGCCCGTGTAGGCCAGCTCCGGACGCCCGAGCGCCGCGAGCAGCTTCGTCGTGCTCGCCGGCATGTACGGGTACAGCAGCACGGTCACGACCCGCAGCCCCTCGGCGAGCGACGCGAGCGTCTCGTCGAGCGCGCCCGCCTGCGCGGGGTCCTTCGCCAGCACCCACGGCGCGCGCTCCTCGACGTAGCGGTTGAGCCGCCGCACGCGCTGCCAGACCGCGTCGAGCGCGAGGCTCAGCTCGGCGCGGTCGAGCAGCTCCGCGACCTCCCCCGCGAGCCCGTCGAACGACGCGATCAGCTCCGGATCCAACGACGCCTGCGGCACCCTTCCCTCGCGGTAGCGGGCGATCATCGCGAGCGTGCGGCTCGCCAGGTTGCCGTAGTCGTTCGCGAGCTCGGACTCGTAGCGCGCCTCGAAGCCCGCCGTCGAGACGGAGCCGTCCTGCCCGAAGGAGACCTCGCGGAAGCAGTAGTGGCGCAGCGCATCGGTGCCGAACTGCTCCATCACCGCGAACGGGTCGAGCACGTTGCCGAGCGACTTCGACATCTTCTCGCCGTCCATCAGCAGGAAGCCGTGCACGCACAGGCGGCGCGGCAGCTCCAGCCCGGCGGCCATCAGCAGCGCCGGCCAGTAGATCGCGTGGAACTTGAGGATGTCCTTGCCGATCAGGTGCACCGACGGGGGCCAGAACGTCTTCGTCAGGTCCTCGCCATCGGCGTCGCGCGCGAAGCCGAGCGCCGTGTAGTAGTTGAGCAGCGCGTCGAACCACACGTAGAAGACGTGGTTCGGGTCCCACGGCACCGGCACGCCCCACGTGAGCTTGCCGCGCGAGAGCGAGACGTCGCGCAGGCCCTGCGTGACGAACGACAGCGCCTCGTTGAAGCGCGCGGCGGGCAGGACGAAGTCCGGCCGTTCGGCGAACAGCTTCTCCAGCGGCTCCTGGAACGTCGACAGGCGGAAGAACCAGTTCTCCTCCTGCTCGCGGTCGAGCGGGATTCTGTGGATGAGGCACGTCGTGTCGGGCCCGATCTCGTTCTCGGACTTGAAGTCGGCGCAGCGCGGGCAGTACCAGCCCTCGTACGTGCCGAGATACGTGTGCCCGTTGTCGTGCACGCGCTGCATCACCTGCTGCACGCGCTCGGCGTGGCGCGGGTCGGAGGTGCGGATGAAGAAGTCGTTGCTCGCCTCGAGCTGCGGCATCAGCGCCTCGAAGCGCGCGGCGTTGCGGTCGGCCAGCTCCTTCGGCGTCACGCCCTCGCGCTCAGCCGCGAGCGCGACCGGCTCGCCGTGCTCGTCCGTGCCAGTGAGGAAGAAGACCTCCTCCCCCCGCTGGCGCATGTGCCGCGCCAGCACGTCCGCCGCGATCGTCGTGTACGCGTGGCCCAGGTGCGGCTGCGCGTTGACGTAGTAGATCGGGGTCGTGACGTAGTAGGACACAGGCGCGGAGGCTACTCGGCCCGTGCGTCCGTCAGCGCCTTGTAGAGCGCGTTCGCCGGCACGCCCGTCAGCTCGGCCACCACGGTCGCCGCCGGGCGCGGCTTGGCGCCCGCGTCCACGAGCCGCTGCAGGGCATCGAGCGCCGGGGCGAGCGGAGCGTCGACCTCCGGGGCCGCGCCGACGACGAGCACGACCTCGCCGCGCGGGGACTCCTCCGCGTAGCGCGCCGCCAGCTCCGCGGCCGTGCCGCGCACGATCTCCTCGTGCAGCTTCGTCAGCTCGCGGCAGACGGCGACCGGCCGCTCGGCATCGACCTCGGCGAGCACCGCCAGCGAGGCGGCGACGCGCTTCGGCGACTCGAACGCGACGAGCGTCTCGGGCGTGCCGAACGCGCGCTCGAGCTCGCCGCGCTTGCGCGGCAGGAAGCCGGCGAAGCGCCAGCGCTCGGCCGGCAGCGCGGAGGCGACGAGCGCGGCGAGCGCGGCGCTCGGCCCCGGCAGCACCTCGACCGCGAGCCCCGCGGCGACGCACGCCTGCACGAGCAGGAAGCCGGGGTCGGAGACGAGCGGCATGCCGGCGTCGGACACGAGCGCCACGTTCACGCCGCTCTGCATGCGCCGCACGAGCTCGGTCGCGCGCTCGCGCTCGTTGTGCTCGTGGTAGCTCACCAGCTCGCTCGAGACGCCGTAGCGGTCGAGCAGCGTGCGCGTGCGGCGCGTGTCCTCGCAGGCGATCAGGTCCGCCTCGCGCAGCGCCGAGAGGACGCGCAGCGTGACGTCCTCGAGGTTGCCGATCGGCGTCGGGCAGACGATCAGGCGGCCGGGCATCAGTGGTTCGGCTCCGGACGTGGGGCTTGGAACGGCGAGGTTCGGGGGCCGCCAGGCAAGGACGCAGGGAGGGTGCAATGGCAGCGCCATTGCCCCGACCGAGGACGCCGCATGGCGGTCATCCGGGCCCGCCGTTCCGGGCACCGCGTTCGGAGGCGGACCACCACTAGGCGACGCTCCGCCGCGTGCTCTCGAGCGCGAGCGCGGCGGCCCCCACGAGCCCCGCCTCGGTGCCGAACTGCGCCGGGACGATCCGCGCGTGGTCGCGCATCGGCGGCAGTGCGCGCCGCGCCGCCTCGGCGCGCGCCGGCGCGAGCAGCAGCTCGCCTGCGGCGATCACGCCGCCGCCGACGACGACGACGTCCGGGTTGAAGACGTTGAGGAAGCTGGCGATCCCGACACCGAGGTTGCGGCCGATCAGCGCAAGCGCGTCGACCGCCGCCGTGTCGCCGTCGTGCGCCAGCTCGGTGATCAGCGCGCCGGTGATCTCGCGGCCCTCGATCAGCGCGCGGCCGAGCGCCGAGGCGGGCTGCTCGGCGGCGATGCGACGTCCCTCGCGTGCCAGCGCGGTGCCGGACGCGAGCGTCTCGAGGCAGCCGTTGTTCGGGCAGTTGCCCTGGCACGGCGGGCCGTTGACGTCGATCGTGACGTGGCCGAGCTCGGCGCCGGCGCCGATCGCGCCGCGGTAGACCTCGCCCTTGAGGATCAGCCCGCCGCCGATGCCGGTGCCGATCGTGAGCACGACCGCCTCGCTCGCGCCCGTCGCCGCGCCGGCGCGGTGCTCGGCGAGCGCTGCGACGTTCGCGTCGTTGTCGACCTCGACCGGCAGGCCGAGCCGCTCGGCCATCACGTCGCGAAACGGCACGTCGTGCAGCGGCAGGTTGACCGCCAGCATCGCCATCCCGCGCCGCTGGTCGATCATGCAGGGGATGCCGAAGCCGACCGCGCTCACCTCGGTCGCGGTCGTCGCGCGCGCCTCCTCGACGGCCTCGACGGCGACGTCGAGCAGCTCGCGCTGGTCGAGCCCGTGCACCGGACGGTGCACGCGATGGTGGACGTTGAAGTCGCCGTCGACCACGCCGGCGAGCAGTTTCGTGCCGCCGAGATCGACCCCGATAACGCACTCCGGCGGCATCTCGGCCACTATAGACCGGCATGGCTGATGACCGTGACGACGTCTCGCGGCGCGGCGAGGGTCCGGCGTACCGCGTCCACCGGGCCGGCCAGGCCGGCCCGCCGCGCGATCCGCCCGCCTCGGGACCGCCGCCCTCGTACACGCGCTACCGCTCGAGGCCGCGCGGCCTGCGCGAACGGCTGCGCGGCGAGGACGCCGGGCTCGACGAGCTGGCCGGCGGCGCAGGCGGCGGCGACGACACGCGCCCCCGCGGGCGGCGCGACGGCACAGGCCGACCCCGCCGGCGTCCGCACCTGCGGGGAAGCGACGGCCGCATCACGCTCCGCCGCGTGCTGCTGTGGATCGCGCTCGCGATAGCCGGCTGGCTCGCGCTCTCGCTCGTGCTGTTCCTCGTCAGCGCGCAGGTCGAGCAGGGCAAGGTCTCGGCGGAGGCGAAGGCCGCGCTGAGATCAGCCGGCTTCCCGCTCACCTCGGCGAACACGATCCTCATCCTCGGCTCCGACGCGCGCCCCGCCGGCTCGAAGGAGCCGGGCGCGAACCCCGGCGGCCCGAGCCGCTCGGACACGATCATGCTGTGGCGCGTCGGCGGCGGCCATGCGGCGCGGCTGTCGATCCCGCGCGACACGATCGTCGACATCCCCGGCCACGGCCGCCAGAAGATCAACGCCGCATACGCGTTCGGCGGCGCGGCACTGTCGATCCGCACGATCGAGCAGTACCTCGGCATCCCGATCAACCACCTCGTCGAGGTGAGCTTCACGAACTTCCCGAAGCTCGTCGACGCGCTCGGGGGCGTCGACGTGACGACCGGCCGCGTGTGCTCGAGAATCAACGGCGGGCAGCAGAACGGTGGCATCACCCTGGACCTCCCTGCCGGCACGAACCACCTCGACGGCAGACAGGCGCTCGCGCTCGCGCGAACGCGCAAGAACGCCTGCAACCCGGCAGAGGACGACCTCACGCGCGCGAAGCGCCAGCAGCAGATCCTCAGCGCGATGAAGGGCAGCGTGCTGTCCCCGATGACGTTCGTGCGGCTGCCGTGGGTCTCCTGGTACACCCCGAAGACGATGCACACCGACATGGGCGGCCCGACGCTGCTCGGCTTCTTCGGCGCGGTTGCGACGAGCGGCTCGCCGCCGGTCGAGGTGCTCAGACCGTCCGCCTTCGAGACGCTGCCCGACGGCGGCTCCGGCCTCGTCGTCTCCGACGCCGAGAAGCAGGCGGCGGCGCGGCGCTTCCTCGGCGGGTAGTACGCGCTCAGACGACGACGAAGCGCCAGCTCGCGACAGGCACGCCGGCGACCCACCAGCGCGCGCCGTAGCGACCGACCGGGAAGTGCAGCGGCGTGACGGTCGCGACGCCCGCGGCCGCGGTCTTGAAGTTGAAGCACGTGCGCACCCTCGCGACGTCGCGGCGTAGCACGCAGGCGCGCACGGTCGTGTGCGCGTGCCGCGCGTCGACGAAGACGAGGTTGGCGACCGCTCGGCCGCTGCCGGCGCTCGCGGCGAGACGATGCGTCGGCGTGCGCAGGGCGTCGGTCACCTCGCCGGTGAAGCGTGCTGCCCGAGCCGCGACGGAGGCGAAGGGCGTGGACTGCGCGACGGCGACCGTCGGCGCGCCCGCGAGCGCCGCAAGCACGACGCAGCCGGCAGTCAGCGCGAGTGCAGCGCTACGCAGCGCTGCTCGCCGCTCCGGCGTCGGCCTTCTTCGTGCCGCCATCGGACGTGGAGGACGATCTGCTGTCACCGCTCCTGCTCTCGCCGCCGGTCTTGGCTCTGCCGTTGTCGGTGCTGTCCGCAGCACTCTTCTCGCGAGCGCGCTTCTTCGTCCCGTAGTCGGTGTTGTAGAAGCCCGAGCCCTTGAAGTGGACGGCGGGCGCGTGGAGGACGCGCACGGCAGGCCCCTCGCACACCTCGCAGGTGTCGAGCGCGTCCTCGCTCATGCGCTGAATCACCTCGAAGGTGTGACCCTTGTCGCAGCGGTACTCGTAGATCGGCATCGCCCGGGAAGCATAGCCGCTCGACTGGCACTCCCATGGCCCGAGTGCCAAGCCCTCGGGGTGCCGGAGCCGCCCACCGCCGGGTAGAGTCCGCCCGCGATGGGCGACGCGGTGACCATGGACAAGATCGTCTCGCTGTGCAAGCGGCGCGGCTTCATCTTCCCCTCCTCCGAGATCTACGGCGGGGTCGGCTCGACGTACGACTACGGCCACTACGGCGTGCTGCTGAAGACGAACGTCAAGAACGAGTGGTGGCGCGCGATGCTGCAGGATCGCGACGACGTCGTCGCGCTCGACAGCGCGATCATCCAGCACCCGCGCGTGTGGGAGGCCTCCGGCCATCTCGCCGGCTTCACGGACCCGCTCGTCGACTGCCGCACCTGCAAGAAGCGCTTCCGCGCCGACCACCTCGACCAGCTCCAGTGCGGGCAGAAGCCCTCCAAGCACCCCGGCGAGGGTCCCGACTGCGACCTGACCGAGGCGCGCGACTTCAACCTGATGTTCGAGACGACCGTCGGGCCGGTGAAGGAGGAGGGTGCGACCGTCTACCTGCGCCCCGAGACGGCCCAGGGGATCTTCGTCAACTTCAAGAACGTCCTGCAGTTCTCGCGCAGAAAGCCGCCGTTCGGGATCGCGCAGATCGGCAAGTCGTTCCGCAACGAGATCACGCCCGGCAACTTCGTCTTCCGCACGCGCGAGTTCGAGCAGATGGAGATGGAGTTCTTCGTGCCGCCGGACGACAGAGACACGTGGTTCGCGCACTGGCTCGCCGAGCGCGAGCGCTGGTACACCGAGCTGGGGATCCGCCCCGACCACCTGCGCCTGCGCGCGCACGAGTCGGACGAGCTGTCGCACTACGCGTCCGGAACGAGCGACGTCGAGTACCTCTTCCCGGCCACCGACTCCGTCGGCGGCGCCGCCCGCTGGTCGGAGCTGGAGGGGATCGCCAACCGCGGCGACTTCGATCTCAGAGCGCACGCCGAGCACGCGCGCGAGAAGCTCGAGTACGTCGACACGGCGAGCGGCGAGCGCTACGTCCCGCACGTGATCGAGCCGGCCGCCGGTGCCGACCGCGCGACGCTCGCGTTTCTCGTCGACGCGTACGACGAGGAGGAGCTGGAGAGCGAGACGCGCACGCTGCTGCGCCTGCACCCGAAGCTCGCGCCGGTGAAGGTCGCCGTCATGCCGCTCGTCAAGAAGGACGGCCAGCCGGAGGTCGCGCGCGAGATCTACGCCGACCTGCGCCGACGCATGCAGGCCGAGTACGACGAGGGCGGCTCGATCGGGAAGCGCTACCGCCGCCAGGACGAGATCGGCACGCCCTGGGGCGTCACGGTCGACCACCAGACGCTCGAGGACCGCACGGTCACGCTGCGCGACCGCGACTCGCTCGAGCAGGTGCGCCTCCCGATCGACGGGCTCGGCGACGAGCTCGAGCGGCGGCTGCGGGCCGCGTGGCGCTCGCCGAAGCTGGCTTGAGTCTCACGGCTCGTCCGGGACGGGCGTGCTGTTGCACCGTATCTTGGTGTGCCGGGAGCTAAGCTTCCGGCGATGGACGATCTCGGAGCCCGCACCTCATACATCGCGGTGACGATCGGCACGCTCGTGATCGATTCGAGCGGCGCGCACGTCGGCTCGGTTTCGCACGTGCTGGCAGACGCCCAGCTCGACGTCTTCGACGGCATCGTGGTGGCGAAGCTGCACGCACCGCACACGCACCGCTTCGCCGATGCCGACCAGGTCGGCGAGATCTACGAGCGCGGCGTGCTGCTCAAGGTCGCGTGGGATCAGCTGTACGAGCCGGGCGAGAACCCGGCTGCGCTCGAGCTCGGTGCCGACGATCTCGTCAAGGACGACACGGGCGCCGCCCTCCACGAGCGCCTGCAGCGTGCCTGGAGCCTCATCAGCGGCCGCGGCTGAGCGCCGCCGCCGCGCGGACCGCTCGAAGAACCCGTTTCAAGATGACTGCCGGCCGGATGGCACCGCCATCCACCTCGACCTCATGTTGAAACAGGTCCTACGCCGCGTCGGCGATCAGCGCACGTGCCGCGGCGACCGCGGCCGCAAGCGTCGGGCCCGGATCGACGTCGGGCTCGGTGAGGAAGCGCAGCGAGAGGCCGTCGCCGAGCGCGAGCAGGACGCCGGCGACCGCCTCGGCGTCGCCGCCGAGCCGCACGACCCCCTCCTCCTGCTTGGCGGCCAGCGAGACGGCGAGCGTCTCGCGCGTCTGACGGCAGAGCGCGGACAGCTCGCCCGCGATCTCGTCGTTGCGGCGCGAGAGCGTGAACAGCTCGTACATCAGCACCACGAAGCCGGGATCGCGCTCGATCAGGTCCTCGAGGCTGCGCACGAGCGCGTCGATGAAGTCGTCGCCGGTGCGAGCGTCGCCGAGCGCGGCGCCGAGCGCGGCGAGCCGGATCTCCGCGTCGCGCCGCACGACCTCGACGAGCAGGCGCTCCTTCGTGCCGAAGTAGTAGTGCAGCAGCCCGCGTGAGACGCCCGCCTCGCGCGCGACGTGGTCGAACGTGGACCCGGCAGCGCCACGCGCCGCGACGCTCTCGCGCATCGCGTCGACGATGCGCTTCGCCTTGTCGCTCTCGAGCGGGCGGGCGCTCGCGGCGGAGCTGGGCGGGTGGGATCCAGTCGGAGTCGTGACGGCCATCGCCCGATCGTAGTCGGTTGACCAGCCGCCCGGTGCTGCGGGCGGCCGTGCTCGGCACCTGGCGTGGGCCGGCCCACAACGGCGAGAGGCGCCCACGGGCGCCCCTCGGAGCTTCGAAGGCGAGCGGCGGTGCGCCTAGGAGGCGCCTTCCGCGGGCGCGCTCGGCGCGGTGGAGCCGTAGTCGAACTCCTCCTCCTTGCCGAACAGCGCGTCGAGCACCTTCGCGCGCAGGCTCTCGCTCAGCGCGAGCGCGATCGCCGCGCCGACCGCCAGCACGAGCAGCTTGCGTCCGAAGCCGCCCTTCTTCTTCGCGTGCTTCCTCGGGCCCTCCTTCAGCGCGCTGCCAGCGCCCTTCAGCGCGTCGGCGGCCTGCTTGAGATCCTTCTGCAGCTTCTTGTCGTCGACGAGCTCGCGTGGGCTCTTGCCGTCGGAGATGCGGTCGTAGGCATCCTTCGCCGCCTCGAACGCGACGCGGAAGTTGTCGCGCAGGTCCTCGTCCTCCGCGAGCCGCTGGACCCACGGGCTCGTCGTCGCGGCCGCGGCGCTCGCCGCCTTCCTCGCCTGCTTCGTACGTGCTGCCATGCGCGGTGCTCCCTTGCGCTCGCTTGCTCGGTGTGCGGCGAGCATACCCAGTGACCCACGCCGCCAGACGCCCATGACGAGGCGCTGCACTCAGGGACGGCGGAGCTGATCCTCGTACAGCGACATCAGCTCGCCGGGGCTCAGCCCGAGCGCGCGTGCGAGCTTCAGGATCGTGGTCAGGCGCGGGTCGCGATTCGCCCGCTCGATCTCGCTCACGTGCTTCGCGCCGAGGCCTGCCGCGTCGGCGAGCGCCTCCTGGCTCATGTCGCGATCTCGCCGTGCGCGACGGATGACACGTCCAAAGGTGGCCACCTGGGGATCGGGCGTCCGCATGAGCGACGCAAGCCTGACCTCCGATCGGCGGAATTCCACACACGATCACTGGAGTCTCTCCTACGAAGAGCGGTGTTTAGTATCGTTTTGTGCGAGTACTGAACGGGCTCTCCTCTTTTCGCCCGTCCAGTGCTCGACCCGCCTCGCAGCGCGAGGGGGATGAGGCGGCGGCGCCCCGGAGGCCTGGGCCGGGGCGCCACTCTTCCCTCGGCCAGCAGCTCAGGCGGCTGCGCGACGGCGCGCGCGACGCGGGGAGAGCGCGATCTCGAGCACGTCGTCGATGCGCGAGACGAAGTGCAGCTCGAGGTCCCTGCGCAGGTGCGCGGGGATCTCGTCGGCGTCCTGCGCGTTGCGCGCCGGAGCGATCACGTGGTGGATCCCGCTGCGCTGCGCGGCGAGCGCCTTCTCCTTCAATCCGCCGATCGGCAGCACCTGGCCGGTCAGCGTGATCTCACCCGTCATCGCGACGTCCGAGCGCACCGGCCGCCCGCTCAGCAGCGAGACGAGCGCAGTCGCCATCGTGACGCCGGCGCTCGGGCCGTCCTTCGGGATCGCGCCGGCCGGCACGTGCACGTGCAGGTCGTGTCTCGCGAACCAGTCTTCCGGGGTGCCGTCGGGCGGGTGCGAGCGCACGTAGGAGAGCGCCGCCTGCGCAGACTCGCGCATCACGTCGCCGAGCTGGCCCGTGATCGTCAGCTTGCCGCTGCCGGGCATCGCCGTCGCCTCGACGAACAGCACGTCGCCGCCGGCCGGCGTCCACGCGAGCCCGGTCGCGACGCCCGGCTCGGACGTGCGCCGGCGCGTCTCGCCGAAGACTCTGCGCTTGCCGAGCAGCGCGCGCGCCCGCGCCGCGCTGATCGTCACCTTCCGTCTCGCTCTGCCCTCCGCCACCTGGCGCGCGACCTTGCGACAGATCGAGCCCAGCTCGCGCTCGAGCCCGCGCACGCCGGCCTCGCGCGTGTACTCGGCGATCACGACCTTGAGCGCGGCGTCGCTGAAGGCGATCTGTCTCGCCGTCAGGCCGCTGCGCTCGATCTGGCGCGGGACGAGGTAGCGGCGCGCGATCTCCAGCTTCTCCGCCTCCGTGTAGCCGGCGAGCTGGATCACCTCCATGCGGTCGCGCAGCGGGCCGGGGATCGTCTCGAGCGTGTTCGCGGTCGTCACGAACATCACGTCGGAGAGGTCGAACGGCAGGTCGAGGTAGTGGTCGCGGAAGGTCGCGTTCTGCTCGGGGTCGAGCACCTCGAGCATCGCGCTCGCCGGATCGCCGCGGAAGTCCGCGCCCATCTTGTCGATCTCGTCGATCATGAACAGCGGGTTGCGCGTGCCCCCGTCGCGCAGCGCGCGCACGATCACGCCGGGCATCGCGCCGATGTACGTGCGGCGATGGCCGCGGATCTCCGCCTCGTCACGCATGCCGCCGACGCTGATGCGCTCGAATCTGCGCCCGAGCGCTCGCGCGATCGATCTGCCGAGCGACGTCTTGCCGACGCCCGGCGGTCCGACGAGGCAGAGGATCGAGCTGCTGGTCCGCGCGTCCTCGCCCGCTCGCCCCGCCATCAGCTTGCGCACGGCGAGGAACTCGAGGATGCGGTCCTTGACCTGCTCGATGTCGTAGTGGTCCTCGTCGAGGACTCTGCGCGCGTGCCGCAGGTCGAGGTTGTCCTCGGTGCGCGCGCTCCACGGCAGCGACGCGATCCACTCGAGGTAGGTGCGGATCACGCCGTGCTCGGCCGCGGCCGGCGGCAGCCGCTCGAGCCGCGCGAGCTCGCGGTCGACCTGCTTGCGCGCCTCCTCCGGCAGCTCGAGCGCGTCGAGCTGCTCGCGCAGCTCGTTCGCCTCGGCGATCATCTCGTCGCCATCGCCCAGCTCGTCCTGGATCGCTCTCAGCTGCTGGCGCAGGAAGTACTCGCGCTGCGTTCTGTCGAGCTCGGACTGGACCTGCGACTGGATCTTCGAGCCGAGCGCCACGACCTCCAGCTCGCGGGCGAGGACCTCGGACAGGCGCCGCAGCCGCCGCGCGACGTCGCGCTCCTCCAGCAGCGCCTGCTTCTCCTCGGTTCTGAGCCGCAGCGCGCCGGCGATCAGGTGGCTGAGTGCACCCGGGTCGTCGAGGTTCGCGACCGCGACGTGCAGCTCCTCGGGCAGATAGGGCACCTGCTCGACGATGTTCGAGAACGTCGCCTGCACGTTGCGCACGAGCGCGAGCAGCTCCGGCGTCTCGCGCGTGCCGACGTCCGGCAGCTCCTCGACCTGCGCGACGAGATACGGCTCGGTCTGCGCGAAGCCGGTCACCCTGATCCGCTGCGTCGCCTGGACGAGGATCCGCAGCGTGCCGTCGGGGACCTTCAGCATGCGCGCGACGACGCCCGCGACGCCGACGTCGTAGAGCGTCTCGGGACCCGGCGCCTCGACCTCCGGGTCGCGGCTGGCGACCATCGCGATCATGCGGTCTCCGCCGAGCGCGTCGTTGACGAGCGCCATCGAGCGCTCCTGACCGACGGCGAGCGGCACGAGCGTCTCGGGGAACGTGACGGTGTCGCGCAGCGGGAGGACCGGGAGCGTCGCGGGCAGCCCAGGCTGCGTCGGCACCTCGATCTCGCGCGCGCCGCCGGGTCTGCCGACCTCGATCATCCGCGGGGCGAGTGGGGATCGTCGGTCGGGTGGGCGTCCGGGCTCGGTACCTCGATCGGCACGCTGTGACGGCGCGTCTCGGGCTGCGCGAGCGGCAGCTCGACGCGCAGCAGCCCGTCCTCGTAGACGGCCTTCGCCTCCTCCGCGCGCACGTCGGCGCCGAGCTGCACGACGCGCCGGAAGGGACCGTGCTCGATCTCCACCTGCTGGTAGACGCGTCCCTCCGGCGGGGTCGCGCGGCGCTCGCCGGAGAGGATCAGCTCGCGCCCCTGGATCTCCAGGCCGAGGCGGTCGACGTCGATCCCCGCCAGCTCGGCCGTCACGATCGCACGCGGCGGGTCGTCCGCGTACGCGACGTCGACCGCCGGCGAGAAGCCGGCGCGCTTGCGCGGCGCGATGCCCGAGCGCTGGAAGACGTCGCCGAACAGTTCGTCCATCTCGCGGCGCATGCGCTCGAAGTTCGCGAACAGGTCCCGCTCCGGAGGCATCGCTCGCAATCTACCCCGTTCGCGGTCGCAGCCGCTGGGGCTACACGTCGTAGACGGCACCCTCGTGGGCGAGCTCGACCGGCCCGCCGAACGTGCGCACGGCTTCGGCCCGCGCCCACGCGAGGTCGTGGTCGCCGGACATGTGCGTCAGCACGAGCCGGCGCGCGCCGGAGCGCTGCGCGTGCTCGCCGGCCTCGGCGGGCGTGAGGTGGCCACGGCAACCTGCCTCCTCGGGCTGCTCGAGCGTCGCCTCGAGCATCAGCAGGTCGGTGTCGCGCGCGAACGCGACGATCGCTTCGTTCGGCCGGCAGTCGGCGCCGTAGGTGAAGCTGCTGCCGCCCTCGCGCACCTGGACGGCGTGCGTGCGGATGAAGTGCGGCACCTCATGGAAGCGCAGCTGCATCGGGTCGAGCGCAAGCTCCGCCGCCGGGTCGTACTCGTGCAGGTCGAACGCGTCCTCGATCAGCTCCTCGGCCTGCCATGCGCCGGTGATGCGACGGAACGTCTCGCGCGCTCCGGGCGGGGCGTAGAGGGCGGGGCGACTGCCGGCCGCGCGCGCCTGGTGGGAGTAGGCGAGCGCGTAGGCGTAGGGCACGAGGTCGATGAAGTGGTCGGCGTGCAGGTGCGAGATCACGACCGCGCAGACCTGCGTGAAGTCGCGCGCCGCGCGCAGCTTGCCGAAGACGCCGTTGCCGCAGTCGAGCAGCAGGCAGCGATCCCCCGCCTCGACGAGGTATCCGCTGCACGCTCCGCCCGCGTCCTGCCAGGCCGGCGACTTGCCCAGCACGGTGATCCTCACGAGAGTGGTGCTCCCACGACGCGCGGGATGCTAACCGTGCGACGCCGCCGGGGTGACGCAGGTCACATTGCTGCGCGCCGTTTCGCGAGGTCCGGAGGCCGGCTGGCAAGGACGCAGGGCCGAAGGAGTGCGTCGCACTTCGAGTGCCCGAGGACGCCGCCAGGCGGCCTCCCGGCCCGCGAAACGCCGCTCAGGCGTGGAGCGAGGCCTGTTCCTGCGCCGTCGGGAAGGCCCACACCGACTGCGTGCGGCGCTCCTGGCGGAACTGGAAGCGCAGCTGGCGCGGCGGGCGCAGGCCGTCGGGGTGCGCCGGACGGAAGGTCGCGCAGGGTTCGTCGTCCGGCAACGCGCACAGCAGGTTCTTCCGGAAGAAGCAGTCCTCGCAGCTCACCTTGCGCGTACCTCCACGACCCTTTGCCATCCCGCCGTTCGACCTCCTCGACCGTTGCCCGTCCCTCAGGAGGCGGCAATGAAAGCGGACCTGGGCCGGCACCTCAACGTCGTTTCCCGCAAATCGCAGGAACTTCCTCCTGTGGCAAGAAATGCCTGCAAAACAGCAATCTTTGAGCCAGCCGGACGCAAACGCCCCGCATTTTGCGGGCCTTTCCCGCCGGCGGCCGCGACGACGACGGTCGTCATGCTAAGAGGCCCATGCGGATCCTCCTCACCGGCGTCAGCGGCTTTGTCGGCGCGCGGCTCGTGCCGCGACTGCGGCGCGACGGGCACGAGCTGCGCGGCTTCGCGCGCGATCCGCGCCGCGTCGAGGTCGACGTGCCGCTCGTCGTCGGCGACGCGATCGGCGGCGTGGGCCTCGACGCAGCGCTCGACGGGATCGACGTCGCCTACTTCCTGATCCACTCGATGGAGCCCGTCACGGCCGCGGACACGGATGCCGCCGACCCGCACGACTTCCGCGACCGCGAGCGCATCGCCGCCAAGCGCTTCGCCGCCGCCGCGCAGGCGGCGGGCGTTGAGCGCATCGTCTACCTCGGCGGGCTCGTCCCCCACGGCGCCCCCGCCTCGGCCCACCTCGCGAGCCGGCTCGCGGTCGAGCGGGTCCTGCTCGAGGCGGTGCCCGGCTCGGTCGCGTTGCGGGCCTCGATCGTGATCGGCGCGGGCTCGCGCTCGTTCCGCTTCCTCGTGCGGCTGATCGAGCGCCTCCCGCTCGTCGCGCTGCCCGCATGGCGCACGCACCGCACGCAGCCGATCGACGAGCGCGACGTGATCGAGTCGCTCGCACGCGCCGCGACCGCGCCGGCCGCCGCCGGCCGCTCGTTCGACGTCGCCGGCCCCGACGTCGTCAGCTACGGCGAGCTGATCGCGCGGATCCGCGACCACCTGCTGCTCGCGCGTCCGCTCGTGCGCTTCGACCCGCCGGGGTGGGCGGGCGCTCCCTCGGTGACGAGCGCCGTCGCGGCGGCGATCGCCGGCGAGCAGGCGGAGCTCGTCGGCCCGTTGATGGCAGGGCTGTCGAGCGACCTGCTGCCGCGCGACGACGCGGCCGCCGAGCTGCTGGGCGTGCGGCTGCACTCGCTCGACGCCGCGATCGAGCACGCGCTCGGCGAGTGGGAGCGCAGCGAGCCGCTGGCCGCACGGTGAGTCGACTGCACGCGCTCGTTCAAAGGAGCGACTCTGCCTGCACGCAGCGGTGAGTAGGGTGCCGCGCATGACACGCGTGCACTGCGCGATCGAGATCGACGCGCCCCCGGCCCGCGTGTGGGACGTGGTGATGGATCCGCGGCGCCTCGCCGACTGGGTGACGATCCATCGCCAGGTGAGTGACGTGCCGCCGCGGCTGCAGCGCGGCTCGACGTTCGAGCAGACGCTGAACCTGCGCGGAGCGCACCTGCACGTCCTGTGGACGGTGGTGGACGTCGACCCGCCGCGGCGCGCGGTGTGGGAAGGGCAGGGCCCCGCTCATTCACGTGCATCGATCGTCTACGAGCTGCAGCCGGAGGGTGAGCGCAAAACGCTCTTCGACTACACGAACGAATTCAAGGCGCCGGGCGGCGCGCTCGGCGCCGTCGCGGGCCGCGTGCTCGTCGGCAGCCTGTCGCAACGCGAGGCGCAGCGTTCGCTTCAGCGACTCAAGCAGATCATCGAAGCTGAGTAAGCGTGCGGCCCAGGACGCTTGCAGCGACGCAACGCTCCGCTAGGATGCGAAACGGTCGATGCGCCGTACGGTGCATACGGCGCCACCGGGGACTCGAACGACGATGAACAGCAATTCGCATACGTGCCGTTCACGCGATGAACGTTCATGCGTTCTTTCAAGGACGCGACTGGACGTCCCCGTCTCCCATTAGGCTATCGATGGATTAGCGGCGAACCACAGGGGACCGGAGGCAGACGTGGCGGACTTTCTTGACGCGAAAGTACGAGAGATCGAGGAGCGCTTGCAGCAGCTGCGCCCGCTCATCGACGAGTTCCATCGGCTCGAGGCTGCCTCAGCCGCGCTCGACGACGTGAGCGGTGCGGCCGCAGCGGGGCGTCCTCGCTCCGTTGCCGCCACGAACGGCACGCGGCGTCGCGGGCGCCCGCGGGGAGGGCGTGGCGGCGACAACACGCGCGCCTCGCAGACGGTCGAGCTCGTGCGAGCGCAGCCGGGCATCACGATCCCCGAGCTCGCGAGCCACATGGGCATCAAGCCCAACTACCTGTACCGCGTCCTTCCGCAGCTCGCCGACGAGGGCAGGGTCCGCCGCGAGGGCAAGGGCTGGCACCCGGCCTGAGCCGCTCATCGGACCCGCGCGACGCAGCTTCGCCGCGCGGGTCCGGCTGCGCAGGTCCTAGACGAGGCCGAGCTGCTCGACCGCGGCGCGCTCCTCGCGCAGCTCCGCGACCGTCGCGTCGATGCGCTCGCGCGAGAAGTCGTTGATCTCGAGCCCCTGGACGATCGCGTACTCGCCGCCCTGCGTCGTGCAGGGGAAGCCCGTGATGATCCCCTCCGCGATGCCGTAGGAGCCGTCCGACGGCACCGCCATCGAAACCCAGTCGCCCGTCGGCGTGCCGAGCACCCAGTCGCGCACGTGGTCGATCGCCGCATTCGCCGCCGACGCCGCGCTCGAGGCGCCGCGTGCGTCGATGATCGCCGCGCCGCGCTTCTGGACGGTCGGGATGAAGTCCCGCTCGAGCCACGCCTGGTCGCCGATCAGCTCGGCGGCGTTGCGACCCCCGACCTGCGCGTGGAAGACGTCCGGGTACTGCGTCGCCGAGTGGTTGCCCCAGATCGTCACGTTCGTGATGTCTGCGACGGCGGCGCCGGTCTTCGCCGCGAGCTGGCTGATGGCGCGGTTGTGGTCGAGCCGCACCATCGCGTGGAAGCGCTCGCGCGGGACGTCGGGGGCGTTGCTCGCGGCGATCAGCGCGTTCGTGTTCGCCGGGTTGCCGACGACGAGCACCTTGACGTCGTCCGCGGCGTGCGCGTTGATCGCCTGGCCCTGCGGCTTGAAGATGCCGCCGTTGGCCTCGAGCAGGTCGGCGCGCTCCATCCCTCTGCTGCGCGGGCGCGCGCCGACGAGCAGGCCGACGTTCGCGCCGTCGAAGACGACGTTCGGATCGTCGGACGCCTCGACGCCGGCGAGCAATGGGAAGGCGCAGTCGTCGAGCTCCATGATCACGCCCTCGACGGCTCTGAGCGCAGGGGTGATCTCCAGCAGTCGCAGCTCCACCGGCTGGTCGGGTCCGAGCAGCTGGCCGCTCGCGATGCGAAACAGCAGGCTGTAGCCAATCTGGCCGGCGGCGCCGGTCACGGCGACGCGGACGGGTGTCTTGTCAGTCACGTGGTCATCTCCTGTATGCGGCAGATCGGTCGGCGATGCTACAACCCGCCCTCCCGAAGCCTCCCCACGAGGAACCCATACCCATGACGCAGATCAAGGTGAAGAACCCCGTCGTCGAGCTCGACGGCGACGAGATGACCCGCATCATCTGGACGTTCATCAAGCAGCAGCTGATCCTCCCCTACCTCGACGTCGACCTGAAGCACTACGACCTCGGGATCGAGCACCGCGACGCGACCGACGACCAGGTCACCGTCGAGGCGGCCGAGGCGATCAAGCAGTACGGCGTCGGCGTGAAGTGCGCGACGATCACGCCCGACGAGGCGCGCGTGAAGGAGTTCGGCCTCAAGCGCATGTACCGCTCGCCGAACGGCACGATCCGCAACATCCTCGGCGGCGTGATCTTCCGCGAGCCGATCGTCATCTCGAACGTTCCGCGCCTCGTTCCCGGCTGGACGAAGCCGATCGTGATCGGCCGTCACGCGTACGGCGACCAGTACCGCGCCACCGACACGCTGATCCCGGGCGAGGGGATGCTCACGCTCACCTACACCCCGAAGGACGGGGGTGAGCCGATGGAGCTGAACGTCTTCGACTTCCCCGGCAGCGGCATCGCGATGGCGATGTACAACCTCGACGACTCGATCCGCGACTTCGCGCGTGCGTCGATGCGCTACGGGCTCGACCGCGGCTACCCCGTCTACCTGTCGACGAAGAACACGATCCTCAAGGCGTACGACGGCCGCTTCAAGGACCTCTTCCAGGAGGTCTACGAGCAGGAGTTCAAGGCCGACTACGAGGCGGCCGGGATCACGTACGAGCACCGCCTGATCGACGACATGGTCGCCTCCGCGCTGAAGTGGGAGGGCGGCTACGTGTGGGCGTGCAAGAACTACGACGGCGACGTCCAGTCGGACACGGTCGCGCAGGGCTTCGGCTCGCTCGGGCTGATGACGAGCGTGCTGATGACGCCCGACGGCAGAACGGTCGAGGCGGAGGCCGCGCACGGCACGGTGACGCGTCACTACCGCCAGCACCAGCAGGGCAAGCCGACCTCGACGAACCCGATCGCCTCGATCTTCGCGTGGACGCGCGGCCTCTCCTACCGCGGGCGGATGGACGACACGCCCGAGGTGACGCGCTTCGCCGAGACGCTCGAAGGCGTGTGCGTCGAGACGGTCGAGCGTGGCCTGATGACGAAGGATCTCGCGCTGCTGGTCGGCCCGGACCAGCCATGGCTGACGACGCAGGAGTTCCTCGCGGCGATCGACGAGAACCTGAAGGTCGCGATCGGCTGAGCCGGATCGGGCGCGGCCCGCGGCCAGGCCTGGCCGCGGCCGCGCCGAGCTGCGTCCGAGCGGCGCGCGGCCTGCTTGACTGTCTCGCATGGCAGTCGCGCCGTTCCGCGCGTCGCACGCGACGCACGTGGTGTCGAACCAGCCGCCTCCGCTGGAGGGGCTGAACCTGTTCGAGCAGAACCGCCCGCTGGTCGAGGCGCTCGCGCGTGAGGGCGCCGGCTGGGGCCATGACGAGGCGGTGGCCGTCGGCGAGGTCGCCGGCGGCGACGCGATCCGCTGGGGCTTCGAGGCGAACGAGAACCCACCGAGACTCGTCACGCACGACCGCTTCGGCCACCGCGTCGACCAGGCCGCCTTCCACCCCGCCTGGCACGCGCTGATGCGCACGGCCGTGGAGCACGAGCTGCACGCGCTGCCCTGGCGCACGGATCGTCCGGGCGCGCATGCCGCGCGCATCGCGCGCACGCTGACGCTGTCGCAGGTCGAGGCCGGCCACGGCTGCCCGATCACGATGACGTTCGCCGCCGTGCCGGCGCTGCGCGCCCAGCCGGAGCTGCTCGCGGCATGGGAGGAGCGGCTGACCTCGACGCGCTACGACGAGCGCGACATCCCAGCCGAGGAGAAGACGGGCGCGCTCTGCGGCATGGGGATGACGGAGAAGCAGGGCGGCTCGGACGTGCGCGCGAACACGACGGTCGCGCGGCCGGTCGAGGGAGGGGGCCCGCTCGACTACGAGCTCGTCGGGCACAAGTGGTTCACCTCGGCGCCGATGTGCGACCTGTTCCTGGTGCTCGCGCAGGTCGAGGACGCGGGCGTCACGTGCTTCGCGCTGCCGCGCTGGCGGCCGGACGGCGAGCGCAACGCGTTCGCGCTCCAGCGCTTCAAGGACAAGCTCGGCAACCGCTCGAACGCATCGAGCGAGATCGAGTTCCGTGGCGCCTACGCGCAGCGCGTCGGCGAGCCCGGGCGCGGCGTCCCGACGATCATCGAGATGGTCAACCACACGCGGCTCGACTGCGTCGTCGGCTCGGCCGCCGGGATGCGCTGGGCCGTCTCGCTCGCAACCCACCATGCCGCCTACCGCAGCGCATTTGGCCGGCTGCTGATCGAGCAGCCGCTGATGGCGAACGTGCTGGCGGACCTGTGCGTCGAGTCGGAGGCCGCGACGCTGTCGGCGATGCGACTGGCGCGCGCCTACGACGAGGCATCGGATCCCACCCGGGCGGGCGGGGCCGGATCCGACGCCCAAGCCTTCAAGCGGATCGCGACGGCGGTGCTGAAGTACTGGGTCTGCAAGCGAAACCCGCCGCACGTCGCCGAGGCGCTCGAGGTGCTCGGCGGCAACGGCTACGTCGAGGAGTCCGGCCTGCCGCGGCTCTACCGCGAGGCGCCGCTGAACTCCGTGTGGGAGGGCTCCGGCAACGTCATGTGCCTCGACGTGCTGCGCGCGCTGCTGCGCGAGCCGGAGGCGGCGCCGGCGCTGTTCGCGGAGCTGGAGGAGTCGGCCGGCGCGGATCCGCGGTTGGACGCGCACGTCTCGCGGCTGCGCGGTGAGCTGGCGAACACGGTTGACATCGAGCCGCGCGCGCGGCGGGTGGTCGAGGCGATGGCCTTGGCGTTGCAGGGGTCGCTGATCGTCCGCTACGCCCCGCGCGCTGTCGCCGACGCCTTCTGCGCCTCACGTCTGGCCGGCGACGGCGGCCTGCAGTTCGGCACGCTCCCGCCGGGGATCGACTTCGCCGCGATCGTGGAGCGGCACCGGCCGCTGCTCTGAGCAGGTCACAGCTCGTAGATCGGTCCCAGCTTCCCGCGCAGGTACGCCAGGAACGGCTCGACCCGGATCGGGCCTCCGGTCGCGCGGGCGACCAGCTCGCGCGGCGGGTAGGTGCGCCCGAAGCGGTGCACGTGCTCCCCCAGCCACGCGCGCAGCGCGGAACCGTCGCCCGCGGCGAGCGCGTCGTCGAGCTCCGGCAGGTCCTCGCGAGCCCGCCCCCACAGCTGCGCCGAGATCAGGTTGCCGAGCGCGTAGGTCGCGAAGTAGCCGATGTCGCCGCCCGACCAATGGACGTCCTGCAGCACGCCGTGCGCGTCGTCGGGTACCGCGACGCCGAGGTACTCCTTCATGCGTACGTTCCACGCCTCGGGCAGATCGGCGAGCGCGACCGAGCCGGCGATCATCGCCCGCTCCAGCTCGAAGCGCAGGATGATGTGCAGGCCGTATGTCGCCTCGTCGGCCTCGACGCGGATCAGCGACGGCTGCACCTTGTTGACGGCGCGGTAGAACGCCTCGGCGTCGACCGCGCCGAACTGCTCGGGGAACGTCGAGCGCAGCTGCCCGTGCAGCCAGCCCGCGAACGGGCGACCACGGCCGACGACGTTCTCCCACAGGCGGCTCTGCGACTCGTGCACGCCGAGCGAGACGCCCTCGCCGAGCGGCCCGCGCGCGAGCGCCGGGTCGACCTGCGACTCGTACAGCCCGTGCCCGAACTCGTGGATCGCGCCGTACAGCGCCATCCCGACATACGACGGGTCGTAGCGCGTCGTCAGCCGCACGTCGCCGGGGCCGAAGCTCGTCGCGAACGGATGCGCGGCCTCGTCGAGCCGCCAGCCGTCCGCGGACCAGCCGAGCTGGCGCAGTACGCCGCCCACGAGCGCCCGCTGCCCGTCGACCGGGAAGTCGCCGTGCAGCGGCGTGGCGTCGACCGCGTCGGCGTGCTCGGCGATCGCCGCGATCAGCGGCACGAGCCCGGCGCGCAGCTCGATGAAGAGCGCGTCGACCTCGGCGCTCGTCATCCCCTCCTCGTAGTCGTCGAGCAGCACGTCGTAGGGGTCCTCGTAGCCGTCGAAGCATTCGACGTAGCGCAACTTCAGCTCGACGTTGCGCTGGAGGAACGGCAGGAAGGCGGCGAAGTCCGAGCGCTCGCGCGCGTCGACCCACGCCTGGTGCCCGAGCGCGCCGGCGCGCGCCAGCTCGGCCGCGAGGTCGGACGGGACGCGACGCGCCTTCTCCCAGTCGTGGCGCGTCACGCGCACGAGCGCGGCGTCGACCGACGCGGAGTCGTCGCCCGCGGCCGACGGCTCGGCCGCGTCGAGCAGGCGGCCGATCGCGTCGTCGGTGAAGTGCTCGTGGACGATGCGGCCGAGCGTGCCGAGCTGCTCGGCGCGCTGCGGCGCGGCGCGCGCGGGCATCATCGTCTGCTGGTCCCAGCCGAGCAGGCCGCCGGCGGCGTTCAGGTCGGCGATCTCGGCGAGTCGCTCGCGCAGCTCGGTCAGGGCGTCGCTCATGGCAGTCCTCGTCGGGTCAGGTGGCCGGATGGACGAGCACGGCCGTGGACCGCGCACGCTGTGCGACCATTCCACCATGTTCGGGCGCCCCGGATCGATCCAACTGGCGCGCATCCTCGGCATTCGCGTGGGCGTCGACGTCAGCTGGTTCGTCGTCCTCTTCCTCGTCATCTTCTGGCTGTCGGGCTCGTTCCGGAACACGCTCGGCAGCTCTGACACGACGGCCTACCTGACGGCGGTGGCCAGCGCACTGCTGCTGTTCGCCTCGATCGTGATCCACGAGCTGGGCCATGCGCTCGCCGCGCGGCGCCACGGGATCGACGTCGCCGGCATCACGATCTCGCCGCTCGGCGGGTTCGCGTTGATGAGCCGCGAGAGCCGCACCCCGCGCGAGGAGCTCGAGGTCGCCGGGGCCGGTCCGCTCGCGACGCTCGCGATCGTCGTCCTGAGCGTGCTCGTGGGCTTCGCGATCATCGGGCCGGGACGCTTCGTCGACGCCGCGCTGCTCGCCACCGGCGCGCACGTCACGCCGGTGCTGCTGACGATCGGCTTCCTCGTGACGATGAACGTGATCGTGCTCGTCTTCAACCTGATCCCCGCCTACCCGCTCGACGGCGGGCGGATCGTGCGCGCGCTCGTGTGGCGCGCGACCGGCGACCGCAACCGCGGCACGCGCGTCGCCGCGCGGCTCGGCCAGGGCTTCGCGGCGCTGCTGATCGGCGGCGGGCTGTTCATGACGATCGGGCTCGCGAGCCTGCTCGGGCTGTGGTTCGTGTTCGTCGGCCTGATGATCGGCGGAGCCTCGCGCGCGCTGCTCGCGCAGACGACGCTGACCGAGCAGCTCGAGGACGTGCGCGTGGCCGACATCATGGACGCCGACCCGGTGAGCGTCCCCGAGGAGCTGCCGGCCGTGCAGGCGCTCGACGAGTTCTTCCTGCGCTACCGCTGGCCGTGGTTCCCGGTCGTCGACGCGGCCGGGCGCTTCGTCGGCGTGCTGCGCGAGCAGGGCGCACGCGACGCCGTCGAGGGCGGGCGGCCGGTGCAGCTCGTGCGCGAGCTGATGGAGGCCGACGAGTCGGGCGGCTGGCGGATCGACGAGGACCAGTCGCTGCGCGCGTTGCTCGACGCCGACGGCTTGCGCACGCTCGGCGCCATGATGGTGCTCGACGGCGGGGGCGTGCTGCGCGGTGTCGTGACGCTCGGCCGCCTGCGCCGCGCACTGCGCGCCGCGGTCGGCGGCGGGCGCGGCGGCCGTCAGCCGTAGAAGAACGCGATCGTCAGGAGCTGGCCGAACAGGCTCCACGCGAGCGCCGCCGCGACGATCGCGACGCCGACGGATCGGCCCCAGCGCTCCCCGGCGCCGCGCGCGCCGAGTGCCAGCAGCAGGCCGAACAGCGGCAAGAGGGGAAGCAGGTAGCGGCCCTGCACTATCCCGATGAGGTTGCGCCGGAGATCGGCCGACAGACCGACGAGCAGCAGCAGGCCACCGGCCATGGCGGCGTAGCCGAGCAGCTCGCCACGGCGCCACCGCAGCTCCCGCCGGTCGGCCATGACCATGCTCACCGCGAGCAGTCCCGCGAGCAGCAGCCCGACGGCGGCCGCGCGATAGACCGAGCGTGGGAACCACACCACCAGCTGGCCGAATGCGCCGACGAAGGTCTGGAACAGCTGGATGTAACCCGGTTCCGTGAGCGACGTCTGCGGCTGGAAGGGGAGCCGCGGCAGGAAGACCTGCCAGACGTAGCCCAGGTGGCTCCACAGGCTGACACGGCTTTCGGGTGCGACCGGGCGCGCGGCGAGGAACGGCCGATGCCATGCGAGCACATCGAACGCGGCCCCGACGGCGAACAAGGTCGCGGCGAGCACGACGGCGGCGCCCACCAGATGGACGACGCGACGTTCCTGCGCCAGCCCGGTCCGGCGCGCCGCCAGCGCGAGCCCGAGCAGCGCTCCCGGGACGACTCCGTAGAAGTTGACCTTCGTCAGCATCCCAGCGGCGATCAGCGCGCCGACGCCCAGCGCCGATCGCAGCGTCACGCCGCGTCGCCACGCCCGCGCGATGCAGAGGAAGAGGGCGGCCGTGAGCGCGAACAGGAGCGCATCCGGGTTGATCCCGCCCGAGATCGAGCCGAGCATCGGCGTGAGGGCGACGCCCAGCCCACCGACGGTCCATGCCCAGGGTCTCGCGGGCAGGCACTCGCGCACGAACAGGTACGAGAAGAGCGCCGTGAACCCCGCGAGCAGCGCCGACAGCAGCCGCATGAGCATGATCCGGTCCAGCAGCGTCGCGCGCGTCGCCGCGCGGTACGGGATCGCCTCCAACGCGTAGTAGAGCGGCGGCTCGGGCTCCGCTTCGCCGGAGCGAATCGTCTCCCGGCGCGAGAGCGGACGGCGAAGGTCAGCCACGAGGCGGCGCTGCTGCGACGGCAGCCACACCGACGTGCCGTAGGTCGCTGCGCCGACCTTGCCGAACATGGTGTCGGCCATCGCCGTCGCCTGCTCCGGCGAGATGGTCAACGACGGGGGGGCCGTCGGAGGGTTGCCGGTCTCGCCGATCGACTGGACGTAGGCGACGTGCGCGGCCTCGTCCGGGACCTGGAACGCAGGCGTGATGAACGACCACGCGGCCGCGTTGAGGACCGCGACGGCCATGATCGCCCCGGCGATCCTCGGCATCGGCTGATCCGAGACGAGCGTGCGCAGCGCGATGCAGCCGGCCAGCAGGAGGGAGGCACCTACGAGTGCGACGATCGACCAGACCGCCCAGTTGCCGCCCCAGTCGCCGCGTCCGCGGCCCATGCGCGCCGCGACCGTCCCGGCGTGCGCCCACCAGGAGCGCTGGCCCGGCAGGAGATAGGTGATCGCGAGCGAGCTGCCGACGAACGCTCTGCCGATCGTGACGGGCGCCGAGTGCGGCGGGGTAGGACCCCGCGCGAGCGTGGCGAGCGATGCGAGCGCGAGGCAGACTTCGACGCCGTCGAGGTCGCGGCCCTCGGGCGCGATCGCAGCCTGGATGGCTTGGTCGCGCACGTCGATCGTCGAGCCGACGCGGTCGAGCACGTGTCCGCCACGGCGCACGACGACGACCGGGGGGACGCTCGTGAGTCCCGCTATCGCCAGTCCCGCCGTGTGGGCCGGCAGCAGCTCCCGCCCTTGGCAGGCCGTCATCCCGCCGGGGACGAAGAAGCGCGCCTGGCCGAACACGCCGTTGGTCCCGGAACGGCGCTGCTCGGGGCGCGAGAGCACGAGCGCCAGGCTGCCTCCGATCGCGAGCACGGCGAGCGCGCAGCACGCCCGCGCCCGCGGATCCCGCCACGGCGTCCGCTCGCCGGCGACCGACGGCCGCGGCCGACGCGAACGGCGCAGCAGCCGTCGCGCCGCCTCGCGGCAGCCTTCGCGCGATGCCATCGCCCCTCCATCCGTCTCCGGCGACGGCGGCCGCTCGGCGGCCGTACACCGTACCCCCCGTATACCGGGGAATACTAGTGTCAGCCAACGAACAACGCCAGTCGGTACCGATAGACGGCGCAGAACCGCTCGCGTCCCTTCGAACCACTAGCATCCGCGCCCCCATGGCCTCGCCGCTCCGCACCACCACCGCTGCGCTGCGCCGCTCGGCCAGGTCCGCGGTCGTCCGCAGCGGGCGGGAGGAGCAGGCGCGCGCGCTGCTCGGCCACGTGCGCGAAGCGCGCTCGGCGTTCGACCCCGGCATGCGGCGGGTGCTGCGCGACGAGCATGCGATGCGCGTCGTGCTCGCGACCGCGCTGCGCCGCGATGGCAACGCGATCGACGTCGGCGCCAACCGGGGCGACACGCTCGACATGATCCTCGCCGTCGCCCCGGACGGCCGGCACGTCGCGTACGAGCCGATCCCGGGATTGGCGGAGCAGCTCGCCGCCCGCTACCCCGGCGTCGACGTGCGCAACGCCGCCTGCTCCGACGAGGCCGGCAACGCCGAGTTCACGCACGTCCTGAACGCGCCCGCGATGAGCGGGCTGCGCCAGCGCGAGGACCTGCCGGCGCATGCGGCCGAGGTCGAGCGCTTCACCGTGCGGCTCGACAAGCTCGACGAGGCGCTGCCGGAGGGCTACGTCCCCTCGCTCGTGAAGATCGACGTCGAGGGCGCCGAGCTGCTCGTGATGCGCGGTGCGGCAGAGACGCTCGCCCGCCATCGTCCCTACGTGATCTTCGAGCACGGCGTCGGGGGCGCCGACCTCTACGGCTCGAAGCCGGGCGAGGTGTTCGACCTGCTCGACGGATGCGGGCTGCGGATCTTCGACCTCGAGGGCGACGGCCCCTACACACGCGACCGCTTCGAGGCCGTCTTCACCGAGCCGATCTGGAACTTCCTCGCGGCACCGGCGTAGGCGCCGTCGCGACGCGCTGCCGCGCGAGCGCCCGCACGACGCCCCACGCCGGCTTGCGGCTGCCGTCGGTGCGCAGCAAGCCGTAGTGCGCCTCGCGATCGTCCCCCCCGCGGCCCGGGAAGTCGCGCAGGTGATAGACGAACAGCGCCTGCACGTGGCCTGCCAGCGGCGGGCGCCGCAGCGCTGCGGCGACGTCCGCGAGCCACTGCGCCTGGTCGTGCTCGGAGGTGCAGTCGGGCCGCAGCCCGCACGTGCTCCAGCCGAGCTCGGTGATCCACAGCGGGGTGTTCGGCGCGCCGCGCCGCGCGAGCCCGCGGACGATCGCCGCCATGCGGTCGAAGCGGTAGCGCAGCGAGACGCCGCCGCGGTCGGTCGGCGCCACGAAGGCGTAGGGGTGGACCGCGATCCCGTCGACGTCGGCGGCGAGGCGCGGGTCGGCCGCGTCGATCGCGGCGAGCCAGTCGTGCGGTGCGCCGCTCGCGTCGGCGTAGTCGAGCTCGCCCGCCATCAGCCAGCGCGCCCGCGGGTTCGCCACCCGTCCCTGCTCGATCGCGGCCCGCACCAGCCGCGCGTAGCGCACCGGGTCGACGCCGCCCGTCGAGTAGCGCTCCGTGTAGGGCTCGTTCCACAGCTCGAACCACTGCGGGGCATAGCGGGCGTCGAGCTGCGGATGGGCGCGCCAGAAGCTTCCGCCGGGCCCGTAGCGGGCTGCGGCGCGCGCGGCGAAGGCGCCGAACGCCTGGGGGTCGTCGGGCAGCGCCAGCAACGACGACGCAGCCCATCGCGGCGAGCCCAGCAGCAGCGGAAGCACATGCAGGCCGTTGCGTGCCGCGTCGGCGAGCAGCCGGTCGAACGAGCGCCAGCGGTAGGCGCCGGGCGCCCACTCGATCGTCGGCCAGCGCAGCTCCTCGCGGATCCAGCGCACGCCCAGCGCGCGCACGCGCCGCTGCTCCGCGGCGCGCGAGCGGCCCACGTCGTCGAGCGTGTTGGCGACGACGCCGATCCGCAGCGACGGCGCGCCGGGCTGCAGCGGCGCGAGCACTATCGGCTGCGCCGCGGCTCCGCATCCGCTGCCGAACGCCGACGCGACGGTCGCGATCGCGACGACGCGGAGGATCAGCGCCGCTCGCTCGCGCGGCGTCATCGGCGTCCTCCCCGCACCGCGTCGTAGACCGCCTCGTAGCGGCGCGCCATCGCCTCGGCGGTGAAGCGCTCGGCTGCGAGCGCGCGGCCGCGGTCCCCGAGCCGGCGCCGCAGCGCGGCGTCGCCGAGCAGCGCTGCGAGCCGCTCCTGCAACGACTGCTCGTCGCCGGGCGCCACCACGTAGCCGCTGTCGCCGTCGGCGACCGCCTCGGCGACCGATCCGACGTCGCTCGCCACCACGGGCAGCCCCGCGTGCATCGCCTCGAGGATCACGAGCGGCATACCCTCCCACAACGACGGCAGCGCGAACACGTCGAACGTCGGCAGGTGCCGGCGCGCCTCCGCCGTCCAGCCGGTCACGACGAGTCGATCCGCGACGCCCAGCTCGGCCGCGAGCGCCTCGAGCGGGCCGCGCTGCGGCCCGTCGCCGACGAGCACGAGCGTCGCATCCGCGAGCGCCGGCAGCGCGCGCACGAGCGCGTCGTAGCCCTTCTGCTCGGTCAGGCGGCCGAGCGACCCGACGATCGGGCCGGCGACCGCGCGCTCGACCGCGTCCGGCTGCGCCGCCGGAACGCCGTTCGCGACGCCGAGCACGGACCCGTGCGGGAGGCCGACGAGCTGCTCCACCTCGCGCGCGGCGCGCTCGCCGACGGCGACGTGCTTGTGGAGGCCCCGCGCGAGCAGGCGCCGCGCGAGCACGCGCGTGCGCGGGATCCCCCCGCCGACCGGCAGGTGGTCGACGGCGACGATGCGCACCCCCGGCGTCAGCAGCGCCGCGAGCTCGGCGTAGCCGCACGCCCACGGCCACGCCTGGTTCGCGTGCAGCACGTCCGGCGCGAAGGCGCGGATCGCGCGGCGGTGCTGCGCGAGCGCAGTGCGATCGCGCGTGCCCTCCGGGGGGCGCACGAGGGCGAGGCCCGTGCCGGGGCGATGGGCGGCGATCGCTGCGCCGACCGGCTCGTCGATCGCCAGCACGCCGACCTCGATCGCCGGGTCGAGCGCTCCGAGCAGGTAGCCGAGCGCCAGCTCGGCGCCGCCGACCTGGCGCGACTCGGTGTACGCGAGCAGGCGCACGCGGCGTCTCAGGCGAGCGCCCGCCGCGCCGCGCCGGCCGCCGCCATCTGCTCGTAGAGCTCGAGCACCGGGATCGTCGCCGGCAACGGTGCGTGATGCTCGGTGAACGTGTCGTACGCGGCTGCGCCGGCCGCCATGCGCGCGGCGTCGTCGCCGAGCAGGTCGGCCGTGGCGGCGGCCAGCGCGTCGTCCGCGCTCTCGACGACGAGGCCGCCACGACCGCCGATCCCCTCGGCGCCGTCGGGCGTCGTCACCACCGGGACTCCGAGCGCGAGCGCCTCGAGCACCTTGATCTTCGCGCCGCTGCCACGATCGAGCGGGTAGAGCAGCACTCCGAGCTCGCGCAGGAACGCGGTCGCCGAGTCCACCGTGCCGCGCCACTCGACGCCGGGCAGGTCGGGCAGGTGCGAGAAGGCCGCGTGCTCCATGCCGACGCCGGCGAGCAGCAGACGCGCACCCGGTCGGTGCTCGAGCACGCGCGGCCAGACGCGCGTCAGCAGTCGTTCGACCGCATTCGCGGTCGGCGGCCACTCGGCCATCCCGATCAGCCCGGCGACCGGCGCGGCGAGGTCGGCGCGCGGGGCGTACGTCGCGGGGTCGAGCGGCAGCGGGGCGACGGCCACATGCGCGCGCGGGGCGAGCCGGGCGAGCGGCTCGGCGACCTCGCGGGAGTTCGCCAGCAGCCATCTCGCCTCGCCGAACACGCGCCGCTCCGCGCGCAGCAGCTCGTGCGCGACGCGCCCGTCGCTCGTCCACAGCGGACGGATGTCGCGGTCGCGGCGCGTGAGGCAGTGGATCTGCGCCACCGCCGGCCGATCTACGAAGGGAATGAGCGATGCGGCGGCCAGCTCGACGAAGTGCACGACGTCGGCCTCGCGTGCACGCTCCCGCACGAGCGGAGCGAACGTCGTCGTCGTGAGCACCGCGTGCGGCTGGGTGAAGCGCAGCCAGCGCGTGCGCCGGCGGCTGGGATGGGGCGTGCGCACGAGCTCGAGCGGAAGGTCCTCGGGCGACTCCCCGCGAAAGTCGTGGCGCAGGTCCGCGGCGAGGATCCGGAGGTCGACGCCGTGAGCCGCGAGGCCGCGCAGCATGCCGATCGCACACCGCGAGGCCGCACCGCCTTCGACGAGTGGCGGGAACGGCAGGACGACGAGGACGCGCAAGGCTGCGAGAGTATTCCACACATGCCCGGCCGGATCCGAACGCTCCCTCGCCGTTTCCTGTCCGGCGGGAGCGCCGGCGACGCGGGCGAGGCGGGCGGTCGCACGATCGCCTCGAACATCAGCACGCAGGTGCTGCTGCGGCTCGTCTCGATGCCGATGAGCGTCGTCACCGTCTCGCTCGCGGCGCGCACGCTCGACCGCTCGGGCTTCGGCGTGTGGACGGCCGTGAGCGCTTACGTGGGGATCTTCGGCGTCATCACCGACCTCGGCCTGACGACGGTCGCGATGCAGCGGATGTCGGCCGAGCCGGAGCGCGAGTCGGAGTGGCTCGGCGCGCTCGCCGGCATGCGGCTGCTGCTGTCCGTCGTCGCCGTCGTGCTGTGCGCCGTGACGATCCCGATCTTCCTCAACACCGGCCACGTGGCCGCGTGGATCCTCACGCTGACGATCTTCTCGAGCGGCGGGAGCGCGTTGATGGCGGTCTTCAACTCGCGCCTGCGCGCCGGGCTCGCGCTCTCGTTCAGTGTGCTGCAGAGCGTCATGTGGCTCAGCGTGACGGTCGTCTTCTACCTCACGGGCGCGTCCGTGAACGCGTTCGCGGTCGCGTACATCGCCGTGCTCGCCGTCATCTGCGCCCTGCAGCTCCGGGCGACGCGCCGACACGCGCACATCGCGTGGCGCGCGGGGCGCGCGGTCTGGAAGCCGCTCATGAAGGTCGCCGTCCCGCTCGGGATCGCGAGCCTGCTGATCACCATCTACTACCAGATCGACGCCGTGCTGCTGCTGCAGCTCTCGAGCGCGGCGGAGGCCGGCCTCTACGGCGCGGCGTACCGCTTCCTGTCGCCGCTGCTGTTCCTGCCGGCGGCGGTGATGTCGTCGTTCTTCCCCGTGCTGTCGGCCGTCCACGCCCACGACCCGGACCGCGTGCGCCGGCTCGTGCAACGCGCGGCGGAGCTGCTCGCGATCATCTCGCTGCCGATCCTCGCCATCACGATCGCGCTCTCGGATCAGATCGTCCACCTGCTGTACGGACCCAATTACGCACGGACGGCAGCGGTGCTGCCGATCTTGATGATCGCGTTCGTCTCGATCTGCTTCGGCTCGCTGGCGGGCTTCCTCGCTCCGCTGTTGAACCTCAACTGGCGCCTCGCGATCTACTCGGCGATCGGCGCAATCGCGAACGTCGGCCTCAACGTGCTGCTGATCCCGCGCTACGGCGCGCTCGGCTCGGCGTGGGTCACGGTCATCACGGAGGTGCTGACGATGTCGCTGATGCTCGGCACCGCGCTGTTCGCGCTGCGCCTGCGCGTCAAGCCGTGGCGGCTGCTCGCGACGGTCCTCGTCGCCGCCGCGATGACGGGGGCGATGGCGCTCGCGGCGCCGCTCGGGCTGATCCCCGCCGGGATCGTCGGCGGCGTGGTGTACGTCGCGGGGCTGTTCGCGCTGCGCGTGATCGACGTCGACGAGCTGCGGGCGCTGCGCGCGCAGCGCGTGAGGGCCGCGTCGTAGGCTCAGACGGCGACGGCGCCGCCGAGCCACTGCAGGCGCAGCTCGCGCGCGAGCGCCGCCGTGACCGGCCCGGGGCCGCCGACGGCGACCCCGTCGAGCGAGCGGACCGGCTCGACGCCGCGCACCGAGCCGGTCGCGAACAGCTCGCGCGCGAGCAGCAGCTGCTCGGTCCGCAGGCGCTCCTCGCGCACCGCGACGCCGGCCGCGCGAGCGAGCGCGAGCACGCGGGCGCGCGTCACGCCCGGCAGCACCCCGCCGTCGAGCGGGGGCGTGCGCAGCACGCCGTCCTCGCCGACCGCGAACACGTTCGCGCAGGTCGTCTCGAGCACGCCGCGCTCGCGGTCGACGAGCAGCGCGCTCTCCGGCGCGGCCTGCGCGTCGAGCCGCTCGAGCAGGCGCCGGTCGGCCCACTTGTGCGCGCCGCGCCAGCCGTCGGCGGCGACCGACCGCAGGTCGAGCGCCAGCTCCCACCCCGGCAGGACCGTCACGCGGTCGACCGCCTGCGCGACGGCCTCCACGCGCGGCGCGCCGTCGCCCCGCGGCGTCAGCGACAGCCGCAGCCGTCCGAGCGCGAGGCCGCCCGCCCGCTCGAGCGCCAGCTCGCGGGCGGCGGCGGGAAGCGCGACGTCGTGGAGGCTGCGCAGGCTCGCCCGCAGCCGCTCGAGGTGGGCGTCCAGCTCGCACGGGACACCGCGCACGACGAGCAGCGTCTCGAAGACGCCCTGCGCGGGATCTGGCTGGGGGGAGTCGGCCATTCGGCTGCGCTGCACGGTCGCCTGCACGTCGTCGCTGCGCGCTGCCGATGCTATAAGCAGAAGGCCGGTCGCCACCAGCCGTCCAACCCTGCCCGGAGTCGCCGCCGAACCGGCCCATGCACCCGGGCGCTCAGTCGCCGACGCGCCGCGGAGGTCGCGCTCTACTGTGGTGCTGCGCAAGGATCTCGCGTGACCCGCGATGAAGACCCTCCTGATCGACAACTACGACTCGTTCACCTACAACCTCTTCCAGCTGCTGGCGGAGGCGAACGGAGACGAGCCGATCGTCGTGCGCAACGACGAGGCGAGCTGGGAGGAGCTCGCGCAGCTCGAGTTCGACAACGTCGTCGTCTCGCCCGGCCCGGGGCGGCCGGAGCGCGAGGAGGACTTCGGCGTCTGCGCACGCGCGATCACGGAGGCGGAGGTCCCGCTGCTGGGCGTGTGCCTCGGGCACCAGGGCCTCAGCTGGGTGAGCGGCGCGCAGGTCGTGCACGCGCCCGAGGTGATGCACGGCCGCCTCAGCGCCGTCCTGCACGAGCAGTCGCCGCTGTTCGCCGGGATCCCGCGCGAGTTCCAGGCGGTCCGTTACCACTCGCTGTGCGTCCGGCAGCCGCTGCCCGCGGAGCTGGAGCCGATCGCGTGGACGAGCGACGGCGTGCTGATGGCGGTCGCGCATCGCACGCGCCCGCGCTGGGGCGTCCAGTTCCACCCCGAGTCGATCAGCACCGAGTACGGTCGCCGGCTGCTCGCCAACTTCGGCGCGCTGACGGCCGCGCACGCCGCGGCCCACGGGAACGGCCGCAGCGCGGCGACGCGGCGCGCCACCGCCCCGGCGGCGCCGGCCGCCCGAGCGCGCGAATGGCGCGCGGAGGCGCGGCCGCGGCTGACGCTGCGGGTCAAGCGGCTCGACACGCTCATCGATCCCGAGCGCGCGTTCGTGCACCTCTACGGCGAGGACGAGCACGCCTTCTGGCTGGACAGCAGCAAGCTCGACGAACGCTCGCGCTTCTCGTTCATGGGCGCGCCCGGCGGACCGCTGTCGGCCGTCGTCACGTACGACGTCGCCGACGGCGCGGTGCGCGTCGAGCGCGGTGGCGTGGTCGAGACCTCCGAGGAGTCGATCTTCGACTACCTCGGCCGCGAGACGCGCCGGCTGCGCTACGTCTCCGACGACCTGCCGTTCGACTTCAACTGCGGCTTCGTCGGCTACCTCGGCTACGAGCTGAAGGCCGACTGCGGCGGCGCGGCGGCGCACGCGTCGGCGATGCCCGACGCCGCCTTCGTCTTCGCCGACCGCCTGATCGCGTTCGACCACGTCGAGCGCATCACGTACGTGCTGTGCGTCGCCGACCCCGACGGCGTCGAGGAGGGCGAGCGCTGGATCCGCGACACGAGCCTGCGGCTCGTCTCGCTCCCGCCGGTGAGCGCACCCGACTGGGAGCGGCTCGCGGCCGAGCGCGAGGACCCGCCCGTCCACTTCCGCCTCAGCCGCTCGCACGCGCGGTACCTCGACGACATCGCGCGCTGCAAGCGGGAGCTGACCGACGGCGAGACGTACGAGATCTGCCTCACCAACAAGGTGACGGCCGAGACGCGGCCCGACCCGCTGCCGCTCTACCGCACGCTGCGGCGCGTGAACCCGGCGCCGTTCTCGGCCTACCTGCGCGTCGGCGACGCGGCCGTGCTCAGCTCCTCGCCCGAGCGCTTCCTGTCGATCGGCCGCGACCGCTGGGCGGAGGCGAAGCCGATCAAGGGCACCTGCCGCCGCGGCGAGACGCCGGCCGAGGACGTGCGGCTCGCGGAGGAGCTGCGCTCCGACGAGAAGACGCGCGCCGAGAACCTGATGATCGCCGACCTGCTGCGCAACGACCTCGGCGTGGTGTGCGAGGTCGGGACGGTGCACGTGCCGTTCCTGATGCACGTCGAGACGTACGAGACGGTGCACCAGCTCGTCTCGACGGTGCGCGGGCTGCTGCGCGAGGGCGTCGAGCCGCCCGACTGCGTGCGCGCGTGCTTCCCGGGAGGTTCGATGACGGGCGCGCCGAAGAAGCGCACGATGCAGATCATCGACGAGCTGGAGGGCGAGGCGCGCGGCGTCTACTCGGGCGCGATCGGCTACTTCGGGCTCAGCGGCGGCGTCGACCTCAACATCGTGATCCGCACGATCGTGATCGACGGCGAGCAGGCGACGCTCGGCGTCGGCGGCGCGATCGTGATGCAGTCCGACGCCGAGGACGAGTACCAGGAGATCGTGCTGAAGGGACGCGCGCCGATGCAGGCGATCGACCCGCGCGTGGATCCGCAGGAGGCGCTGGAGCAGTCGCCCGCGCGGATCGCGGCCGAGCGCGGCGAGCGGTCGTAGGCGCGCGGATGCTCGAGGCGGAGCTGGTCACCGAGATCGAGCGCCTCGCGGCGCTCGAGGCCGAGTGGGACGCGCTCGCGGTCGCCGACGCGCTGCCGCAGATGAGCCCGGCATGGGTGCTCGCGTGGTGGCGGCACGTCGCGCCGGCCGGCGCCGTCCCGCGCAGCGTCGCCGTGCGCGACGACGGCGTGCTGGTCGGGCTCGCGCCGTACTACGTCGTGCCCGGCGGCGGCGGGCGCGTCGACTACCGTCTGCCCGGGATCGAGATCACGGCGCGGCTCGCGCCGCTCGCGGTTCGCGACCGCGAGTGGGAGGTCGCGGAGGCGATCGGGCGCGCGCTCGCCGGCGCCTCGCCGCGCCCCGACGCGCTGCTGTTCGAGGGGATCGCGGTCGACGGGCAATGGCAGACCGCGCTGCGCGAGCGCTGGCCCGGGCCGCTGCGCCCGCCGCTGTGGCGCACGCACGTCGACGGCAGCCCGTTCGTGTCGCTGCGCGAGCAGTCGTTCGAGGCGTGGATGGCCGCGAAGAGCTCGAACTTCCGCCAGCAGATGCGCCGCCTGCGCAGACGCTTCGCGCAGGCCGGCGGCGTCTCGCGGCTGGCGACGCGCGCGACGCTCGCGGATGACGCGGCCGCGTTCGTGCGCCTGCACGCCTCGCGCTGGGACGGCAGAGGCCATTCGAACCTCGTCGACCTCGGCGAGCGCTTCGCCGCGACGATCGTCGACGCGGGCGAGCGGCTGCTCGACGACGAGCGGCTCGCGCTGCGCGTGCTCGAGCTCGACGGCGAGCCGATCTGCGCGCAGCTGTTCATCGAGGCCGGCGGCACGGTGCTGTTCGTCAACGGCGGCTGGGACGAGCGCCACGCCGCCCTCAAGCCGTCGCTGCTGTGCCTGCTCGACGCCGTCGAGGACGCCTTCGCGCAGGGCCGCGGGCGGCTCGACCTCGGCGTCGGCGAGCAGTCCTACAAGCGGCGCTTCGCCGACGGCGACGCGCCGCTCGAATGGGCGCTGCTGCTCGCGCCGACGGGGCGCCTGGCGCTGAGCGCGGCGCGCTCCTCGCGCGCGGTGGCTCGCGCGCAGGTGCGCGCGCTGGCACTGCGCGGGCTGTCCGAGGAGCGCGTCGCGCAACTCAGGCGGCTGACCGGTGGCCGCCGGGGAATCGACCCGTAGACTGCGGCGCGCGTGGCATCTAGGTTCGAAGCAGAGGTCGTCGTAGATACCGACCGCCTCGAACAGCTCGTTCCCGCCTGGGACGCGCTCGCGGTCGTCTGCGGCCGTCCCCTGTGCTCCCCCGCGTGGATGCTCGCCTTCTGGCGCCACCTGCCGGCGCCCGGAGCGCAGCTGCGCGTCGTCGCCGTACATGATGGCGACGAGCTGGTCGCGATCGCGCCGTTCGTCGCCGAGCCGAAGGGCGCCGGCCGCACCGACCTGCGGATGCTCGGCGGCGCGATGCCGCGCACCGGTCCGCTGGCGCTGCCCGGGCGCGAGTGGGACGCCGCCGCAGCGGTCGCCGGCGCGCTCGCGCGCGCGACCCCGCGTGCGGACGTGATCGCGCTCGAGTCGGGGCCGGTCGCCACGCACTGGCCGGCGGCGCTGTCCGAAGGCTGGCCGGGAGCGCTGCGCCCGCCGGTGCGGCGCTACTACGTGCAGGCCTCGCACGTCGTCTCGCTCGCCGCCGGCTCGCCCGACGCGTGGATCGCGACGAAGAGCTCGCACTTCCGCAAGCGCATGAAGCGCCTGCGCCGTGACGTCGCCGCGGCGGGCGGCGCCACGCGCATGAGCACGGAGGCGACGCTGCGCGAGGACGTCGAGACGTTCATGCGCCTGCATGCGTCGCGCTGGGAGGGCCGCGGCGAGTCGGCGATCGTCGTGCGCCAGCGGCAGCTGACCGCGGTCTACGAGGACGTCGCGCGAGCCCACCTCGCGGACGGCCGCTTCCGCCTCTACCTGCTCGAGCTCGACGGCGAGCCGGTCGCCGCCGAGCTGCTCGCCGCCGCCGGCGGCGAGGTCGCCTCGATCAACGGCGGCTGGGACGAGCGCCACGCGAGAATCGGCGTCTCGAACGCGTGCATGCTGCACGCGATCGAGGACGCGTTCGCGCGCGGCGACCGGCGGCTCGACTGGGGACCCGGCGATCAGCTGTTCAAGCGCCGCTTCGCGGACGGCAACGACCCCGTCTGCTGGACTTTGCTCGTGGTGCCGGGAGCGCGCATGCCGTGGACGCTCGCGCGCGTGGCGCCGACGGTTGCGCGCGTTCAGGCGCGCGAGGCGCTCAAGCGCGCGCTGCCGCCCGAGCGGGTCGCGCGCGTGCGCGAGCTGCGCGCGCGCGTCGCGGGCCGCGGCTGAGACCGCGGCTGACGCGCCGGCCGGGCCCGCCTGCTACGCGCGCAGCCCGAGCGCGCGCTCGACCGCCTGCAGCGTGCGCTCCGGGTCGTGGCGCACGAGCGTCGCCTCGCGGCCGGCCGCGCCCTCGCGGCGACGCCGCTCGGGGTCGTCGCGGTAGGCGGCGAGCGCCGCGCCCAGCGCGGCTGGGTCGTGCGAGGGCGCGCAGATCATGCCCGTCCCGGGCGGCACCAGCTCGTCGGCGCCCTCCGGGTCGGTCGCGATCACCGGGACGCCGACGAGCTGCGCCATCACGATCACGCGCGGGGCGCCCTCTGTCGGGCTCGGCGCGAACACGAGCACGTCGCAGGCCGACAGGAACGCCTCGACGTGGCCGCGCACGTTCGGCGCGAAGCGCACCCGCTCGCCATGCGACGCGGCGCGCTCGCGCAGCGCGGGCTCCTCGTCGCCCTCGCCCGCCATCACGAGCAGCACGTCACCGTCGACGTGCGCCATCGCGTCGATCACGACGTCGTTGCGCTTGCGCCGCTGAAAGCGCGAGATGCAGCCGGCGACGAGCGTGTCGGGCCCGGCGCCCCAGTCGGCGCGCAGCCGCACGCGCGCCTCGGGATCGAAGCTCACGTCGTCGACGTCCACGAGGTTCGGGACGACGACGACCTTCTCGGCCGGCACGCCCGCGCCGACGACGGTGCGCTTCGTCCCCTCCGAGACGGCCATGATCGCGCGTGCGCGGCGCGCAGCGCACGCGTACAGCAGACGCGGCAGGCCGCGCCGCAGGCTCGGCGGCACCGGCCCCCACTCGGCCCATGCGATCCGCCCGGTCAGCTGCCGCGGCAGCAGCGCGCACAGCAGCTGCTCCTTCTTGAAGTGCAGGAACGTCACGCCGACCGGGCGTGCGGCGCGCAGCGCGCGGGCGAGACGCCACACCGTGTGCGGCGCGGCGAGGGCGGTTCGCATGACGCTGCGCTTCGAAAGCTTCGGGCCGAGGTCGATCGCCGCGACCGGCACCTGCGTCTTGGCCGCGATGTCGGGCACGTTCGTCACCAGCAGCACGTCGTGCCCGCGTCGGCGCAGCGCCTCCAGCAGGTCGACGTTCGCGTACTCCGCCCCGCCGCGCTCGTTCGTGGTCTGGATGGAGACGATGCGATCGCGGCTCACGGCGGCCGCATACTATCCGCCGGTGCGTTCGCCGCCGTCCCCCGCGCTGCGCCTGCTCGTCGTCGAGCGCGACGACGAGCTGGCCCCGTACCTGGACGCCTGGGACGCGCTCGCCGCCGCCGCCGGCCGCCCCTTCTGCGCGCCCGCGTGGATGCTCGCCTGGTGGCGCGAGGGCCGCAGCGGTGACGCGCGCCTGCGCGTCGTTCTCGTGCTCGACGGCACCGACGACGGCGAGCTCGTCGGCGTCGGTCCCTTCTTCGCGCAGGTCGGCCCGCTGCGGCTGGCCGAATACCGCCTGCTCGGCGCCGGCTTCAGCCACCGCCTCGGCCCGCTCGCGCGCTCCGGGCGCGAGCGCGAGGTGGCGGCCGCGATCGCGGCCGGGCTCGCCGCGGCGACGCCGCCGCCCGCCAGCGTCGTGTTCGAAGGGATCGACGCCGGCGACCCGTGGCCCGAGCTCGTCGCCGACGGCTGGCCCCGCCCCGGGCGCGGGCGCCGGCCGCGCGTGCGCACCGACGTCGAGATGGACGCGCCCGGGATCGCGCTCGCGGACGGCTACGAGGCGTGGATGGCCCGCCGCGAGCGCAAGTTCCGCAAGGAGGCGCGGCGGGTCGCGCGACGACTCGAGGAGGAGGGCGTGCACGGCCGGCTCACAGCCGACGACGCCGCGGTCGACGCGCTGCTGCGCCTTCATCACGCGCGCTGGGAGCGGCGCGGCGGCTCCAACGTCGGCGCCGAGGCGCGGCGCGTGATCGGCGCCGCCGCGCGCGCGCTCGACGACGGGCGGCTCGCCGTCGCGCTGCTGGAGGGACCGGACGGCCCGATCGCCGCCGACCTCGTGCTGCGCGCCGGCGATGCCGTCGGCTTCTGGGGCGGCGGCTTCGACCCGGCGTGGGCGAAGCATGCGCCCGGCACGCAGACGATGCTGCTGGCGCTCGAGGCGGCCGCCGCGAGCGGCGCGCGCAGCGCCGACCTCGGCGGCGGCGCGCACGACTACAAGTGGCGCCTGTCGGACGAGAATTGCCCGCTCGCGTGGCGGACGCTGTTCCCGCCCGGTCCGCGCTACCCGCTGATCCGTCTGCGGCTCGCGCCAAAGCATCTGCGCCTTGCCGCCCGCAGACTCGCGCGCCGCCTGCCGCAGGAGCAGCAGGCGCAGCTCCGGCGCCTGCTGCGGCGCGGCGTATGATCCGCCGCTCCGTGAGCGCCTGGCCCCACGTCGTCGTGCTCGAGCCGCACAGCTCCGGCCTGGCGCTCTCGCGCGCGATGGTGCGCGCGGGCGCGCGCGTCACGAACGTCGTCGCCCCCGGTCACGACTGGGAGACGCGCAGCCGCCGCGTCGAGCGCGTGATCGCCCCCTTCGACCGCGACGGCGAGCCGTGGCTGGCGGCGATCGAGCGTCTGGCATCGGAGAACGGGCAGCTGGCCGTCCTCCCGATGACCGACCGCGGCAGCGAGCTGCTCGCGAAGGCGGCGGACCGCGTCCCCGCCAACGTGCTCGCCTTCGAGCTGTCGGGCGCGGGCCACCTCGCGCTGATGGACAAGCAGACGGCCGACGGGATCGCGCGCGCTGCCGGCGTCAACGTGCCCTGGACGAGGGTCGTGCACAGCGTCGAGGAGCTCGACGAGCTGGCCGGCGAGGCGCCGTGGCCGTGCGTCGTCAAGCCGATCTTCTCGCACGACTGGCGCGGGCGCTACGGCGAGGAGCGCGTGTTCGTCGTGCGCGACGCGGCGGAGGCGGCGCAGCGCGTGGAGCGACCGTTGCGCGACGGCGTCGGGATGCTGCTGTGCCAGTACGTCCCAGGCAGCGACGCGGACGTCGAGGAGGCGATCGTCGTGCGCCTCGCCGACGGCAGCTACCCCGTCTGCTTCGGCTGCCGCAAGCTGCGTCAGTCGCCGCGCGGCTTCGGCGCGACCGCCGTCGGCTTCTCCGATCCGCTGCCGGAGACGACGGCGCTCGCGAGACGCGTGCTCGACGCCGCCGGCTTCGTCGGCGTCGCCGGCGTGGAGACGAAGCGCCACCCGGACACGGACGAGCGCTGGTTCATCGAGGTCAACGTGCGCGTGCCGGCGCAGTGGGGGCTCGGCGACGCCTGCGGCGCCGACGCGAGCCGGCGGCTCGTCGCGGTGCTCGCCGGCCGCGCGCTCGATCCGCCGCCGGCGCCGCGGGCGGGCGTCGGCATCGTCGTGCCCTTGCTCGATGCGGCGGTCGTGCGCGAGCTGCTGGCGGAGGCGCCGCCGCACAAGCGCCCCGCGCTGCTGCTGCGGCTCCTGCGTCCATACCTGAGGGCGCGCGAGCTCGGCCTGCTCGACCCGCGCGACCCGGGGCCCGGCTTCGCGTGGGTGCGCGCCGTCGCCGGACGCAGGCTGAAGCGCCTGGCCGGCGTCATATCGCGAACTGGACGCTGAGCGGCGTCAGCCGCAGGCGTCCATTTGCGTCCAACGTCGTCCACACCCGCCTTGACAAGCCGTGTAGCGGTCATGCATCGTGACCCGCTCGCACATGCGTCCACGTTTGTTGACATCCCTCATCCTCGCCCTGCTGCTCGTGAGCCCCGCGGCGGCGCATGCCGCGACGCTGCTCTACCCGAATCTCAAGACGCTGCCGCCGCGCAACCTGCGCTTCGACCGCACAGACGTCAGCGTCAACTCGTCCGGCGACCTGCACAACGTCCTGCGTTTCTCGAACACGGTCTACAACACGGGCGAGGGCCCGCTCGAGCTCCGCGCGACGATCGACCCGAGCCTCAACCCGCCGTCCGGGCCCGCCTACCAGCGCGTCTACGACGACCAGGGCGGGCACGTCGACATCGCGCTTACCGGCAGCACGCTCTACTACCACGCGATCCATCAGCACTACCACTTCGACCACTGGGGCGAGTACCAGCTGTGGACCAAGGCGGCGTATGACGCCTGGGTGGCGAGTGGTGAGACGCAGGGCAGCCCGGACATCATCGGCGCGAAGACGACAAGCTGCGTCGAGGACGAGGAGTTCGTGACATCCGTGCTCGCTGCGGTCTGGCCCCCCGCCTACCCGCCCGCGAACTGCCTGCCCGACTCGAACAACCTGATCCGCGAGGGGCTTTCTCCCGGCTGGGGCGACACGTACGACTACTACCGCTTCCAGCAGTGGATCGACCTCGGCCAAGGGACGCTCGCCGACGGCACGTACGTGCTGCGCTCCGTCACCGACCCGCTGAACCTCGTATACGAGAGCCCGAACAAGGCCGACCCCTCGCGCGAGAGCCAGGACGACAACTCCGCGATCACGACCTTCACCGTCTCCGGCGGAAAGCTCCTCGACAGCGACCCGCCGTCGGGCACGGTCACGATCAATCACGTCGACAGAAGCACGAGCACCGGCGCGGTGAGCCTGGACATCCTCGGCCGCGACGACGTCAGCGGCGTCAGACTCTTCAGAGTCTCGAACGACGGCAACACCTGGAAGACGTACACGAACACGTCGTACGACTCGATCCCGCAGACGATCTCGTGGGATCTCACCGACCCGTCGACCGGCGGCTCGAATGCGACCGGGCTGCGCACCGTCTCCGTCGTCTTCCAGGACAACAGCGGCAAATGGGGTCCGACGGCCACCGACACGATCACCTACAACCCGCCGCCGCCGCCTCCTCCGCCGACCTCCGCCTACGGCAGAACCGTCGCGGCCGACAACCCGGTCGGCTGGTGGCGTCTCGGCGACACCTCGGGCACGACGGCGGCCGACCAGGAGGGCCTGAACAACGGCACGTACGCCGGCGGCGTGACGCTCGGCCAGCCGTCGCTGCTCCCCTCCGACCCGGACAAGGCGGTCGCGTTCGACGGCGCAACCGGCAACGTGAGAATCCCGCCGGTCGTCGCGTTCAACTTCACGAGCGCGATCTCGCTCGAGGCGTGGATCAAGCCGACGAGCCTGCCGGCCTCGGGCGTCTTCCGCTCGGTGCTGACGAAGGCCGAGTCCTACTCGCTGCAGTTCAACGGGCCGAGACTCGAGTTCACCGTCATCCAGTCCGGCATCCGCCACCGCCTGCAGACGCCCGCCGGCGTGATCGTCGTCGGCGGCACCTACCACGTCGTCGGCACGTTCGACGGCACGACCCAGCGCCTCTACGTCAACGGCACGCAGGTCGCGTCCGCCCCCCTCAGCGGCCCTGCCACGGTCACCACCAACCCGATCTACATCGGCTCCTGGGATGGCAGCATTGAGCTGTTCAGCGGCACCATCGACGAGCCCGCGGTCTACGGCACGGTGCTGAGCGCCGCGCAGGTCAGAGCGCACTTCGACGCCGCCAGCGCCGCGACGCTCGCCGCACCCAGCAACCTGACCGCCGCCGCGCGCTCGACGTCGCAGGTCGACCTCGGCTGGCTCGACAACTCCACCAGCGAGACCGGCCAGGTGATCGAGCGCGGCGCCGACGCCTCGTTCTCGACGCCGACGGACATCGCGATCGGCCCCAACCAGCAGTTCTACTCCGACACCGGCCTCACGGCGGGGACCACGTACTGGTACCGCGCGAAGTCCGTGGCCGGCGGCGCCTCGTCGCCGTGGTCGAACGTGGTGCAGGTCTCGACGCCGGCGACCGCTTCCTACGCGGCGACCGTGATCGGCGACCACCCTGTGTCCTACTGGCGGCTCGGCGAGAGAAGCGGGACGATCGCCGGCGACGCGACGGTCGCGAACCCCGGCACGTACGAGGGGTCGCCGACGCTGGGCGCGCAGAGCCTGATCGGCAGCGACCAGGTGGACACCGCGGTCGGCTTCGACGGCCTGACGAACGACGTGCGCATCGGGCAGTCCGGCTCGCTCGACCTCTCGACCGGCATCACGCTCGAGGGGTTCGTCAAGCCCTCGAGCCTGCCGGCGGCCGGCAGCTTCCGCTCGATCGTCGCCAAGACGGGCTCCTACGCGCTCGAGCTGAACGGTCCCACGCTCGAGTTCACGATCATGCAGCTCGGCGTCAGCCGGCGCCTGCAGGCTCCGGCGGGCACGATCGCCGCGGGCGGCACCTACTACGTGGTCGGGACGTACGACGGCACGACGCAGCAGCTCTACGTCAACGGCAGACAAGTCGCGTCGGCCGCGTTGTCCGGCGCCGCGGACGCGACGATCGGCGGCGTGCGAATCGGCTCGTGGGACGGCACGCAGCAGTTCTTCGCCGGCACGATCGACGACACGTCGGTGTATGCCAAGGCGCTGAGCGCGGCGCAGGTCGCGGCGCACTACCGCGCCTCGCAGCTGCCGCTCGGCACGCCGAGCGGCCTGACGGCGACGCCCGTGTCCTCCTCGCAGGTCGACCTCGCGTGGGCGGACAACGCGGGCGCCGAGACGGGTCAGGTGCTCCAGCGCAGCACCGACTCCGCGTTCAGCGCGCCGACGTCGATCTCGCTCGGAGCCGGCGCACAGTCCTACTCCGACACCGGCCTGGCCGCCAGCACGCCGTACTGGTACCGCGTGAGAGCGGTCAACGCGAGCAACGGCTCGGCGTGGTCACCGGTCGCGTCCGCGACGACGCAGGCGGCGGCGCCGCCGACCTCGTACGCGAGCGTCGTCGCGGCCGACAGACCGGTCGGCTGGTGGCGGCTCGGCGAGTCCTCCGGCACGACGGCGGCGAACCAGGCCGGCGGCAGCGCCGGCACCTACGCGGGCGGCGTGACGCTCGGCCAGACCTCGCTGCTGCCGGCAGACCCGGACAAGGCGGCCGCGTTCAACGGCAGCTCGGGCCACGTCGCGATCCCGTCCTCAGCGACGCTCAACCTCACGAACGCGATCTCGCTCGAGGCGTGGATCAAGCCGACGAGCCTGCCCGCGTCGGGCACCTTCCGCTCCGTGCTGAC
>DASRXW010000022.1:0-46339 GCA_035654055.1 Conexibacter sp.
GTCAGCACGGAGCGGAAGGTGCCCGACGCGGGCAGGCTCGTCGGCTTGATCCACGCCTCGAGCGAGATCGCGTTCGTGAGGTTGAGCGTCGCTGAGGACGGGATCGCGACGTGGCCCGAGCTGCCGTTGAACGCGGCCGCCCTGTCCGGGTCCGCCGCCAGCAGCGAGGTCTGGCGAGGCCGGTGCAGATGTGGTCAAGACCGGCTGCGTCTCCGGCAGCGACTCAAATCCCGCGAGCCGCGTCATCCCATGGATCCGGCCCGAGCGACTCGCCGTCTCAGCCGCCGTCGTCTGACCGGTCGCAGGACCCGGCCGCGTCTTGCGCAGGCTGCGTTGGGCGTCCGCGTCGCAGCAGAGAGCGTGCCGCGACGGCGAGCACGAGCAGGAGGACGGGCGCGAACAGGAAGAGGGCCGGCGAGCTGGTGCGATGGTGGGCGCTACGGCCGCCGCCGAGGTCGTTGGTCTTGAGGGGATGGCCGTTGGCGGCGGCGAGCTGTTCGACTGCGGTGATCGCGCCGCGTGCCATGCCGTCGACGGTACGCGGTGGCGGCAATCGGTTGACGATCGTCGGGCCCTGTGGGCCGGTCGCGTCGGTGCCGTATCCGTTGGGCATGACCGCGAGCGTCGGCTGTGGACGGAGGTACGCGATCTCGCGCTGGAGCAGACTGGCATAGCTGGCGACGTGGCCGAAGAGCTGCCCGACGGCCCCGAGGTCTGAGCGGCTCGCGACGAGCGCGACCTTGATCGGGAAGCCTGCGCGTCTCGCCCGCGCGGTGATGTCGTCGAGCTGCGCCTGCAGCTGGGGCGAGACCTTGGGGTGGTAGGGGTAGTAGACGTTCTGAAGCAGCAGCACGTCGCTGGGCGGATCAGCGTCTGCCAGCGCGCGTGATGCGCTCGCCGCGGACAGCGCTGCGACGAGGCAAAGCGCGAGCGCGGTCGTCGCGGCTCTCATTGCGCACGTGGAAAGGAGTAGCGGGCGTGCGGCGGGAGGTAGCGGCCGACCTCGAGCACGACCACCGCCCCGGCGGAGAGCGGCATCGTGCGCGGGTCGCGACGCCAGCGACGGCCGTCGAGATACGCGCGCACCGGCGCACGCGCGGTCGTGCGGAACGCGGCGAGGCGAGTGCGCGAGAGCGGCTGGCCCCAAATCGCGAACAGGTCTCCCAGCGAGAGGTGCACGTCGCTATCCAGCTCCAGCAGCCCGGTCGGCTCGGTCGTGCGGATCGGGTAGGAGCAGCGTCCGCCGCTCACGTAGGCCCCACGCCGTACAAGCGGCGGCGCGACCCCGATGCCCGGAGGAATCGGCACGACCCGCCCTGCGGCGAACAGCTCCACATGCGCCAGCACGCGCGCGCCGAGACGGGGCGCGCACCGCAGTCGGCCGATCGCGCTCGCGTGCCCGACCGCCGTGCTGCGCGGGGCGAGCTGGAACCCCGCTCCATGGCCGGCCGGGACAGGGACGGGCAACGACACGCGCCTCAGAGCCGACTCCGCTTGCTGTCGATGCTTTCGTTGGCCCTCGCCGCAGCCGGCGAGCGAGACGACGGCGGCGAGCGCGAGCGCACCCACCGGGAGTCGAGCGACGCAGACCATACGCGCCGCACATCCTACGACCACCCACGCAGTGCTGCTCGCACGCTGCCGCGGGCTCACCCCTTCGGCGGGAGCGTTGTTGCGAACCCAAGTGCGCGCTCGACCCACACAGCCAGCGCGGCGTCGGTCGCGAGTCCGGGCGGGTCGACGTAGACCATGCCCTTCATCGGCCGGCCGGTGAAGTCCATCGGTCGCGTGTGCGGCTCGTCGAGCGCGGCGTCGGCCAGCTCGGCGCCGAGGCGCAGCATCAGCGTCTCGCCGACGCCGCCGCAGGACCATGTTGCCGCGGTGAAGGGACGCGATCCCTCCGAACATCTTGCGCTCGGAGATGCCGTCGGTCGGCCGGCGCCTCGCCTACACCTACGCAGTCGTCGTCGAGCACGTCCCGGCCGAGCGCTTCGTGATGCGCACCTTCACGCGCCTCGCCGCGCTGCCCCACCATTGCGCTCAAGTGCCTGCTGGGCTTGTGCGACGCGGCCGAAGGGGAGCGCGACGTTCTGACGCGCGGGCGTCGTGCTCACGGCTCCGAGCTACTTGCCTCGCCCCGCCTCATACGCTCGCGCAACCTCCGACAGCGGCACGCCGAGCCCGTCGACTACGCGCAGCAGCGTTGACGTGTAGACGTCGGCGGCTCCGCGCTCCAGCCGCCCCACCTGATTCGGATGCACGTCTGCCGCAGCGGCCACCGCCTCTTGCGACAGCTCGCGCTCGCGACGCATCCGGCGGATGGTACGTCCGAGCTGCTTCAGCTTCTCGTCGGGCGCCGGCATCCAATCTGGCACCCTGCCCTACGCCGAAGGTTTGGACCAGACCCGAACGGGTTGGACTTCCACCCGTAGAGGTGTCTATCTGTAGAGTCCGATCCCCTCGCCCATTGGCGAGCCCGCCCCCGATCGTCCCCCAGGGCGCTGGGCTCGACCCTCTAGGGGCAGGGTGCCCGGTGAGGACGATCCATCCCCCGGACATACCGGTCGGGCGGCTCCCGCACCCCCCACGCGGCGAGCCGCCCGGCCGCTACCCCGTCCGGCAGTCGTACATGCGACCCAGCTCAGCGAGCCCGACCCCGAGGCCGTCGACGACGGCAAGCAGCGTTCCCACCTGCACGTTCACGCCGCGCTCAAGGCGCCCGACCTGATTGGGGTGAATGCCGGAACTGGCCGCGAGCGCTTCCTGGGACAACTCCCGCTCGCGCCGCACGGCACGCACGGCGCGCCCGAGCTGGTCGATCTGGTCGGCGGCCTGCGGCATTGTCCCGGCACGCTCGCCTACACAGGAGGTCGTTACCAGACCGTAACCGGTTGTAGTTCAACCGGTGAAGGTTGTTTTAGCTAGACTCGACGCTCCAAGAAAGTCCCTAGCCGCTCACGCTGACCGGGCCGGATACACGAAGCCGACACACTCCATGAGCCACGACCACCAACTCAGCCGCCGCTGGGGATGCGGACGGGCCGCGTCGACCCTAAGCCTGAGCGCGGGGCCGCTGCCGTACTCAACCGCTGCCGATCCGCGGGCCGCCACACCGCTCGACGCCGCGCTGTCGGCGGTCGAGCCGAGCCGCGAGCGATGACCGCCGTCGTGACCGTAACCATCCCGCGCGCTCGCGGCCGGCGTGGCTCCAGTCGCGATCGGCGGACGTTTGCACTGATCGTGGCCGGCGTCGACCGCTCGCGCGGGGGCGAGGCCGCGATCATCGGGAAGCACGTCGAGGGCCGCGCGCAAGCTCCGGTCGGATCGCTCGTGCTCGTCTACGGCGAAGATCGGGCGCCACTCGACGGACGGCTCGTGCAGCACTGCGCCGATCTCTACCAGGTCATGGCCGACGCGACATTGAAGCGACTCGACATGGGCACCTTCCCCAGGGAGTGGCTGCCAGCCGTGCTCGACGCGATCGAGCAGGCGCAGCCGACCGGAAGCGAGCACGACGACGGGCGAGGCGCATACGGGGCTAACAGCGTCCCCTAGTGCCACGGCAATGACATCTCCTAGTGTTTGCCTCCCCGAGGGGGCTCCGCTTGCCGTGAATGCTTCCGGCGGCGCGCAGTTAGCCCGAAGGGAAATCAGTTCTCGCGTCGCACGGCGGCGTTCAGGCCCGCGATGATAGCGATGCTCAGGGCCCAGCCAAGTAGCGCGTAGCTGACCGCCCACCATTGCGCGGCTCCTGTAGGGGCGTAGGCGTCGCGTAGCCCGAAGCTCACGATCGGGGTAAGCCGATCCAGCGTGTAGATGATCGCGTCGAACGGCGGATGAGCCGCTTTCATGGGGATGATCTCGTGAGCTGTGTGGAAGTGAGAAAAGGCGACCGTCCCGACGCTTAGCAGCGCCAGAAGCAACACCAGCGCCCTTAGCGGCCGGTAGCCATAGCCGACCGTCCACCGCAGAAACCCGTTCCATACCTTGCCGGCCTTCCCGAGCTGGTGCCAGCGGCGACGCTCGCGCTCGTAGGCCACGCGACGGGCGTCGCCATCGCGGCCTTCTTTTCTGTAGTAGGCCATCAGCTGCGTGTAAGGCTGCGGCATGTACCCGCCGCGCGTTGAAGACTCATTGCCCGAACTCTCTTCGGCGCGTCGAATCCACCTCAATCGACGCGCTACGTCCGGTGCCGCACGCCCCGGACGCCACCTTTGTATCTCCCGCCAACCCTCCCCGTGCTCGTAGGTCCCAACGTGATCCTCGATGGCACGGACAGAAGCATAGACGAGACCTCCAAGTCGCAACCGCTGCGGCCATGTACATTCGAAGTCGAGCAGTCGGCCTATGCGCGCGTTCGTGAGATCAATCTCGTCGGCGAAGCCCTCGGCGACGCACAAAATCAAACCATCATCGATGTGTGCATCACTAAGGCTCAGTGTAAATGCTCCAACTTTGTCGGGCTTCGCTTCATCGTCAAGGAACACCAGCTGGCCGGTGATGCGCGCGCCGCGCAGGTCGACCTCGCCCTGCGCACTGAAACCCTTCCCGCAGAACATGTCTCCGTCAACCTTCAGCCTGTCGGCAGTGAGGGCCCCACCGAGCATTGCTTTTTCGAACCCCAGATGGCCGGCGATGTGCGCGCCGGACAGCCAGACCTTGCCCTGCGCACTGAACCCCTCCTCGCAGAACATGCCCCTGTCAACCGTCAGCCAGTAGGCGGTGAGGCCCTTACCGAGCTTCGCGCTGTTGAACCCCAGCTGGCCGGCGATGTGCGCACCGGGCAGCCAGACCTCGCCCTGCGCACTGAACCCCTCCTCGCAGAGCATGTTCCCATCAACTTTCAGCCCGTCGGCGACCAGCGAGACTTCCGTTCGGGTGTGGTCAGAGCTTTCGCGTGGGTACAAGGAGCTATGTCCCAGATCAAGGGGATAGCTACCGCTGCTCAACGTCGCGCCGCTGAGCAGGAGTCGGCCGCCAATGTGCGCGTCGGCCAGGCCCACAACCCCGAGCATGCTCCTGGATAGCTCGAGGTCGCGGCGGGTGATGAGCTGGTCTGCTGCCAGGCCCGGCAGCCAGCAAGTAATCAGCCGAATCTCGACTGCCGTTGCGATCATCAGATTGACTGGCTCGTCGAAGTAGCAGCCTTGACAGATCAGCGGCACCTTCAGGTCAGCGGCTCGAAGGTCCAGCCGGCCGGTGATCCGCAGACCTTCCAGGATCGCCACTCGAGGCGTCGTCCCGCTCTCAGGCCACACCAGCAGCTCGTACAGCTCCGACGCCGGCAGAGACCGCTCCTCACCCCAGCTGTGTCCCTGCTCGGCTGGCTCGCCGTTGCCTCGCCTGACCGGCTCGCCGGTCAGGATGGCTTCCCTGAGCTCCTTCGCTGGGCTGTCAGCGGTGTTCGTCATGCTCGACCTCGAGATCCTCGCGCATTCTCCCGGTCTCCGAGCCAATGCAAGAGAGCTGGCCTGATCTGACCCCGGTTTCTCGGAGTCGGGATGCTGGAGTCCCAACGTGTGCTGTGGGCCAGGGTCAGTCGGCGGTCACGAGTGGGGCGAACGCCGCGTCCGTCACGCTCTGGATCCCCAGTACACGGCGCAGACCGGCAATCCGCCGCCTCTCGATGGTTGATTCCACGATCTCGCGGCAAGATCGTGGAATCAACTATCTAGGCGGTGAGGACGATGACCTTGGCCGTGCTGCCTGCTGCGGTGCGTGTGACAGGGTCGATCGGCGCGATTCTGGGGGTCCGCCGCGCGAGCAGGCGGGCTACCCGCAGGGCCTGGTCTCGTTGGCCGGGGGCGTAGAGGATCCATACTCCCGGCGGCCGCGCCTCGGTCAGGTTTCCGACTGCGGCGATCGTGACACCATCGGTGCGGAGCTGGCGGGCAAGCAGGCCCGCAGCACCCTTGGTCGACGTGGCGTTCAGGACCACGGCCGGCACCGCTGGGATGTCCGCTTGGTTCCTGACGGTGGCGCGCGGCACGGCCGGCGTGTGCCCGCCGTCGCTCGTCAGCAGCACGGCAAGCACGCCGGCTGCCGCGACGGCTGCCAGGCCCATGGCGACGAGCGTCGGCCGTCGTGGCCTCAGCCGCGTGCTGGTGTACACGTTCATCGTCGACTGCACGTGGGAGGAGCTTGCGGTCGCGGGCGGCGCGATCGCGCTGGTGGCGAGCGTGCTGCTGAGCTGCGCTTCCAGGTGCAAGCTGGTGTGCAGCTGCGCGCGGAGCGCGGAGAGCTCGCGTCTGCGCTTGATGAGCACGACCGCGAGCAGCGGCACGGTCACGAGCGTGAGCAGCCCTGCGAGCGATCCGAGCGTTTGCTCGAGGTTGGTCGTCGACGAGGCGTTGGCGTGGGTCGGGATCGCAATGGCCTTGAGCGTCATGCGTGGCTGTCCCGAGCCGCTTGTGGTGCCGGCGCCGGCGGCGGTGACGGGGTGGGTTTGCTCGGCGATCGCGAGCAGCTCGCCGTTGGGGATCGCGTCGGTGAGCGTGTTGTGGATCCAGTAGGCGGCGCCGTGTTCGTTCCAGGCGACCAGCTTCAGGTGCTGGCTGTCGTAGTAGAGGTCATAGGTTCGCCCACCGACCCGCACCGTCTGGCCGGGGCTGTCGAGCTGCGGGGGGCTGGTCCAGGTCGTGCCCTGCACGTCGTAAAACTGACCGAGCTGCCCGGCCGAGAACACCGCGACGTAGATCGGGTACGCGCTCCCATCAGGGGCGTGAATCACGTAATCGCGCAGGGACGCCGGGGCGGCGTTGGCGCCGCGGTGCTGCATCCGCGGATACTCATAGGGAAACGGCATCCCGGCCCCCGCCGCGCGCGCCTGCGCCAGCTCCGCGGAGCCGGTCGCGACCAGCGGCAGCCGCGCGACCGCCGTGTGGCGCTGGACGGCGCGGGCGACCGCGGCCGTGCTCTGCGTGGGCTGCGACGAGCCCCCGTGGACGAACGCGTGCACGCTTGCGGCGATCTGCTGCGCGCTGGCGGTCACACACGCGCACGGCGTGGCACTGGCGGGCACCAGGTTTGCCTGAAACCTCACCTGGCGCACCCTGCGCCCGGCCGAGGAGATCAGCGTGCCGATCAGGTTCAAGAGCCCGCTGGTGGACTCCAAGCCACGGTCGGTCTGCACCGCCTGCCCGAAGATGCGCTCGAACGTGCCGATGTTGGCGGCCAGCGTCGGGCCGTACTGCTTCTTTACGTCCAGCAGCAGGCTCTGGTCGCGCGCGTCGCGCACCAGCGACGTGTCGCCGTGGCGATAGGAGACGAACTCGAGTGCCTGCGCGCCGCACAGGTCCTGATAGCCGGGCTGCAGGTCGATCTCCTGATACTGCTCGCCACCGGGAACGTTGACGTGGTAGTAGCGGCGGTCGATCGTCGAGTACACGCACCCCATCTCGTTCACCGCGCGCTTGAAGCGCGCGAACGTGATCACCATCACATGGTTGACCGACAAGCCCAGCACCCGCTTGATCGTCGAGACGAGCAAGGGGATTCCGCCGGCGGTGTAGGCGTAGTTGAAGCGGGTCGTGATCGGCGCCTGACCCGACGGGTAGATCGTGGCCTCGAGCTCGCGCGGGATCGACATCATCGAGATGTACGGCTTGCTCGGATCGATCCGCACCAACAGCATCTCGTTTGAGTGCGGCAGCACCGCATGGTGGTAGTAGCGGGTCAGCGCTCGCTGGTCATCGCCAACCAGCAGCAGCGTCTGCGGATCCCCCCATCCAGCCGGAGCGAGCGTGCCCGACGGCAAGCTCAGCGCCCGGTTCTGGCTCAGCGCATCACGCAGCGTGTGCACCTGCTCCAACACGAAGGTGGCGCCCACCGCCGCGCTGCAGACCAGCACGATCACGCAGCCGAGGATCAACCGCCCGGCGATCCCCTCACGCGGCGGCTCCGATGGGCGACCGCCGATGCGCCTGAACCTGCGCCGTGTCGATCGCGGCGTGCTCAAGAGAAGGCTGTGTCCGTCGTCGATGTCGTCGAAGTCGAGCGGGTGACGATGCGCAAGGGCTCCCGGGCGAGCGGGTGTCTGGCGTGGACGTCGAGACCGTTCATGTGGTAGTTGCGAACCCGGCGACTGTTCGTTTGATTCGCAGCAGCGGAACTGCGCTGCGAGGAATCCCCGAGCGCGCGCCGAGTCAGCGCACGGCTGCACATCGCGCGACGCCTCATCGCCTGACGCTTGGCACGTTCCTCAACGCCCCACCGGCCGCCCACCCGCTCGATCGGGCTGCCACCTCGTGGTCCTGGTACCCGTGTGGCAGCGCTCATCGTCAGCGCTGCGGCCGCTCAGACGCTGTTCCAGACGTCCAGGCCGAGGTTGTTCAGGAGGTTCTGCGCCTCGACGTTGAGGCGGAAGAACTCGCCGGTCCAGATCAGCACGCCCATCGCGATCAGCACGACGCCGCCGGTGGCGATGACGGCGCCGTAGTGACGCTTCACGACCCCGAAGGCGCTCGTCATGCTGCCGAACGCCAGCGACGTCAAGAGGAACGGGATCGCAAGGCCGGCCGAGTAGAAGGCGAGCAAGACCGCGCCGTGGCTCGCGGAGTTCGACAGCGAGGCAGCCGTGAGGATCGCCCCGAGCGTCGGGCCGATGCACGGCGTCCAGGCGATCGCGAAGGCGGCGCCGGCGATCACCGGCCCGCCGCGCCCGGCTCGCTCCATCAGGCCGGAGACGTGGAACTCGCGGTTCAGGCGCGTCACGAACGGCGCCGCGACGAAGAACAGCCCCATCGCGACGATCAGCACCGCGGAGGCCTTCTGGAGCGCCTCGCGATGGGTGTTGAGCGTCGCGCCGACGGCTGTCGCGCCGAGCCCGAGCAGGATGAAGATCGTCGAGAAGCTCAGCACGAACAGCAGGCTCGGCACGAGCACGCGCCGCGTACCCAGCCCGCCCGCCCCCCGCGCCTGCTCGGGCGTGACGCCGGCGACGGCCGAGATGTAGCCCGGCACGAGCGGCAGCACGCACGGCGACAGGAACGACACGAGCCCTGCGACGAGCGCGAGCGGGATGCCGACGCCGTTGGCGGGGTCCATGGTGGAGAAGCGTACTGCGCGCGAGCAGCCGGAATCCGTCGATGCCGAACGCCGGTTGAGCCTCCAGGTTCCGGTAAAATGGAGCGATGGGGGGGAAGTCCAAGGGGGGAGATGGTCGTTCGCCGCTGCCTCGGGCGCTCGCCGCGGCAGGCACCCCACGATCGACGACTGCGGCAACGCCCGCGCGCAACCTCACGGCGGGCGATGCGGCGTGGCTCGCGGCCATCCCGACCGCAGCGATCGCTGTCCTGGCAATCGCTCTGCTGGGACCGCCGCTCGGGAAGCTCCTGCTCGCGCCCGAGCACGCCCGCTTCTGGTCGATAGCCCAGCCCTCCGTCCACCCCGAGCCCGTCGAGCAGGGGCGCTTCCTCGTCGCGCTCACCGTGCCGCTCGTGCTCGCCGCGCTCACGGCCGCCGGCGTCGCACTGCTGCCGCGGCGAGCGTCCCCGACGCTCGCGTCGCTCGTCGTCGCGATCCAGGCGGCAGCCGCCGGATTCGTCGTGGTCTGCCTGCTGCAGCAGCACTCGGTCTTCGGTCCGCTGTATCCGCCCGACGTGGTGCAGATCCACGTGGCCGACGACTTCACGCTCCCGACGCTAGTCGCCGCCGCCGCGGCCACGCTGGCGGTCGTCCTGGCGACACGTCGTGCCGGGCTGCGCGCGGCGCTGGCGAGCTGGACGAGCGAGACGCGCGGGCGGCAGGTCGTGGCCGCATCGATCGCGATCGCGGCGATCGTCGTCTGGCTGCTGCACGGCTTCAACACCGAAGCGACGATCGGAACGGCGCACAGAGAAGTCCACTTCAACATTCAGGTCACGCTCGACGAGACGTTCGCGGTGCTCGACGGCCGCTCGCCGCTCGTGAACTTCGCGGCACAGTACGGCTCGCTGTGGCCCTACGCGTATGCCGCCGTGATGTCGCTGCTGGGCAGCTCGGTCGGCGTGTGGGTGACGTTGGCGCTGTGCACGACCGGTCTCGGCATGCTCGCGATCTTCGCCGTGCTGCGTCGCGCCGCCCACAGCTCGCTGGGCGGGCTGCTGCTGTTCCTGCCCGTCCTCGCCACGAGCTTCCTGCTGGTCGAAGGCACGCTCGAGAACCGCTTCACGTTCGGGAACTACTTCGGCACGTTCCCGCTGCGGTACGCGGGACCGTCGCTCCTGGCATGGGTCCTCGCCCGTCACCTGGGCGGCTCGAGGCCCCGTCGAGTCTCGCTGGTCTTCCTCGTCGCGGGCGTCGTCGCACTCAACAACGCGGACGCGGGCATCCCGGCGCTCGGCGCCACCGTCGCCGCACTGGCGTGGAGCGAGGGGCGCGTGACGCGTGCGCACGCCGCCCGACTCGCACTCGAGGCAGCAGGGGGCCTCGCCGCCGCCTTCGCGCTCGTCTCCGTGCTCACGCTCGCGCGTGCGGGGGCGCTGCCGGACCTCGGGTTGCTGCTGCGCTTCTCGCGGCTGTTCGCGCGCGCTGGCTTCGGCATGTATCCGATGCCGAGGCTCGGGCTCCACCTCGTCATCTACCTGACCTACGTCGCCGCGCTCGGCGTCGCGACGGTGCGGGCGCTCCGCGCCGAGCCCGATCGAGCGCTGACCGGCATGCTCGCCTGGAGCGCCGTCTTCGGACTCGGAGCCGGCGCCTACTTCGTCGGCCGCTCGACGCCCGACGGTCTGCCCGCGATGTTCTTCCCGTGGTCGCTCACGCTCGCGCTGCTGATGATCCCCGCGCTCCGGGACGTCGGCAGCGCGTCATGGCGCCGCCCGCCGCTGGCGGCGATCGCCTGCGTCTTCGGCTTCCTCGTGACGGCCTGCTCGCTCGTGCAGACGCCGACGCCCTGGGGCCAGCTCCACCGGCTCCAGCACACCATTGCGCCGATACTCGCCAAGCCGATCGGCCAGCCGCTCGTAGCGCAGCACACGCGGCGCGGCGAGCCGGTGGCGATCCTCGGGCTGCTCGGCCACCGCATCGCCGCGAACCTCGGCATCGTCAACGTCTCGCCGTACAGCAACAGCCTCACGATGCCGACCGCCGAACAGCTCGACGAGACGGTCGCCGTGCTGCGCCGGGCCGGTGGCCGCAAGGTCTTCCTCGACCTCGTGATCACGAGCGGCGACATGCAACGCGCCCTGGAAGATGCGGGCTTCGCCTACACCGCAGGGGAAGCCGACGGCACGACCGGGCTGTGGGTCGACCGCGGCAGACGCTAGTGTCTTGAGTCGGAAGTTCGTGAGCGGTTTCTCGAGTGGATCGCCGTTCGTGGGGTCGGGCGCCGAGAAACCGCCACCGAACTAAGGACTCACGACACTGGGCGCGCTACTCGCCCGTCAGGTCGCGCCGCGCGAACAGCGCGAAGGCGACGGCGAAGGCGAGGGCGGCAGCGGCGAGCGCCGCCATGATCGCCGCCGCCAGCCCGTTGAACGGCTGCGCCGGCACGAGCGCCACGTGGTGGAAGGGCGAGACGCCGAGCAGCCAGGCGGGAACCCCGAGCAGCGCGCCGAACAGCTGCCACGCGAACGCGACGCTGACGAGCCCGTAGGCGATCCCGCTCGTCGCGCGCGGCCAGGCGGCGAACGCGAGCGTGCTGAGCGCGAGGAACAGCAGCGTCGCGGGAAGGCAGTTCGCGCCCGCGCCGAGCATCCGCGAGAGCGAGACGTCGACGCCCTGCGAGCTCGCGCCGGCCCACGCGAGCAGCCCCGCCGCGAGCGCCAGCACGACCGACCCGCCGAGCGCGATCGCGAGCCGGCCGGCGAGCCAGCGCCGGCGGCTCACCGGCAGCGCGAGCAGCGTCTCGAGCTGCTGCCCGGCCTCCTCGTGGCGCGCAGCGACGACCTGGGCGCAGGCGAACAGGCTGATCGCCAGCACGAAGAAGAGGAAGTAGAAGCCGAGGATCCCGGTCGGCGTCAGGATCTCCCTGCCGCCGAAGCGCTCCAGCTCGCGTTGCAGGCTCTGCGACAGCTTCGCCGTCTGGAACGTCGTCGAGACGACGCCGATGATCGCCGCGAACCCTCCGACGCCGACGAGCCAGCCGGCGAGGCTGCCGCGCTCGGCGCGCAGTGCCTGGGCGATCGGCGAGGACAGCAGCCGCAGGCGCGGCGCGTGCCGGTCGCGCGACTCGAGCAGGCCGCTGCCGACGTCGCGCCGCAGCGCGATCGCGCCGGCAACCGCGAGCAAGGCCGTCATCGCGAGCAGCGGCAGCAGCAGCACCGCAGGTCGTGGATCGGCGAACGGCCGCAGCTCCTCCGCCCAGCCGAGCGGCGTCGCCCAGCGCAGCCAGCCCGCCCCCGCCGACGTGTCGGCGACGACGCGCAGCACGAGCAGCACGGCGAGCGCCGCCATCCCCAGCTCGAGCGCGTTCCGCCGCGTCGGCGCGACCTGGCTCGCGAGCGCGCCGATCCCGGCGAGCACCAGCGCCGGCGTGACCGTCGCGAGCGCGAGATAGGCCGACCCGGCGACCGGCAGGCCGCCCGCGACGAGCCCCAGCAGCAGCGCGAGCCACAGCACCGCCGCGCCGCCGCCGATCGCGGCCAGCACCGCCAGGTACGCGGCGCGGCGGTCGATCGCGCCGGCGAGCAGCAGCTCCCAGCGGCCGGCGTCCTCCTCGGTGCGCAGCGCGCGGATCGCGGCGAGCAGCCCCCACGCCCCCGCGAAGATCGACATGATGCCGCCGACGCGCCAGGCGACGTAGCCGCCGGCCGTCAGCAGGTCGTGCGGCTGCCCGTAGAAGAGGCGCACGGACGCGTCGCCGCCGAACGAGCGCGCGAAGTCGACCCGGTCCTTCAGCGTCGGGAAGCTGTGCTCGAAGCCGGCGACGTTGACGAGCGCGGCGAACGCGAACAGCAGCGCGAACGAGAGCGTGCGGATGCGGCCGTCGGCGAACGCGCGCCCCGCGAGCGCCCGCCACGCGCGGCCGTCCACGCTGCGCGGATCCCGCGGCGCGGGTGCGGGCGCGAGGTCCGCGCTAGGCGCCGACGCGCCCATCGGCCGTGTCGTAGTGGTGCAGGAAGATCTCCTCCAGCGACGGCTCGCGGCTCGTCAGCGCGACGACCGGCAGCTCGGCGAGCGCCGCCAGCAGCGGCCGCAGCTCGCCCGACACCTCGAAGCGCGCCGTGCTCTCCCCCGCGCCGGCGGCCACGACGCCCGGCAGCTCCGGCAACTCCGGCACCCCACCGTCGAACGTGACCTCGACCGTGTGCGCGCTCAGGTGGCGCAGCTGCGCGAGCGTGCCCTCGTCCACGAGCCGCCCGTCGCGCAGGATCCCGACGCGGTCGCACACCGCCTCGACCTCGCTGAGGATGTGCGAGGAGAGGAAGACCGTCTGCCCGCGCTCCTTCGCCTCGCGCACCGTCTTGTCGAGGTCGAGGCGGAAGCGCTCGACGAGCGCGTCGCGGTAGGCCGCGTCGACGCCGCCGCGCACGCGCGCAAGGGAACTCGAACGTCTCGGCGCTCGTCAGCGACGGCCACAGGAACGGCTCGCCGGCGACGTAGGCGACGTGACGGTGCGCGGCGACGGGGTCGCGCCAGGCGTCGAGTTCGAACAGCGACGCGCGGCCCGCGGTCGGCCGGTGCAGCCCGAGCAGCAGGCGGATCGTCGTCGTCTTGCCGGCGCCGTTCGGGCCGAGGTAGCCGTAGACCTCGCCGGGCTCGACGTGCAGGCCGAGCCCGTCGAGCGCGAGCGTCGCGCCGTAGCGCTTCGTCAGCCCGTCCGTGTGGATCGCCGCCGGCATCGCGCGAAAGGGCATCGCCGGTGGTACGTTCAGGACAGCGACCCGAAGGAGAGCGATTCGCCATGGCGACCGTCACCCGCACGCTGCGCAACTTCGTCGACGGCGAGCACGTCGACCCGGTCGAGGGCCGCAGCGAGCCGATCCTCAACCCCGCGACCGGCGAGCAGATCGCCACCGCTCCCCTCTCCGACGCGACCGACGTCGACCGGGCGGTCAGAGCCGCGCGTCGCGCATTCGACGGTTGGGGAGGCGCGACGCCGGCCGAGCGCTCGCACGCGCTGCTGAAGATCGCGGACGCGGTCGAGCAGCACGCCGACGAGCTGGCGGAGCTGGAGGCGCTCGACGCCGGCAAGCCGATCGAGGCCGTCAAGTCCGACGAGATCCCCGTGGTCGCCGACAACCTGCGCTTCTTCGCTGGTGCGGCACGCATCCTCGAGGGCGCCGCCGCCGGCGAGTACATGGCCGACCACACGTCGATCATCCGGCGCGAGCCGATCGGCGTCGTCGGCCAGATCGCCCCCTGGAACTACCCATTGATGATGGCCGGCTGGAAGGTCGGCCCGGCGCTCGCGGCCGGCAACACGGTCGTGCTGAAGCCGGCCGAGACGACGCCGCTGACGACGCTGCGGCTCGCCGAGCTGGCCGCCGAGCACCTGCCGAAGGGCGTCCTCAACGTGATCACCGGCCACGGAGATCCCGCCGGGCAGGCGCTCGTGACGCACCCCGAGGTCGACATGGTGTCGCTGACCGGCTCGGTCGAGACGGGCAAGTGGATCGCGCGCGCGGCGGCCGACACGCTCAAGCGCGTCCACCTCGAGCTCGGCGGCAAGGCGCCCGTGATCGTCTTCGACGACGCCGACCTCGACGTCGCGCTGGAGACGATCGCCGGCACCGGCTACTACAACGCCGGCCAGGACTGCACCGCCGCGACGCGCGTGCTGGCCGGCAGCGGGGTCCACGACGACGTCGTCGCCGGGCTCGCCGCGCAGGCGCAGGGCTTCGTGCTCGGCGACACGCTGTCGCCCGACACGACGCTCGGCCCGCTCAACTCCGCGCGCCAGCGCGAGCGCGTCGGCGGCTTCGTCGAGCGGCGCCCGCCGAACGCGGAGGTCGTCACCGGCGGCCACGACGCCGATCTGCCCGGCTTCTACTACGAGCCGACCGTCGTCGCCGGCCTCCAGCAGCAGGACGAGATGATCCAGCGCGAGATCTTCGGACCGGTGATCACGGTCCAGCGCTTCTCCGACGAGGCGGAGGCGCTCGCGTGGGCGAACGGCACGCCGTACGGGCTCGCCTCCTCGGTCTGGACGCAGAACGTCGGCCGCGCGCTGCGGATGGCGAAGGCGCTGCGCTTCGGCGCCGTCTGGATCAACGACCACATCCCGCTCGTGAGCGAGATGCCGCACGGCGGCTTCAAGCAGTCCGGCTACGGCAAGGACCTGTCGAAGTACGGCTTCGAGGACTACACGCAGATCAAGCATGTGATGGCGAACATCGCCTGAGCGGACGGATTCCGCAACTTCATGCGTTAGCCTCCGTTGAGCGGTCCAGGAGGCAACGTGGAGGCGTCAACCATCCCAGCGACGGCAAGTCTGACCCCCGAGTGGGCCCCGTCCGCCCGGATCTCCACGGGACCGCTGCTGCGCCTGCGCTCCGACGAGCAGCTCGTGCGCCTCTTCCGCGGCGGCAGCGACGAGGCCTTCCGCGTCATCCACGACCGCTACCGCACGCGCCTGTTCGCGTACGCGCGGCAGATGCTCGGCGGCTCGCGTGCGGACGCCGAGGACGCGCTGCAGGACGTCTTCGTGCGCGCCTACGGCGCGCTGCGCGCGAACGACCGCGACGTGTCGCTGCGCGCATGGCTCTACCGCATCGCGCACAACCGCTGCATCGACGAGCTGCGGCGCCCGGGGAACGGGATGGAGTGCTCGCCCGACGTGCTCGAGCAATTGCACGCGCCGGCGGCCGACCCGATGGACGCGGTCGAGCGGCGCGAGTCGCTGCGGCGCCTCGTCGCCGACGTGCAGCGGCTGCCGGAGCAGCAGCGCTCCGCGCTGCTGATGCGCGAGATCTCCGGGATGGCGTATCAGGACCTCGCGGGCGCGCTCGACGTGACGCTGCCCGCCGTCAAGTCGCTGCTCGTGCGCGCGCGCATCGGGCTCGCACAGGCGGCCGAGGCGCGCGACACCGCGTGCGCCGCGATCCGCACCGACCTCGCCGACGCCCACGAGCGCGGCGTGCGCGCGAGCGGGCTCGTGCGCCGGCACCTGCACGACTGCAAGGCCTGCGGCGCGTACCGCAGAGAGCTGCGCGCGCTCGACGCGCGCCTCGCGGCGCTGGTGCCCGTGCTCGGCCCGGCGGCGCTCGTCGCGAAGCTGTTGGGCATCGGTGGCGGCGGTGCTGCCGCAGGTGGAGGTGCAGGCGCTGCGGGCAGCGCGACGGCCGCGGGTGCTGGCGCCACGGCTGCGGCGAGTGTGGGCGCGGGGACCGCGGGCATCGGCGTCGGGCACATCGCCGCCGTCGTCGCCGTCGCCGTCGTGAGCGCCGGGGGCGCGGTCGAGGTGCACCAGACGCTCGTGCCACAGCCCCGTCCGGCGCCGGGCCACCAGGCCGCTGCGGCTGCCGCGCCGGCGTTGCAGGCGCCCTCGATCGTGAGCAGCAGCGCCACCGCCGCGATCGCGCGCGAAGCCGGCGGCGCGCAGCGCGACGCCGCCGCGCTCATGCGCCTGCGGCTCGTGCCCGCCGCGGAGGCCGGCAAGCCGGTCACGCTGGTGCCCGTGCCGGCGCTCGACCCTGATGCGACGGGCTCCGGCAACGGGGGAGCCGCGGCGCCCGTCGAGCCCCCGGCCGACACGCTCGCTCCCGTCACGCCGCTGCCCGACGCGGGCGCGACGGCGGGCGGCGGGGGCAACGCCGCCGCGACGAGCGGGTCCACGAGCGCACCCGTCCCGCCTGCGAGCGGCAGCGCCGCCCCATCGCTCCCGGTGACCCCGCCCACCGACGCGGGTCCCGCGGCGCCGCCCGCCACGAGCGTCGCGCCGCCGGCCAGCGCACCACCCGCCTCGACGACGCCGCCGTCCTCGGCGACGACCGGCGGCGCGGCGTACGTGGCGCCGAGCAGGCGTCGCTGAGCCGCGCACGCACGCGCCCGCCCTGCGCGCTGCCGGGCGAGACGCCGGCACGGAGGCGACCGACGGCAAGCCGCGCGCGCGACCGCTGATAACGTCGCGCCGCCATCGAGCACCTGCTGCCCCCACTCGACCACGAGGAGCTGTACGTCCGGCGCGGGCGGCGCTCCGGCCTGCCGGTGCTCGTCGCGATCCACTCGACCGCGCGCGGGCCGTCGCTCGGCGGCTGTCGCATGTGGACGTACGACGACGTGCGGCTCGCGGCGCTCGACGTGCTGCGGCTGTCGCGGGCGATGACCTACAAGGCGGCGTGCGCCGACCTGCCGCTCGGCGGCGGCAAGGGCGTGATCGCGCTCCCGCCGGGCACCCACCTGACGGGCCGGCGGCGGCGCGACGCCCTGCTCGACTTCGGCGACGCCGTCGAGACGCTCGGCGGGCGCTACCTGACGGCCGAGGACGTCGGCATCGGCAGCCGCGACATGCCGGTGATGGCGGAGCGCACCGCATGCGTGACCGGCCTCGCGACGCGTCGCGGCGGCTCGGGCGATCCGAGCCCCTTCACGGCGATCGGCGTCGAGGCGTCGATCCGCACGACGTGCGAGCGGCTGTTCGGGACGACCTCGCTCGCCGGTCGCACGATCGCCGTGCTCGGGCTCGGGCACGTCGGCTCGCGCGTCGCGAGACTGTGCGCCCGCGGCGGCGCGCAGCTCGTCGTGGCGGACGTCGACCCCGGCAAGCGCGCGCTCGCCGAGCAGCTCGGAGCGCGCTGGACGACGCCGGCACGGGCGCTGACCGCCAAGGTCGACGTCGTGTCCCCCTGTGCGCTCGGCGCGATCCTCGACGAGCAGGTCGTGCCGCGGCTGCGCTGCCGTGCGATCGCCGGCGCGGCGAACAACCAACTGACGGAGGAGCGCGTGGCCGAGCTGCTCGACGCGCGCGGAATCCTGTGGGCGCCCGACTTCGTCGTCAACGCCGGCGGGATCGTCAACATCGCCGTCGAGCTGCGCGACGAGGGCTACGACGCCGCGGTCGCCCGGCGGAACTGCCGCGCGATCGGCGCGACGCTGGCCGAGGTCTTCGCCGCCGCCGACGCCCAGCGCACGACGCCGCTCGCCGCGGCGAACGCGCTCGCCAGGCGGCGGCTTGCGGCGACCGGCGCGTAGGCCGTCCTCGAGACGCTGGGCGCGCCCCCATCACGGCAGCCAGGGCGGTCGCGGCGGCCGTTCCACGCCGTCGGGCAGCCGACCCTCGTCCGCCAGCTTGTCGAGGTGCGCGGCGAGCGTGACGGTCGCGGCCGGGCGCAGCAGCGCGGGCGCGTCGGCCCAGGCGGCGTCGAGCAGCGCGTCGACCGAGCGCGCACCGGCGCCGAGCGCGTCGAGCAGCGCCTGCTCGCGCGCGAGGCGGTGCGCGACGTACTCCTCCAGCTTCGCTTCCGGGTCCTCGACGAGCGGCCCATGGCCCGGGCAGATGAGCGCCGGCGCGCGCTCCCGCAGCCGCGCGAGGCCCGCGAGGTAGCCGGCGAGCGCGCCCGGGTCGGGCGCGATGAAGACGCTGCCCTCGCCGAGCACGGCGTCGCCGGTGAACGCGACCTCTCCGAGCAGATAGGTGAGATGGTCGGGCGCGTGGCCGGGCGTCGCGAGCACCTCGAACGGGCCGGCTCGCCCCCCGTCCGCGAGCAGCAGCTCGACGGGCCCGCGCGCGCCCGCGACCGGTGCCGGGCCGAGCCGCTCGCGCAGCGCGGGCACAGCCTCGGCATGGTCGAAGTGGTCGTGGGTGAGCGCGATGCCGGCGAGCCCGCCGCGGCGCTCGACCTCGGCCGCGACGGCTTCCACGTGCGCCGGCTGCGCCGGTCCGGGGTCGATCACCCACGCGCGGTCGTGGCCGACGACCCACGTGTTCGTGCCGGTCAGCGTGAACGGCCCGGGATTGTCCGCCCGGATCGCGACGACGCCGTGACCGGCGAGCACGCTCACCGCGGGTCGAGTCGGTAGACCGGCCCGTTCAGCGAGACGGCGTAGATGCGCCCGCGGTCGTCCTCCCCGAATGAGGACAGCGACGCGACGTGCAGACCGAGCGCATGGTGCGTGCTCGACCCGTGCTGGCTCAGCCGCGCGCTCAGCAGGTCGCCCGCGCAGAAGTCGCCGTACACGTAGCGGCCGGCGAGCGACGGCAGCCGCGGGTCGCGGATCACGTAGCCGCCCGTGATCGCACAGCCGTGGGCGTGCGTGTACTCGAGCACCGGCTTGACGTCGCCGTGGATGTGCAGCGTCGGGTCCTCGACGCGCGTCCCCTCGTACGCGCGCCAGCCGAAGTTGACGCCGCGGGCGGTCCCGCTCAGGCGGAAGTCGACCTCCTCGATCGTGTCCTGGCCGACGTCGGCGATCGTCATGTCGCCGGTCGCGCGATCGAACGAGAAGCGCCACGGGTTGCGCAGCCCCCACGCGTAGATCTCGGGGCGCATGCCACGGTGCCCGACGAACGGGTTGTTCGGCGGGATCGTGTACGCGCGGCCGTTCACGGGATGCGGATCGATCCGCAGGATCTTGCCGAGCAACGTGCCGAGGTCCTGGCCGTTGCCGATGCGGCCGTGCTGGTCGTGCTCGCCGCCGCCGTCGCCGAAGCCGACGTACAGCAGGCCGTCGGGGCCGAACTGCAACTGCCCCCCGTTGTGGTTCGGCTGCGGGTGGCGCTGGAGCAACACGAGCCGCGCGCTGCGGGCGTCCGCGCGGTCGGGGCTCGCCGCGCGCCGGTACTCGACGACGCGGACGTCGCCGTTCACGTCCGTGTAGTGGACGTAGAAGCGGCCGCTCGCCGCGTAGTCGGGCGCGAACGCCATCGACAGCAGCCCCTGCTCGCCGCCGCTCACGACCAGCCGCGTGATGTCGAGGAACGGCCGCGCGAGCACGCGTCCGTCCCGCACCATGCGGATCCGCCCGCCCTGCTCCACGACGAACAGGCGCCGCACGTCGCCCGGCGCCTGCGCCACGTACGTCGGCGAGGCGAACGTCCCGATCCGCGTCAGCTTCACCCCGCGCGCCGCGGGGCGCGCGGAGGGGGCGGCGGACGCGGCCGTCGTCACCCCCGTCGTCCGGGCCGGCGCACTCCCACAAGCCGCCGGCACAACGACCATGAACAGCGCCACGAGCAGGAGAAGGCGACCGCCGCGATGCACGCATCGAGCATGCCACACGGCGCGGCCGATCGGGCGGCGGCACCGCCGGCGAAGCTGGTGGTGGGTGAGGACGCACGTGCGCCGGCCGAAGGTCCGGCGTGCGCGCGGGTGGGCGGGTCCGATTCGACGGGACCCGCCCGCTGCTGCGTCTGACCCTATGCCGAAGCAGCAGCCCCCTCGGGCCACGGGGCGTTGGCGACGAGCCCCTCCTGCCCGGCCACCGACCACAGCTCCTCCGCGATGTGCGGCGCCAGCGGCGCGAGCATCCGCACGGCGTCCAGCAGCGCCGCCTGCAAGGCGGCCGTGTCGCTCGGCGTGAGCGTGTCCTGCGCTCTCAGCACGCGCCGCTCGAAGTCTCTGATGCGCTCGACGAGGGTCATCACGTTGCGCGCCGCGCGGTGCGTCTCGAGCCCCTCCATGTTCTCGGTGATGCGCCGCACGGCGACGCCGTGCCAGTTGTCGAGCCGTCTGCGCAGCTTCGCCGCACCCTCCTCCGCGTCCGGCGCGGCCACCTCGCCGGCGCCCTCCAGCCGCGGCAGCGCGTATTGCCAGAAGTTGTGCAGCCAGCGGTGGCAGTACTGGAGCGCCTGGTCGGTCCAGGTGAGGATGTTCGTCGGCGCCGCCGCGTAGAGGACGGCGAGCCGCACCGTGTCGGCGCCGACGCGCTCGAGCAGCGCGTCCGGGTCGACGACGTTGCCGAGGTGCTTGGACATCTTGCGCCCGTCGAGGTGGACCATCTCGTGCATCAGCACGCGCTGGTGGGGCTCGCCGTCGGCGAGGTGCGGCAGCACGTCCGCGTCGCGCAGGACCTTCGCCGTCATGCGCTGGTCGAACATCGAGCCGCCGCCGTCGGCGCCCCAGATGACGATGTGCACCGGCAGCCAGCGTCTCAGTTCCTCGCTCGTGAACATCGAGCCCTCGCGCTCGGCGGCCGGGACGGAGAACGGCAGCCACTGCCACAGCCCGTCGACGTGGCAGTCGAGCGTGTCAGTCTCGCGTCTCGCCGGGGCCCCGCACTGCGGGCACGCGCACGCGATGAAGTCCTCGCGCGCGGCGAGCGCGTTGCCCGCGCCGGTCGGGCGCAGGTCGTCCGGCAGGCGCACCGGAAGCTGCTCCTCCGGCACCGGAACCGTCCCGCACGCCTCGCAGTGGACGAGCGGGATCGGCGCGCCCCACGCGCGCTGGCGCGAGATCGGGAAGTCGCGCGCGCGATAGCGCGCCGCGTCGCGCAGCTTCGGTCTGCCCGACGGCAGCTTCCAGCCGAGCGCGGCAGCCGCTCTCACGCGCGGCGCGAGGCGCGCGTCGACCTTGTCCGCGGCCGGGATCCCGAGCACGGCGGTGTGGCCGAAGCGATCGTCGACGGCGGGCGTGATGACGACGGGCAGCGGCTTCGCGAAGCCGGGGATCGCGAGCGCACGGCCGGTCTGGATCAGCGGCGCGGCCTCCGCGCTGCGGTCGTCGCGCTGCACGCCGGCGCGCCGCACGCGCTCGAGCTGCCCGCGGATCTCGACGTCGAGCACCCATGCCTCGACGTCGGGGTGGCTCGGCGACAGCATCACGTACTCGGCCTGCTCGACCGCGTCGCGATACGGCGTGAAGACGGTGAGCGGGATGCCGTCGAGCGTCGAGGCGTCGAGCTCGACGCCGTCGACCCGCCCGAGCATCGTGCGCTGCGCGGCGACGGCTGCCGGGTTCCAGCCGTCGAGCAGCTCGATCCCGCGCTCGTTCTCCGGCAGGTAGGCGCTGACGCCCAGGTACCACTGCGAGCGCCGCACGAGTCTGACCGGCTCGTGGCAGCGCCAGCAGGCACCGTCCTCGACCTGCAGGCTCGCGAGCACGGTTCTGCAGTTGTCGCACCAGTCGACCTGGCCTTCGGCGTGGTAGACGAGGCCGCGTCTGAGCAGCAGCAGGAACAGCCACTGCGTCCACTTGTAGAGCTCGGGGTAGCTCGTGACCCACTCGCGCCCCCAGTCGAACGAGTAGCCGAGCCGGTCGAACTGCGCGTGCATGCGCGCGCGGCACTGCTCGACCCACTGCTGCGGCGTCAGCTCGTTCTTGATCGCGCCGATCTCGCTCGGCAGGCCGAACGCGTCGAAGCCGATCGAGAAGAGGACGTCCTTGCCGCTCATCCGCAGGTAGCGGGCGTACGCGTCGCTTATCGAGTAGCTGCGGATGTGCCCCATGTGCGCGCTTCCCGACGTGAAGGGACACGCGGAGAAGATGTACGCGGCGCGCGCCGGATCGCCCGACGACGGCGTCGCGAACGCGTTCGCCTCCCGCCACGCCTGCTGCCAGCGCTCCTCGATCGCCGCCGGAACGTAGTCCGGTGTCACGCTCTGTGAGGCCATGCTCCCCCCGATCGGCCTTGCTGTTGCAGTGTCACTCCTTGGATGTCGCGCGGGCGCTCGGAGTCCCCGCGACGGTGACCTATCGACTCGTTCGTTCCGATGCGCCCGACGGGATTCGAACCCGCAACCTGCGGTCCCTAAAACCGCTGCTCTTGAGCTGATGTTCGACGCACGGCTCCGAACAAGGTCCGCCGAAGCGGATAGAGCCACCGAGAAGATCAGATCCCCCAGCTTGAAGGCTCGCGCTCGTCATCGCGCACGCGTCTATTTATTCGGCCGTTGACCAGTTGAGCTACGGACGCTCGCAACTGCCTCGAGCCGCCCTCCCCTGGCCGACTCGGAGCCGATCATAGCGAGGGCCCGAAGGTGGGTCAACGTGGCTCCGGCCTCCCGACCTCGGTTGCATTCGTCCGCCGCAGCGGTGTAGGCTGACCCAGATCGCCATCGCTTTGGGGGATGCGGCGATCACACATCGGGGATGCACGCCGCAGCAGCGGCCTCGTACGAGGTTCGATTAACCGTGTCATCAATTAATGCTCCGAGGGCGCAGGCGCTCTCCTCGCGCACGACGGTGCGCGTCGTCGAGCTGCACGGACCGGGCTCCGTGCGCGCCGCCGAGCGCGCCGTCCCGAGCGCGGGCGCGCTCCTGCAGGTCGAGACGACCGGCGTCTGCGGGACCGACCACCACGTCTACGCCGGCCGCATCAGCGTGCCGACGCCGTGCCTGCTCGGCCACGAGGTGATAGGCCGGCTGATGCGACTGCCGGACGGTCACGGACTCGTCGTCGGCACGGACGCAGGCGCTCGGCCCGCGCTCGGCGACCGCGTGCTCGTCGCTCCTGGCGTGCCGTGCGGCGACTGCGAGGGCTGCGCGCGCGCCGACCGCTGCCTCGACCGGCCCGTCTACGGGATGACGATGACGGGCGACGGCCTGACCGGCGGTTTCGCGCCGCTGATGGAACTGCGCGTGGGCACGCGCGTGTACCCGATGCCGGAGGCCACGTCGCGCGAGCGCGCCGTCTTCGCCGAGCCGCTCGCGTGCGTGTTGAGCGCGCTGCGCAAGGCGTTCGGGGTGGGCGGGGGCCGTTACGTCCCCGCCGGGATGGACGGGCTCGTGCTCGGCTTCGGCGCGATCGGCATCTGCGCCGCGGTCGCGATCGGCGCCTCCGGCGGCCGCGTGACCGTCGTCGAGCGCGACGCCGGCCGCCGCACGCTCGCGCAGCAGCTCGGCTTCGCGGCGCTCGCCGACGCCGACGAGGTCGCGCACCCCGTCCCGCTCGTGATCGACGCTGCCGGCACGCCGACCGCGTTCGCCGCCGGGCTCGGGCTGCTCGCCTGGAGCGGCACGCTCGTCGAGGTGGGCAACTTCGCCGATCTCGGCCCGATCCCGATCAAGCCGAGCGACGTCTGCCTGCGCGACCTGCGCATCGTCGGCAGCGGCGAGACGTCCTACGAGGACTTCGCGCCGGCGATCCGCATGGTGAGCGAGACGCCCGTCGACCTGCCGCGCGCGATCACCGACGTGCACGACTTCGCCGCGCTCGCCGACCCGAGCGACCTCTTCACCGCGCGCGCCGCGGGCAAGGCGCTGGTGGCGTTCGCATGACGACGAGCCCCAACGGGCACCGCCCGCTGACCGGCGCGCAGGTGCTGCTGCTGACGCCGTTCGACGAGGACGGCGAGATCGACGAGCGGTCGCTCGCGGCGCTGCTGGAGTACGTGATCGGCGCTGGCATAGACGGCGTCGTCGGGCTCGGCACGACGGGCGAGTTCTTCACGCTGTCGCTCGACGAGCAGGCACGCCTGATGACGCTCATCGCGGAGCACGTGCGCGGTCGCGTGCCACTCACGTTCGGGATCGGCAACTCCGCCACGAGCGTCTCGATCGAGCTCGCGCGCCACGCGCAGGAGCTCGGCGCCGACTGCGTGATGCTGCAGTCGCCCTACTACTTCCAGCACGCGACGGAGTCGATCGACGCGCACTTCCTCGCCGTCGCGAACGCGGTCGACCTGCCGGTGATGGTCTACGACGGCGCCGCCGGGATCGAGTTGAGCGTCGAGCGCGTGCACAGCCTGAACGAGCGGGCGGCGAACATCCGCTACGTGAAGATGTCGATCCCCGACCCCGCCAAGGTCGGGTCGATGCGCGCCGGCGCGCCGGCCGTCGCGCCGCTCGCGGGCGACGAGCTGATGATGCTGATGGGCATGCGCCACGGCGCGGTCGGCAGCACGGTCGGCTGGGGCAACGTCGACCCGGACGCGATCGCGGGGATCCACCGCGCGTTCGAGCGCAACGACCTCGCGGCCGCGCGGTCGCTGCAGCTGCGCTCGGTCGTGCCGGCCGTCGGCGTCTGCATCACCGCGAAGAACGCCTACATACGCTGCTACAAGGAGATCCTCGCGGCGAAGGGCGTGATCGCCTCGCCGACGACGCGCCTCCCGCTGACGCCGCTCGACGAGATCCGCAGAGACGAGGTCCTGTCCGTGATGCGGGAACTGTCGGTGCTCTGAGGGGGCGATTCCCGGTGCCTGAGCCGGCGCTCGCTCTACTGGACCTCGACGGCGTCCTGGTGGACTCGCGGGACGCAATGGAGACGGCCTGGCAGGCGGTCCAGCACGACGTCGGCGTCTCGACGCCCTTCGCCGCCTACTTCCGCGAGATCGGGCGACCGTTCCGCGACATCCTCGAGCGCCTCGGGCTGGCCGAGCGCGGCGACGAGATCGAGCGCGTCTATCGCGCCACGGCGCTGCGCGAGGCGCCGCGCGTGCCCGCCTTCCCGGGCATCCACACGGCGCTCGCGCGGCTCGACAAGCGCGGCGTGAAGCTCGGCGTGGTGACGTCCAAGGCACGCTCGCAGACGACGTGGACGCTGTCGCAGTTCGACGTCGAGTTCGCGACCGTGCAGACGCCCGAACGGCACACCCCGGGCAAGCCGGCGCCCTACCCGCTGCTGGTCGCCGCGAGCGAGGCGCGCGTGGACGTGCGCGACAGCGTGTTCGTCGGCGACATGGACGTCGACGAGCTCGCGGCGCGCGCCGCCGGCATGCGCTTCCTGCACGCCGGCTGGGGCTACGGGGCGTGCCCGCAGGGCGCCGTGCAGCTGCGCGCTCCGCGCGAGCTGGGCGAGGTCGGGCTGCACACGCCGCTGGCGGCGTGACTGAGACTCATTCCCATTATGTGTATGCTGTCGCGCCATGGTCCGCCGTGCGCGTCTGCGCCCCACGCCCGCCGTGCTGGTCGGGATCGGATCGCTGCTCGTCGCCGGCGACGTCGACCCGCACTGGTGGCACGACCCGCGCAACGCCGAGGCGGCCGTCACCACGATCCGCGACGCGCTCACGCGCGCGAACCCCGGTGGCCGCGCCGTCTACGCCAGCAACGCGGCGGCCTACCTGCGCCGGCTGAGAGCGCTCGACCGCGCGGTCCAGGCGTGCGTCGACTCGATCCCGAGGCAGCGGCGCAAGCTCGTGACCGACCACGACGCGTTCGGCTACTTCGCCGACCGCTACGGGATCGAGGTCGTCGGAACCGTCATCCCGTCGCTCACGACGGAGGCGCAGCCGTCTGCCGGAGACCTCGCCGCGCTCGCGCGCACCGTCGAGCGCGAGCACGTGCGGACGATCTTCTCCGAGCGGTCGGTCAACGCGAAGCTTGCCGCGGCGATCGCCCGCGAGACCGGCGCGCGGCGTGGACGACTCGCTCTACGGCGACACGCTGGGCCCCGCCGGATCGAGCGGTGCGACATACCTCGCGATGGAGCGGCACAACGCCGACGCGATCGTGCGCGGGCTCGCTGACGACCGGAACGGCTGCCCCGGCGCGTAGGCGCGGCTCGGCGAGCCGCACTGCGCCACCGGTCGCAGCCCACGCGCGTCGTCCTCGACGGGTCTGCCAGCAAACCGTCAAACCGCGCCCGCGCGGCGCTACGGTATGACCGTGACCTCCGCCGACAGCGACGCGCTCGAGATCGCGCTCGACCGGGACGCCGACGTTCCGCTGGGCGTGCAGCTCGCGTGGGCGCTGCGCGCGCGCATCGTCGCGGGGACGCTCGCCGCGGGCGACCGCCTGCCCGCCCTGCACCGGCTCGCGGCCGAGACGGGCGTGAACGCGAACACCGTCCGCGCCGTGTACCAGCGACTCGAGCAGGACGGCCTCGTCGCCACGCGCCACGGCAGCGGCACCTTCGTGACCGGTGCCGGCGCCGCGGGCGACCGCCACGCGCTCGCGCAGCTCGCGGCCGACGCGGCCCGCGCCGCTCACGCAGCGGGCGTCGACCCGCGCGAGGTCGCCGCGGCGCTGTACGGGAGCGGCGACGTGCCGGCGCCCCCGGACGGCGAGGCCGCAGCGCGCCGCCGCCTGCGCGCGCAGATCGCCGCGCTCGAGCACGCGCTCTCGGAGCTGACGGCGCGCCATCCGCCGCGCGCCGCAGCCGAGCTCGGCCCGCCGGCCACGCCGCGGCCGCGCCTGCTCAGCGCCGCCGAGCTGGCCCAGCAGCGCGACGAGCTGCTGCGCCGGCTCGCGGAAGCGCACGCCGACATGGCAGACCCGCCGGCCCAGGACCCGCCGCCGGCGAGACGCCGTGCGCCGGCACGGCAGCCGAAGCTGCGACCCGCACCGCGCGCGACGTAGCCGCGAGGGACAAACGCGTCAGCCCTCGCGCGCCCGCCCCGCTCCCTCGATCGCAGGCGCGCCACATTTGAGAGCGGCCTGACGCGGCCATTATGCGATGCGATACTTGCGCGCGTCCGTGCTCGGACTCCGCCGGGGCCCACCCCCGGCGCGGCACCCTCAACCCAAAGGAGGAGCTGTGAACGAGCAAGAGGGCAGCGGTTGGATCCTCTTCGCGGGGATCATGATCCTGATCGCCGGGATCCTGAACATCGTCTACGGCATCGCGGCGATCGACAATTCGAAGTTCTTCGCAGGCCACACCGAGTTCATTGTCAGCTCGCTGAAGACGTGGGGCTGGATCATCCTGATCCTCGGGATCATCGAGGTGCTCGCCGCCTTCTCGATCTGGGCCGGCGGCGCCTTCGGCGCGATCTTCGGGATCTTCGCCGCAAGCCTCAGCGCGATCGGCGCGCTGCTGTCGATCCCCGCCTACCCGTTCTGGTCACTGGCGATCTTCGCCGTCGACATCCTCGTCATCTACGGCCTCGCCGCCTACGGCGCACGCGGTCGAGCCGGCGACAGCAGCATAAGCCCCGCCTGACGCGCGCAAACGGCCCGCTCGCCACGAGGGCGGGCGGGCCGGCGCTATCCGCGTCCCCCGCCGCGTGAGCGCCCGGCGTCGAGCCGGCGGCGGTCGCGCTTCGTCGGGCGCGGCCCGCCGCCGCTGCCGGCGATGTCGCGCGGACCGGCAAGGCGGCGCTGCTCCGCAAGCCGCTCGCGCTCGGCGACGCTCTCCGGCGTCTCCTCGTACCGCGTCGCGGCGACGCTCGCCGGGCCACGGCGCTCCGCGATGCCGCGCACGAAGACGACTCGCCGGATGCCGCCGATCGTCAGCTCCACGCGGTCCCCGACGGCGACTCTCCTGCCCGGCGGCACACGGCGTCCGTTGACCTCCACATGGCCGCCCTTGACCGCCTCGGCTGCCAGCGGCCGCGTCTTCGCGAGCCGCGCGGCCCACAGCCACTTGTCGATCCGCATGGGAAGCGCTCTGCCGGGCTGCTCGGTCACGACGCAACCGTAACGGCCGTCCGGGCCGCGCCGCACGGTAGATTCGGTCTGTCGATGGACGACGCGTCCCAACCCCCCGGGACGGACCTCGTGCCGCACGCCGGCGCGCACGCCGTCCCGCGCGAGATCGCGGCAGCGGCCGACCTCGCGCTCGGCGTGGGATCACGCGCGACGCGGACGGCGCTGCGACTCGGAGGCGTCGGGCTCGACATGGCCCGCATCGGCGGCAGGCTCGCCGCGTCGCTGCCGGGCGCGGGCCTCGCCGCGCGCGCCGTCGCGGCGGCGGCGCGTCCGCTCCTGGACGACGGCGCCCACGTGCGCGAACGCACGGTCGCGGAGGCCCAGCGAATGCTGGAGGCCGTCGTGCCGGCGATCGTCGAGCTGATCGACGTCGACGCGATCGTCCGGCGGGTCGACACGGACGCGCTCGTCGCGTCGGTCGACCTCGACGCACTGCTGCGACGCACCGACGTCGACGCCCTGCTGCAACGCGTCGACGTCGACACGTTCATGTCCGGGGTCGACGTCGACGCGCTGATCGCGCAGATCGACGTGAACGCGATCGCCGACCGCATCGATGTCAACGTGATCGTCCAGCGGATCGACATCGACGCGATCGTCGAGGAGACCGAGCTGGGCACGATCGTCGCGCGCTCGACGAGCGGCTTCGCGTCCGAGGCGCTGGACGCGGCCCGCGCGCAGACGGTCGGCGTCGACACGCTCGTGACGCGGCTCGTGGACCGCGTGCTGCGCCGTCGCGGCGAGGGGCCGCTCGGGCCGTCGCTGCTGGTGCGCGAGGAGGCCGCGGCAGATGCCGCCGAGCCCGCGCCCGCAGCGCCCCCGCCGCCAGCGCCGGAGCCGGAGCCGGAGCCGGAGCCGGCAAGCGTGCCGACGCCGCCGATACCGCCCACGGACGAGCGACCGGGCGGCGCGTCCCCGTGAGTCGCGCCCGCAACGCGATCGACTTCCAGGGCCACTACGCCGGCCCGGTCAGCCGGCTGCTCGCGTATGCGACCGACACCTTCGTCATCGGCGTCGCCTACACGGCAGCGCTCGCGCTGCTGCGCTTCGCGGTCGAGGCGGCGACGCCATGGAAGCTGAACGTCGAGGGCGTCGGCTTCGCGATCGGCGCGCTCGCGTGGGCGGCGTTCTACTGGGGCAGCTCGTGGACCGGCTTCGGGCGCAGCCCGGGCATGTCACTGCTCGGCCTGCGGATCGTGCGCGGAGACGGCGCCCCGCTCGATCGCCGGCACGCGCTCCTGCGCCTCCTCGCCTACCCGCTCGGGTTCCTGACGCTCGGGCTCGGCTTCCTCGGGATCGTCTTCGGCCGCACCCGCCAGGCGCTCTACGACCGCCTCGCCGACACGGCCGTGGTCTACGACTGGGACGCCGAGGCCGCCAAGCTGCGCGAGCTGGCCACTCGCGGCGGGCACCGCCGGTCGCTCGGTCAGTGACCGAACCAGCGCGCGCCGCGACTGGCGCCGAAGTCGCGCTTCTCCGCCGCGAGGGCGCCCGACGGCGCACGGAAGGTCCCCGTCGGCTTCGGCCCTGACAGGAAGTCCACGTCGACGCGGCCGACGCGGCCGCCGCCGAACTCGATGTAGCACGAGCCGCGCCCGTCGTAGGGGCCCGGCTGCTCGCCGCCGCGCACGCCCGCGATCAGCGAGGCCGCGACCACGCGCGCCGCCCCCTCCGCGAACACGCCGGCCTTCGGCGCGCCGACGGTCGTCACGTCGCCGACGGCGTACACGCCGGGATGGCGCGTCGCGAGCGTCGCCGAGTCGACGGGGACGTAGCCGTCGACCGTCATGCCGCTCGCCACGACGACGTCGGGGGCGCGGTGCTTCGGCACGCCGAGGAAGAGGTCGTACGGAAGCTCGCTGCCGTCGTCGAGCACGACAGCTCTGCGAGCCGTGTCGAGCGCGCTCACGCGGCGGCTCGGGACGAACCTGATGTCGCACTCGGCGAAGGCCGCGACCAGCGCCGCGGACGTCTCGGGCGACGGCGGGACCGGCGTCGCGAACGGCAGCACGATCGTGATCTCGCAGGCGTCGCGGACGCCTCGCGCGGTGAGCTGCTCATGGAGCAGCAGCGCGGCCTCGCTCGGCGCCGGCGGGCACTTGAACGGCGCAGCGCAGACGCCGACCACCGCGTGGCCGCTCGTGAACGCGGGCAGCAGCTCCGCCTGCCGCGCCGCGCCGGCGACCGAGTAGAACTCGTTCGCGCCGTCCGCGAGGCCCGGCGTCGCGTCCATGTCGTAGTCGGCGCCGAGCGCGACGACGAGCACGTCGGCCTCGTAGCTGCCGCCGTCGGTCGTCACCCGGCGCGCCTCGGGATCGATCGCGGTGATCGTCTCCTGCACGAAGCGGACGCCGGGCTTCACGACGTCGCGGTACGGCAGCCGGACCGCGTCGAGCGTCGTGCGCCCGAACAGCACGTCGAGCTTCGCGAAGCCGAACGTGAACGCGTCGCCCTTGTCGATCAGCGTCGCGTCGAGCTCGTCGCCGAGCGCCTCCGACAGCGTCGCCGTGAGCTCAAGGCCTCCGAATCCGGCTCCCAGCACGAGCACGCGCAACATCGAGCCTGACTCTACTTCACGTTGCGCTGGTAAGGTCGCCGCGTGGGGGGAGCAACCGCATCCGCGGGCGCTCGGCGTGATACGACGGCACGCGCACGCTCGGGGGTCCGTCCGCTCGACATCGGGGAGATCGCGTGGATCGCGCTCCTGCCGTGCGCGCTGGTCACGTTCGCAGCCGTCCTGCTGCTCGGCCCGCCCATCGGGGGCGCGTTCCCGCAGGCGCAGCCCGGAGCGCTCTGGCCGCACGCCTGGGCCGCGCCGGAGCCGACGGAGCACGGGCGCTACCTCGCCGCGCTGCTCGGTCCCGTCCTGCTCTCGGGGCTCGTCGTCGTCGCCGCGCGGCGAGCGCCCCGCCTGCGTCCGGCGACGGCCGAGCTCCTGATCCGGACCAGCCAGGGAGCCCTGGCGGCGTTCCTGGTCGTCTGCATGGCGGCCCAGAGCAACCTCGTGCTGCGCGCCTACATCGTCCCCGAGGTGCCCGACCGGATCTTCAATCCACGGACGCTCGCCGCGGCGGCCGCCTTCGCCCTCCTGCTCCCGTTCGCCGCCCGGCGGGAGCCGATCGCCGCGGCCGTGCGACGCGCCGCCCGCGAGACGCGGCGCACGCAGGTCGTCTGCGTCCTGCTCGCCGTCGCCGCCACCGCGCTGTGGTTGCTGACGGCGGTCAACTCGGACGGCACGGTGGGGCTGGCGCAGGGGATCAACCTCATCCCGTTTCAGCTGGACGAGACGTTCGCCGTCCTCGACGGGCGCACGCCGCTCGTCGACTTCCACGCGCTCTACGGCCAGCTGCTGCCGTACGTCCCCGCAGCGGTCATGGCGCTGGCCGGCGCGTCGATCACGGTGTGGACGCTCGTCATGGCGACGTTGAGCTGCGCGGCGCTGCTCGGCGTCTACGCGATCTTCCGGCGGATCCTGCGCAGCTCGCCGTTCGCGCTCGCCGTCTACCTCCCCTTCATGGCGACCGGGTTCTTCCTCGCCTGGGGATCGCTCGAGAACCGCTTCAGCCCGGCGGGGATCTTCAGCCTCTGGCCGATGCGCTACGGCGGCGCGTACCTGGTCGCGTGGCTGCTCGCGCGGCATGCCGACGGTGCGGCGCCGCGCCGCGCGTGGCCGCTCTTCCTCGTCGCCGGCCTCGTCGCGCTCAACAACGCGGAGCTCGGGCTCGGCGCGTTCGCCGGCGCGCTCGTGGCCATGGCCCACCTGCGTCCGCCGGCGTCCTGGCGCGCGACGGCACGGCTGCTCGGCACGGCGGCGGCCGGGCTGCTCGGCGCCGCAGCCCTCGTCTCGCTGGCGACGCTGGCGCGGGCCCATCGCCTCCCACGATTCTCGTCCCTGTCCGACTTCCCCCGGCTGTTCGGCGTCGACGGGTGGGGGCTGCAGCCGATGCCCGTGTTCGGGCTCCACCTGGTCCTCTACGTCACGTTCGGCGGCGCCCTCGCCGTCGCGACCGTGCGAGCCGTGCGGCGCGACGACGGGAACGTGCTCACGAGCATGCTCGCGTGGAGCGGCACCTTCGGCCTGCTCGCCGGCGCCTACTACGTCGGCCGCTCCGAACGGCTCGACCTCATAGCGCTGCTCTCGTCGTGGTGCTTCGCCGTCGCGCTGCTGCTGATCGTCGTGGCCCGCAGCCTCGCCGCCCGAGGCTGGCGGCGACCGAGCCTCCCCGAGCTCGCAGTGCTGTTCGCGTTCGGGCTGGCGACCTGCTCGCTCGCGCAACTGCCCACGCCGTGGTCCCAGGTCGACCGGCTCGGCTGGCGGACGCCCGTCGCGGCCTTCCGGCGCCCGGACGTCGCGGCGTTCGTCGCCCGGACCCTCGCGCCGGACGAGCGCACGGTGGCGATCCTCGCCCCGCTCGGCCACCGGGTCGCCTACGACCTGCACCTCACGAACGTCTCGCCGTACTCCTCGGTCGAAGCGATGCCCGCCGTCCAGCAGTTCCGCAACACGATCGCCGTCCTGCGACAGAGCCACGTCCACCACGTGTTCATGGGCATAGCCGACACCACGTCCGGGAACTTCCTGCCGGACGTCCTCGAAGCGTTCCGGCAGGAAGGCTTCTCGATCCAGGCGCAGGGTGCAGGCCTGCTGGCGCTGACGGACGCCACGCGCTAGCCCTCGAAGCACAAGCCCCTGTTCTTGCAGAGGTTTTGTGCAGTCCATCGAGCCGCGCAGACGCGACCGAGCGTCAGCGAGCGCAGCAAGCGTGTCCTCCAGGTCCTCGCCCGACCGTACGCCCTTCCTGGTCAGAATCACCAGATCGCCTTCGACGCGAAAGACGATCTCGTCGCCCTGCTCCGACCCGAGCGCGTCGCGCACCGGCTTCGGCACCGTCAGCCGTCCCCTGCTCGTGAGGCGGAGCAGGAAGTCCGGTAGAGACCCAGGCCCGAGCCTTGTCTAGGTCATCCACCGACCCGTACACTTGTACGGAACACAACGGAGACTGCATGGCCACCAAGACCGACCGCCTCGAAGCACGACTGACCCGCACACAGCGCAAGCGCATCGAGCAAGCCGCCACACTCGCCGGCGAGCCGGTGTCCGCGTTCGTCATCCTTGCCGCGCTGGACCGCGCCGAGACCGTCGTCAGCGAACGGGCGTCCACCGTCGTGCCCGCCGACTACTTCGACCGGCTCCTCTCCACCCTCGACGAGCCCGACCCGGCGCCACGACTCGCACGAGCAGCCCGCACCGCGCAACAGCGCCAGCGGACCAAGGCGGCGTGAGCCACCACGTCGAGCCGCTCGCAGACGACCACGACCTCGACGCCTTCACCTGCGGCCACCCCTCACTCGACGCGTGGCTACGCGAGCACGCGCGCAACGCGACACGCCAAGGCACGCGCACCTACCTCCTGCTCGACAACGACACCAATGCCATTGCCGGCTACTTCGCCATTGCCCCACACCTTCTGGAACGCGACCAGGCCCCGCGCCGCGTAGGCCGAGGCGCTCCGAGCCGCATTCCGGCGATCCTCCTCGCAAAGCTCGCCCTGAACGAACACCTCCACGGTCAGGGACTCGGCGCCGAGCTCCTCGTCCACGCGCTCGCCACAATCGTCAACGCGGCTCGATCAGCCGGTGGACGCGTCGTGACAGTCGACGCGATCGACGACAACGCGACCAGCTTCTACCAAGCCCACGACTTCACACCCACACCAGACGACCCACACCGGCTCATCATGAAGCTCAGCACCGCCGCTCGTGCGCTCGACCTGAGCTGGCCCTGACCGAGCCACCGTCCAATCGACGAACCGGGGCGACAACCTCAGAGCCCATGGCCCTGCGAGCAGCCGCTACGCTCCAGCCTCAGCCTCCGAGAAGCGCCGGGGCCTTCCTCCACCTCCTCGCCGCGCCACTCTCCGACCGAGAGATATCCAGGCGCCGAGATCCCACGTCGGCGTCACCGGCACTCCGCAGCGAGCTACTGGACACGACCTGGGTCGCTGTTGGATCCACGATCCGAGACGTGGACCCATTCGTGGACAGAACCGGTCCACGGACGCCCCGACTCCTCCCCCGCCGCGACCGGACAATGCGGCCGGATCGCCCGCGCTGGCGGGCGATCCGGCGATGCGGGTGGTGCCCCCTGCTACTCCCTGGTACTTGGGGGCACTAAATCGGGGCGCCGAGATTTGAACTCGGGACCTCACCGACCCGAACGGTGCGCGCTACCAGGCTGCGCCACGCCCCGACTGAGCGATCCAGTATTCCACAGGCGGTGCGATGGTACGTTGGCGCGGTCCGCACCATGCCCGCCCGCACCGCCGACATCATCGCCTACCTCGACGAGCTGCTGGAGGTCGGGCGCTTCGCGGACCTCGGGCCGAACGGCCTGCAGGTGCCGGGCGCGGCGGAGGTCACGACGATCCTCACCGGCGTCTCGGCTCAGCGCGAGCTGTTCGAGCGAGCGATCGAGGAGCAAGCCCAGCTCGTGCTCGCGCACCACGGGATCCTGTGGGACTTCGAGCCGCGCCGCATCGGCCCCGCGCAGGCGATCCGCCTGAGACTCCTGCTCGCAAACGACATCGCGCTCGCCGGCTATCACCTGCCGCTCGACGCGCACCCCGAGGTCGGCAACAACGCGCTGCTCGCCGCGGCGCTCGGCGCCAGCAGCCACACCCGCGCCTTCTCCGTCAAGGGCGAGCCGATCGGCGTGATCGCGCGCTTCGACGGCGGGGGCGGCGACCTCGAGGGAATCCCCGCCATCGAGCTGTTCACGCGCATCGCTCAAGCCACGCAGCGCGAGCCGCTCGTCTTCGACGCTGGGCCAGCGCGGATCAGAACGCTCGGGATCGTCACCGGCGCCGCCGCCGGCACGCTGTCCGAGGCGATCGACCTCCAGCTCGACGCCTTCCTCACGGGCGAGCCGAAGGAGCACGTGATGGCACAGGCGCGCGAGAGCCGCATCCACTTCGTCGCCGCCGGCCACTACGCAACCGAGACGTTCGGGATCCGCCGCCTCGGAGAGCTCGTCGCCGCGCGCTTCGGCGTCCGTCATGTGTTCGCCGACGTCCCGAACCCGGTCTGACCGGCGACCTCTCGCAGTCCCCGCCGGCGCGTCCGCGGACCGCAAACCACCGCAGACCTCACGAAGGCTGCACGGAACCGCAGCACGCCGTTGCACTCCGTCCAGGGACGGCGGTATAAGTGGCACATGTAGCGTTCTTCCCCTCAAGAGGAGGTTCCGTCCGATGGCTATTCACCTGACGCCCACGGAGCTCGCGCGCGAGGCCGGACTCGAACGGCGCGACGTCATCAGCAGATGCGTCGAGATGGGCGTCCCGATCTTCCACGGACGGATCGACAAGACCCTCTTCATGACGAGCCTCAGCAAGCAATACCCGATGTCCGCCGCCCCGCCGCCGCGGCTCGCGACCGGGTAGCCCCGCCAGTCGGGCACCCGCCCACCGCGCGCCAACCCGCGCACCCCCCTCCACGCGGACCTAGAATCGGAAACCTCCGCATTTCCGGACACGCGAGGAGGACGCCCCCAGATGGACGCCAGCGCCATGAGCGGCACCGAGGCATCGACCGGCTCGAAGACGATCGCCGACCTGCTGCCGCTGGCCGCCGACCGCTACGGCGACCACGTCGCCGTACGGTCCAAGGTCGACGGCACCTGGCAGGACGTCACCTTCGGCGAGGTCGCGGCGATCGCCCAGGAGATCGCGCTCGGGCTCGTCGACCTCGGCATCGAGCCCGGCGACCGCGTCTCGATCCTCGGCCGTACACGCCCGGAGTGGACGTACTGCGACTTCGGCGCGACCGAGGCGGGCACCTGCGTCGTCCCCATCTATCCGACGAACTCGCCGGAGGAGTGCGAGTGGGTGCTCGCCGACTCGGGCGCGCGCGCCGTGATCTGCGAGGACGCCGGCCAGGTCGCGAAGATCGCCGAGGTCCGCGCGAGACTCCCGCAGCTCGAGCACGTGATCGTGATCGACGCCGACGAGGCGGATGGGACGGGGTCCGCGATCCCGCTCGCAGACCTGCGCGCCCGCGGGCGCGACGGCGACCGCGCCGAGCTGAACCGCCGCATCGCCACGGTCGAGCCGGAGGACCCCTTCACGATCATCTACACGTCCGGCACCACCGGCCCGCCGAAGGGCTGCGTCCTCACGCACGGCAACTACCGCGCGATCCTCTCGATGGCGCAGTCGATGCGGGCGGTCGACCAGGACGAGCTGACCTACCTCTACCTCCCGCTCGCGCATTCGTTCGCACTGCTGATCCAGCTGCTGTCGTTCGACGTCGGCGCGGCGCTCGCGTACTGGTCCAACGACCCGCAGCAGATCGTCGTCGAGCTCAACGAGCTCCACCCGACGAACTTCCCGTCGGTCCCACGCATCTTCGAGAAGATCTACACGCTCGTCACGTCCAACGGCGACCCCGAGCTGATCAGACGCGCCGTCGCACTGGGGATACGGGTGCGCGAGCTGGAGCTCGCCGGCCAGCCGGTGCCGCAGGAGCTGCAGGAGCCGTTCGCGCAGGCCGAGGAGGAGCTGTTCTCCAAGGTCCGCGCCGCGTTCGGCGGCAGAATGCGTCAAGCCGTCTCAGGCGCGGCGCCGATCGCGAAGGAGATCCTCGAGTTCTTCTTCGCCTGCGGCGTGCCGGTGTTCGAGGGCTACGGCATGACGGAGACGGCGACCGCGGCGACGTTCCAGTCGCTCGATGCCTACAAGCTCGGCACCGTCGGCCGCCCGTTCCCCGGCGTCGAGCTGCAGATCGCAGACGACGGCGAGGTGCTGATCAAGGGCCAGAACGTCTTCGCCGGCTACCACAACAACGCCGACGCGTCGTTCGGCGCGGTCGTCGACGGCTGGCTGCACACCGGCGACCTCGGCTCGATCGACGAGGACGGCTTCCTCAGCATCACCGGCCGCAAGAAGGACATCATCATCACCGCCGGCGGCAAGAACCTCACACCGGCGAACATCGAGAACGACATGAAGCAGTGCCGGTGGGTCTCGCAGGCCGTCATGTACGGGGACCGCCGGCCCTTCCCGGTGATGCTCGTCACGCTCGACGCGGAGGAGATCGTCCCGTGGGCCGAGCAGCAGGGCCTCCCGACCGACCTGCCGACGCTTGCGAGACATCCCGACGTCCACGCGCTCGTGCAGGCCCACCTCGACCAGGCGAACGCCAAGTACGCGCAGGTCGAGAAGGTCAAGAAGATCGCGATCCTCGACCACGACCTGTCGCAGGAGACGGGGGAGCTGACGCCGACGCTAAAGGTCAAGCGCAACGTCGTCAACGACAAGTACAGAGCCCTCTTCGACGAGCTGTACGCGGGCTGACGGCCGGTCTACTCTGGAGATCGCGCCATGCGCACCGACCCCTCCGACACCGGCGGCCTGTTCGTCACCCGTCGCCCCGGGACGCGCCCGGTGCAGTACCGGACGCCGCCGAGACGCGGCGACGACAGACGGCAGCGGCTCGACGGCCTGATCGCCGCCGGCCTGCTCGCACTGATGGTGGTCGTGAACCTCAGCTTCTGGGGCCCGCTGCCACTCGCCTGCCTGTGGATCGGCGGCCGCACGCAGTACGTCACCGACAGCGTCGGCGTCGGACTGCTCGCAGCGTTCATCACGCTCATCGGCGGCCTGCTGCTCGGGCTGATGACGCTCAAGCGACTCGACTACGCCTGGATCCTCACCCGCCGAGCCTCCGGACACGACCAGCGCCAGGGCATGATCGGGCGGATCTTCATGATCTGCTGCATGATCGGCGTGCCGATCTTCAGCGTCTGGTTCCTGTTCTTCAGCGGCGCGCAGCTGTCCGGTGTGAGCGTGAACGGGCTGATGGGCGGCTGACGCCCATGCGCATGGGCCTGCTCGACTACTACCGGCAGTTCGCCGGCATGACCGACGAGGAGGTCACGGAGCAGCTGCGCGAGCAGGCCGAGGAGCAGCGCCGCCGCGCGCTCGCCAGGATCGACGTGCTCGACCTCTCGCGTACGACGTGGCACGAGCTGCCGCACCCCGACGTCGTCAACGCCGTCACGTACGCGGCGCGGGGCGCCTTGCAGATCCAGCCCGACCCGACGGCGGAGGAGCTGCGGCGGGACCTCGGCCGGCGTCACGGGGTCGAGCCGGACCGCGTCGCCGTCGGCCATGGCGCCGCGCAGCTGCTCGCCGCCGCCGCTCGCGCGCTGCTCGGGCCGGGCGACGAGCTGCTCACGCCCTGGCCCTCCTACGGCCTCTACCCCGTGATGGCGCAGCGCGCCGGCGCTCGTGCCGTGCCGGTTCCGGGCGGCTATGACGTCGCGAAGCTGCTCGCAGCCGTCACGCCGAGCACGCGCGCGATCGCGCTCTGCAACCCGAACGACCCGACCGGCGAGCACCTGCCGGCGGCGGCGCTGCGCGAGCTGCTCGACGCGCTGCCGGAGCACGTCTCGCTGCTGCTCGACGAGGCGCTCGCCGACTTCGTCACCGCCGAGCGGGTCGACGGGAGCGGAACCGGGTCCCCGACGCTGGAGCTGCTCGACGACCATCCGCGCCTGCTCGCCTTCCGCACCTTCTCGAAGGCGTACGGGCTCGCGGGCCTGCGCGTCGGCTACGCGCTCGGCGGACCGGGCTCGGAGGAGCTGCTGACGCGGATCGCACCCGAGCTCGGCGTGGGGCTGCCTGTGCAGATCGGCGCGCAGGAGGCCCTGCGCAGATGCGACGGCCAGGTCGCGCAGCGGCGCGCGGCGGTCGCGGCCGAGCGCACGCGCCTGCTCGACGCGCTGCACGAGCTGCCGATCGATGCGGCGCCGAGCGAGGCGAACGTGCTGTGGCTGCGCTCGACCGGACTCACCGGCAGCGAGCTGGCGATGCGCCTCCAGCGCACGAACGTGCTCGTCATGAGCGGCACGAGCGTCGGCGACGACCACCACGTGCGCGTGACGCTCCAGAGCCCCGCTGCGACCGACCGCCTGCTCGACGCGCTGCGGACGGCGCTCGGCGCGCACTAGATGGTTGATTCCACGAGATTCGTGGATGCGAGGGGTGCGATGGGCGGATGCTGGGCGACGCGCGGTGTCGAAGGCGATGCCGGTGGCATCGGCAAGACGCCGCGTGGCACCCAGCGCCGCCCAACGTGACCCTCGCGCCGCGAGATCGTGAAATCAACCATCTAGCGGCCGGCGCTGCCGGACGCGCTACTCGGACGCCGACTGGCGCAGCAGCGTGCCGGTCGTCTGCTCGAGGATCTGGCGCCAGCGCGCCGTCTGCTCCGGCTCGGCGGCGAAGCGCTTGACGACCTTGCGCACCCGCGTGGCGGAGATCTCGATCCCGTGGCGCGCGGCGACCTGCTTGAGGTGCGAGTAGTCCTCCGCCAGCTTCACGGTCACCGAGCGGAAGCCGTGGCTCGCGATCTGCACGCGCGACGCGTAGTCCATGACGCTCGTGCGGAACATCAGCTCGTCCGACGCGTCGGGCTCGATCAGCACGAAGTCGACGCCCGGGTAGCGCTCCTCCCACAGCGTGCGGATCTCGTGCAGGCGGCGGTACGTCATCAGCTTGAACGCCTGATATCCGATCTGCGGGAAGCCCATGTCGGAGACGCGTGGATGGAGCGGGTTCGCGCGCCGCGCCTCGTTCACGTACGGCACGAGCGGGTTGACGATCACGACGAGTCTCGCTCCGGCCTCGACGGCGAGGTCGAGGTTCGTCGTCGAGATCAGCCCGCCGTCGACCAGCTCGCGGTCGCCGACCCGCACGGGCTCGTAGACCATCGGCAGCGCCGCCGAGGCGCGTACGGCGGTGGAGATCGGGACGTCGTCGAAGCCGTCCGTCCCGAACACGACGCGCTCGCAGGTGTCGAGGTCGGTCGCCGTGATGAACAGCTCACGCTCGAGCGCTCGAAAGTCGTCGGTGCGCCCGGTGTCGTCGAGCACCCGGCGCACGTAGTCCTCGATCCCCTTGCCGGAGTAGAGCCCCGACGGGAGGCCCTCGGCGATCCCGAGCACGACGTCGAGCGCAGAGATCTGCCCGACCTGGCGCACGAGCGTGTAGCCGAGCTTCGCCAGCTGCCACGGGAAGGTTGCGGCCTTGCCCACGAGCTCGCGCACGTTGAGCGACAGCAGCGTGCCGAGCGCGATCTCGGGGAACGGCGACGGCGCCTGCCGGTCGAGCACGCGCATCATCTCCTCCGGCGACACCCCGTTCGCCGTCATCGCGGCGACGAACGAGCCGGCGCTCGTGCCGACGTAGACGTCGAAGTCGGTCACCGAGCGGTTGACCGACAGCAGGTCGAGCGCCCGCAGCGCGCCGATCTCGTAGACCGCACCGGTGAATCCGCCACCGCCGAGCACGAGCGCGGTCTTCGAGGGCTTGCGTTGACGCGAGGCCGCCCGGCGCCCCTGCGACGATGTCGCGGCTCTCCGCGCTCTGGCGGAGGCATCGAGGCTGACCACCTTGCCCATGACCCCATTGTACGGCGCCGTTCGGGCAGCTCGACCGCGACTTCCACGGCCGTGGGCGGTTGTGGGCTACGTGCGTCGCCTCGTCCCCCTGCTCGTCGCCTGCGCGCTCGTCGCCGGCGAGGGAGCGGCCGCGGCCGCGCCGTTGGACCGGCTCGTCGCCGGCGGGCTCGCCCGTGCGGGCGGCGTCTCCGGCGGATACGTGCTCGACACGACGACCGGCCTCACGCTCGCGGCGGTGCGCGCCGACACGCCGCGCATCCCCGCCTCCGTCGAGAAGCTCTACACGACCGCGACCGCGCTGCTGCGCTTCGGCCCGGACGCGACGCTCACGACGAGCGTGCTCGGCGTCGGCTCGCTCGATGACGCCGGAACCTGGCACGGCGACCTCTACCTGCGCGGCGGGGGCGACCCGACGTTCGGGACCGCGAGCTTCGACCGCCTCGCGTACGGGCTCGGCACGACCGTCTCGACGCTCGCCGCGCAGGTCCACGCCGCCGGGATCGTGCGCGTGACCGGCCGCGTGCTCGGGGACGAGTCGTGGCTCGACGGCCTGCGCGGCGGGCCGGTGACCGGCTTCGGGCTCGACCTCGACATCGGCGGCCCGCTCGGCGGCCTGCTGTTCAACCGCGGCCTCGCGCGCGAGGACGGCAGCGCGCTGCAATCCGAGCCGGCGCAGTTCGCCGCCCAGCAGCTCACGCTCGAGCTGCGACGCACGCACGTGCGCGTGGGGAACAGCGCGGCGGCGGGCACGACCCCCGTCGGCGCGACGCAGATCGCCACCGTCGGCTCGCCGACGATCGCGACGCTCGCGCGCCTGACGCTCGTCCCGTCGGACAACCTGTTCGCGGAGATGCTGCTGAAGGACGTCGGCGCCCGCTTCGGCAGCCGCGGCTCCACCGCCGCCGGCGTGACGGTCGTGCGGCGCACGATCGCGCGCTTCGGCGTGCGCCCGCGGATCGTCGACGGATCGGGGCTCTCGCGCATCGATCGCACCTCCCCGCGCCAGGTCGTCACGCTGCTGAGCGCGCTGCGCGCGAACGCCTCCATGCGCGCCGCGCTGCCGGTCGCCGGCCGCTCCGGCACGCTCGTGGACCGCATGCGCCGCACGAGCGCCCGGGACCGCTGCCAGGCGAAGACCGGCACGCTCTCGAACGTCTCCGGGCTCGCCGGCTACTGCCGCACGCCCAACGGCCACACGCTCGCGTTCGCGTTCATCGAGAACAACGTCTACACCCCCGCCGCCAAGGCCGCCGAGGACCGCCTCGTCACCGCCCTCGCCCGCACCCGCCCGGGCGGGACCGTCCGGACCACGCCGGTCGCGCCCCAGCCCACGCCCACTCCCACCGCCCCCACCGCGCCGACGACGCCGGCACCGAGCCCCGGCGGCGGCACGACGCCGACGGGTCAGGGCGCCTCGCCAGCCAGCAGCGCCTCGAGGCCCGCCTCGTCGAGCACCGGGACGCTCAGCCGCTCGGCCTTCTCGAGCTTCGACCCCGCCGCCTCGCCGGCGACGACGTAGTCGGTTCTTCTCGACACGGCAGACGTGACGCGACCGCCGGCGGCGAGGATCCGCTCGGTCGCCTGCTCACGGGTGAGCGTGGGCAGCGTGCCGGTCAGCACCACGGCCTTGCCGGCCAACGGGCCCTCTCCCGGCGGCGGGCCCTCCTCCTCCAGCCGCAGGCCGAGCAGCCGCAGGTCCTCGATCAGCGAGCGCATCGCGTCGTCCTGCAACTGCTCGTGGATCTGCTGCCCGACGATCGGGCCGATCCCAGGCGTGTCGGCGATCTGCTCGGGCGTCGCGGCCATCAGCGCGTCGACCGAGCGGAACCGCTGGGCGATGTTGCGCCCGGTGATCGCGCCGATCCCCTCGATCCCGATCGCGAACAGCACGCGCCCGAACGGACGCGCCTTCGACGCCTCGATCGCCGCGACCGCGTTGCGCGCCGACACCTCGGCGAAGCGATCCAGCTCCACGAGCTGCGCCTCCGTCAACCGGTAGAAGTCGGCGGCGGTTCTCACGAGCCCCCGCTCCATCAGCACCGTGACCTGCTTCTCGCCGATCCCGTCGATGTCCATCGCCCCGCGTGAGACGAAGTGCGTCAGCAGCTGCCAGCGGCGTCCGGCGCAGTCGCGGTTCGGGCAGCGCGTGAAGACGCCCTCGTCCTTGACCGTCGGCGTGTCGCAGATCGGGCATCTCGCCGGAGGTCTCGGCGCGGGCGCGCGGTCCTTGCGCTCGGCGACGTGCGGCGCCGGCGAGATCACCTGCGGAATCACGTCGCCGGCGCGCAGCACGATCACGTCGTCGCCCGGGCGCACGTCCTTGCGCTCGAGGTCCTCCTCGTTGTGCAGCGTCGCCTGCTTGACGGTCACGCCTCCGACGTGGACCGGCTCCAGCTCGGCGTAGGGGTGCAGCGAGCCGAACTTGCCGACGCTCCACTTGACGTCGAGCAGCCGCGTGACCGCCGTCGTCGGCGGGAACTTCCACGCGATCGCCCAGCGCGGGTCGCGCCCGACGACGCCGAGCCGCCGCTGCAGCTCGTAGTCGTCGACCTTCACGACGACCCCGTCGATCTCGAACGCGAGCGCGCCGCGGCGTCGTTCCCACTCGCGGCAGCGCTCGATCACGTCCGCGTCGCTGCCGAGCTTCTCGACGTCCGGGTTGACGCGGAAGCCATGCTCGCGCAGCCATTCGAGCGCCTCCCAGTGGCCCGTGAGCGACAGCCCGTCGGTCACGCCGACGCCGTAGGCCCACATCGACAACGGCCGCTCGGCCGACTGTCTCGGGTCGAGCTGGCGGATCGCGCCGGCAGCCGAGTTGCGCGGGTTCATGAAGGTCGAGAGGCCCTGCTCCGCGCGGCGCAGGTTGACCGCCTCGAAGTCGGCGAGCGAGATGTAGATCTCGCCGCGCACCTCGACCCGCTTCGGCGCGCCCTCGATCGACAGCGGGATCGCCCCGATCGTGCGCAGGTTGTGCGTCACGTCCTCGCCGACCTCGCCGTTGCCGCGCGTCGCGCCGCGCACCAGCGCGCCGTCCTCGTAGAGCAGCGAGATCGCGAGCCCGTCGACCTTCGGCTCGACGACGTACTCGAACACCGGGTCCTCGATCCCCTCGCGCGCCAGATGTGCGCGCATGCGCTCGATCCAGCCCTGCAGCTCCTCGTCGCTGCGCGCGTTCGCGAGCGACAGCATCGGCTGGAGGTGCCTGACCTTCTCGAGCTGCGACACCGGCTCGCCGCCGACGCGCTGCGTCGGCGAGTCGGGCGTCAGCAGCTCCGGGTGCTTCGCCTCGATCGCGCGCAGCTCGTCGAGCAGCGCGTCGTATCTGTCGTCGCCGATCTCCGGGTCGTCGAGGACGTAGTAGCGGTGGCCGTGGTAGACCAGCTCTCTGCGCAACCCAGCGGCGCGCGCGGCGGGATTCGCCGCGGCCGACGATGCGGCTCTGCCGCCGGCGCCGGCGGCGGCCCGCTTGCTGCGTCTCGCTCCGCTCACTCGACCTCGCGTGCGGCCGGCGCGATCAGCCGTGCGAGGTCGTGCTGCTCGAGCGCGTCGATCCCCGCGCGGTCCGTGAGGTCGAAGTGGATCGGCGTGACCGCGATCCGCCCCGCCGCGACCGCGGCGATGTCGGTGCCCTGCTCGTCGTCGAGGTGCACGGCGTCGCCGTAGATGCGGAACAGCCGGCGGTTGGGATGCTCCTCGTCCTGCAGCTCGAGCACGTCGTCGTAGAGGCGCTTGCCGAGGCGCGCGACCTCGACGCCCGCCGGCTCGCCACTCGGCACGTTGATGTTGAGCAGCGTCCCCGACGCGAGCGGAAGCTCGTCCAGCTCGCCGACGATCCGCGCGACGAACGTCGCCGCGAGCTCGAAGTCGAACGTGCGTCCGAGGCGGAAGTCCAGCTCGCGCGCATGCGACTGCTGCGAGACGGCGACCCCCGGCAGGCCGAGCAGCAGCGCCTCGAACGCGGCCGCGACCGTCCCGGAGTAGGTGATGTCGTCGCCGAGGTTCAGCCCGTGGTTGATGCCGGACACCACGACCTCCGGCCGGAAGTCCTCGATCAGCCCCAGCTGCGCGAGCCGCACGCAGTCGACGGGCGTGCCGTCGGTCGCGAAGCCGTGCGTGCCGTCCTCGAAGTCGACCTGCTCGACCCACAGCGGTCGCCGCGTCGTGATCGACCGCGCGGTCGCCGAGCGATTCCCGTCGGGTGCGACGATGACCAGCTCGACCCCCGGCACGTCCAGCAGCGCGCGCCGCAGCGCCTGGAGGCCCTCGGCCTCGATGCCGTCGTCGTTCGTCAGCAGGACCCGCATCGCCTCAGGCATGGTAGTCGGGCGCTCGGCGAGGGCCCCTGCCGAGCACAGCCCGACCGTCGTAGCCGACGCCCACCAGATGCAGGCCGTGCGCGGAGGCCGTCTTGCCCGCTCGCTCGCGCTCCGCGCCGTCGAGCAGCGCGACGAAGTCCTCGACGGGCCGCCGCCCGCAGGCGACTTCGAGCATCGTCCCGACGAGCACGCGGTTCATGTTGCGCAAGAAGGCGTCGGCCTCGATCCAGAACGCCAGCACGTCGCCGGCCTCGTCGCGCCACGCAGCCGAGTGGACGTCGCGCTCGAAGCGCTGATGCTCCGTCTCGGTCGGCGTGAAGGCCGTGAAGTCGTGCGTGCCGACGAGCGCAGCCGCGCACGCGTCGAGCGCCTCCCGGTCGAGCCGGTGCGGCCACCACAGCGCGTGCCCGCGCTCGAACGCGCTGCGCGTGCGCCGCACGAGCAGGCGGTAGCAGTAGGCGCGGCTCGTCGCGTCGTGGCGCGCGCTGAAGCCCGGAGCGACCGCCTCGCTCGCGAGCACCGCGACGTCGTCGGGGAGCAGGGCGTTGAGCTGGTGCGGCAGCGCGGGCGGAGCCTCGTAGCTCGCCACCTGCCTCCACGCATGGACGCCGGCGTCGGTGCGTCCCGCCACCGTCAACGCGGTCGCATCGCGCCGCAGCACCACCGCGAGCGCACGCTCCAGCTCGCCCTGCACGGTGCGCCGGCCGGGCTGTCGAGCCCAGCCGGCGAAGTCCCGGCCGTCGTACTCGAGCGTGAGCTTGGTGACGACCGCACCCGTCACGGCCGCCGCCGTGGCTTAGACCAGCTCGAGGAAGACCATCTCGGTCGCGTCGGAGCGACGCGGCCCGAGCTTGAGGATGCGCGTGTAGCCGCCCGGCCGCTCCGTGTAGCGCGGCGCGATCTCCTCGAACAGCTTGTAGACGCTGAACTTGTCCTGCCCGAGCGCGGAGAGCGCCTGCCGGCGGGCGTGGAGGTCACCGCGCTTGGCGAGCGTGATGAGCTTCTCGATCTCCGGCTTGACCGCCTTGGCCTTCGTCTCAGACGTTCTGATGCGCTCGTGCTCGATGACCTCCTTGCAGAGGTTCGCGAGCAGCGCCTTGCGGTGCGAGGCGCTGCGCGAGAGCTGGTAGCGGTTTCGCTGGTGACGCATGGGCTCGAAGAGGGTACCGGGTCGTCAGTCCTGGCGCAGCGACAGGCCGCGGCCCTCGAGCGTCTCGATGACCTCGTCGATCGACTTCTTGCCGAAGTTCGGGATCGCGTTGAGCTCGTTCTCGGTCTTCGAGATCAAGTCCCCAACCGTCTGGATGCCCGCGCGCTTGAGGCAGTTGTACGAACGCACACCCAACTCCAGCTCCTCGATCAGGATGTCGTCCATCGCGTTCGCGGGACGACCACCCGGACCACTCCCACCAACCCCGCCAACACCGCCCGGACCACCGACAAGACCC
>DASRXW010000023.1:0-57118 GCA_035654055.1 Conexibacter sp.
CAACGCCGACGCGCTCGTGATGCTCCTGATGGGCGTCCTGAGCCTCGCCTTCATCTGCGTCCCATTCATCCCAGGCATCCGCAGCCTCCCCCGCCACATCCCGATCTACCGGCTGATCTGGCGCGAGCACTACCGCGCACAACAGGGCACGTAGGAGGTGCGGGACGGCCGCAGCGCCGCTGCCGGCGGAACGCCACGCCGAATCCGGCTCGCACGACGAGGAGTCTGTCGTGGTCTCACCGGGTTCAGAAGATGCTGAGCGTCAACAGGGCGACGACGGACACCGCTACCAACGTGATCACGCCGGCCGTGAGGACGGAGTCCACGCGGGAGAGCCGGTGCTCGCCCATCAGCTCGCGGTCGCGCGCGAGCGCGCGCAGGAACGGCAGGATCGCCAGCAGCAGCACCGCGTTCAGCGCCTGTGAGAGGAACAGGATCTGGATCAGCGGCGCGCCGGGGATCAGCACGAGCGTGACGGCCACCAGCACGCTGACGCCGTAGGAGCCGTAGAAGAGCCGGGCCTTCGCGAAGGAGTCGTTGAGGTCGGCGGGCTGCTCGAACGCCTCGGCGACCGAGTACGCGGTCGACAGCGGCACGACCGCGGCGGCCAGCAGCGCGGCGCCGACGAGCCCGAGCCCGAAGAGCGTCTGCGCCGCGCTGCCGGCGAGCGGCTTCAGCGCCACCGCGGCGTCCTGCGCGTCCACGATGTGACGACCACTGGCGTGCAGGGTCGCCGCACACGCGACGACGATGAAGGCGCCGATGATCCCGGTCAGCAGGGCGCCGCCGGCGACGTCGATGCGCTCGTAGCCGAGATCCTTCACCTGCAGGCGCTTGTCGACGGCGTAGGACTGGATGAACGCCAGCCCCCACGGCGCCAGCGTCGTGCCGAGCGTCGCGACCACGACGAGGATCCCGTGGCGCGTGCCCGGCAGGCTCGGGACGACGAGCCCGCGCGCGGTCGCGCCCCAGTCCGGATGCGCGAGCACGCCGGAGAAGATGTAAGCGACGAAGATCGCGCTGAGCGCCAGCAGCACGTGCTCGACGCGGCCGAACGAGCCGCGCAGGACGAGCACGCTGACGGCCAGCGCGGCGAACGGGACGGTGAGATACTTGCTCGTGCCTGTGAGCACCTCCATGCCGGCCGCGACGCCGGCGAACTCCGCGCAGATCGTGCCGACGTTTGCGACCACGAGCGCGCTCAGCGCCACCGTCGTCGCGCGCGAGCCGTAACGCTCGCGCACCAGCCGCATCAACCCCTTACCCGTGACGACCCCCGTGCGGGCCGCCAGCTCGTGGAAGACGATCAGCGCCGCGGTCGACAGCGCGAGCACCCACAGCAGCCGATAGCCGAAGTCCGCGCCCAGGATCGAGTAGGTCGTGATCCCGGCCGGGTCGTCGTCCGACAGCCCGGCGAGCAGACCGGGGCCGACGACCGCGAGCAGCGCGATCGCCTGGATGCGGTGCCCACGCAGCCGCGCCAGTCGCCGATGCGGGTGACGGACCGCCAGGTGCGGCCGCGGGGGTCGGGATCGGCGAGCCATGCGCGATTCGGATCTTGACGCCCGCCGGCGCGCGCTGCGCGCGCTGCGACCGGCGGCGTCTGACCGGCCGGGACTCAGCGGCCGCGATGCGTGGTGGCGGCGCGCTCGGCGGTCTCGGCGCCGGCCTCGACCGGGCGCAGCTGGATCTCGAACGCCGCCGGCTGCCGGCGGACGAGCACGAGCCGGCCGCCGCCGGCTTCCACCAGCACGCGCGCGAGGTGCAGGCCGATGCCGGTGCCACCGTCGATCGAGCTGCCGCGCTCGAAGATCTGCCGCTCAGCACCCTCGGGGATGCCCGGCCCCTCGTCTTCGACGCGCAGGCAACCGTGTCCGCCGCGGCGCACGACGCTGACGGTCACGGTCCCCGCCCCGTGGCGCATCGCGTTCTCGACCAGGACGTCGAGCGCCTGCCCGATCGGCCCGGGGCTGCCCTCCGCGTGGATCGGCTCCGCCGCCTCGACGTCCAGCCGCCGGTCGCGCTCGTCGTAGGTCGCACGCCAGCTCAGCTCGTGGCGTCGCACGAGCTGCGCGAGCTCGACCGCGCCCGGCTCCTCGCCGTGCCGGCCGCGGGCGACCGCCAGCAGCTCGGCGATCGTGCGCTCGAGACGGTCCGCCTCGTCCAGCGCACGCGCGGCCTGCTCGGCGGCCTGGCGCGGATCGTCCAGCAGCGCCAGTTCCTCGAGGCGAAGGCGCAGCGCCGTGAGCGGCGTGCGCAGCTGGTGCGAGACGTTGGCGGAGAACTCGCGCTCACGACCGAGGAGCTGCGCGATCCGCACCGCCGTGCGATCGAGCGCCGACGCGACCTCGTCGATCTCGGGAACGCCGAAGTGGCCCGCCCGTGCGGAGAAGTCTCCTGCGCCCAACCGCGTCGACGTGCGGGCGAGGCGCTCCAGCGGCCGCGCCAGACGGCGCGCCTGCACGCCCGCCAGCACCACCGCGGCGCCGGTCCCGCCAAGCGCGAGCAGCGCCACGAGCAGCCAGATGCCGCGCACGCGCTCGTCGAGCTCGCCGGCGGGCGCGCTCGCGACGACGTGCGCCTCGGCACCGAGGCCGGCGCGGACCGAGAGGACCGCTCCCGGGTGCGGCTCCCCCACGAGCGTGCTGCGCCCGCGGCGGTCGACCACGCGCGCCCAGTGGCGTGGCGCGAGCAGGCGGTCGAGCGCAGCCGCGTCGAGCGGGCGACCGACCTCGAGGCGGTCGTCGACGGCGGCGGCGATCGCATCCGCTTCGCGCTCGAGCCGCCCCGTCGCCTCGCCGCGCGCGCGCTTCGCCTCGACGATGCCGAGCGGGACGCCGAGCACCAGCACGGCGGCGAGCGCGATCAGCGCCGTGGAGCCCATCAGGCGACGGCGCATCTCACGCCTCGAAGCGCAGGCCGACGCCGCGCACCGTCACGATCAGGCGCGGATCGGAGGCGTCGTCGCCCAGCTTGCGGCGCAGCCACGAGAGGTGCATGTCGAGCGTCTTGGTCGAGCCGAACCAGTTCTCGTCCCACACCTCGCGCATGATCCGCTCGCGCCGCACGACGGTCCCCGCCTCGCCGACGAGCAGCGTGAGCAGGTCGAACTCCTTCGGCGTGAGATCCAGCTCGCGACCGTCCTGCCAGGCACGCCGCGACGCCGGGTCGACGCGCACGCCGCCAGCCTCCGTGCTGACCTGCTCGCGTCCGCCGCGTCGCAACAGCGCGCGCACGCGCGCCAGCAGCTCGGCGACGCGGAACGGCTTGACGACGTAGTCGTCGGCGCCGGCGTCGAGGCCCTCGACGAGGTCGAGCTCCTCGTCGCGCGCGGTGAGGATCAGGATCGGCACGCTCGGCAGCGCCTCGCGCACGCGCCGGCAGACCTCGAGGCCGTCGAGGCCGGGCAGTCCGATGTCGAGGATCAGCAGGTCCGGCGGCTGGCCGGCCGCCCGCGCGACGGCGTCGCGACCGTCGCCGACCGCCTCGACCTCGTAGCCCTCACGCACGAGCGCGCGCGACAACGGCTCGATGATCCCCGCGTCGTCCTCGGCGATCAGCAGGCGCGCCACGCCTCGATGCTAGTGCGCGGGGAGGGCGGCTCGCCGTCGCGGGAGCGTCGGAACGGGCTCGCGGGCAGCCACTTTGCCGAACCTTTGCCGTTGCGTGGCGGACGATTGACCGTGGCGTGCGCAGACTCGATGGCAGCCGATGCCTCGTCCCCCCCGCGACCCCCTCGCCGTCCGCGACCGTGCGCTGCGCAGCGCGCGCCGCACCGCGCGCGCCTGCGCCGCCGGCGCGCTCGGGCTGGCGGCCGGGCTGAGCTTCCTCGCGGCGCACGCATCGAGTGGCCACGCGACGGCGAACGCACGCGACGCGCACCCCGGCGCGGTGGCTGCGACGACCCGCGTGCGCGTGCCGCCGCCCCAGCCGGTGCCGCCGATCGACGGCACGACGCCGGCGCCGCAACCGCCGGTGCAGGCGCCAGCGCCCGACAACGCGTCCCCGCCGCCCGCCGCGCCGGCGGATCCCTCCGCGTCCGCGCCGGCCCCGTCGCCCGCGCCGGCGGACCCCTCCGCGTCTGCGCCGGCGCCGGCGTCCCCGGCGGTCGCATCCGCGCCCCCGCCGGCCGTCTCCGGCGGCTCGTGAGCCTCGCCGCCGCGGCCTGGCCCGCGCTGGGAACCACCGCCTCCGTCGTCGCCGAGGCGTCGGCGCTCGCGGGCGCGCGCGCCGAAGTCCAGCAGGAGCTCGCCGCGATCGACGCCGCCTGCAGCCGCTTCCGCGACGACTCCGAGCTGACGCGCGTCAACCGCGCCGGCGGCCGCGCGGTCGCCGTCGGCCCGCTGCTGCTGGAAGCCGTCGAGACGGCGCTGTGGGTCGCCGCGGCAACCGCGGGGGACGTCGACCCGACCGTCGGGCGCACGCTCGTGCTGGCCGGCTACGACCGCGACTACGCCGAGCTGCGGCCCTCGCCACGGCCGCTGCGCGCCGTGCCGGTCGCAGGCTGGCGGACCGTCTCGGTCGACCGCGGCGCAGGCGTCGTGCGCGTGCCCGCCGGGGTCGTCCTCGATCTCGGCGCCAGCGCCAAGGCGCTCGCTGCCGACCGCGCCGCCGAGCGCGCGGCGCGGCGCGTGGGCGGCGGGGTGCTCGTGAACCTCGGCGGCGACGTCGCCGTCGCGGGCGACGCGCCCGCGGGCGGCTGGCGCGTGCGCGCCTGCGAGGACCATCGTGCCGGCCCCGACGCGCCCGGGCAGACGGTCCGCATCCACGGCGGCGGCCTGGCGAGCTCGAGCACGACGACGCGCCGCTGGCGCCGCGGTCGAGGCGACGCGCACCACATCGTCGATCCCGCCAGCGGCCTGCCGGCGCGCGAGGTGTGGCGCACGGTCAGCGTCGCGGGCGCGCGCTGCGTCGACGCGAACGCCGCCAGCACGGCGGCGATCGTGCGCGGCGAGCGCGCCCTCGCGTGGCTGACGGACGCCGGGCTGCCGGCACGGCTCGTCGCCGCCGACGGCACGGTCGTGGTGACCGCCGGATGGCCGGACCCGGAGGCACAGGCATGATCGCCGCCGTCGACTCCCCCGCCCTCTGGTCCGCCACGCGCGGCACCGGCGCGGCCGCGCTGCTGCTGCTCACCGGCAGCGTCGTGCTGGGCGTCGTCCACGCCGCCCGGTGGCGGCCGCCCGGCGGCGGGCGGCTGCTGGTCGAGACCGCCCACCGCACGACCTCGCTGCTCGTGCTGGCGCTGCTGACCGTCCACGTCGCGACGTCGGTGCTCGACAACTTCGCCCCGATCCGCCTGCTCGACGTGGTCGTTCCGTTCGGGTCCGCCTACCGGCCGCTGTGGGTCGGCTTCGGCGCCGTCGCGCTCGACCTGCTGCTCGCGCTGACGATCACGAGCCTGCTGCGCCGCCGGCTCGGCTTTCGCGCGTGGCGTGCGGTCCACTGGCTGGCCTACGCCTGCTGGCCGGTTGCGGTGGCGCACGGCCTGGGCAGCGGCAGCGACGCGCGCGCCACCTGGATGCTCGCGCTGACGCTCGGCTGCGTCGCCGCCGTCCTCGTCGCCGCCGGCGCGCGGCTGGCCGGCACCGGGCCCGGCCACCGCGCGCTGCGCGGCGGCGCGGCGGCGGGCCTCGCCGCCGCCGCGCTCGCGCTGGCGATCTGGCTGCCGCAGGGCCCGCTCGCACACGGCTGGGCACGCCGCGCCGGCACCCCGCCGCAGCTGCTCGCCTCAGCGGCCGCACCGCCGCCGATCGCCCGCCCCGCCGACCCACCGCAGGGCTTCTCGGCGTCGCTCGCGGGCGCCGAGCGCGAGGGGCTGACGGCCGACGGCGGCGCCGTCGTCGACCTGCTCCTGCGGCTGGCGCCGGGGCCCGGCACGCTGCGCGTCCGACTGGGCGGCGAGGCGCTGGCCGGGGGCGGGGTGTCGCTGCGCACGAGTGCGGTGACGCTCGTCCGCGGCGCGACCTATCAGGGCCGCATCGAACGGCTGGACGGCACGACGCTCGAGTCGCTCGTCGGCGCGCCTGACGGTCGCGCGCTGCGGCTGCGCGTCGACCTGGGCGGGCAGGGCGCAAACATGAGCGGCAGCGTGACGGCGCGGCCGGCGATCGGATAGGGACGATGAGCGACGCGACCGCGCTGCCGCGCCTGCTGGCGGGGCTCCACCCGCACCGCCGGCTCACGCTCGCCCAGCACCGTGCCGTCCACGGACCGCCGTCGTACGCCGGCGGCCTGGTCGACGCGCTCGCCGACGCCGGACTGCGCGGCCGCGGCGGCGCCGCCTTCCCGGCCGCCGCCAAGCTCGCGGCGGTCGCGCGGGCACGGGGACGCGCGATCGTGCTCGTCAACGGCGGCGAGGGGGAACCGATGAGCCGCAAGGACTGCGTGCTGCTCGAGTCCGCCCCCCACCTCGTGCTCGACGGCGCGCTCGCCGCGGCGCGGGCGGTCGGCGCGCGCGAGGCGATCGTCTGCGTCCCCGACGACGCCCGCGCCGCTCGCGCGTCGCTGGGGGCGGCGCTCGCCGAGCGCGACGACGCCGCCCGCGTGCGCGTGCGAGCGGTGCCGCGCCGCTACGTGGCCGGCGAGGAGAGCGCGCTGGCGCGCTTCGCCGGCGGGGGCCCGCTGCGGCCCACGGTGACCCCGCCGCGCCCGTCCGAGCGCGGCGTCCGCGGCCGTCCGACGCTGGTGCAGAACGTCGAGACGATGGCGCACGTGGCGCTCGTGGCGCGCCATGGCGGGGCGTGGTTCCGGGCGATCGGCGCGAGCGAGCTGCCCGGCTCGGCACTCGTCACGCTCAGCGGCGCCGTCCGGCGCCCAGGCGTCTACGAGATCCCCACCGGGATGCGCCTCGCCGACCTGCTCGCGGCCGCCGGCGAGGCCACCGAGCCGTTGCGCGCGGTGCTCGTGGGCGGCTACTTCGGCCGCTGGCACGCCGCCGCCGCTGCGAGCGAGCTGACGCTGGACCGCGCGCTCGGCTCCGGCGTCGTCGTCGCGCTGGGCGAGTCGGCCTGCCCGGCCGCCGAGCTGGCGCGCTCGACGAGCTGGCTGGCAGGCGAGTCGGCCGGGCAGTGCGGGCCGTGCGTCCACGGCCTCGCCGCGTTGGCCGACGCGATCGGGCGGCTCGTCAGCGGGCGCGCCGACGACGGCGTGCTGCCGCGCATCCTGCGCTGGAGCGGACAGCTGGAGGGACGCGGCGCCTGTCACCTGCCCGGCGGGGTCGCCGGCTACGTACGCAGCGGCGTGGCGACGTTCCGCCCCGAGTTGGAGGACCACCACCGGCACGGGCGCTGCGACGCCTGCACCGCTGTGCCGGTGCTCAGCACCCCGCCCGCGCCGGAGGCGATCGCGGCATGAGCCGGCGGCTGCGCGTCGACCCGATCGCCTGCACCGGCCACGGGCTGTGCGCCGAGCACATCCCCGAGCGGATCGCGCTCGACGACTGGGGCTACCCGCTCGTCGCCGACGCGGCGGTGACGGACGAACTGCTCGCGCACGCGCGCCGCGCGGTCGCCGCGTGCCCCGCGCTCGCGCTCTCGCTCGAACGCGACCGCACGAGCGGAGGCGGGCGAGCGTGACCGCGGGGCAGCCATGGGCGTCTCGATCACCTCGCCGACGCTGAGAACCTGCTGCCCCGCATCCGCACCCACACCCCGCAGCGATGGGGCGATCTACGGTCCCGTCCCCGCAGTCGCGGCGGATGCTCGCAGCCGATCGCCCGCCTTACGGTGCAGCCATGCGGGCCTTCCAACTTCCGGCCTGGCAGCAGCCGCCTGAGCTGCGCGAGGTTCTCGTGCCCGAGCCGCAGGCGGGCGAGGTGCTGATCAAGGTCGCCGGTGCCGGCGCCTGCCACTCCGACCTGCACCTGATGGACTGGCCGCCAGGGCTGATGGCATTCGACCCGCCATTCACGCTCGGGCACGAGAACGCCGGCTGGGTCGAGCAGATCGGCGCCGGCGTGCACGGCGTCAAGGTCGGCGAGCCGGTGATCGTCTACGGTCCCTGGGGCTGCGGACGCTGCGCCGCCTGCCGCCGCTCGAGTGAGAACTACTGCGAGCACGCTGCGGAGATCGCCGCCATGGGCGGCGGGCTCGGCCGCGACGGCGGGATGGCGGAGTACATGCTCGTGCCCGCCGAGCGCCTGCTGCTGCCGCTCGGCGACCTCGACCCACGCGACGCGGCGCCGCTCAGCGACGCCGCGCTCACCCCCTACCACGCGATCGACCGCTCGCTGCACAAGCTCGTTCCCGGCTCGAGCGCCGTCGTGATCGGCGCCGGCGGGCTCGGGCACATGGCGATCCAGCTGCTCGCCGCGCTCGCACCCGCGCAGATCGTCGCCGTCGATCTCTCCGCCGAGAAGCTCGCGCTCGCCACCGAGGTCGGAGCCACCGTCACCGTCCAGGCCGGCGAGGACGCCGCCACCCAAGTCCGCGAAGCGACCCGCGGCCGCGGCGCCGAGCTCGTGCTCGACCTCGTCGGCAGCGACGACACGCTCGCGCTCGGCGCCCAAGTCGGGCGACCCGAGGGCGACCTCACGCTCGTCGGCCTCGCCGGCGGGACGTTCCCGCTCTCGTTCTTCTCCCAACCCTACGAGTGCGCCGTCGCGACGACCTACTGGGGCAGCGCGATCGAGCTGCTCGAGGTGCTCGAGCTCGCCCGCGCCGGCCGCATCCACGCCCACGTCGAGCGCTACCCGCTCGAGCAGGCCGGCGAGGTCTACGAGCGGCTCCGTCGCGGCGAGATCGACGGCCGCGCCGTGGTGTGTCCCCATGGCTGACGCGACCCGCTCTCCCCACAGCGACGAGCGCGTGCTCGTCGCCCATGCGACCAAGCACGGCTCCACGCGCGAGGTCGCCGACGTCATCGCCACCACACTCAAGAGCAGGGGGCTGCGCGTCGACCTCAAGGCCGCCCCGGAATGCACGACGCTCGACGGCTACGGCGCCGTCGTCCTCGGCGGAGCGCTCTACATGGGCCACCGGCACAAGGACGCCCGCCAGTTCCTGCTGCGCCACCACGCCGCGCTGGCGACGATCCCGTTCGCCGTCCTCGCAATGGGCCCGAAGGACCTCGAGCCCCCTCTGTCGAGAGGCCCCCAGCAGCTCGACCTTGCCCTCAAGGCGAGGATGTAGGAGTCGCGCGGGCGGCCCGAGAGGAGCTCGCCGGGATCGCGACGGCCAAGGCTTGTGATCACGCGCGGCGGACGAAAGCCGCCGCCGAGCATGGCGATGGGCAGTCGGCCGACGTCGTCGACGGGAGATCAGGCGACGCGACGCGCGTCGAGCCCAAGGATCATCGCCAGCGCCTGCTCCACCTCGCGCATCGTCTCCGGCCGAAGCCGCCCGATCGGCCGCAGCAGCCGTGCGCGCGACACCGCGCGCACCCCACGACAGATCGCCGCGCTCTCGCCGTCGATGCCCTCAGCAGAAGAGATCCTCGGCCGCAGCAACGACGGCGCTCGCGAACTCGACACCGGCACGACCACGAACAGCTCGTGCTCCACCCCGGCGGCGATCTCATCGACCGAGACGACGATCGCCGGACGGTTCTTCCCCGGTTCACCCCTCCGCGCCGCGCCGAGCGACACGAGCCAGACCTCGCCCCGACGCGGCTCAGCCGACGCCATCGCCAAGCGCGGACTCCCACGCCCGCTCCTCGCGCAGCGCCTCACGGCTCGACGCGTCAGCACGCGCCGCATCGCGCTCAGACCGGAACACAGCCTCCCGCGCCACATCGCGCGCCAACTCAGTCAACATCGACGACAACGACACCCCACGCTCACGCGCCTGCTCGGCAAGCAGATCGCGCGTCTCGCGCGTCACGCGAATCGTCGCGGTATCGACAGCCATAGCCACAGCATAGCGCCGATCCGTGGCGACAATACAGGGCGACCCGCCACTGGAAGCCGAAACGAAAGCGACCGCCCGAGGGGCGGTCGCGGATGTTTGACATAGCGGGGGCGGGTTCTTGACGCATTTCCCCGACCAGGGCTACCGGTTCGTCGAGGTGCGGGATCTGCCGTCGTAATGGGGCTATTCGCGGGGTTCGGCCTCCGCTACCGGAGAACGCGCTCAGCGATGGAGCTTCCACACGAAGTCCGCGGGCAGACATCGAGCAGATCAGCCACACGTCGAGGTGCGCGTCGTGCAACAGCCGCTCGAGACCACCGTTCCAGGCGTCTTCGCGGCCGGCGACGTCCGCTCGGGCTCGACCAAGCGATGCGCCACCGCCGTCGGCGAGGGCGCGATGGCGGTACAGCTCGTCCACGCCCGCCTCGCGGCACGCTGAGCAGTCATCGCGGGTCCACCGAACGCCCGCCGATGCTGGTTGTCGTCAGCAGCGCCTGGATCGCGGCGGTGACCCGATCGGCTACCGCCGACGGAGAGGAGGCATCGAGCTTGCGGTCCAGGTGCAGGAACGCAAGCCCGTGGACGAGCGCCCAGATCGCGGTCGCCAACGCCTCGGCGTCGGCTTGCGGGAAGCTTCGGTGGACGATCTCGCGAACGTAGAGCGATACCGCTGCGGTCGCGGCGACGCGCTCGTCGTTGTCGCGATCGCACGGCTCTCCGAACATGATTCGGAACAGGGCCGGGCGCTCGAGCGCGAACTGCACGTACGCGACCGCCACGCTCGCCAGCTGCTCCGGGGTCGACGGCGACGGGTGCGCCCCGGCCAACCGCTCGGCGAGCTCGCGATAGCCGACCGCCGCAACCGCCGAGACGAGCGCCTCACGATCCGCGTAATGCCGGTAGGGAGCGGCTGGCGAGACCCCAGCGCGGCGGGCGACCGCGCGCAAGGACAGCGCCGTCTCGCCGCCCTCGTCGAGCAGCTCCATCGCCGCGCGAACACACGTCGCGCGCAGGTCTCCGTGGTGGTAGGTCGCCTTGGATGCGGACATGGATGCCCCCTCGATGTTGACAGCGCTCACTCCCTCCGCCTAATGTGAGCGCCGTAAACATTCTAGGTGAGCGGAAGGCGGTGCTTCGGTGTCGAGCGAGCTGTTCTCTCCGTTGGTGCTGCGATCGGGCGGCAGGCTGCGCAACCGGATCGCGAAGGCAGCGATGGAGGAGGGTATGGCGGGCAGCTCGCAGCTCCCCGACGAGCGGCTGATCTCCCTGTATCGCCGCTGGGGCGGCGGCGGCGCCGGCCTGCTGATCACCGGCAACGTGATGGTGCACGCCGAGGCGTTGACCGGGCCGGGCGGTGTCGTGCTCGACGACCGCGCGCCGCTTGATCCGTTCGCTCGCTGGGCGGAGGCCGGGAAGGCGAGCGGCGCCGCGATGTGGATGCAGATCAGTCACCCCGGCCGGCAGGTGCAGGCCCGGATGCCGGGGGTGGTGTGGGGCCCCTCGCCGGTTGCGGTCGAGCTCGGAAAGCACAGCAAGCGCTTCGGTCAACCCGTTGCGATGACCGAGGGGCAGATCGGGGCGACGGTGAGGCGGTTCGCGACGACCGCCGGCCTCGCCGAGCGCGCCGGGTTCGACGGTGTCGAGGTCCATGCCGCGCACGGGTACCTGCTCTCGCAGTTCCTCTCGCCGCTGGTGAACAAGCGAACCGACGCATGGGGCGGCAGGTTGGAGAACCGCGCACGGCTGCTGCTCGATGTCGTCCGCGCGATCCGGAGGGCCGTGTCCTCTTCATTCACGGTCGCGGTCAAGCTGAACTCCGCGGACTTCCAACGCGGCGGCTTCGCGGCTGACGACGCGGCGCGGGTGATCGCGATGCTCGAGCCGCTCGGGGTCGATTTGGTCGAGCTCTCCGGCGGCAGCTACGAGAGCCCTGCGATGACCGGCCGCCCGGCGGACGGTCGTACCGGGGCGCGCGAGGCGTACTTCATGGAGCTCGCCGCCGAGCTCGCCGACACCAGCCCTCTGCCGCTGATGCTGACCGGCGGGATCACCCGCCGCGAGACCGCCGAGGCGGTCCTCGCGAGCGGCGTCGCGCTGATCGGCATGGGCACCGCGATCGCGCTCACCCCGGACCTCTCGAACCGGTGGCGGTCAGGGCGTGAGGCAACCGAGCGACTGCAGCCGGTGACATGGTCGGACAAGACGCTCGCGTCCGCCGCGAGCATGGCGCTCGTCCGCCACCAGATGCGCCGCATCACGCGCGGTCGGCACCCCACGGGCAAGACGCACCCGCTGTACGCGCTCGTGTGCGACCAGCGCGCGCAACGGCGCGCGCTCGGCCGCTATCGGCAGTGGCTGGAGCCCCGGACATGACATCCCCCGCGGCCTGCGACGGCGTGGCGTCGCACGCGGGAGAATGGCGCGGATGAAGGCAGCGGTCATCTACGAGAACGGTCCGCCCGCGGTGCTTCGCTACGAGGACGTGCCCGATCCCGCATGCCCCGACGGCTGCGTGGTGCTCGACGCCGAGGCGATCAGCATCGAGGGAGGCGATCTGCTCGCTCGCGCAGCGGGGGAGCTGCCCGCAGTGCCACACGTCGTCGGCTATCTGAGCGCCGGGATCGTGAGCGAGGTCGCCGCCGGCGTGCAGGGACGCGCGGTCGGCGACCGGGTGGTCGCCTTGAACGCATTCGGATCGCACGCCGCCAGGCGAGCGGTCCCCGCGGCTATGACTTGGCCGATCCCCGCCGGGCTGGATGCGGCCCGCGCGGCATGCGTGCCCGTCGCATTCGGAACCGCGTACGAGTGCCTGTTCAACGCCGGCAACCTCGCCGAGGGCCAAACCGTTCTCATCCACGCCGGTGCCGGTGGCGTCGGAATGGCCGCGATCCAGCTCGCCAAGCGCGCCGGCGCGACCGTGATCTCGACCGCCTCCAGCGACGAGAAGCTCGAACGGCTGCGGGCGCTGGGACTCGACCACGGGATCAACTACGCGACCGACAGCTTCGTCGAGCGCGCCAACCAGCTGACCGACTCGCGCGGCGTGGACATCGTGCTCGACTCGGTCGGCGGCCAGAACCTCATCGACAGCGTCGGCGTACTCGCCTACCGGGGCACGCTCGTCAGCGTGGGGGTGGCCGCCCGGGCGGGCTCGGCGATCGAGGCGCGCTCGCTCTGGACGCGCAACAACGCGCTGCGCGGCGTCTACCTCGGCGGCGCGATCCTGGCCGAGTACGCGCGGGTGCATCCAATGATCGGCGACATGCTGGAGCGCGTCGCAAGCGGCGAGCTCGAGGTGGAGATCGATCGCTCGTTCGCGCTCGCGCACGCCGCCGCGGCACACGAACGCGCCGAGAGCCGCAAAGCGTTCGGCCGGGTCATCATCACGCCCTAGCGGCAGTGCCTCGCTATTGCCACCAGCACGAAAAGCCCGCATTTGCAGGCTTTTTCCATAGCGGTGGCGGGTTCTTGACGCATTTCCCCGACCAGGGCCACCGCTTCGTGGAGGTGCGGGATCTGCCGTCGTGACGGGGAAATGCGAGCGTCTGCAGCTACCTCGCTGACGCCACGCCGCTCTTGCGCGCATCCCACGCCCGCTCCATCTGCCGCATCAGCGCCGGGTAGACCACCCAGTACCGGAAGGGCTTGATCAGGGCCATATAGGCCCTGCCGAACGCGCCGCGCGGCTTGACGTAGACGGCCATCCGGCCCTCGTAGCGGCCCTCGCCCAGGTCGACCCAGGCAAGGTGGGCGACACCGTGGACGGTCTTGTTCGAGATCTCGGCAGCGGCCTCGCGGTCGGTGCGGTAGAGCGGGATGAAGGGGAGCGATCTGAAGGCCAGGTCCGAGGCGGAGTCGCGCAGGTCAAGTGGGACGCGGTCGCGCAGGGAGGTCTCGGTGGTGCCGGGAATCGGCAGCCCGCCGGGCTCCACGCCGTCGACCGGGGTCGAGATCTCACCGAGGTCGAGCCAGACGCCGAGGCGGTCGCGGAGGTTCCAGAGGAAGCGGGTCGGGCCGGACTCCGCCTGGGACGGGTCGAAGGAGCCGGCCAGCTCGAGCAAGGCCCGGAAGTCCTGAGGGCCGCCCTGCACAGGCAGCGCCCAGACGTCCTCGAGCGTGAAGTCGGGGACGATGTCGTGGATGCGCCAGGGGCGGCGCTCGTGCTCGGCGTTCGGGAGCTTCATCTCCGACCTCCATCCATACGCTGTCGTATGGACACTAGGCGGGCCGCTTGCATCTGTCAATACGGTGCCGTATAGATGTGCCCGTGGCCAAGGTCCGAACTCCCCGCGGTGCATGGGTCGAGGCGGCGCTGCAGGCACTCGCGACCGGGGGCCCTGAGGGGGTCCGGGTCGAGGCGCTGGCGGCGCGTCTGGGGGTCTCCAAGGGCGGCTTCTACTGGCACTTCGAGGACCGAGCGGCGCTGCTCGAGGAGATGCTCGACAGCTGGGAGCAGAGGGTGGTCGGCGACGTCATCGCCCGGATCGAGAGCGAGCCCGGCGAGCCGCGCGCCAAGCTCCAGCACCTGTTCGAGCTGGCCTCCACCTCGGTCGACCTGCTGCCCCTGGAGCTGGCGCTGCGGGACTGGTCACGGCGCGACGGCGACGTCGCGGCGCGGCTGCACCGGGTCGACAACCAGCGCATGGAGTATCTGCGCTCGCTGTTCGGCCCCATCTGCATCGACGAGGACGACGTCGAGGCCCGCAGCATCCTCGCCTTCTCGCTCTTCATCGGCAGCAACTTCATCGCCGCCGAGCACCGGGGCAGGAGCCGCTCCCAGGTGCTGCAGCTCGCGATCGACCGGCTGCTCACCGAGTCCTGGGGCTGAGGTGGGCGGCCGCACGGCGAGGCGCCCGGTGCTCGTCTTCGACGGCGACTGCGCCTTCTGCACGAGCTGCGCGCGCCTGCTCGAGCGGATCGGCCCGGAGGCGGAGGTCGTCGCCTGGCAGGTCGCCGACCTGGACGAGCTGGGAATCACCGCGGCGCAGGCAGCCGAGGCCGTGCGCTGGGTCGGAGCAGACGGCATGATCCGCACCGGGCACGAGGCGCTCGCCGCGGCGCTCGGCACGGCCGGGTCGGCTTGGCGAATCTTCGGCCGGGCGCTCTTGCTGCCGGGCGTCTCGCCGCTGGCGGCGGCGGCCTATCGGCTGGTCGCCCGCAACCGGCAGCGGCTGCCCGGGGGCACGCCCGCCTGCGCGACCGGGCCGGCCACCGCGAAGGTCGCGCCGCGCATGACGCGCACGGACGTGGCGTCCCGGGTGATCTCGGCTTCGCCTGAGAAGGTCTACGCCGCCCTTGTCGATCCGGACGCGCTGACGGCGTGGCTGCCACCTGACGGGATGAGCGGAAGATTCGAGCGATTCGACGCGCGGCCGGGCGGGTCGTACCGACTGATTCTGACCTACGCCGAGGGCTCGACCGCGTCGGGCAAAGCGACCGCGGACACCGACATCGTCGAGGCACGATTCCTCGACATCGTCCCGGAGGTGCGAGTCGTGCAGGCCGTGGACTTCGTCTCCGACGATCCGGCTTGCTCGGGGACGATGACGGTGACGTGGGAGGTGACCGCAGTCGACGGTGGGACACACATCGCGATCCGCGCCGACGACGTTCCTGCGGGCATCTCCGCTGAGGACCACGCTGCCGGACTCGCGTCCTCACTGAAGAACCTCGCGGCACACGTCGGCGGGTAGGCAAACCCACGTTCATGGCGACGATTTCTCCGTCCGCGGCGCCAGTTCCGGTCGTAGGGATTACGACAACTTGGCGCATATCGTCCTTCCGCCCTTCGAGGAGATCTGCTGCGCGGGACGGCGCGGCACGGTCGTTTCCTGACGGGGGAGCTATTTCATAGCGGGGGCGGGTTTTGCACGCATTTCCCCGACCGCGGCTACCGCTTCGTAGGTAGACGGACGACGAATCTTGTGCCGGACACCCGCTACCCGGTGATGATGTTGTGGACCTCGGCGACCTGCGGCTCGCCCGGATCGACGCCGAGCTCGGCGAGGATCGGCATCAGCGTCTCACCGAACGTCTCGAAGGACTCCCGCGAGTCCCACACGTCGAAGACATGGAGTCCACCGCCGCTCGAGAAGGCGCAGTGATACGAGCGCCCTTGCGGGGAGCCCACCCCGGCCGCCTGGAGCCGGCGGATTGCCTCGTCGTACTGCTCTGCACTGAACGACTGCGGTGCGAAGTAGAAGCCCAACGCCATCGGAACCTCGCTTTCGTGAGAGACAGGACGGCACGATCATAACCGCGCCAGCCTGGCCCCAACCGGCGGCGGATCGCGTCGACCCAGCCGACGAGCACAAGCTCGAGACTCTGGCTCTCCTACTGCATCTGGAGCGCGGCGAGCGGAACCTGACCCTCCGGAGTGTCGAGCGGATCGCCGACCGCATCGGCGTCGACCCGCTCGTCTTGATTGACCCCAAGGGCGAGAGGCGACTCCGAAGGTAGCCGCGTTGGAACACTCCTGCACAGCGCCCGCTACGCACCGAGGCGACGATAGTCCCGCCAGCGCGCCAGATCGGGAGCATCCTCGTCGGGCAGCTCGATCCAGCCCCGGATAAGTCGGTACTGCACCTCGGCCGCGTAGCAGCGAACCGCCGCTGAGTAGGTGCGGAAGTCGGCGTCGCTCATCCGGACCATCTGGCCATCGCCGTACATGAGCGAAGGAGCTTGCCTCAGCGCCCTTGCATCGACGCGACCGCCTCGATGGATGAGGACATCCCGCAGGGCGCCAAGCTCGGTCAATGCACAGTCGAGATCAGGTGGTATCGGGCGATCCCGAGGGGCTGCAAGACCAGCCCCCTCGAGGACACGCTCGTAGCGTCTCGCTCCGCTCTCCCGCAAGCGCTCCGCCTTCGGCAGTCGGTCGTCGATGAAATCCTCGACGACGCCCTCGATCGTTTCACGAACTTCGTCGGCAAGTTCCGCGAAGGCCGGGACTCTCGCCTTCACGTCGCTCAGCATGGCCTCGGCAAGCCTGCGTCTGCGTACATCGCGGACCGCGGGAGCCAGCTCCTCTACGAGCGCGTCGAGGGCACTGTTCATGCTGATGAGAGCTTGGGCGTTGAGATGCGGATTCCCATTCGTCAGCTCCAGGCGCGCCATCTCGGAGCGCTCCCAGAACGCTTGCAAGCGCGCGGCGGTATCCGGTGATAGGTCAGGCTGATCGCGCGACACGCCGAGGCGCTGCTCCTCGCGGTCGAGCACTGCTGCAAGCTCGTGCATGCCGAGGATGCCCAGCATGCGTACGCGTTCAGCCTCCTCCACGGCGTCCCAGAAGTCGGCAAGCACAGCACCGCGCTCGCGACCCAGGCGGGGGTCTGAGCGGGCGGCGTCCATTTGGCGTCGAGCGAACTCGCCGAGCCCGTCCTCGCCGATCTCGCCGATGCGACGCTTCAAGACCATTTCAGCCAGAGCATCGCAGAGCATCTGGTACTCCCCGCTGGTACTCCCTGCCGCCAGGCCGGCCAGCCGACGGCCTCTAGAACAACAAAAGCCCCGCTCTCACGGGGCCCTTGCGAATAGCGGGGGCGGGATTCGAACCCGCGACCTTCGGGTTATGAGCCCGACGAGCTACCAGACTGCTCCACCCCGCGGCGTGGACGAGCCAGTATAGCGAGTCGCGGGCAGATCCCGCAGCTCGCGCGCCACGCATACGATCCCTTCATGGCTCGCGTCTTCGTCACCCGCCGACTCGTCGGCGACGGGCTCGAGCGGCTCACGACAGCGGGCCACGAGCTCGATCTGTGGGACGAGTGCACGCCGCCGCCGTACGCGACGCTCATCGAGCGCGCACAGGCGGCCGACGCGCTCCTCTGCACGCTCAGCGACCGCATCGACGCCAGCCTCCTCCAAGCCTGCGCGCACCTGAAGGCCGTCGCGAACTGCGCGGTCGGCGTCGACAACGTCGACCTCGCGGCCGCCCACGCGCACGGCATCCCCGTCGGCAACACCCCCGGCGTGCTCACCGACGCGACCGCCGACCTCGCGTTCGCCCTGCTGCTCGCCGCCGCGCGCCGCCTGCCGCAATCCGCGCAGGCCGTCAAGGACGGCGCGTGGGGGCCGTGGGAACCGGACGGCTTCCTCGGCCTCGACGTCGTCGGCACGACCCTCGGGATCGTCGGCGCCGGCCGCATCGGCACGGCGGTCGCCCGCCGCGCCGCCGGGTTCGACATGCAGGTCCTGACGACGACGAGCCGCGACGGAACGCCCTTGCCCGAGCTGCTCGCGCAATCCGACTTCGTCTCGCTCCACGTCCCGCTCACGCCGCAGACGCACCACCTGATCGACGCCGAAGCCCTGGTGCGCATGAAGCCGACGGCGATCCTCGTCAACACCGCCCGCGGTCCGATCGTCGACACGCAGGCGCTCATCGACGCGCTGCACGCCGGCACGATCGCCGGCGCCGCGCTCGACGTCACCGACCCCGAGCCGCTCCCGCCCGACCACCCGCTGCTCCGAGCGCCGAACGTGCTCGTGCTCCCACACGTCGGCTCCGCCACCCCGCGCACGCGCGCAGCGATGACCGAGCTCGCGGTCGACAACGTGCTCGCCGGGCTCGCGGGCGAGCCGCTCCCCCATCCCGCGCCGCCCCCAGCCCCGTAGCATCCCACCCGCATGCGCGTCGGCGTCATCGACATCGGGACCAACTCCACCCGCCTGTTGATCGCCGACGTCGAGGACGGCGCGATCACCGAGCTCGACCGCCGCTCCGAAGTCACCCGCCTCGGCCAGGGCGTCGACAGCTCTGGCCGCCTGGCGCAGGAGGCGATGGACCGCGTCTTCGCGACGCTCGCCGCCTATCGCGACGCGCTGGACGCCGCCGACGTTCCGGCCGGCGCTCGGGTCGCGGTGCTCACGAGCGCGACCCGTGATGCGGCCAACGGCGCCGACTTCACCTCCCGCGTGCGCGACGACTACGGCCTCGACGCGCGCGCGATCGCCGGCGAGGAGGAGGCGCGGCTGACGTTCCGCGGCGCGACGCATGGGCGCGACCCAGACGACGCGACCCCGCTGCTCGTATTCGACATCGGTGGCGGCTCGACCGAGCTGATTGTCGGCGCCGCCAGGAGCGACACGGCGGGCGGGATCCAATTCCACGTCTCGCTCCAAGCCGGGGTCGTGCGTCAGACCGAGCGCCACCTGCACCGCGACCCGCCGCCGCCGCACGAGCTGCAGCAGCTGGCCGACGACGTCCGCGCGACGATCGAGGAGGGCGTCCCGGAGGCGGTGCGCATGAGCGCGAGAAACGCGGTCGGCGTCGCCGGCACCGCCACCTCGCTCGCGGCGATCGACCAGGAGCTCGACCCCTACGACCCGCGGCGCGTGCACGGATACGTGCTCGAGTCGGCGGAGGTCGAGCTGCTGCTCGCGCGACTCGCGCAGATGCCGCTTTCGCAACGACGCGACGTGCGCGGGCTGCACCCGGACCGCGCACCGACGATCGTCGCCGGCGCGGCGATCATGCTGGAGGTGCTGCGCGCCTTCGACCTGTCGCGCGCCGAGGTGTCGGAGCACGATCTGCTGCACGGCGTCGCGCTCGAGCGGGCGGCGCAAAGCATTCGCACGACCGGCCCCAACGGATCACACTGAATAGTGAAGTGGACGGATGTTCGATTGTCCGGCCCATGACACCCTAGGAATATGGCCGGGTCGGGCAGTGGGTGCGTGCGAACGTTTCTCGGTGCCCGGCCCATAGGCTCGGGCGAAGCCGCACAACGGCGCCTCCCGCCGTCCGAGCCACCGATACGGCCCTTTCACGGCACGTACCCCTGCCCGTCCTGATGGGGCCACTTCGAGGAAGCCGTCCACATGATGTGGGCGGCTTCCTCATTTTCAGGGTGACGTCGCCCGCAGGCGATCGGTTCCGATCGCCGGAGGGAGAAAGCCTTCTCGCAAGCGGTTCCGCTTGCCGGACGGCGAAACGCGCGACCTCGCCGCTAGGCGAGGTTGCTCTTCCGCGGGTACACGACGCTCGGATCGGTGAGCACGTTCACGAGCGCCGGGACGTTCGCCGCGAACGCTCGCTCGAGCGCGCTGCGCAGGTCCTGCGGCTGCTCGACGAGCTCGCCGTGGCCGCCGAGCGCGCGCACGACCTCGTCGTAGCGCGTCGCCGGCCGCAGCTCGGCCGCGACCGAATAGCCGTAGAGGAACTCCATCGGATGCTTCTCCAGCGCCCAGATGCCGTTGTTGCCCATCACGCCGACGACGTGCACGCCGTGGCGCGCGAGCGTGTCGAACTCCATCCCCGAGAAGCCGAAGGCGCCGTCGCCGAGCAGCAGCACGACCTGCCGCTCCGGTCTTACGAGCTTCGCCGCGAGCGCGTAGCCCGGCCCGCTGCCGAGGCAGCCGAACGGCCCCGGATCGAGCCAGCAGCCCGGCTCGTAGGAGTCGACGACGCGGCCCGCGTAGGAGACGAAGTCGCCGCCGTCGCAGACGACGATCGCGTTGCGGTCGATCACCTCGGCGAGCCCGCGGTAGACGCGCATCGGGTGCAGCGGCGCGCGCTCGTCGTTGAGCTCGGTCGCCTCGGCGGCATGGCGCTCGGACTCGACGTTGCGCAGCTGCTCGACCCACGCGTGCGTGCGCGCCGTGCCACCGCCTGACGACACCGCCTGCTCGCGCAACGCGTCGAGCGTCGCCGGCAGGGCCCCGTACAGCTCCGCGGCGACCGCGCGTGGATGCTCGCGCAGCGGCTCCGCGACGTCGATCGCGACGAGCTCCGTCGCAGGCCCGAACGACTCGCCGAAGCCGAGGCGGAAGTCCATCGGCACGCCGATCACGAGCGCGACGTCGGCGTTCGTGAGCGCCGCGCCGCGTGCGCGCGAGAAGAACAGGTCGTGGTCCGCCGGCACGCAGCCACGCGCGAGGCCGTTGAGGAAGACCGGCACGCCGAGCTGCTCGGCGAGCGCCTGCAGCGCGATCTCGCCGTGGCCCCAGTACAGGTTCGTGCCCGCCATCACGACCGGCCGCTCCGCTTCCGCCAGCAGCCGCCCGGCGCGCTCGATCGCGTCGCCGTCGGCTCCCGCGCCGAGCTGCGGGGCGAGCAGCGTCGCGCTGCTCGCGGGCTCCTCCGCCTCGCTGAACACATGGTCCATCGGGAAGTCGAGGAAGGTCGGGCCGGAGTGCGGCGTCATCGCGACGCGCAGCGCCTCGTCCACCATCCCGGGGATCTCGGCCGTGCTGTCGGGCGTCGCCGCGAGCTTCGTCAGCGGGCGCACGAACGGCACGTGGTCGATCTCCTGCAGCGACCCGCGGCCCCAGCGCAGCGCCGGCGCACGGCCGCCGAGCACGAGCATCGGCGAGTTGTTCGACTGCGCGGAGCCGATCGCGCTGATCGAGTTCGTGACCCCCGGACCGGCCGTCACCGCCGCCACGCCGGGCGTGCGCGTGACCTTCGCCCAGCCCTCGGCGGCGAACGCGGCCGTCTGCTCGTGGCGCACGTCGACGATGTCGACGCCCTCCTCGCGACAGCCGTCGAAGATCGGGAAGATGTGGCCGCCCGAGAGCGTGAACAGCTTGCTCACGCCGTGAGCCTTGAGGCGCCGCGCGATCAGCCGGCCGCCGTGCAGACGCGTCTGCTCCGTGGTGTCTGTGGACATGGACGCGATGCTAGATGGTTGATTCCACGAGAGTCGTGGTTGCGAGGGTTGCGAGATCGCGGGATCGACCATCGGTGGCTGGACGCGCCGGCCCACCCGGTTCCGGAGCGCTCGACGCTCCGGCGCACGCGGCGTATGAGGTGCGTATGACGGAGCCCTCGCACCCTTGCTACGGGCGGGCCGGCGTCGGCATGATGTCCCCACGGGCGAGGAGCATTCATGGCATGAACTCTCCTCGGTTCCCGACATAGGCCGGACGTGGCCGGCGGCAACGCCGGCGCCTCCCCCGAGAAGCGTTCGGCCAGCGACGCACCAGCTCCCGCGAGCCGGGACCCCCGACCCGTCTCGCCCTTCTGGAGCTGCGATCGCCGGTGGGGCTCGGCACGACGCCGGGCCCCATCTGCGTCAGGGGCGGGCGAGGCGAATGGCCCGGCTACGCAAGCTCGCCCGTCTCCTCCGGCAGCGCGTCGGCCAGGCGCGCAAGCGCGCGCGGCGCCCACAGCTGCACGCGCTCGCGCTTGCCCTTGAGCGGCGCCGCGGGACGTGCGTCGAAGCCGCCGTGGTCGAGGCAGAGGAGCCGCTGCGTCGCCTCGGTCACGAGCACGGCGTCGCCCGTCTGTCGCGTGACCTGCTCGACGCGGGCCGCAGTGTTGACCGGATCGCCGATGACGGTGAACTCGACGTGCCCGCCGCCGCCGACCGTTCCGGCGACCACGAGCCCGGAGTTGACGCCGATTCCCACGCGCAGGCTGCCGCGGTAGCGCTCCTGCACGGCGGCGGCGATCTCGATCGCGGCCGCGACCGCGCGGTCGGCGTGCGCGACGATCGGCTCCGGTGCGCCGAAGACGCCGAGCAGCCCGTCGCCGACGTACTTGTCGGGGTAGCCGCCGTGGCGCACGAGCAGCGGCACGACGACGTCGTAGAACTCGTTGAGGCGGTCGACGACCTCGCGCGCGCTCGCCCGCTCCGCGAAGCGCGTGAAGTCGCGGATGTCGAGGCACAGGATCGAGACCTGGAGTTCCTCGCCGTCGAGGTGCGGGCCGTCGCGCAGCACCATCTCGGCGACGTTCGGCCCGACGTAGGCGCCGAACGCCTCGTGCAGCCGCTCGCGCTCCTCGAGCCCCGCCACCATGTCGTTGAAGGAGCGCGCGAGCCGACCCGTCTCGTCCGCCGAGATGACGGGCACGCGCGTGCGCAGGTCGCCGCGCCGCACGCGCTCGGTCGCTTCGCGCAGCGCGTCGAGCGGCCCGAAGATCGAGCGCGACAGCAAGATCGTCAGCTCGAGCGAGATCGTGAACGCGACGATCACCGCGACGACGACGGCCGGCCCCAGGTCTGACAGGTGGGCGCCGTTGCGGTTCAGCTCGATCCCGGCGACGATCGTGCCCGTCAGCACGTTGATCGCCGGCAGGCCGACGAGCAGCCGGCGGCGCAGGGGCACGCCGCCGCGGCCCGGCTCGAAGTCGTCGGACAGGTCCAGCGCGACGTCGGCCAGCACCGGTCGCAGCAGCGACTCCATCGCGAAGAAGCGGAACAGTGCGCCGTAGAGGAGCGTCAGCAGCATCCCCGCGAAGATCGCGAAGGCCGCGTAGATCGGCATCCCGAGCTCGACGGTGGCGAACGTCCCGAACGGCACGATCACGAGCAGGATCGGGACGGTGCGCACACGGCGCGCGTACGTGCTCGGCATGAACGCGAGCGCGCGCCAGGCGTCAGTCGTGCTGACGCGGTCGCGGGCGCCGTTCAGCCATGCGTCGACCGGCGCGAGGAGCCGCCGCGCGAGCAGTGTCGAGCTCACGTTGTCGAGCGCCACCAGCAGCTCCGCCACGACGAGCAGCACGACGAATCTCCGATCCCCCATCGGCTGATAGAGCCGCAGGAGCATGAGGCCGCCGAGCACCACGAGGTGCGCAAGCTGGAACTGGAGGACGACGACCGTCAGCGGGTATCGCCGGCCGAGCCGGCGATACCCGTATCGCAATGCTCGATCCATCCCGCAACGGATTGTGACAGCGAGGCAGCGCGATGCCAGTCCCCACCGAATGAGGAAACGCTCAGTTTTGGCGAATGCCAGCTCAGGAGACGCTCGGCCGCGCCACGACGGCGCCGAGCTGCGACAGCCAGGCCGTGATGTGCGGCTCGCCGCAATAGATGCGCCGCTCGTGCTCGAGCGCCGGCAGCAGCGTCCCGCCGGCATGGCCGACGGAGCGGCCGGCCATCCCGATCTGGTGATCGCGCCGCGGGTCGCGCGCTGCCGCGAGCGCCCCGTCGACGTCGACGCCCGCGGCAGCCGCCCCCTCCGCGAGGATGTCGGGGTCCTCCAGGTCGAAGCCGCCGCAGAACGCGAGCCGGCCGGCCGCGATCGCGAACGCCGAGCCGCAGCCCTGCTCGTTCGCATAGGTCGCGACGCGCATCGCCGTCGGCACGCGTGACGGGAAGCGCTCCGGCCACACGAGCGGCATGCGCAGGGCATGCGCGCGGCGCTGTGCGTCCGCGACCAGGTCCTCGGAGCGCACGAGCGGGTCGGGCAGCACCGCCGCACGCCAGATGGCGTCGCCGACGCGGCGCTCGATGCGCTCCGCGACGAGGTACGTGCAGGGCGACGCCAGATCGAAGTAGAGCGTCGCCGGCGCCGTGGCCGGCACCTGCGCGGCCGCCCGGATCGAGCGGCGTTGCGTGAGCTGGATCACCTCAGCCATCTGCCTCCTCCTCCTTGGTCCCACCGACCACCGCCCCCGATCTCCCGAAGGGAGAGGGAACCAGAAGTGCGGAAAAGCGAAAAACGCGCCTGGTGCCCTGCGTCTCCTCAGCGCCCGCGATGCGCCGCACGGCGCGTGCGATGCGGTGTACGGCAATGCCGTCCAGGCGCCGATGTGTCAAAGGAATCCCTCGGCTACCCGTCAGTCGGTTAATCTGTATCACGGTAGGTAGGTTCCACGCTCTCGTACACCGGAGGTTGCCATCCCACCCGCTCCCCCGCCCAAACGCCATCCGTATGACCAGTGGTCGCCCGACGCGCGGGCACTGGACCTCGTCGGCGACAAGTGGACGTTGCTGATCGTGCGCGACCTCGTCAGCGGTCCGCGCCGGTTCGTCGAGCTCCAGCGCACGTTGCCCGGGATCTCGACGGAGCAGCTGCGCTCGCGTCTGAACCGCATGGTCGCCGACGGCCTGTTGACCCGCCAGCGGTACCGCGAGGTGCCGCCGCGCGTGGACTACGAGCTGACGGACCGAGCCCGCGACCTCATCCCGGTCCTCGGCGCGCTCGCGCGCTGGGGCTATGAGTGGTCGTGGACCGAGCCTCGTCGCAACGAGGCGATCGACGTCGGTGCCATCTTCCGGCTCGCGCCGGGACTGCTCACGCTGCCGCGATCGCTGCGCGGCACCGTCGAGCTGACGGTCGCCGACCGTTCGAAGGACGGCGAGACCAAGCACTACACGCTCGTCATCAAGCGTGGTGCCGTCACGCTCGAGGAGCGCCCCGAGCCGGAGGCCGATGCACAGGTCGTCGGATCGGAACGCGCATGGATCGACGCGCTCGTTCCCGAGGGCGTCGCGACCGGTCTGAAGATCCGCGGCGACGCGCGTCTGGCGACCGCGATCCTCGAAGGCCTGACCCCCGCTTCGGCGCGGGCGACGGCCGTCGCGTGACAGACAGCCGTCTCGCATAGGGGGGTGACCGCGCGGCCGGCCGGCTGCGCGGTCTCCTGCTCCGGTATCAACGCGACCTCCGCACCTCACATTCCTACGCTACGCCCTCGCGTCAAGCATCGTTCGAACGCGGACGTTTACGTCGTCGGCGCGGATCGCCAAGGCCCGATCGTGGTTCCGATGACACCCTTCATGGCCCGTAGACTTCCGCCGCGCATCCCTGCCCGGGTGGCGGAACGGCAAACGCAGCCGACTTAAACTCGGCGGTCCCCCAGGGGCATGTGGGTTCGACTCCCACCCCGGGCATCCCGATGACCCTCACCTTCTGGCTCTCCGACGCCTGCCTCGTGGCCGTGCAGAGCGCATCGCTCGCACTTCCGCGCGGGCACGCGCCCGCGCGCGCGCAGAAGCTGGCGCGGCGCCTCTCGGGCCGCGGCTGGGCACTCGTGCCGCTCGCCTCGATCGTGCTCGTGGTGGCGGCGATCCGTGCCGCCGGCGCGACGGCCGACGGGCTCACATGGCTCGCGCTGATCGCCGTCCCGCCGCTCGCCGCCGCAGCGCTCGGCGCGACGATGCGTGGCGGGCGCCCGCCGCTCGCATTGCTGGCCGTGCCGCTGTTCGCGCTCGCATGGGCGCGCCGCGGCACGCTCGCGGGCGAGGGCGCGGCCGTGCTGCTGTCGGCGCTCAGCTGCGTCACGCTCGGCGTCCTCCTGACCGCCGTCGCACCGCGCGGCTGGCTGAAGGCGGGGATCGTGCTGATGGCGATCGTGGACGCGATCCTGGTCGGCTCGGAGCTGCTGCAGCCGGCCAACGACGTGTTGAACGCGGCCGCCCCACCGGCGCACCTGCCGCAGCTCCAGCGAGCGCTGTTCGGCGACGCGGTGATGGGCTACGGCGACCTGTTCGTGGCGGGCGTGTTCGGGGCGATCGTCGCCGCCGAGCAGCGGGTTGGCGGGCCCGATGACCGGCCGTGGCGCTGGGCGCTCGTCGTGCTCGCGCTCGCGCTGGCGTTCGACCTGCTGTTCCTCGTCGTCGACATGCTGCCGGCGACGGTGCCCGTCGCGATGGCGCTGCTGGTGCGCGAGTGGGTGCACCGACGGCGCCGCGAATCGGCGCTCGCACGCGGCGCTCCTGCGCGAGAAACACGGTGAAAAGGCGCAACTTGCGCCTTGCTACGGTGTCCCGAGAGACGAGCGTGGAGGTTTCAGCCCTCACCCACTCCGGCACCCTCGGCCACCACGGCCGATCGCCCCTCCTGCGCCTGCAGTCGGACGAGCGCCTGATCGCGCTCGTGCGCCGCGGCAACCACGGCGCCTTCGAGGTGCTCGTCGGCCGCTACCAGTCCCGCCTGCTCGCCTTCTGCCGCCACATGCTCGGCTCGCGCGAGGACGCCGAGGACGTGCTGCAGGAGGTCTTCGCAGCCGCCTTCAACGCGATCCTCGCCGACGAGCGCCCGATCAACGCGCGCCCGTGGCTCTACCGCATCGCCCGCAACCGCAGCCTCAACCACCTGCGCCGCGTGCAGCCGATCGGCGTCGACTCGATGGACGTGCACTTCTCCGAGCACGGCACGACGACCGCCGACAAGGTCGACAAGCGCGAGCAGTTCCGCGAGCTGATCGCCGACGTCGGCGAGCTGCCGGAGACGCAGCGCACCGCGCTGCTGCTGCGCGAGATCGACGCGCTGTCCTACGAGCAGATCGCCGAGGCGATGGAGACGACGATCCCGAGCGTGAAGTCGCTGCTCGTGCGCGCGCGCGTGTCGCTCGCCGAGGCCGCCGAGGCGCGCCAGCTGCACTGCGAGGACGTGCGCCTCGAGCTCGGCGAGATCGCCGAGGGGCTGCGGCACCGGACGACGCCGCCGGTTCGCCGGCACCTGCGCTCCTGCGAGCGATGCACGATCTTCCGCACCGAGCTGCGTGCGACGAGCAAGGCGCTCGCACTGCTGCTGCCGGTCGGGCCGCTGCTGCTCGCGAAGAGAGTGCTGCTCGCCCACATCGGCCTGTCCGCCGGCGCCGGCGGAGCCGGCGGCGCGGGTGGAGCGGCGTCCGGCACCGCCGCGATGAGCGCGATCGCCGGCACCGCGGGCGGTGGCGGGCTCGTCTCGGCCGGCCTCGGCGTGCTCGGCGCGAAGGCGGCCGCCGGGCTCGCCGCGGCGGCGCTCGTGACGGCCGGAGCAGTCGAGATGGAGCACGTCGGGACGCATCGCGCGCACCGGCAGGCGCAGGTCGCGGCCCAGCAGCCGCATCAGCCGGTCGTCGTCGCCGCCGTCGTGCAGGCCGCGCCGGCGCGCGTGCAGCGCGCGCTCGACGCACCGGTGAAGCACAAGCCGGCCGACAAGCCTGCCGACAAGCCGGCCGGCGACGCGCACCCGAAGCCGGCCACGACGCAGACGGCGCCGACGGCTGCGCCCGCCGCGAAGCCGACCGTCGCGGACCCGGGGCGCACACAGGTCGATACGGGCACCACGACGCTCCCCTCCACGCTTCCCAGCCAGGCGCCGCCGCCGACGCTCGTGCCGGTCGCGCCGCCCGCCGGCGGCACGCCGACGACGACCCTGCCGCCGGCGACGACCACCGCTCCGGCGCCGCCGCCGGCGGCGACCACGCCCGCGCCGCCCTCGGCGACCACGCCGGCGCCGCCGCCCGCCACCCCGCCGGGGGAGGGCAGCAGCTCGGGCGACGGCAGCGGGTCCGGCACGGGGACGGTGACGAACCCGGCTCCGCCGCCACCGTCCCCAGGTGACGCGGCGTCGCTCGACGGGCAGTAGGCGCTCGGCCCCGCCGCTCAGGCGGCCGCGACGAGCCCGATCACCTTCATGCGGCGCTCGAGGGCTCTGAGCGCGAACGCGCGCGTGTCGGCGATCGAGGTGCCGAACAACTCGACCGTCTCGTCGTCGGGCGCCCACTTCGGCTTCAGCACGCCCTCCGCGATCGGCGCGACCTCGCCGAGCGTGCGCTGGATCGCGGTCGTGTAGCGCGGATCCTCGCGCGCCATGTCGCGCAGGAAGCGCGCGCCGAAGGCGACGTGGCGGTGCTCGTCGCGCGCGACGTTCGTGAAGCCCTCGACGAAGCCCGGGAGCGTGCCCTCGCGCTCGTTGTAGTCGATGATGAAGTGCTGGCCCGTGAGCGCGAGCATCCCCTCGATCACCATGTGGTAGATCGTGATCGCCTCGACAAGTGTCTCGAGGTCCTCCGGCTCGACCGCGAGCCGGTCGACCCTGGCCTTGAGCAGCTCGTCGAACAGCACGCCGAACTCGGGGTTGAGGTGCTCGCTCGTCTCGACGAGCCGCTCGTCGAGCCCGTCGGCCTGCAGCACGCCGACCTCGCTGTAGAAGCGGTCGAAGAAGGCGACGTGGCGCGCCTCGTCGGCGATCTGCGTGGAGAGGAAGATGCGCATGTCCTCGCTCGGCGCGGCGCGCATCATCGGGCCCAGCTCGGCGGTCACGCGCTGCTCGCCGATGAAGAACGACGACAGGCCGTACATGCGCGCGTAGCGCTCCTCGGCGTCGATCCGCTCGTGCCAGTCGATCCGGTCCTGCGCGAAGTCGATGTCCTGCACGGCCCAGTGCTGACGCTCCCACAGCGAGTACAGCTCGCGGTAGGTGAGCAGGTTGGCCTCCCCGCGGTCGGCGCTCTCGAGCAGCGCCGGATCGCTCGTGGCACGGAAGTCGACGCGGTCGGTGCGTGAGCTGGCGGCGGTGTCGGACACAGCGAACCTCTCTCCTCGCGGGACGGTGCTCGCCAGCGTAGCGGAGGCTTGGCTGGCCAGCCAGCAGGAGCGGCGGCTACGGCCCGACCTCGCCGCCGGCCACGAGCGCCCCGGCAGCACGGCCGTCGAGCAGCACTGGATAGCGGCCGGCTCTGAGGCCGGGGATCCGCACCGCGGCGCGTCTCCCGGCGGCGACGCCGAGCGCGTGCGGCGCCGGCGTCTGCAGCACGAGCCGATGCGGCTTCCCGTCGCTCGACTGGACCGAGATCTCGACGGCGAGGAACGGCGGCACCGTGATCGTCGGCGGCTCGAGACGCCCGCCGGGCAGCACGACGAACGAGGCCGGCACCCGCACGGCCTGCTCGCCGCCACCGTTCGCGGTGCCCGAGGGCTGCGTCTGCGCCGGCGGTTGCGTCGCCGTCCGGGTCGGCGTCGTCACCGGCCCCGTGCCGGGCTGCGTGGCGTCCGGCGGCGGCGCCGTCGCATCGGGAGCGCTCGCCGTGGGGTTGGTGGTGCCCGGTCCAGTGCTTCCACCGCCGCACGCACCCACTGCGAGTGCGAGCGCCACCGCCACGGGCACTGCCGACGAGCCATGCAAGCGCATGAGCCGAGCCTACCCGGCACGCCCGATCGCTCCCCGCGTCAGGCGCCGCCGTAGACGCCGAGCAGGCCGGCGTACCAGGCGTCGGGGGAGTGGCGGGCGCGGGCGCGGGCGAGCGCGTCGGCGCCGGCGGCGGCGCGACGGGCGGGGTCGGACCACAGCGCGGACAGGGCGCCGCACCACGCGGCCGGGTCGTCGGGCGGCAGGGTCGCGCCGTCCCCGATCAGCTCCGGGATCCCTCCCCGTGCGCTCCCGAGCACCGGCAGGCCGTCGGCGAGCGCCTCGACGACGGTCATCGGGCACGGGTCGTCGTTGCGCGAGGGGGCGAGCAGCACGGCGGCGCCGCGGCGCTCGCGCGCAAGCGCCGCGGCCGAGAGACGCCCGAGGAAGGTCACGCCCGCGCTCGCCGCGAGCGCACGCAGGCGTGCTTCGGCGGGACCCGTGCCGGCGACCCGCAGCGGCACACCGGCATCGCGCGCCGCCCGCACCGCGACGTCGAAGCCCTTCTCCTCGACCAGTCGGCCGGCGACGAGCGCGTATGTCCCGTCCGCGGCGCGCGAGTCGGGGGCGATCGCTCCCGCCGCGTTCGGCACGACCGTCATCCGCTCGCGCGGGATTCCGAGCTCCGCCAGGCGCGCGGCGAGCGCTTCGCTGACGGACACGAGCGCGTCGGCGTGCGCGAGCAGCTGCGGCTGCTGGCGCGCAAGGCCGGCGGCGTAGGCGATCCCCTCGGCACGCGAGGCGCGGCAGCGATGGCGCAGGCCGGGGCGCGTGTCGCGACCGCGGCACAGGTAGCACGGCTCGCCGTCGCGGTAGGCGACGCCGATCGCGCACACGAGGCGGTAGTTGTGCAGATGCAGGACCGTGCGCGCGCCAGCCGCGCGCGCCGCCGCCAGCGCGCGCCAGCCGAGCAGCGGATGGAGGTTGTGCGCGTGGACGACGTCCGCATGGTGCAGGCGCACCGCCGCCGCGACGTCGCCAGGGTCGAGCCCGCCGCGCAGCAGCCCGCGCGCGGCCTGCGCGCGGCCCGCCGCCTCGCTGTCGCGCTCGAGCCGGCCGACGGCATGTCCGCGACCAGCCAGCAGCGCCTCCAGCTCGTCCACGACGCGCTCCTCGCCGCCCGCGTCGCGGTAGCGGTTGTGCAGCAGCAGGACGCGCACGGGCGCGTTCGGGTCGCGCGGCGCGCTCGCGACCGCCTCGCGCGCCGCGCTCGCGGCCTTGGATGCGCCGGGAGAGGTCACCGGCCCGCGATTCTGGCAGGCTGCGGGGCCGTGACGATCGCGCTCGTGACGAACGTGCTGGCGCCCTACCGCGTTCCGCTCTATTCGCTGCTGGCCGAGCGCTACGGCGTCGAGGTGCTCTGCTTCGGCGCGAACGCGAGCTACGTGCCCGCGTGGTTCGCCGACCTCGACGGCCAACTTGCCTCCGCGCCCTTCCCCGCGCGGCGGATCGCCGGCCCCCGCGAGGCGCTGAGGCTCGGCCGCCGCTACGACGCCGCGATCGCACCCGTCGCCGGCGGGGCGATGCTGCCGGCGACATACTTCGGCATGCGCCGCCGCGGGCGGCCGTTCGTGCTGTGGGGCTCGGTGTGGGCACACCCGCGCGGCGCGAAGGGCGCGCTCGCGTTCCCGCTCGTGCGCCACGTCTACCGCCACGCCGACGCCGTCGTGACGTACGGCGAGCACGTGCGCCGCTACGTCACGCGCTACCGCGGCCGCTCCGACGACGTCGTGATCGCGCCCCAGTCGGTCGAGGCCGACCTGTTTGGCCGCGCGATCGGCGCCGACGAGATCGCCGCCTGGCGCGCCGAGGCAGGCCTGCCCGAAGGCCCGCTCGTCCTCTACGTCGGCCGGCTCGTCCCGGAGAAGGGCATCCCGGAGCTGCTCGCGGCCTGGTCCACGCTCGACGCACGGCCCACGCTCGTCGCGATCGGCGACGGCCCGCTCGCCGGCGAGGTGGCGGAGACGCCGGGCGCACGCCTGCTCGGCCCGCTCGCGCGCGAGCGCCTGCCGGTCGCCTACGCCGCAGCCGACCTGCTCGTGCTGCCCTCGATCCCGACGCCGCGCTTTCGCGAGCCCTGGGGGCTCGTCTGCAACGAGGCGCTGCACCAGGGCACGCCGGTCGTCGCGACGACGGCCGTCGGCGCCGTCGCCGGCGGGCTCGTGCGCGACGGCGAGACGGGGCTCGTCGTGCCGCCCGGCGACGCCCACGCGCTCGCCGGCGCAATCGCCCGCCTGCTCGCCGACCCCGCCCTGCGCACCCGGCTCGGCGCGAGTGGCCGCGCCGCGCTCGCCGGTCACACGTACGCCGCGATGGCGGACGCGTTCGGCGTCGCGCTCGCGCGCGCGGGCGCGCTCGGCTGACGCGAGCGCCTACTCCCCAACCGAGAAGAGCGCGTCGAGGTCGTGTCTGGAGTAGACCTCGAACGCGAGCAGCGTCTGCGTCTTGACGATGCCGGGAAGCTGCGCGAGCTGCTCGGTGATCACGTGCGCCAGCTCGTCCTGCTCGCGCAGTCGCAGGATCGCCGCGAAGTCCCACTCACCCGTGATCGAGTAGGCCTCCGCCACGCCCGGCACGTCGGCGAGCTGGCCGCCGAGGTCGGGCAGCGCGGTCCGCTCCGCCTGGATCAGGACGATCGCGTGCGTCATGGCGACAGCGTCTCCCCCGGCGCCAGCACGACGACCTGCGAGCCCGTCTGCGCCTCGACGTCGGCCTTGTAGGCCTGCGCGTCGGTCGCGATCGGCGGGAACGTGTCGTAGTGGATCGGCACGACCGTCTTCGCGCCGACGAGCCGCGCGGCCTCGACGGCGTCGTGGCGGTCCATCGTGTAGTGGCCGCCGATCGGGACCAGCGCGACGTCGATCTCGCGGCCGCGCCCCGCCAGCTGCAGGTCGGAGAAGAGGCACGTGTCGCCGAGGTGGTAGACCGTCGTGCCCTTGAAGTCGACCAGCAGTCCGGCGGCGATGTGCGCCGTGCCGCTCGGCGAGACGGCCGTGTGCCATGCCGGAACGAGCTTCGCCGAGCCCCACTCGAACGCCTCGGTGCCGCCGAGGTTCGGGTCGCGCACGTCGACGCCCTCGCCGCCGATCTCGTTCGCCAGCTCGACGACGGCGACGACGGTGGCGCCCGTCCGCTTCGCGATCGCGACCGTGTCGCCGATGTGGTCGGCGTGGCCGTGCGTGAGCAGGATCGTCGTCGCGTCGAGCTCGTCGGCGCTCGCCGCCGCTCTCGGGTTGCCCGTCAGGAACGGGTCGATCAGCACGGTCGTCGCACCGTCGCTCAGCGCGAAGGCCGCATGGCCGAGGAAGCGCAGCTCCATCTCAGTCCCCTTCGGTCGTTGGTGCAGGTCCGCTCTCCAACACGCGCGCCAGCTCGAAGCCGACCGCCACGCCGACGAGCATGCCGAGGCGCGTCTCCTCCGCGACGAGCGTATCGACCGCCTGGCGGCGCCCCGCGGGGTCTTCGACGTCGGACGCGGTCGCGACCGCCTGCTCGTGCGTCTCGCCGAACCAGCCACCGGCCGCGAGCGCCTCGTCGAGCACGCGGTGCAGCTGCGGCGCAGCGCGCGCCACGAGCATCTGCGCCTCGCGCAGGCGCCCCTCGTCGCTCAGCGCGGCCAGCGCGGCGTCGATCTCGGCGTCGGTGTAGGCGCGCTCCACTGCGCCGGATCATACGGCCGCCCTCTGCGCGGCGCAGTCGCTGGTCAACGGCCGCCGGTCAGCCGCGCGAGCGGGTAGCCGAGCGCCGCGCCGGCCGCGAGGCCCGTCGCGCCCGCGAGCGGATCGGCCCAGTCGACGGCGATGGGCAGCAGCAGAAGCACGACCGCGAAGACGCCCGCGCCGAGCAGATCGCCGTCGATCTCCCGTCCGCGGCGCAGGTCGCGCAGATCGGGGATCGCCCATGCGACGAGCAGCGCGAGCGCGGCGCCGTTGCCGCCGAGCGCCGTCGGGAACGTCTCCGTCGCACCCGCGACGGCCATGCCGCCGGCGCCGCCGGCGAGGAACAGCAGCACGAGCACGATCGGGCCGTGGCGCCGCTCGACGAGCCAGCCGAACAGCGCGATCGCGAACAGCGCGACGAATGCGTAGCCGCTGTTCTCGTACGCGAACGGCGCCGTCAGCACGTGCCACCAGTTGCCGTCGGGCGTGCCGACGATCGCGACGTCGACGATCCGCACGACGTCCGCCCGCAGCAGCACGAACAGCGCGAGGCTCGCCGCGACGACCACGACCGTCGCGTAGGGACGCCCGTCCGGGCGGATCCCCGGGATCTCGCCGCGGCGCAGCGGTCCGAGCGACGGCGCCGGCGAGCGGCGACGGGCGCGACGGCGCTGCTTCTCGGACGGACGCCCGTCGCGATCGAGCTTCGGGGCCCGCTTGCGCAACCGGTGACCGCAGTAGGGGCACTCGGTGATGTACGGACTGACCTCGGACTGGCAGTGCTTGCAGATCACGAAGAGGTCGGGGCCACCGCTGCTCACCCGATCGATTCTAGAGTGCTCGCGAAGCGCCCCGGAGCGCCTTCCGCAAGCGGCTTTCAGCCGACGTCGACCGTCGCCGCCGCGATCTCCGCGACGACCTCGCGCAAGTCGTGGTTCGCCTCGTGGACGACGAGCTGGCGCGCGGCGCCGTTGCCGCGCTCCAGCAGGTCCTCGACGGCCGCCAGCTCGGCCGCCGAGCCGAGCTCCTCGGCGTGCGGGCGCAGCCGGTCGAGCAGCCGCCGCGCCAGCTCCCGCGTCGCGACGCGCTCGCGCGAGGGCAGGTCGACGAGCTCGCCCGCGAGCCCGTGGCGGGCGGCGAGCCACTTGTTCTCGTCGACCATCTGGTGCGGGTAGTGGCCCAGCTCCGTCCCGCCTCGAAGTGCTCGGCCAGCTCCTTCACCATCGCCTGGATCAGCGAGTGAGCCCGAGCGTGTGCTCGACGCGCGTCTGCGCGTCCATCACGCGCACCTCGACCGTGCCGAAGTTGGGATGGGGGACCCGCATCCCGTTGGCGACGTGGATCGCCTTCTCGCGTCGAGGATCATGAGCTCCTTCTCGATGCCGATCGTGTAGTTGGGCCCGCTGAAGTTGGCGTCCACGGAGCGCCAGCGTAGCCGCCGCGCAGGCGGTGCAAACGGCCGCGCAGGGGTACACTCGCGCGGCGCAGCTCCTCCGAACGAAGCGACGAAGGACGGTTCCATGGCTCTCGGCTACGACGGCAAGCTCTACATCCTCGCGTTCGACCACCGCGGCTCGTTCCAGAAGAAGATGTTCGGGATCGCCGGCGATCCGACGCCGGAGGAGACGGCGACGATCGCCGACGCGAAGCGGCTGATCTACGAGGGCATGGAGCTCGCGGTCGAGCGCGGGGCGGAGGCCGGCGCCACCGGCGTGCTCGTCGACGAGCAGTTCGGCAGCGACGTGCCGAGCCAGGCGAAGGCGAACGGCCTCAAGCTCGCGATGCCGGTCGAGAAGAGCGGCCAGAACGAGTTCGACTTCCAGTACGGCGACGACTTCGGCGCCCACATCGAGCAGTTCGACCCGGACTTCAGCAAGGTCCTCGTGCGCTTCAACCCCGATGGCGACGCGGAGATGAACGCGCGTCAGCTCAGCCGCCTCAAGCGCCTCGCCGACTGGCTGCACGCGAACGACCGCCTGTTCCTGTTCGAGCTGCTCGTCCCCGCGGAGGACGACCAGCTCGCCTCCGTCGGCGGCGAGGTCGACCGGTATGACAGCGAGTTGCGCCCGGAGCTCATGCGCCGCGCGATCGAGGAGATCCAGGACTTCGGCATCGAGGTCGACATCTGGAAGATCGAGGGCGTCGACGCACAGGCCGACGCGCAGGCGCTCGCCGCGCAGACGCGCTCGGGCGAGGGCCGCGAGAACGTCGTGTGCGTGCTGCTCGGTCGCGGCGCGAGCGACGCGAAGGTCGATCACTGGCTGCGCGAGGCGGCGCCGGTCGACGGCTTCGTCGGCTTCGCGATCGGCCGCTCGATCTGGTGGGACGCGCTGAGAGGCTTCCTCGACGGGACGCTGCCGCGCGAGCGGGCGGCCTCGCAGGTCGCCGACAACTACCTGCGCTTCATCCGCGTCTACGAGCAGCAGGAAGTCGCCTGACCGCACGGCGTGATCGCGCCGCAGCGCCGCGTCGGCGGCATCGCGCGCGCAGCGCCGCGGACACGGCACGAACCGCGGCTGCGCCGCCGCACGCGGCGCCGTAGCCTCGGCGCATGACCTGGCCGCGCGCGCTGCCGTGGATCGCCCTGCTGCTGCTCGCCGGGTTCGTGCTCGGCGACGTGCAGGTCCCGAGCTGGCTGGGAGGCAGTGGCGAGCCCGCACTCGCGGCGGGCGGCAGCGCCGCCGCTCGCCTCGAGCGCGTCATCGACGGCGACACGATCGTGGTGCAGGTCGGCGGGCGTGAGGAGCGCGTCCGGTACATCGGTGTCGACACGCCCGAGACGGTCAAGCCGAACACCCCCGTGCAGTGCTTCGGCGAACGGGCGCACGACCTCAACACGCGCCTGCTCGGCGCCGCCGGCAGCTCGCTCCAGCTGCGCTTCGATCGCGAGCTGCGCGACCGCTACGGCCGCCTGCTCGCTTACGTCTACCGCGCGCAGGACGGCCTGTTCGTCAACGCGCGTCTCGTCGACGCGGGCGCCGCGCGGACGTTGACGATCGCCCCCAACACCGCGCACGCCGCACAGCTGAGCGACCTCCAGCACACGGCGCGGGCAGCCGGCCGCGGCCTCTGGACCGCCTGCTGAGTGCGCGCGCGAGCGTTCGACACGCTGCTAGGGTTTCCTCCCCTATGAAGATGCGACAGAGCCTCGCTCAGCTTGAGCAGGCCTTCTTCGAGGAGACGACGCAGGACCGCGTTCGCCGCGAGCGGCTGCGCGAGACGGCGACCCAGCGCTCGCGTCAGCGTCGGCTGCAGCGCGTCAACAAGCACGGCTCGTGGCGCTTCGCGTTCCTGGCGCTTTCGATCGTCGTGACCGCGGTCGTGGTGACGATCGCGATGTTCGAGACGCTCTTCTACGTGATGGCCTGACGGCGGCGCCGGCCGGAGGCGCAGCCGGTCAGCTGTCTGCACCGAGGTCACGCAACGCCGCGTCGACCTCCTCGCGAGCCCCCTCCCCGGCGTTCTCCTGCTGGATCTCCAGGTAGACCTCTCTGCGAAAGACCGGGACGTCCCTCGGCGCCTGGATGCCGATCCGCACCTTCTCCCCCATGATCGCGAGGACCGAGACCTCGATGTCGTCCCCGATCATGATGCTCTGGTTGGACTTGCGCGTCAGGACCAACATTTGCGCTGTTGCCTCCCTGCTGTCCATGGTGGCCGGATGAGCGATCGGACAGCGAAGGCGAAGCGAACCCGATCCCTCGAAGACCAACAATACCCCTCCCTCCTGCGGCCCCCCGCATTACCGGCGGATCGCCGCCGGCCCACATTCGCTAGTCTGCCCGGCCGATGCCACGCAGATCACTTCGCCCCCAGCTCAACCAGATTCGCACGTGGGTCCGCCAGGGCCGCACCGACGCCTGGATCGCCCACCAGCTCGAGGTCACGACGCAGCAGATCTCCGCGTTCAAGCGCGAGAACGATCTCGTGCCCGACGAGGCGGAGCGCGACGGCGCCCCGGCGCTCGACTTCGACGACGAGATCGACCTGCGCGCCGAGGACGACGCGCTGATCGCCGCAGAGCTCGAGGCCGCCCAGAAGGCGCGCGAGCAGGAGGAGGCCGAGGCAGCCAAGCAGGCCGCCGCGAAGACCCGCTCGCGCAGAGCCGCGGCCGACGACGATGACGAGGAGGAGGAGGACGAGGACGAGGACGGCGAGAAGCCGTCGCGTCGCCGCGGACGCCGCGGCGGTCGTCGCCGCAAGGCGCGCACCGGCCCGCTCGAGGGCACGTTCGACCACGGCGACGAGGGCTACGGCCTGTGGCTCGACCCGGCCGTGCAGGACGACCCCGTCTACGCAGAGCACTGGGCCGGCCACCGCCCCGTCGAGATCACGATCGAAGAGGACCAGATCGTGATCCGCCGCACCGGCTCTGACGACGAGTAGCACCCCCCGACCCGGCTCCACTGAGCCGGGTGCATCGCCGTGCCTGGCAAGGACGCAGCCGGTGGGGCGTGCTTTGCACGTGAACCGGCGAGGACGCTGCCAGGCGCGGTGAGGCACCGGCTCAGGGCTGGTCGAGCGGCTGACGCTGATGCTCGATCTCGTCCGACTCACGGCGCCGACCGCCTGACCAATCGGACGCCTCGCGGACATAGCGGGCGAAGGCGGCGTCGCCGGCCGTCTGAGCGTCCCAGGCGCGCGGGTCGTTCGGCACCGTCGCGATCGCGACGTCGAGGCACCAGTCGGTCCCCGCGCTGTAGAGCGTCGCAAGCTCGCGCGTGGTGAAGGGGCCACCGAGGCGGCGACGAAGCTCGTCGACGATGCGGTCGCTCACGCGACCGAGCAGGCGCCGCTCGTCCGGCTCGGCCGCGCTCAGGCGGCGCTGGCCGTCGCTCCACAACTGCAGGGCGGTGTCGACGTGCATGTGCGTGCCAGGCTAGCGCCTGGCGGGCGCGCTCAGTTGCCCGGCAGGCCGCGCACGACGTACGAGCGCTCGCCGGGGCGCACCATCCCGAGGCCGCGCGCCTCGGCCTGGACGGTGCGCGGGTCGCGCAGCTCCTGCGCGCGTCTTGCGAGCGCATCGTGCTCGCGCTCGAGCGTGTGCAGCTGCGCCTGCTTCGCGCCCGACGCGCGCCACGTCGACAGCAGCGAGTGGGCGGGCCCGACGTACGCCAGCGCAACGCCCAACAGCAGCGCGAGCAGCGCGATGCGCCCGACGCGGTCCCAGCGGACGCGCAGCGCTGCGGCGCCGAGCGCGTTCGCAGCGGGCGCGCGGGCCGACGGGCGGCGGGCGGCGGAGCTGGCGGACGACATGACGACTCCTTCGCCCACCGCCCGCGTTCTCCTCCCCGATCGCTACAAGGCGCGTCTGAACGCGCCGCGACCCGGGAACGCGGCGTCGGCGCCGAGCGCCTCCTCGATCCGCAGCAGCTGGTTGTACTTCGCCACGCGGTCCGAGCGCGAGGGGGCGCCGGTCTTGATCTGGCCGCAGCCGGTCGCGACCGCGAGGTCGGCGATCGTGACGTCCTCCGTCTCGCCGGAGCGGTGGGACATGACGGCGCTGTAGCCGCTCTCGCGCGCAAGCTTGATCGCGTCGAGCGTCTCGGTGAGCGTCCCTATCTGGTTGACCTTGATGAGGATCGAGTTGCCGACTCTCTGGTCGATCCCGCGCTTGAGCCGCTGCGCGTTGGTCACGAACAGGTCGTCGCCGACGAGCTGGACCTTCTCGCCCAGGCGCTGCGTGAGCGTCGCCCAGCCGTCCCAGTCGCCCTCGTCCATGCCGTCCTCGATCGAGACGATCGGGTAGCGTGCGACGAGGTCGGCCCAGTAGTCGGCGAGCTCGGCCGCCGACAGGCTGCGACCCTCGTGCTCGAGCACGTAGCGACCGCCGTCGTAGATCTCGCTCGTCGCGGGGTCGAGCGCGATCGCGACGTCCTCGCCCGGCGTGTAGCCGGCCGCTCTGATGCCGGCCATCAGGACCTCGAGCGCCGCCTCGTTCGACGCGAGATCGGGGGCGAAGCCGCCCTCGTCGCCGACAGCGGTTCCGAGCCCGCGGTCGTGCAGCGTCTTCTTCAAATGATGGAACACCTCCGTGCCCATGCGCAGGCCCTCGGAGAACGATCTCGCGCCCCACGGGACGACCATGAACTCCTGGAAGTCGACCTTGTTGTCGGCGTGCGCGCCGCCGTTGAGCACGTTCATCATCGGGACGGGCAGGACGTGCGCCGCGTCGCCGCCGAGGTAGCGCCACAGCGGCTGGCGCTCCTCCGCCGCCGCCGCGTGCGCAGCGGCGAGCGAGACGGCGAGGATGGCGTTCGCGCCGAGGCGCGACTTGCTCGGCGTGCCGTCGAGCTCGATCAGCAGGCGGTCGATTCCCGCCTGGTTCGTCGCGTCGCGCCCGCGCACGGCGGTCGCGATCTCCCCGTTGACGTTCGTGACGGCCTTCGTGACGCCCCTGCCGAGGTAGGCGTCGCCGCCGTCGCGAAGCTCCGTCGCCTCGTACTCGCCGGTGGACGCGCCGGACGGCACGGCCGCGCGCCCCCACGCGCCGGAGCGCAGGGACAGCTCGACCTCGACGGTCGGGTTGCCCCGGCTGTCGAGGATCTGCCGGGCGTGGACGTGCTCGATCTGGCTCATGCATGCTCCTGGTCGGGGGGATCCGCGGACAGCAGGCGCCCGCGGGCGTAGTAGCCGAGTTGCTCGTCGGGCGTGAGATCCTCCCAGGCGCGGCCGTCGTGCGCGGCGAGCCCGGCGGCCGTCTCGACGCGATCGCGGAAGCGCTCGCTGGCCGCACGCAGCGCCAGCTCGGGATCGACCTTCAGCTTGCGCCCCACGTTGACGGCCGCGAACAGCACGTCTCCCAGCTCGTGGAAGCGCGCGTCGCGGGCGGCGTCGCCGTCGGTCGCGGCCACCTGCTCGAGCTCATCCAGCTCGTCGCGCACGGACTGCAGCGGTCCCTCGACGCCCGGGAAGTCGAACCCGCTCGACGCCGCGCGGCGCTGCACCTTGCGCGCATGCAGCAGCGAGGGGAAGTTCTCCGGCACCTCGCCGAAGATCCCCGGCTCTCGCCCCGCCTCGCCCTGCTTGATCGCATCCCAGTTGCGCAGCACCTCGCCCGCGTTGGCCACCTCCGTGTCGCCGAAGACGTGCGGATGGCGGCGGATGAGCTTCTGGCGGCAGTGCTCGGCGACGGCGGCGAGGTCGCCGGCGTCGCGCTCTTCGAGCAGCAGCGAGAGGAAATGCACCTGGAAGAGGACGTCGCCGAGCTCGTCGACCAGCTTCGCGTCGTCGCGGCGATGCGCGGCGTCGGCGAGCTCGTAGGCCTCCTCGAGCGTGTGCGGGACGATCGTGCGCTCGTCCTGCTCGCGGTCCCAGGGGCACTCGCGACGCAAGCGCCGCGTGAGCTCGTCGAGACGCAGCAGCGCCTCTTGGATCTGCGGCCGACTCGCGCTCACGCGCGGGAGCCTACTTGGAGGTCGTGCTGCTGCCGCTCGTCGAGGGCGGCGTGGCGACCGTGCCGCCAGCCGTCGACGTGGTGCTCGGCGTCGGGGCGTTCTTGCAGAGCTGGACGATGTAGCCCTGACGGCAGTTCGTCTTCGCTCTCCAGCTGACCTGGAAGTCTCTCACGAAGGTGCTCATCTTTTCCTGCTGGCCCTGCTGCTGGAGCAGCGCTCTGATCTGAGGCCGCGCTTCCGCCAGCGGTGTCTGCTGCGCCGGCGTGATGCCGGTGACGCGGACCACGTACCAACCGAACTGGCCCTTGACCGGCCCGACGATCTTGCCCTTCTGCGCCGTGAAGGCGGCCAGGTCGAACGCTCTGTCCTGCTGTCCCGCGCTGACGCCTCTCAGCACCCCGCCGGTCGCCTTCGAGGCAGCGTCGGTCGAGTACGTTCTCGCGGCCGCAGCCCAGCTCGTCCCACCTTCGACGGCTCTCTTGGCGGCGCTCGCCTGCGCCTGGGTTCTGGTGAGGATGAGCTCGACGTCGCGCCGCTCGGGCACCGCGAACTGGGCTCTGTTTCTGGCGTAGTAGCTCTGGATCTGCGCGTCCGTGACGGGCGCGGCGCTGTCCTGGACGTGTCTCGTCAGCTTGGCTGCAAGCGCCTGGACGCGGATCCGCTCGAGCACGTCAGCCGGCGTCATGCCCGACTGAGCGAGAAATCTCTGATAGGCCTTTTCGGTCGGGAAGGACTGTCTCTTCGTCACCGCGAGCTGTCTCTGGACTTCGGCGTCCGTGACGCTCACGCCCTGGTTCTTCGCTTCCTTCTCGATCCACAGCTGCTGGATGAGCGTGGCCATCGTCTGCTGAGTGAGCTGATCGTTCTGCTGTCTGCACTGGGCGCGCAGCGTCACGTCGGTCGGAGCCGGCTGACCTCTCGCCGGTCTCGAGTTGCTGCGCAGCGTGGCGACGCATCTCGTGAACGTCGGCGGGTCGGGCACCACGACCGGGGCGCCGCTCCGGGAGGAGCCTCTCGCGGTGATCGCGGCCCACTTCTCGTAGTCGGCCTTCGTGACAGGCGTCCCGTCCACGTTCGCGACCGCGTTCCCGGGAACGCTGGAATCGCTGCTGCTGCCGCAGGCGGCGAGCGCGACTGCGGCCACAAAAAAGGCGCCCAGCGCCAGAAGGATGCGAAGTGGTGTCCTCACGAGCAGGGGCACTGTAGCGAACCCGCTGCACCATGTGCGCCGGTTGCGTCGATCGTTATCGAATTTTTAGCGAAATGCGGCGGAATCGAGGTTTCGCCCTCCGGTGACCGCGAGCGGCCGCCTGCGCGCGACGTCACCCTCATGCCGCCTCCCGCGTGACCGCGAGCAGCACGTCCGCGGCCCGCACGACCGCCGGGAAGCGCGCCGCCGGGTCCTCCGGGACGCGCATCGACAGCTGCGACTTGCCGGACTCGTAGAGCGCCTCGGGGATCTCCTCACGGATGCGCTTCGCGCGGCGCGAGTCGAGCTCGATCGGCGTCACCGCGAGCCGCCCGCCGCGGAAGCTGACCGTGCGCGCGCCCGCCTCGCCGAGCTTGATGCGCGCCTGCTGGAGCAGCAGCAGGTTCTCCAGCGGCTCGGGCGGCGGGCCGAAGCGGTCCTCCAGCTCGGCGCGCAGCTCGTGCAGCTCGGCGACCTCACACGCGCCCGCGATGCGGCGGTGCACGTCGATCTTCGCCTGCTCGTAGGGGACGTAGTCGGCCGGAACGTAGGCGTCGACGTTGACGTCGAGACGCACCGGCTCGTGCTCGGGCGGGCGGGAACCGTCTCCGTCCTCCCCTCCCAGCTCCGCGACCGCCTCGTCGAGCATCTGCATGTACAGCTCGAAGCCGAGCGCCGCAACGTGGCCCGACTGCTCGTCGCCGAGCAGGTTGCCGGCCCCGCGCAGCTCGAGGTCGCGCATCGCGACCTTGAAGCCGGCGCCGAGCTCCGTGTAGTCCGACAACGCGGACAGCCGCTGCGCCGCGTCGGGCGTGAGCGCCGCCGCAGAGGGATAGAGCAGGTACGCGTACGCGCGCTCGCGACTCCGGCCCACGCGGCCACGGATCTGGTAGAGCTGCGCGAGCCCGAAGTGTTCGGCGCGCTCGATGATCAGCGTGTTCGCCTGCGGGATGTCGATGCCCGACTCGATGATGCTCGTGGCCACGAGCACGTCCGCCTCGCCGCGCAGGAAGGCCAGCATGCGCTGCTCCAGCTCCTGCTCGTCGAGCTGGCCGTGCGCGACGACGAACCGCGCCCCGGGCACGAGCCCGCGCAGCCGCTCGGCCGTCTCGTCGATCGTCTCGACGCGGTTGTGCAGGAAGAACGCCTGCCCGTCGCGCGCGCGCTCGCGCTCGATCGCGGCCTTCACGAGCTGCTCGTCGTACTCGCCGACGTAGGTCTTGACCGGCCGGCGCCCCTCCGGTGGCGTCTCGATCACCGACAGGTCGCGGATGCCCGCGATCGACATCTGCAGCGTGCGCGGGATCGGCGTCGCACTCATCGCGAGCACGTCGACTCTCAGCTTGAGCTGGCGCAGCAGCTCCTTCTGCTTGACGCCGAAGCGCTGCTCCTCGTCGACGACCAGCAGGCCGAGATCTCTCGGACGCACGTCGCGCGAGAGCAGCCGATGCGTGCCGATCAGGATGTCGACCCTGCCCTCCGAGTACGCCTTGATCGCGGCTCTCTGCTCGGCCGCCGGGCGGAAGCGCGAGACGTGCTCGATCGTGAACGGGTAGTCCTTCAAGCGTTCGCGGAAGGTCCCGTAGTGCTGCTGCGCGAGGATCGTCGTCGGGACGAGCACCATCACCTGCTTGCCGTCGTCGGCGGCCTTGAAGGCGGCGCGCAGCGCGACCTCCGTCTTGCCGTAGCCGACGTCGCCGCAGACGAGGCGGTCCATCGGACGCGGCGCCTCCATGTCGACCTTCACCTGCTCGATCGCCTCGCGCTGGTCGGGCGTCTCGCGGTAGGGCCAGGCGCCCTCGAAGTCGCGCTGCCAGTCGCTGTCCGGCGGGAAGGCGTGACCCTCGCGGCGGCGGCGTTCGGCGTAGAGGTTCAGCAGCTCGCCGGCGAGCTCCTGGGCCGCTCTGCGAGCGCGCGACTTGATCGTGTCCCAGCGCGTGCCGCCGAGCTTCGACAGTGGCGGATGCTCGCCGCCGGCGCCGACGTAGCGCGAGATCTTCGCGAACTGGTCGACCGGCAGGAAGACCTTGTCGGTGCCGGCGTACTCGAGCTCGAGGTAGTCGCGCGTGACGCCGGCGACCGTCTTCGTGTCGAAGCCGGCGAAGCGCGCGAGGCCGTGGTCCTCATGGACGACGATGTCGCCGGTGCGCAGGTCCGTGAAGGAGCGCAGCGCGCCGCGGCGGCGACCGCCTTGGGTCGCTCCGCCCGTGCGTCCGGCGCGACGGCGGAAGAGGCGGTGCTCCGGGATCACGGCCAGTCTGAAGCCGGGCGCGATGAAGCCGTCGCGCAGGCGCGCCTCGGCGAAGGCGAGGTCGGCGCGGGTGGGAGCCGTGTCAGCCGAGCCGTCGACCCAGCGGACCTTCAGGCGCCCGAGGTTGTAGGCGGCGCGCTCCCCCTCCCCTCTCGTGCCGAACGCGATCACGGTGCGGTAGCCGGAGCGCACGAGCTTCTCCAGCTCGGGCTCGGCGTCCTTGACGCTGCGCGCGGCGACGTCGGCGGCCTGCCCGCGGAACTGATGCGGCTGGTCCTGGTCGATCGAGGAGAGCCGGATCGCCGCGCGGGCTGCGAGGGCAGTCTCGATCGCGCCGGGCGCGACGTAGAGGTGATGCGCGTCGTCGTCGTGGAAGGCGGCAACGACGTCCTGCCAGTGGTCGACGAGCGCGGGCGCGATCTCCTCCTCGGCGGCGATCAGCACCGCCGCGTCGGGTACGAGGTCGAGCATCGCGTGGAAGTCGCCGACGGGCAGCAGCTCGGCGACGTCCGGGCGTTCGGCGGCGTCGTCGGCACCGCCGGTGCCGAAGGCGCCGGTGATGGCAGCCACCTCGGCCAGCTCGCGGTGCTCGGCCGCCAACTCGGCGGCCGGTGCGATCTCGACGTGCTCGACGTCGCCGAGCGAGCGCTGGGTGAACGTCGAGAACCAGCGCAGCGACTCGATCTCGACGTCGAACAGGTCGACGCGCACCGCGTGGTCCTCCGTCGCCGGGAAGACGTCGAGCAGGCCGCCGCGGATTGCGAACTGCCCGCGGTCCTCGACCTGCTCGACGCGCTCGTAGCCGGCGGCGACGAGCTCGACCGCGCACTCGTCGAGGTCGAGCAGGTCGCCCTTGCGCAGCGCGAAGCCGTGCGGGCGCAGTCTCGGGTCCGGCACCTTCTCCGACAGCGCGACGGCTGAGACGACGACGACGGGCGACGGGCGGGTGGGGTCCGAGTCCGCCTTCGCGGCGTCGCCCTCGAGCAGCGCGTCGAGCGCCGCGACGCGCAGGCCGACGAGGTGCGGCGGCGGCGCGAGGTGCGACTCGTACGTGACCCCGCGTGACGGGTAGAAGCGCACCTGCCGCGGCGCGAGCCACGTGCGCAGGTCGGCTGCGAGGTCGCGGGCGTGGCGGTCGTCGCCGGCGACGACGAGCAGCGGCCGGGTCGGATCCTCCCGCGCAAGCGCGGCGACGACGTACGGCTTGAGCGAGAGGGAGACGAACGCGCGGCCGCCGTCGCGGGCGAGCGCAACGGTCGCAGGGTCGTCGGCGGCGTAGGCGAGAAGAGGGCTGAGCATCGGTGACGGCACGCAGAACGGCCGCGCGAGGGGTGCGCGGCCGGTGCTGCGCTGAGTGTACGTCGGCGGCTGGTCCGGCCGCGGCTTGGGCTCGCGCCGCGCGCCGCCGCGCTCGCGGAACGCCGGCTACAGCTCGCGCGCGCCGAGCACGACCGCCTCGGCCGCGTCGGCGGCGGCCTCCACGAGCGCCTCGACGTCGGCGCGAGGCTCGCGGAATCTCCCGAGCACGTACGCGGCGACCCGGTCGGGGTCCGTCGTCGGTGGACGGTCGACCCCGATCCGCACGCGCCCGAAGTCCGCAGAGCCCAGCTCCCGCTTCAAGGACTTCAGCCCGTTGTGCCCCGCCAGCCCTCCGCCGAGGCGCGCGCGGATGTCGCCGAACGGCAGGTCGATCTCGTCGTGCAGCACGAGCACACGCTCCAACGCCACTCTCAGCGCGCCGCGCGCCGGCCCGGCGGAGCGGCCGGCGTCGTTCATGTACGTCTGCGGCAGCAGCACGGCGACGCGGGGACCCGGGCGGGTGGGGTCGGATTCGATGCGACCTTCGGTGAGGAGGCCCGCGTACTTCTGCTTCGCGCGCGGGAGCTGCCAGCGTGCGGCGAGCAGGTTCGCGACCTCGAAGCCGACGTTGTGGCGCGTGCCGGCGTACTCCGGGCCCGGGTTGCCGAGCCCGACGATCAGCCAGTCGACGCGCGCCGCTCCCGGCACGCGAACCGGGCTCGGCTACTCGCCGCCGCCCGAGGAGTCGCCCTCGGCGGCGGGCTCGCCCTCGGCGCCTTCGCCGACGACCTCGGTCTCCTGCTCGATCTCTTCGTCGGCCTCGGTCGAGAGGCGCGGCGGGGTGAGCGTGACGACGACCGTCTCGGCGTCGTCGAGCAGCGTCACGCCCGCAGGCGCGACGACCGCTTCGAGCGTGATCGTGTCGCCGATCTCGGCGCTCGATACGTCCAGCTCGATCGTGTCGGGAATCTCGGCCGGCAGCGCCTCGACGTTCAGCTCGCGCGTCACCTGCTCGAGCACGCCACCGGCCTTGACGCCAGGGGCGTCTTCGCTGCCGGTCAGCTCGACCACGACGGTCGCGGCGATCTTCTGTCTGAGGTCGACGCGCAGCAGGTCGACGTGCATCGTGTCGCCCGTGACCGGGTGACGCTGCTGGTCCTTGAGCACGACCGGCGTCTCGCCCTCGCCTTCGACGGTGAGCGTGATGACGGCGCCGCCGTGGGCAAGCGCCTGCCGCAGGATGCGGGCGTCGACCTCGAAGGCGATCGGCGCGCCCTCCCCGCCGTAGACGACGCCGGGGACGAGCCCGGTGCGGCGCAGGCGGCGAGTCCCGCGGGAGCCCTCGACGGTGCGAGGAGCGACGGTGAGTGTGGTGGTGTCGTCGGCCATGAGCGGCGAGGGAGCTTAGCGCAGGCGCGCGTTTCGTCGCAGCCACAGCGTGCGTCGCCCGACGCGAACAGCGCGAATTGCTGTCCACGGGCGGCGCGTGACGCTACGCTCATTCCATGGCGGACGAGACGCTGCTCGTCGCATTGCTCGGGGGTCTGCACCTGCTCGGCCTCGGCTTCGGCGCGCTGCTCCTGCTCCCGCTCATGCGCGACGAGCGGATCGTCCGATCCGCGCATCCCGGTGAGGAGGAGGACGACGGAGACGGCGGCAACGATCGCCTCGGCCCCGCGCCGCCGCGCGGTCCCCGGCCGGGCGGGATCCCGCTTCCCGACGCGGTGCCCGCGCGAGTGCGCCTGCGCGAGGATGCGCGACTCGCGGACCTGCTGCCCGGACGCGAGCGACGCCGCGAGCACGCGCCCCTCCCGTCGCGCACCCCCGCAGGCCGCTGAGCGGCCTAAGAACCTGTTTCAAAATGAGGCCGAGGCGGATGGCGCCGGATCGCGGATGCCGGGCGCCGCACGCGATGTGAAGGCGCAGCAATGCTGCGTCGAACATCGCGGGTGGCGAACCGGCGCCGCGAGACGGTGCCAGCCGGCCGGCAGTCATCTTGAAACAGGTTCTAACGCCCACCGTGCAGCGGCACGTACTGGCGCACCGTGCGCTGGCCGTCCGCGAGCGCCGTGAAGCCGGGCTTCTTCGTCCAGTCGAGCCGCACGAGGCCCTTCTCATGCAGTGGCGGCGCGCCCCACGGGTTGCCGCCGCCCCAGCCCGGCCGCACGCGGAACTCCTGCAGCGCCCAGTAGACGCTGCCGGTGAGCCACGACTTCGTCGCGAACACCCCGAGGTGGAAGCGGATGAAGTCCCGCTGGAACTGGTACGTGCCCTTCTCCTCGGCCGGTCCGTCGCGGTTCGCCTCGGCGCCGTACTCGGTCACCGCGATCGCCTTCCTCGGGTAGCAGCGGCGCAGGTCGTCAAGGAAGCTCGGCAGCTGGTCGCGGTCGGCGATGTTGCCGCCGAAGCCCGTGTACCAGCCGAAGTAGTCGTTCATCCCGAGCAGGTCGATCGGCGCGTAGGCCGCCTGGCACGGCGTCTCCGGATGCCCGGCGAACGCGAGCGCGACGGGCCGCGTCGGGTCGAGCTGGCGCGCGAGCGCAGCGGCGGCACTGATGTACGCGGCCTGGTTCGGCCCGGCCGCGCTCGCCATCTCGTTGCCGATCGACCAGGCCGCGACCGACGGGTGGTTGCGGTTCGCGAGGATGTTCGCTCTCAGCTGGCCGAGCGCGACGTCGCGGAACAGCGCCCGGCCGAGGTCGGCCTCGGGCAGCTGGTAGGGCGCGGGGATCTCCGACCACAGCAGGATCCCGGACTGGTCGGCGAGGTCCTGGAAGTCGGGGTCGAGCGGATAGTGGGCGCGCAGGAGCGTCGAGCCGGACGCCTTCATCAGTGCGATCACGTGCTGGCGGTCGGCGTGGCTCATCACCGGCCCGTTCGCGAGCGTGTCCTCGTGCAGCGCGACGCCGCGGAAGTGGACGATCGTGTTGCCGTTGAGCACGAGCCGGCCGCTGCTCGACACGGCGACCGTGCGGATCCCGGTGCGCAACGTGTAGCCCGCCGCCGCCGTCGCTCCCCCTCTGCCCTGCGCGGCGCTCGCGGCGAGCCGCACGCCGTAGAGGTTCGGGTCCGCCGGCGACCACAGCTTGGGCCTTCTGACGACGAGCTGGCGCGTGAAGACGGTGCTGGCGCGCGCCGGGATCGCCTGCGTGCCGAAGTCGATCGGCGCGCTGCCGAAGCGGCCCGTCAGCCGCACCGTCTGCGTCGCGTGCGACAGGTTGCGCACGCTTGCGCTGGCGGTGATCGTCGCGGCGCAGCGCGGGCACTTCAGCGCCGGCTGCACCTGCACGTTCTCGATGTCGACGCGGTCGACTGCGCGCAGCGAGACCTCGCGCAGCAGCCCGCCGTAGTTCCACCAGCCGCCCGGCGGCTCCGGGATCTCCCCGCGAGCGCCGATCGGATCGGTCGCAGGCCGGCGGTTGTCGACGCGCACGACGAGGCGGTTGACGCCGCGCGGACTCGCATTGGGCAGGTCGAGCTCGAACGGCACGTAGCCGCTCACGTGCTCGCCGAGCTTGCGGCCGTTGAGCCACACGGTCGCGCGGTAGTTGGCCGACTCGAAGCGCGCGATCCAGGCGAGCGCTCGGTCGCGCGAGGGCAGGCGGAAGTCCTTGCGGTACCAGGCGACCGACCCGAGGAAGCTCGCCGCGCTGTCGTCGCCCGCGTTCCAGGCACGGGGGACGGTCGTCGTGGTCCAGCCGTCCGTCGTGGTCTGCGCGTAGAGCCGTTGCCCGAGGCCGGTGTCGGTCGGGTCCAGCCGCAGCAGCCAGGCGCCGTCGAGCAGGTAGCGGCTGTCCTGGCCCTCGATCGCGTGCGGTCTGACGCGCGGCGTGTCGACCCTGTAGGGCGGCGCCGTGCCGCCGGGAGCCGGCGTGGCCGCCAGCGCGGGAGCCGGCGCTGCAAGCACAAGCGCGAGCAGGGGGAGGAACGGCGAGCGGCGACGCATCCGCCGAGAGGGTACGACAGCCGCGGGACGGGCCGACGGTCAGCAGGCTGGCGCGAGCCGGTTCAGCCGGCCTGCCGGCAGGCCGCCTGGTGGCCGATCGGGCCACTCAGCGCACGCAGCTCGACCGACAGCCCGCCTACGACGTCGCCACCGCGATGCACCACGACGCACTGCACGACGGTCGTGTGCGAAGGGACCTTCCAGACGACGCGTGCGACGCCCGTCGCGCCGCCGAGCGAGAAGCTCGTCGAAGGGTCGAGCCGCACCAGCTCCACGCGGCCGGGCGCACGCAGCCGCGCCGCGTTCGCGCGTGCCGCGGCGACGCACGCGGGCTGCTTCGCGCAGCCCTCGATGCGCGCGACGATCCCGTTCGCGTCGCCACGCGCCTGCGCCTCGACCAGCGCGACGATCGCCGAGCGCTCCGCGCCGTTCGCGTTCAGCACGCGCGCGAGGCCGAGGCTGATCGCCAGGAACGCGAGCAGGGCGAGCAGCAGGAGCATGATCCGTGCCGGGCGCCGCATCGCGGCCGCATCATCGCCGATCGGACCGGCGGCGCGATGCGTGCGGCGCGTTCAGAGCAACGGCGGCGCCGGCGGCTGCGGCTCCTCGCCGCTCAGCTCGAGGAAGCGTTCGACCGACGCCTCCTGGCGGTCCAGCCGCGCCGCCAGCTCGCGCGCGTGCTCCGCCGCCAGCTCGGCGAACTCGGCGAGGCAGCGCTCGGGGTCGTCCGGCAGCGGATAGATGCGCGCGAGGTCCTGCTGCGCGCAGGCGATCCCGAGCGGCGGCCGGCCGGCCGCCAGCGTGCGCGCGCCGCAGACGGGCACGACGACGAGCCGGCGCTCCGGCGCGACGAGCGCGACCGGCAGCAGGCGGTGCGCTGGCAGCGGCGTGCGCAGCTCGAGCGCGCGCTCGACCGTCACCTCGCCTTCCGCCAGCGCTTCGAGCGGCTCGCGCCACACCTCGAGCACGGTGTCGGCGCCGACGAGCGCATCGCGCAGCGCGGTCGCCTGCTCGAGGTACAGGCGCGCCGCCTGCTCGCGGTCCTCGGCGGCGCCAAGGTCGAGGTCGCAGGGGACGCGCAGCAGCTCGCGCGCGGCGATCGTCTCTCCCGCCACGCGGTGGCCGCGCGCGACGTACGTCTGGATCGTGCCGAGGTCGCGGCGGCCGTGGAAGACGACCGTCACGGCCTCGCTGACCGGCAGCCCGTCGACCGCGAGCGAGACGGCGGCCGCATCGGAGGCGTCGAGCAGCGCCCTGCGCAGCAGCTCCTCGGCTGCGCCTTCGTCGGGGGAATGGGCTGCGTCGGTCATCCCGCCACCGCTTGCTCGAAGGATCGTCTCGTGCTGGACAGGATAGTCCGCCCATCGGCACAGCGGGGCGAGAGCGGATGCGCGCGGCCGGGTAGGCTTCCCAGCGATGAAGCTGCTCTACAAGCCGTTCGGGCTGCTCGCCGGGATCGCCGGCGGAATGCTCGCGCGCCGCATCTTCGACGTCGTGTGGGCGCGCATCGACGACGCCGAGCCGCCGACGGCGACGACCGAGCAGGCGAGCCTGCCGCGCATCGTCGGCGCCGCCGCGCTCCAGGGCGCGACGTTCGCCGCCACGCGCGCCGCGGCCGACCGCGCCGGTGCAAGAGCCTTCCAGCACCTTTTCGGCATCTGGCCGGGCAAGCGACAGCGGGACGAGCCCTAGGAGAGATCGGCGGAACCGCGCGAGTGGCTGGCGCGTGTGCGACCAAGGCCTCCTAGGCGGATCCGCCGCCGCGCAGCACGAAACCGCGTTCGGCGAGCTTGGCGAGCTGGTCCTCGAAGCCCCCGAAGTCGCGGCTCAGCAGCGCGTCGAGCGGACGGCCGGACGGTCCCGCGGCCCGCACCCAGCGGCGCAGGACGGGCGCTCCGGCGCGCTGCTGCGCCTCGGCCAGCAGGTCGAGCAGGATGCCCAGCTCGGGGCGGTGGTCGAGCTGGCCGGACAGCAGTTCGAGCGGATCGGCGCCGAGCGTCGTGCACAGCTCGTCCTCGGACAGGCCGAGCAGGTCCATCAGGCGGGCGGCGCGGTCCGCTGACGAGGTCAATACCTCAGAACAGCTGGTTCTCGCCGCGGAAGACCTCGCTCACCGAGCCGTCGGTGAAGATCTGGCGGATCGAGCTGGTGAGCAGCTCCGCGCACGGCAGCACGGTGATGTTGTCGGGCGCGCCGTCGCGCAGCGGGATCGTGTCGGTGACGACGATCTCGTCGAACGCCGCAGCCGCGAGGTTCTCCCAGGCGTTGCCGGAGAAGACGGCGTGCGTGGCGGCGGCGAGCACGCGCGTGGCGCCCGCGTCGCGGACCGTCTGCGCGGCGGCCTTGAGCGTGCCGGCGGTGTCGATGATGTCGTCCACGAGCACCGCCGTCTTGCCCTTCACGTCGCCGATGACGTAGCCGATCTCGGCGACCTGCTGGGCCGGGCGCTCCTTGTTGAGGATCGCCAGCTCGGCACCGATCGTGGCGGCGAACTTCTTGTTCAGCTTCACGCGGCCGGCGTCCGGCGAGACGACGACGAGGTCCTCGAGGCCCTGGTCGGCGAAGTACTTGGTGAGCATCCACATCGCCGTCATGTGGTCGCACGGCTTCTGGAAGAAGCCCTGGATCTGGCCGGAGTGGAGGTCCATCGTGAGGATCCGGTCGATCCCCGCCGTCTCCAGCATGCGCGCGACGAGGCGGGCGGAGATCGGCTCGCGCGGCGCGGACTTCTTGTCCTGGCGCGAGTAGCCGTACCAGGGACACACCGCGATGACGCGGTGCGCCGAGCCGCCGACTGCGGCGTCGACCAGCTCGAGCAGCTCCATCAGCGCGTCGTTCGCCGTCAGGCCCATGCGTGGGTTGCCGCAGATCGGCTGGACGATGAAGACGTCGGCGCCGCGGATCGACTCGTCGTAGCGGCAGTAGACCTCGCCGTTGGAGAAGGTCTTGAGCGTCACGCCGCCGAGGTCGATGTCGAGCTTGCCGGCGATGTCGGCCGCGAGCTGCTCGTGCGCGCGGCCGCTGAACAGCATGAGACGCTTGTCGTAGCCGATGTCGAGCTTGGTGCTCGGTCGCTCCTGCGGCTCGGCAGCGCTCATCTCGCTGGCGAGTCTACGCCTCGGCGGCGACGTCACGGCGCTCATCGCTCGTCGCGCTCCTTCCGACGGGCGTCGTAGCCCTCGATGTTCGTCTGCCGCGCGCGGGCGACGCCGAGCGCGCCGGGCGGCACGTCCTGCGCGATCACGGACCCGGCGGCCGTCCAGGCGTCGTCGCCGACGGTGACCGGCGCGATCAGCGTCGTGTCGACGCTCGTGCGGACGCGCTCGCCGATCGTCGTGCGGTGCTTGTCGCGCCCGTCGTAGTTGGCGGTGATCGTGCTCGCGCCGAGGTTCGCGCCCTCGCCGACGTCGGCGTCGCCGATGTAGGAGAGGTGCGGGACCTTCGCGCCCGCGCCGAGGTCGGAGTTCTTCAGCTCGACGAACGTGCCGACCTTGCTGTTCTCGCGCAGCAGCGTCTTCGGGCGCAGATAGGCGAACGGGCCGACGGAGGCGCCGTCGCGCACCTCGCAGCCGGTCGCGTAGGAGTGCGGGATGTGGACGTCGGCGCCGAGCGTCACGTCGATCAGCGTCGTGAGCGGACCGACCCGGCAGCCGGGGCCGATCGTCGTGGCGCCGAGCAGGCTCGTGAAGGGCGCGACCGTCGTGTCGGGCGCGATCTCGACGTCCGCGTCGATCACCGTCGAGCCGGGGTCGACGATCGTCACGCCGGCGGCCAGGTGACGCGCGTGGATGCGCTGCTGGGCGATCGCGCGCACCTGCGCGAGGTCGCCGCGATCGTTGATGCCGAGCGCGAGCGCCGGGTCGTCGACCGTGTGGGCGGCGACGACCTTGTCCTGTGCGCGCAGCAGCGGCAGCACGTCCGGGAGGTACAGCTCGCCCTGCGCGTTGTCGGCTCTCACCTGCTGCAGCGCGTCGAGCAGGTCGCCACCGGCGAACGCGTAGACGCCGCCGTTGACCTCGCGGATGTCCAACTCGGCGGGCGTCGCGTCACCCGCCTTCTTCGTCTCCACGACGCGCTCGACGGCGCCGTCGGGGCCGCGCACGACGCGGCCGTAGCCGGTCGGATCGTCGAGCAGCATCGTCAGCATCGTCGCGCTCGCGCCGTGCTGCGCGTGGGTCGCCGCCAGCGCGCGCAGCGCCTCGCCGGTCATCAGCGGCACGTCGCCGCAGACGACGATGACGGGAGCCGCGCGGTCGACGTGGTCGGCCGCGGCGAGCACGGCGTCGGCGGTGCCGCGCGCCTCCTGCTGGACGGCGAGCACCACGTCCGCGGCTTGGGGGATCGCCGGCTCGAGCGCGCGGTCGGGGCCGCCCACGACGACGACCTTCTTCGCCCCCGCGGCGCGCGCGGCGACGATCGGCCACGCGATCACGGGACGACCGCAGAGCGGGTGGAGGACCTTGGGCGTGGCAGAGCGCATGCGCGTTCCCTGCCCAGCCGCGAGGATGACGACGACCGGCGCGGTCACGGGCGCATCGTAGCCGGGGCTGGGCGAAGCCGCCGGCCCGGGTCCGCACGCCCCCTAGAATCGGTCCCGCGACTCACAGTGTTGGGGGGTCGTCTAATGGCAAGACTCCGGCCTTTGGAGCCGGCTATCCGGGTTCGAGTCCCGGCCCCCCAGTTTCTGGAATCTTGGGGTTTGCAGGGTAATTTCTAGGCGCCAGGCCCGCTTCAGGCCGACCAGCGATTCAGGTTGAGAAGATCGGGCGAGAAAGCCCTGCAAATTGTGATGTTCATGCGCGGCCAGCGCGCACTCGCAGCGCGCATCTCGCGTGGCGCGCCGGCGCGCTGCACACCGGCGTCAAACGACGGAAACCCCCTGTGCCAGCAGGGATTCAGAGCTGGCACGTCGGCGCTGGCCCGTGCAACCTGTGTGCAACCGCGAACATAAATGTGCCCGAATGGCTTATTGTGACGAATAGCGTCACAAGAGCCGGTCTGACTACATGCCAAGTCTCGCCCCTCACGACCTGCCCGACCACCTCCTCAGCACCGGGGTGAACACCTTCACGCTCGCCGACGCCACACGCCTGCTCCAACGCAGAGAGGACGCGGTGCGCAAAGGACTCGAGCGCCTCCGCCGCAAGCGGCTGATCTTCTCCCCCGCGCGCGGCTTCTACGTCGTCATCCCACCCCAGTTCCGCCGACACGGGACCGTGCCCGCCACCCACTTCATCGACGCGATGATGCACGCGCTCGATCGCCGCTACTACGTCTCGCTCGTCTCAGCCGCAGAGCTGCACGGCGCAGCCCAGCCCGCACACGAGCCCGAGCGGTTCCAAGTCATGGTCGACCGCCACCTCACCAGCCGCGACTTCGGCACCACCGAGCTGTGGTTCCACAGAAGCCGCTACCTCCGCTACGACATCGGCATCGACCAACACGACGGTCCGACAGGACCACTCCGGCTCGCCTCCCGAGAGCTCACCGCCATCGACCTCGCAGAACACGTCAACGACTGCGGCGGCATCCACCACATCGCAGCACTCCTCGACACCCTCCTCCCCCTCAGAATCTCAAACCTCGTCGAGATCGCCGCAACCCGAGACACCAGCACCATCCACCGACTCGGCCACCTCCTCAGACACCTCGACCCCAACCTCTACCTCCACCCCCTTGCGGAACTCGCTGACCTCCGCCAACCCACCCCCACCGACCTCGCCCCCGGCGCACCACGACGCGGACACATCGACCCCTACTGGAACGTACGCGTCAACGTACAAGCCACCGTAAACCCCTGACTCCAAGAGAGCCGATCTAGGAATGCGCATCGTGATCCCGCGCGCCGCACCCAGCTTCAAAGGCGTGTCCCGGGCCACGGAGCGTCACCGTTCCGACACCGCTGCGGGCTGAGCCGCCACGCCACGCCCCGTGCGCCGCAGGAACGCCTCAGCGCTCTCGTTGCTCGTGACCCACATGTCTCGCATTCACGGCCTCCTTCGTCTCGGCGACGCGCCGGTCGATGCACCCGTCGCGACGGCGACCGGCGCCTGCGCCGCCCGCGCGCTCACGCCGCGGTCAGGCCGCCGTCGACCACAAGCGAGGAGCCGGTCACGAACCCGGCGTCGTCGCCCAGCAGGTAGGCGACGGCGCCGGCGATCTCCTCCGGCGTCCCCAGCCGCCCCATCGGCTGGCGCGCGCGCAGCGCCTCGAGCGACTCGCCGACGTCGTCCACCAGGCGGCGCACCCACGGCGAGTCGACGGTCCCGGGACAGACGCAGTTGACGCGCAGCCCGTCGGCGACGTGGTCGACCGCGAGCGCCCGCGTGAGCGAGATCACCGCGCCCTTGGACGCGCAGTACGCGGCGCGCGCCCGCAGGCCGACGAGGCCGGCGACGGACGCGATGTTGACGATCGACCCGCGGCCGCGCTCGACCATCCCGGGGATGACGTGCTTGCAGCAGAGGAACGTCCCGCGCACGTTCACCGCCATCACGCGGTCGAAGACCTCGACCGGCGTGTCGGGCGCGGTCGTCGTCGCGCCGATCCCGGCGACGTTGACGAGCGCCTCCACCGGGCCGTGCCGCTCGGCGGCGGCCACGAGCGCCGCGACCGAGCCCTCGTCGGCGACGTCGACCTCGACGGCGTGCGCCGCCGCGCCCAGCTCCTGCGCCGTGCGCTCGGCGTGGGCGAGGTCGAGGTCGGCCGCCACGACGACGGCCCCCTCCGCGGCGAGGCGGCGGGCCGTCGCCGCCCCGATGCCCGAGCCGGCGCCCGTCACGATCGTCACCCGTCCTGCGAGGTCGCTCATCCGTTCCATGCCTCCTGTCGTGGTCGTGTCAAGGCGCGGCCGGGCCGAAGGCCGCCGCGGGAAGCCCCGCCGCTCCGGGCCGGACGCGGAACAGCGCGCCCGCGTGCGGCTCCGCGGCGAGGCGCTCCGCCGTGAGCCCGGTGCGCGCGGAGGTGATGTACAGGTCGCGCAACTCCGGTCCGCCGAAGCAGCAGTTCGTGATCTGGCTCGCCGGTAGCGCCACGATCTGCGCCAACTCCCCGGAGGGTGTGTAGCGGCGGACCGCGCCGCCGCCCCACAGCGCGACCCACAGGCAGCCGTCGGCGTCGATCGTCATCCCGTCCGGGAGGCCGTCGGCGGGCGCGACGTCGACGAGGCGACGGCGGTCGCGCAGCGTGCCGTCGCGCACGTCGTAGTCGAACGCGTCGACGCCGTGCGTCATCGTGTCGACGTAGTACAGCGTCGCCCCGTCCGGTGACCAGCCGAGCCCGTTGGACAGCGTCACGTCGTCGACCGCGCGCGTGACGCCGAACTCGTGGTCGATCCGGTACAGGGCGCACGCGCGCTCCGCCCCCTGCTCGTGCAGCGTGCCCGTGAACAGGCGCCCGTCCGGTCCGCACTTGGCGTCGTTGACGCGCGTCGCCGGCTCGTCGGGCTCGAGCGCGACCCGCATCCGCGGTGCCGCGTCGAGCGCGTCCGGCGCGTCGAGCTCGGCGATGCCGCCTTCGAGCGCGACGAGCAGACCGCCGCCGGCGCGCGGGACGAGCGCCGTCGGGCGCTGCGCGAGCCGGGTGTGCCGCTCGCTCCCGTCCGCCCCGCGGCTACGCAGCAGGCGGCGCTCGATGTCGACCCAGCGCAGCCGGTCGGCGCCGCCGTCCCACAGCAGCCCCTCGCCGAGCAGGTCGGCGGCGGCCGTGAGGATCGCGACCCCGGGACCGCCGGCGCTCACCGCCGCATCTCCCCCACCGCCGCCGGCACCTCGTCCCACGGGGCGCGATCCGCAGTCCGCACGCGCCCGTCGTCCGCGAACACGACGAAGCGGTCGAAGCGGCGGGCGAACCAGCGGTCGTGCGTGGTGGCGAGGACCGTTCCCGCGTATTCCTCGATCGCCAGCTGGAGCGCGTCGGCGCTCTCGACGTCGAGGTTGTCGGTCGGCTCGTCGAG
>DASRXW010000024.1:0-15341 GCA_035654055.1 Conexibacter sp.
CCAGCAGCTTGATCAGCGTCGACTTCCCGGAGCCGTTGTGGCCGACGAGACCGTGCACCTCGCCCGCCCGCACGGTCAGGTCGACCGCGCGCAGCGCACGCGTGCCGCCGAACGTCTTCGACAGCTCGCGCACTGCGAGCACGTCGTCGCCGCCGGGCGCAGAACCCGGGTCCACTGTCGCGACCATCTCCATGTCGGCACCATAGGTTCGGCCCTGCGCTGCGCGAAAGCCGCCGTTTGCCCAGCTTTGGAGAACGCTACAAACGGTCGTCGTGGGGCAGCCGCTGCTCGAAGCGCAGGATCAGCAGCGCGATCTGCGCGGCCAGCTGCTGATCCGCGTTGCCCTGGACGTCGAGGCCGGTGATGTCGAGCAGGCGGACGAGCCGGTAGCGGATCGTGTTCTCGTGGACGCCGAGGCGCTCCGCCGCGTGGCGCACGCTGCGCCCGGACTCGATGAACGCCCGCAGCGTCACGAGCAGCGGGTCGAGCTCGCCGCCTTCGGCGAGCAGCGGCCCGAGCGTGTCCTCCGCGAAGCGAATCGCGCGCGGGCGGTCGGCGCTGCCGAGGAACAGCCGCGCGGGGCCCAGCTCGGTCGCGGTCAGCACCGAGGCCTCGGCGCCGCCGAGCACCAGCGGCTCCAGCAGCGCGACGATCTGGCGGGCCTCGTCGAAGCCGCGCTGGACGTCCGCGATCTGCCGGCACGGCGCCGAGATCGCGGCGAGCAGGTCGCTGCGGCCGAGGCGCGCGCAGACGCGCTTGACGACGTCCTTCGTCGCGCCGGCCGCCGCCGGATCGCGCTGCTCCGGGTCGACTTCGAGGATCAGCACCAGGTCGGTGTCGACGACGGCCGCGCAGCGCCCGAGGTCGGGCGCCACCATCGCCGCACCGGCCTCGACGTCGGCGGCCGACAGCTCGCGCCCCTCGCGCGAGCGCATCACGCAGACGACGTGCGGACGTGTGAGGTCGAGTCCGTGGGCGCGGGCGCGGCGCAGCAGCGTCTCGGGCGCGTCGGTCGCGCTGATCAGGTCGCGCACGAAGCTGACGCGCGCGTAGGCGTCGGCGTCGACGACGCGGCGCTCCGCCGACATCTCGAGCGCGATGATCGTCGCGGCGCGCTTGGCCGCAGCGACGTCGAGCGCCGAGAACTGGCTGCCGAACTCCATCGCCACGAGCGTCCCCCACTGCTCGTCGCGCACCACGACCGGCGCGATCAGATAGCGGTGCGGCAGGCCGGCCGACGGCAGTGGCCCGATCACGGTCGCGCGACCGGTCTCGACGCTCGCCAGCGCCGCCGCAACCTCGGGCTGCTCGCGATGCCCGTTCTCGAACACCTGCGGCACGACGCCCTGGTCGTCGTCGCGATGCCCGAGCGCCAGGCGGCGGTGCTCGGCGTCGTAGATCGCGCACGGCTTGTCCAGGATGTCGGCGACGAGGCTCGCGATATCGTGCAGGCTGGCTCCGCCGAGCGCGGCGCTGGCGAGGCGATCGTCCATCGCCGCGGTGCGCCGCAGGATCGCGTTCTGGCGCGCGACGGTCCGCAGGCTCTTGCGCAGCTCCGACGCCGTCCGGATCTGCGAGATCGCGACGGCCGCGAGGTTGGCGAAGGCCGCCGCCAGCTCCTGCTCGGCCTTGGTGTAGTCGTGCGGCTGCTCGCGGTTGTCGAGGTAGAGGATCCCGATCACCTGCTGCCCGCTGCCGATCATCGGCACGCCGAGCATGCGGCGGATCCCCCACCGCACCATCGCCGAGCGCACGGGTCGCGGGTCGCTCTGCGTGTCGGCGATCAGCACCGGGCGCTTCGTCGCGACGATCTCGTGCGTGAAGCCATCGGCTTCGATCCCGGCGGTGAGGCGCTTGATGGCGGCGTCCTCGTCCTCTCCGGTGTGCGCGACCTGTCCCTGGAAGAGGCCCGTCTCCGGGTCGCTGAGGTAGACGCTGCAGCGCTGGATCCGCAGCAGCTCGCAGATCTTGCGGGCGACGAGGTGGAGCAGGTCGTCGAGCTTGGTGTCCTCGGTGATCGCCTCGGAGACTTCGCGGAAGGCGTCGACGACGTCGGTGTAGTCAGCGGGCGCTCGCGCGCCGACCGGCTCCGCGCCGCGGACGTCGTCTGCCTCCTGTTCCACAGCGCGTGGCACCGCTCTCCTCCTTCCGAGGCGAAGGTAGCGGCGGCGCGATCCGTCGCTGCCTCAGCTGGCGCCGGCAGCTTGGAGAACGCTACAAGCGAACTCTGTCGCGTGGACGCTCACAGGGGGTCATTTCGGTGAATTTGGGACGACAGGTCCAGCGATCTCCCGCTGCCTGGGCCGATCCGTCCTCACGGGTCCATGACCTCCACGCGGTAGGCTTCCAGGCGCTCCGCCAGCTCCTGCGGGCGGGCGAGCATCGGCAGGTGACCGGCGTCAATCTCGTCGGGGACGATCCCCAGACGCTCATGCACGACACGACGCATGAGCGCAGCCGGCAGGAAGCGGTCCTCGCGGCAGAGCAGGAAGCGGGTCGGGACCTCGGGCCAGGTCTCCAGCGGCCACGGCTCCCCCATCGGCGTGCCCGACTGGGTGCGCGCGCGGTCGAGCGCCTGCGCCGCCAGCGCCGGCGGGACGTCGTGGAAGTAGGTGTCGGTCAGGCTTCCGGCCCCGCCCTGCTCCCGCACGGCCTCGGCATGACCGGTGCTTGCCCACCACTCGCCGGGTGGCTCACCGGGCGCCGGGACCATCGCCTGCAGCATCACGAGCAGCTCGACCTGCACTCGCGCGCACACGAGCGGCGCCGTGAAGCCGCCGAAGGAGTGGCCCACGACCACGAGGCACGGTCGACCGCCGATCGCCGCCAGCGCGGCGTCCACGTACTCGGCCAAGCCGGCGCTGTCGTCGTCGCACGGCAGGTCGACGGCGACGACCTGCTGACCTCGCTCGCGCAGCTCGGTCGTGAGCAGATCCCAGTACCACGGCCCGGTCGCGGCACCGGGAATCAGCACGTACGTGGCTGGGCCAGCCTCCGCAGGCGTCACGAGGAACCCCGCTGCGCGAACTCCTCGGCGTTCGTGCCGCCCGGGAAGCGAGTCTGGAAGTCGAGCACGCCGACCCAGGTCGGCCGCACCGCGATCCGCGCCATCCGCGTGCCGGGATGGTCAAGCTGCGCCAGCAGGGCGGCAGCTTGCTCCTCGCCGCCGTAGCGGCGCTGGGCCAGCGCGTACTCGGGGACGATCCCGTCGACGTCGGTCACCGACGCGCGACCGCGCACGAGCAGCACCTCGGGTGGCTGCGACGCCGCGTCGATCGTGATCGCGACGGCCGACCTGGCCCGCAGCGCGCGGATCTTGCGCGCGCCGGCGAACGTCGAGAGCACGAGCTCCTCGCCGGTCCAGTGGAACAGCATCGGGAACACGCGCGGCGTGCCGTCGGAGGCCACGTAGGCGAGACGGGCCAGCTCGGTCGAGGCGAGCAGCCGCTGCGCCACGTCGCTGGCGAGCAAGCCGACGTCGCCTTGCCGCAACGCCATTGGGTCCATTGAGAGTTTGGCCGTCAAGAAGATGCTCCCGAAAGTTGCTCCTAGAACAGGAGCATACTCTACTAGGTCCGGAGTATTCGCTGGTGACAGAGGACACGGGTATCCTTCATCGATGAGATGGCGAGTGCCCGCACCTACAACGACCTCTGCGGGGTCGCCCGCGGCCTCGATGTCGTCGGAGAGCGCTGGGCGCTGCTGGTGGTGCGCGAGCTGCTGCTCGGTCCGAAGCGCTTCACCGACCTGTCCCGCGGGCTGGCCGGCGCCAGCCAGAACGTGCTGACGCAGCGTCTGCGCGAGCTGGAGGACAGCGGCGTCGTGCAGCGCCGCAGGCTCGGCCCCCCGACCGGCGCCTGGGTCTATGAGCTGACCGAGTGGGGCGCCGAGCTCGAGCCCGTGCTCGACCAGCTCGGGCGCTGGGGCAGCCGCGCGCCGGCGCCGCCCAGCGCCGGGATCGGCGTCGACGCCCTGATCCTCGCCCTCAAGACGGCATTCGACCCGCTCGCCGCCGGGGACCTGAACGCAAGCTACGAGTTGCGCTTCGACGCCGACCGCATCTGCGTGGACGTCGCCGAGGGCGAGATCGAGCTCGCGCGCGGCAGCGCCGTAGACCCCGACGCAATCCTCACGACGAACGTCGCCACGCTCCTGATACTGGCCTTCGCCGACCATCCGATCGACGACGCACTGCGCACCGGAGAGCTGACGGTCAGCGGCGATCCCGAGGCCGTCGCGCGCCTCGTCGGGGCCTTTTCACGCCCCGCACCCCACGCCGAGAGCGCGTAGCCCACAGGGGAGTCCGAGATGCTCAGCGCGACGCGGGTGTCTCACCATGGTCTGGCCCGAAGCCGAGCGACAGGGTCAGGCGCGCCCCGGTTTCATCGTGAGCGTAGGTGACCTCGCCGGTCAGTCCGCTCAGCTCGCCCGTGCCGGAGCCCGGGACGACATGCCCGAACGTCCGCGACGTCGCGTCGCCGGCAACGCCACCGTGCTGCAGGACGAACGTTCCCCCGCGACCGTCGATGACGCCGTCGACCCGCTCCGACGCGACATAGCCGCGACCGTCGTCGCCCTGGGCGGTGAGCAACTCCGCGACGCTCGTGCCTTCGAGCGCGCCGCTGAAGCGCTTGCGCACCGTGGCGCGCGTCAATCGCGGCCCGTCGGCTGGCTCGTCGTAGGGACGCTCGTCCCAGTCGGTGATCTCGAAGGTCGCTGTGACCGTCGTGTGCGTGACGTCGTTCATCGCGCCGATGCTAGGAGCAGCGCGCCGCACCCGTCTTGGAGAAACGCGCCATCGAAGCCGTACGATCGAGCCTCATGCGCGGTCAAAGGGTCACGCAGCCTCGCGGCGTCCTGCACGGTCCACCGGCAGGTTCATGGACCCTGCACCGCTGGGATCCACATCCGTCGCTAGCCCCGTACGTTGCGTGGCACTGGGCGGTCCGCTGGGACCTGCGCGGACATCCGCCACATCGACAGGTCACGCTGCCACATCTCTCCGCGCACCTCGTCGTCGAGGACGGCGAGGCGGCGTTCCATGGACCGCCGCACCAGCGCTTCGAGCGGATCCTGACCGGTGCCGGCCAAGCGATCGGCGTGCGCTTTCGCGCCGGTGGCCTGCGGCCGCTACTGAGCACGTCGATCGGGACGATCGCGAACCGGCGCCTGCCGACCTCAGCGCTCCCCGGGTTGGACCTCCGCGACCTCGCGCGCGCCGTCAACGAGTGCACGGACCTGGACGGCGCGGTGGCGCGGATCGAGGCCCGGCTGCTCCCGCTGCTGCCGGCCGAGCCCGATCCCTCGCTGGCCCTCGTCGAGCACGCCGTGACGCTGCTGACCGGCGACCCCCGGATCATGCGCGTCCGCGATCTCGCCGATCGACTCGCGATCAGCACGCGCACCCTCCAGCGCCTGTTCGCGCAGTACGCCGGGATCGGACCCGCGTCGGTGATTCGGCGCAACCGCATCCACGACGCGATCGCCTACGCCAACACTGCCGAGCATGTCGACTGGGCGCGCGTCGCCGCAGAGCTGGGCTACTGCGACCAAGCCCACCTCGTCCGCGACTTCAACACGATGGTCGGGACATCACCTGCCAGATATGCCGCCGAACTCGCACCATCAGCAGGAGACTGACCACCGCTACTGCCAGTTAACGAAGAAAAGCCTACAAACGCAGGCTTTTCTTGATAGCGGGGGCGGGATTCGAACCCGCGACCTTCGGGTTATGAGCCCGATACTGGCAGTCTGATACACGGAGTTGCGGGCGATCTAGTGAGCCAGAAGTGCCCGTATCTACTGGCGATAGACCGAGTTTGGTACTCCCTCTGGTACTCCCGGTCAGTGCTGGTACTCCCGTCCATTTTCTTGGTACTCCCGCTCGCGAGCAAGGTACGCTGACGGCATGAGCAGCGTCGCCCCAGCGATCGTGATCGTCCCCGCGAAGCAGGGCGACGGCGCGTTTTTCGAGGCGAAGTGGCGCGACCGCGACGGCCGCCAGGTGAAGCGGCGCGTCGGGCGAGCCTGGATCGAGCGCGACGGAGCGAACGGCTGGCGCAAGCGCCGTGGCCGCACACCGGCCGGATGGCTGGACGAGCGCACGGTCCATGTCGCCGCCGCCGAGCTGGTCGATCGCGTCGAGCGCGAGCGCGCGGAGGCAGCCCAGGCCGCCGCACAGGCCGAGGCCGTAACGTTCCGCCGCGTCGCCCACGAGTGGCTGGCATGGCGAGGCGACGTGAAGGGCGGCGCTCCGTCGACGCTGCGCGACAACGAGGCCCTGTTGCGTGAGCCGGGTACGCCCTTCAAGCGCGGCGCCGGCGTCTCCCCCGGCCGCATCATGAAGCGCTTCGGCGATATGCCGCCGGAGACGATCACGACGCGCGACGCGTCTGAGTTCCTGCGCGAGCTGGACGGCGCCGGCATTGCGCCGAAGACCGTCAACAAGTACCGCGAGCTGCTGCACGCGATCTTCAACTACGCGATGCGCTCAGACACCCACGGCGACCGCGTGAGACGGAATCCGGTCACTGAGACAGACAAGCGTCGGCAGCCGCCGCCGGCGCCGCTCGACCACTACGAGCGTCACGAGATCGAGGCTCTGGTGCGCGTGTGCGAGCAGGGTCGCCACCGTGCGCCGAGGCACTACAAGGGCCGCCCGGTGGTCGAGAGCACCGACGAGCGGGCAGCCCAGCAAGCCGAGGACCGCCAGGACGCCGCCGCGTTCGCGCTGATGTTCTACTCGGGCCTGCGACTCGGCGAGCTGCTGGCGCTCCGCTGGCGCCACGTCCGGTTCCTGCCCGACCTCTCAGGCGTGATCGTCACCGTCGAGACGGCCGTGAGTGCCGACATCGAGAAGGCACCCAAGAGCGGCCGGTCCCGCGATGTGCCCGTTGCTCGTCCCGCCGCCGAGGCCCTTGCGCGGCTCGGCCAGCGCGACGACTTCACGGCGCCTGATGACTACGTGTTCTGCAACCGCTTCGGCCAGCGGCTGGACGGCTCCGCACTGCGCCGCCGCTACAAGCGCGCCGCAGCCGCCGCCGAGCTTCGCCCCCTCCGGCTCCACGGCCTCCGACACGCGGCCGGGTCAGTGCTCGCGCGCAACAACGTGGACCTCATCACGATCCGCGACTTCTACGGCCACGCGAGCCTGTCCACCACCAACCGCTACCTGCACTCCAAGCTCGATGCCGACGCGGTGGCCGCGATGAACGCGGCGCATGGCATCGACGCATAGCACCGCAGACCAGCTAGCGCCGGCGCGCTGTCTTGAGCTTGAGGCGCGCGACCTCCAGCTCCACATGCGCGATCCGCTCGGCGCTCCGCGCCTGTGTGCGTGCGATATGCCGCTGTATCTCTGCAGTGCGCCGATTCTCGACGGCAGTCGTTGCGTTCGCCTGCGCCGCCTCACGATTCTGAACCGCCGTGAGATAGGTAACGACGGCTGTCGGCACGCCCAGGAGCGCGACCAGTACACCCACCAGAGCGATGACCCTCGAACTCGCCGACAGGTGCTCGCTGCCGTGTGATCTCTCAGACCACTCTGTCGAGGACCATGAGCGCCCTCGCGTATAGCGGGTGCGCACTTCCACTTCGGCTCCTTGGACACGATGCAGGGCGGATCCGGCGGGCTAGACCCGCCGCTTGATTGCCCCCTGATGAAGTGCCTCGGGGTCTATGTGGCTGTGCTGAACCTGATCGTACAGCAGACCGTTCCGACCCACGTCATCCCGCCCGATGCTCCGGCAATACGCGCGCTACTGGCTGCGGCGCGCTATCGACCGCGAAGCCGCGCTTCTACATCGTCGCGCAGGAAGCGCACGGTGCGGCCGAGACGCGCGCACGGCAGCTCGCCGCGTCGGGCGAGTTCGTAGACGGTGGACTTCGGCAACGCCAGCACGATGGCGACCTCGGCCGCCGTCATCACGTCCTCGCGGGTGAGCCGTCGCCGCTGAGGCGGTCGTGGGGTCAGGTCGAGCTGTGCGCGGTCGGCTTCCACTCGCGTCACCTGCCCCGTCGTGCGCGGTCTTGCAGGCGGGCGGCGAAGCTGTCCAGCTCGTAGCCGAAGGCGAGCACTTCGCGCGGGTCGGCGTCGGTGCCGGCGGCGTCGAGGCGGGCGCGCCACGCGATGAAGGCGGCGGTCTGCTCGGCCAGGTAAGCGTCGCCGTCGAGGTCGTCGGGGAGGTGGCGCAGCTCGCGCGGGTAGCGGGCGCGCAGCGCGTCGATCCCGTCCGCGGGCGCGTCGGCGGCGGGCGCCGGCCGGCGCTTCGCGCCTCGCGCGCGCGGTGGGCCGGCGCGGCGCGCCGGCGGGGTGTCGAGCTGTGCGCCGTGGTCGGCGAGCCCCGCGCGCACGAGGCGGCCAGCGGTGGTGGCGATCGGCTCGCCAGCCTCGTGGGCAAGCTGCTGCAGGGCGTCTCGCTCGCCGATCGCGAGGCTGATCGCGACGCGCTTGGCGGCGGTGCTCATGGCGCGATCTCCGGTGCGCGGTCGATCGCGGGCGCGGGCAGGCGCTCGGGCGGCCGGGGCGGTCCGAAGCGCTCGACGTGCTCGCGTCCTCGCTGCTCGCCAGGGTCGCGGTAGGGGTCTTCGAGCGGCTGTGAGATTGAAGGCGTCTGCGCGTCGCTGCGCTCGACGCGGGCGGCGAGCTGCTGCACGCGCTCGGCGTCCTCGGGCGAGTCGAGGTCTTCGCGCGAGACGTGAAACTCGATCCGATCCGTCGCGCGGGACGCCTGCACGTAGACGCCCTCGCGCGAGGTCTGCCAGCCGCCCGTGAGCGCGACGCCGCACTGGACGGTCGCGCCCTGCTCGCGCACGACGTGGCCCGCATAGGCGAGCCGCAGCCCGTCGAGCTGGTCGGCGTCGAGCTGCACGGTGCGGCCGGCGTCGAGCTGCACGGAGAGCGTGCCGTGCTCGGGGTCGGCGGTCGTGATGGTGCCGCGCTGTCCGTTCTCGACGCGCGGGCCGCCGTCGCCAAGCCGCATCGGTTCGGTCCAGACGACGCGATCGTGTCCGTGGAGGCGGTGGCCGTCCGGGTGCTCGACCGACTGCGGGGTCAGCTCGCCGCGCTCGGCGCGGAGAGCCTGCACGCGCAGGTTCAGCGTGTCGATCTCGACGTTGGAGGCGTCGGACATCAGCGCGACGCGCTCGTGCCCGTGCTCGCGCGCCAGCTCGTCGTAGCGGTGCGCGGCGTGCTCGACCGCCTGCTCGCGCGTGTGTCGGCGAACCGCAGATCGCCGCGGGCGTAGAAGTGCGCCAGCGCCTTCGCCGGGTCGCCCTCGCGCAGCTCGCGCCACGCTTCCCGCGTCGCCGGATCTTCGGTCCGGCGGACTTCCGCGAGCTGTGCGGTCGGGACGCGCTCGGCGGCGTGCTCGAACATGCCGCCGGGGCCGATGGCGGGGAGCTGGCGGTGGTCCCCGATCGCGACCAGGCGCCCGCCGCGCTCGTCTACTGCGGCTACGAGGGGAGCCAGGCGGGCGGTGTCGCCCATCCCGGCCTCATCGACATACACGGTGGTTCGGTGGTCGACGTGCAGCCGACCGGCGTCGAGCGCGGTCACGAAGCTGTCGATCGTGCGCGTGCGGCCCTCCAGCGCCGGAGAGGCTTCGCCGAGGCGCTGCGCAGTACGCCCGGCGACCGCGACGCCGTAGACCTCCCGGCCGGCTTCCTGCTCGGCCTGCGCGGCGGCGTCGATCACAACGCCCTTCCCCGTGCCGGCCGGGCCGATCAGCACGGCGGCGCGGCCGGGGCCGGTGATCGTCTCCACCGCGCTCCGCTGCTCGGGCGACAGCTCGCCGCCAAGACGCTGCTCGACCGTCGCGATGCCGCGCTCGCGCGCGGCCGTGTCGATCGCCTGCGCGCGGTCGCCGGCCATGTCGACAAGGCGGCGGTCGATGTCCTGCTCGGCGGCGCGCACGCGGGCCGTGGTCATGCGGCCGTCTGCGAGATCCAGCACGCGGGCCGTCGCGGCGCAGCTCCTCGCGTGCAGCGAGCGCGTCGCGGGGCGCGAGCCCGGCGCCGGCGGCCGCCTCGAGCGCGGCCGTGCGCAGCTCGGCGTCGGTGAAGATCGCCCGCTTCGCGGTCGCCGCCTCCTCGACGCGCTCGGCCCAGCGCTCGGGACCGGCAGCCGGCGCCCGGCCGTCGTGGCGCGCATGGTCGATCGCCTCGCGCGAGGTGCCGGCCTCGTGGCCGGTGTCGGTCCAGGCACGGTCCAGCTCGGCGCGGTCGCGCGGGAGCGGCTGCTTGCGCGAGCGGGTCTTGACCGCCATGTCGCGCAGCTCGCCGCGCTCAGGGTCGCGGCCGTATCTGCCGCGGAACTCGCGCGTGGCGCGCGTGACCTCGGCGGTGCGCTTCGAGAATGCCTGCTCGGCCTTCTCCTCGATCCCGCTGACCGAGAAGTAGCGGCCGTCTCTGCCGGCCGGCGCGATCTCGTAGCCGAGCTCGCGCATCTCGTGCGCGAGGTGCGCGCGGTAGAAGGCGCCGACCTCGCGCGCCGCAGCGGAACGCCGGCCGGGAGCGCACCGCGGCCGTCGAGCCGTCCGCGCGCTCAACCGAGGTGATGACGACGTGGGTGTGCAGCTGCGGGTCGGGGACCGCGGCGCCGACGCCGCGCGCGGTCGTGTGCGTGAACGCGGCGGCGTGCAGGTGCGCCGCCGCGTCGGGCACGGTGCCGGTCGCGGGGTCGTAGCGGACCGTCAGCTCGACCGACTCGCGCAGGTAACCGAGGGCCGCGTCGACGGATGCCTCGTGCGCGGCCTCGATCCCGGCGCGATCGTCGCCGAGCGCCCACGCGACGCTGACGCCCTTCGGCGCCGAGAACGTCACATCCAAGCCGCCGGCACGCTCGCCGTCCGGGCCGGCGTTGCGCAACCACGTCGGCGCCTCGCGCGGCGAGTCGGGCCGGCGGCCCTCCATCATCGCGCGCAGCTCGCCGGACTCGACCCAGCCGGGCGTGATCCCGACGCGCGCGAGCGCGTCGGGATCACCGACCCAGCGGCCGGGCGCCTCAGCCGGCATCCCGTCCCGGCCCAGGTAGTAGTCGCCGGCCTCCGGCGCGACGGTCTTGCCGTCGAGGTAATCGGCGATGCCGACCGTCGAGGCGGCCGGGATGCTCGCGGCGGTCATCATCGCCGCGGTCGTCTCGGTCGGCGCGGCTGGCGCCGGTCGTTGAACAACGGCAGCCGGACGATCGCCGGCAGGTCGTTGCGGTGGATCATCACCGCATGCTCGTCCGGCAGCGTCGCGAGATCGACGGCGCCGGCCTTCGGCCGGTAGCCGTCGCGCTCGGAGCGCCCGCCGCCCATCCCGAGCCGGTCGGTGCTGTGCGTGACCTCGCGGACGTGCTCCTCGCCGAGCAGCGCCGCCAGCTCGTCGCGGGTCGCCTTGTCATGGATCGGCCCGACGAAGAGCTTGAACAGCGTGTTGGCGAGGATCGCGTCCGCGTCGTGGCCGTAGCGCTGTCTGAGCTGCGCGTTGGACTGGTACACCACCATCCAGCGACAGCCCCAGGATCGCGACACCGCGAGGTAGGTCGGCAGCTTGCGCAGCGGCGCGAGCTGCGCTGCCTCGTCGGCGAGGATCTTCACCAGCGGCACCGTCCGCGGGTCGGCGTAGCCCTGGGCGCGCTGCTCGCAGGCGCGCAGGAGGCTTCCGATCAGCCCGCCGAAGATCGGCGCGACGATCTCGCTGTTCGCCTCCGGCGCGACGAGGTACAGCGTGCCCTTGCCACGGATGAACCGCTCAACGTCGAACTCGTCGGCGTCCGCGGCGCACACCGCCGGGTGCTGATAAGCCGCGACGCACTGGCGCGCGGCCGTGATCGTGAACGACCGCTGCCGGTCGTGCAGATGCTGCATCGAGCGCAACTGCGCCGCGGCCTCCGGCGTGCGCCCGGCGACGATCTCCGCCGGCTCATCCAACGCCAGCACGCCGTCACCGGCCCCCAGCCACTCGTAGACCTGCCGCATGTTGCGCCCGGCGAGCGCGGCGGCGTGCAGCAGCGGCGGCAACAGGATCTCGGTCGCCTCCTTGTCGTAGAACTCCGCGCCCTCCCCGCGGCCCTGATGCGGGTTCGCGTCGTAGATCCAGCGGCCCATGTCCAACGCCGTCTCCCACGACTCGCAGCCGCGCAGCGGCGTCCACCGCACCGTCTCCCCATCCGCCGGATCGAGCCCGAGCTTCGGCGCGTAGATCCCGACCGGGCCGACCGCGCGACGCAGGTGCGCGGTCGCGTGGAACAGGTCGAGCTTGTTGGAGAGCACGACCGTCGCACCCTCGTGCTCGACCAGCGCCGTCGTGACGATCCAGCGCGTCTTGCCGCTGCCGGTCGGCGCGACCACCAGCGCGTGCAGCTCACGCAACGTCCGCAGGAACGTCCCGTGCAGCACACCGGCCGACCAGCTATCGCCGCCGGCCGGCTCCGGCATCCGCCGCTCGCCGGCCAGCAGCCGCATGACCCGGTTCTTGATCGTGCGCAGGCACGGGATCAAGCCCGCCGGCCCCGCTATGCCCATGTCCGGCAGCTCGGGCCGTTGCTGGTGCAGCAGATCCCGCGTCGCCGCCCACGCGCGCCGTCTCAGCTTCCAGCGCGGGTCCCACGAGCGCAGCCCGAATCTCGGCCGGCCCTTCCAGCGCTCCAACCGCACACCGGCCGCCAGCGCCACGACGAACGCCACCAGGCCGCCGGCCAGGTCGAGCACGACCTACGCGGCCGGCGGCGGCAGCAGCTCGGCGACCCCACGCCACGCCTCCGGCGCCACACTGCGATCCGACGAGAACAGCACATCGATCCCGCCGCCGATCGCGTCGGTCGGACTGAGCAGCATCGGCCGCGCGTGGATCAGCGACCACACGAACACCGGCCACTGAACCGCGAGGAACAGCACCACCACGAGCGCCGCCACGGCGCCGATGAACGCGAGCAGCATCGCCGGATCGAAGTCCGGCTCGTTACGACTGTTGGCAGACATCCGTGTCCTTCTCCTTGATCTCGAACAGCAGAACGCCGCCCTTCCCTCTCCCCCGAGGAACGGCGGATTGTGCGAACGGCCCGCTACCCCTACTTCACGAAACGGGCCGGATTGTGCGAACTGCATTTGCTTCCTCCTGAAATTGCTGGACATGGGGTTGACGAAGCAGGGCGGCGTCTGTACCCCCCCAATCGAGCCCGAGGGGCGAGCGCCGAGCGATTCCGTTCCTTGTCTTGTGGTCGCGCTCAGCACCGGCCCGATACCCCCCGCCGCGCACGAGGCCGGGCAGCTCGACCGCCGCCGCCCTCGTCGCGCTTGTCGTCTACCTGCACTAGTCCCGTCGCCGGGCGCTCTGCCGAAAAGTTCCGAGAGGAGCCGCATACCTGTCTGTAGCGGCGCAGCCGAAATCCACCCCAACGAGTTCGCCCGGCCACGCGCGCGACGCGCCCGCCCGCCTGCTCGATCCGTCACCGGCCGCATACTTGTCTGTAGAGGCCGGTCGCAGACTTGCCCTCGCGGATGCGCCGCCGCGGAGCGCCGACCGGCGCGACAGCACGAGCGGAGATCGGCGCGAGGGTCCACACCACCACCAGACCCACCGATGGCGCCCAGCACAAACCTTTCGGCCGAAGCCGCGACGTCGCGGGTACGGTCTGCACGACCGACCGCGACGACGAGGAGCAGCCGATGGGCAAGGTGATCTACTCGATGGGCATGTCGCTCGACGGCTACGTCGAGGACCCGGACGGCGGCATCGACTTCTCGGCGCCGGACGAGGAGGTCCACCGGCTGGCGAACGAGCAGGCGCGCGAGGCGTCCGCGTTCCTGTTCGGGCGGCGGATGTACGAGGTGATGGAAGGCTTCTGGCCGCAGGCGGCGAGCCGGGAGGATCTGCCCGAAGTCGAGCTGGAGTTCGCGCGCGCGTACGTGGAGACGCCGCGGGTCGTCTTCTCCGACACGCTCGCCGAGGTCGCCGGCGACGCGCGGCTGGTGCGTAGCGACGCGGCGGTGGCCGAGGTGACGCGCCTCAAGCAGGAGTCCGACGGCCACCTCGACCTCGGCGGCGCGACGCTCGCCGCCTCACTGATCGACCTGATCGACGAGTTCCGCATGTGGGTCAACCCGGTCGCGGTCGGCGGCGGCAAGCCGTTCTTCCCGCCGGCCGGCGGGCAGCTCCGGCTGCGGCTGGCCGAGCACCGCGCGTTCGACTCGGGGACGCTCTACCTGCGCTACGAGCGGGCGAGCTGATCCTCAGCCGATCAGCGAGCGGTCCCGGCCGGCGCGCTTCGCGTCGTAGAGGGCCTTGTCGGCGCGACCGAGCAGCGCCGCGGCGACCGGGCCTGGATCGTCGGCCGCGACGAGCGGCTGGCCTCCCACCACGCCCGGCAGTTGAAGGCAGCCGGCCTCGCACGCTCCGAACGCGACGGGAAGATGGTCATGTACGAGCTGACCGACGCCGGCCGCCAGCTCGTCGCCGCCGTGACCGGCGAGCCGGTGAGGGCATGAGCGCGACCGAGCTGCGAATCGCCACCGCGCCCGTCGCGACGATCTCGCGCGAGCGCTGCGCCGAGCTGGCCGCGCGCGTGCGACTGCTGTCCTGGCTCTCGCTGGCGTGGATGACCGTCGAGGGAGCCGCCGCGCTCGCGGCCGGCATCGCCGCGTCCTCGATCGCCTTGGTCGGCTTCGGCCTGAACTCCGTGATCGAGGGTGCCGCGAGCGTCATCATCGTGTGGCGCTTCACCGGCTCGCGCACCTTCTCCCACACCGCCGAGACGCGCGCGCAGAAGCTCGTCGCGATCCAGTTCTTCATCCTCGCCCCCTACGTCGGCATCGAGTCGATCCGCGCGCTGATCGGCGGCGAGCACGCGCAGACGAGCTGGGTCGGGATCGGCCTCGCGATCGGGTCGTGATCCTGACGCCGCTGCTCGGGATCGCCAAGACCCGCCTCGCCGACCAGCTCGGCTCAGCCGCAACCAAGGGCGAGGGCCGCCAGAACATGCTGTGCGCCTACCTAGCCGCCGCACTGCTCGTCGGACTGCTCGGAAACGCGCTCGTCGACGCGTGGTGGCTCGACCCCGGCGTCGGGCTGCTGATCGCCGCCGTCGCCGTCAAGGAGGGCCGCGAGGCGTGGCGCGGCGAGGGCTGCTGCGTCTCCTCCCCACTCGACGGCGCCACCTTCGCCGACGACGGCTGCGCCGACGCCTGCTGCACTCCCGGCACCACGCCGGCCGCACGCTAGTTGTAGTTCCTGAGCACGTTGTTCATCCGGGCCTCCTTGGAGGCTGGTGGTTCTCGAGGCCGCCAGTCCCAAGGGAGGACACCGGATGAAGTTGCACGCTAACGCCGCGCTCAGTCTGAGCGGCAGGCGCCGGATGG